>CABUSD010000003.1:0-186887 GCA_902494165.1 uncultured Collinsella sp. | reverse complement strand
CGGTTAAGTTTGCTGCTCTACAGTCCTGCGCAAGACGGAAAGCACATTAAGTGCTTTCCTTTGCGTGCGGAACTCGCGACAAACTTAACCGCCCCGCCCGGCGGGCGAGCTGCGGAAACTCGGTCGGTCCAGAACAATATCGGCGGAACGGAATTCTGGCTGAGGATCTGTTCGCGACAAAGACTCAATGGGCAGTTCCCTCTATGCCCTTCTGCAAGTTGCGGTGAAATAGGGACTGATTTTGCAGTTGAAACGTTTAAACGGTCCCTATTTCAACGCACCTTACAGAAAGGAATGAATAAAGGCGGGGGCTCCGGGTGGAGTCCTCGCCTTTATTACAGGGGGCGATGTTATTCGCGGGCTGGGGGATTAGACCAGGCGGGCGTTGATCGTCTTGGCGATCTCGGCGGCGTCGGTGGAACCCTTGACGGTGGCACGGAAGTCCTCGTCCATGAGCGCCTCGGCGACCTTGGACAGGATCTTGAGGTGCGTGGTGCCAGCCTGGGCACCGGGGATGAGCAGAGCGATGGCCACGTTGACGGGAGCGCCGTCCATGGTGTCCCAACCGGTCACGCCGGACTCATCCTTGACGACGATGACGGCAGCCTCGGTAATGGCGTCGGACTTGGCATGCGGGATGGCGAAGCCCTCCATCATGCCCGTGGTGCCCTCGGCCTCGCGGGCCAGGAAGGCGTTCATCACGGCGTCGGCGTCGCTGGCGATACCGGCCTTGACGGCCTGGTTGGAAACGAAGCTCAGAGCCTCGTCACGAGAAGCGAAGTCCTCGGCGACAAAGACATTCTCGACCTTCACGAAGTCGGCAGCCTCGGCCTTGGGAGCCTCGACGGCAGCGGCCTTGGGGGCCTCAACGGGCTTGGCTGCAGGAGCGGCCTTCTGATTCTTCTCGAAGTCGTACTTCTTGAAGGCCACGAACAGGATGCCACCGACCACGGCGCCGATGAGGATCGCGAGGACCCACAGCGGACCGTTCTCGACAACGGGCAGGACCAGGAAGCCACCGTGAGGCGCCGGATCGTGAACGTTGAACATAATGGTCAGGATCGAAGCGATAGAGGAACCGAGCATCATGATGGGCATGACGGGCCAGATGTTCTTGGTCATGAACGGAATGGCGCCCTCGGTGATGTGGGTGCAACCAAGGATGAGGTTGACGACACCGGCGTCATGGTCCTCCTGGCTAAAGTACTTCTTGCCGACAACGACGGCGAAGGTGGTGATCAGCGGCGGAACGATGCAGGCGGCGGAGACGGCAGCCATGAAGTTGGTGCCGAAGTTGTAGGTATCGGTGCCAACACCGGCGGCCAGTGCCTCGGTGAGCATAGCGGTACCGGTAACGTAAGCAGCCTTGTTGACCGGGCCGCCCATGTCAAAGGCGCACATGCAGCCGATGGCAAGACCCAGGACAACGGCGCCAGAGGCGGACAGGCCCTTGAGGAAGTCCATCATGGCGGTGTTGATGGCAGCCATGGGGCCGGAAATGCCGAGCATGACCAGACCGACGATGGCGGTCGAGAACAGCGGGTACAGGAAGATAGCCTTGAGGCCGTCCAGGTTCTTGGGCAGACCGGCAAAGACCTTCTCGAGCAGCAGGATGACATAACCGGCGAGGAAGCCACCGACGATGCCGCCCAGGAAGCCGAAGCCCACGCCGGCGCCACCGGCGTCGATCATGCCGGTCTCGGCGTTAACAGGCAGGCCCTGGATGGCGATCATACCGGCAACGAAACCGGGAACGAGCGCCGGGCGCTTGCCGATGGACTCGGCGATGTAGGCGGAAAGCACCGGAACCATGAGGTTCATGGCGATGCCGCCGATGATCTTGAGCATCGCAGCAAAGCTGTTGTAGTCAGACGCCGTCGAATCGAAGGACGTAATGCCCCACAGGAACGAAACGGCGGTCAGAACACCACCGGCAACGACGAAGACCAGCATGTGGCTGACGCCGTTCATGAGGTGCTTGTAGATGATGTGGCCGATGGACTCCTTCTCCTCGACCTCGTCCTCGACATCGGCAGCGGCTGCAACCGTGCTGTCGCCCTTGGCGGCGAGCGCGCGGTCAATCAGCTTACCGGCGGCCTCAACGGACAGGGCCTTGGAAACACCAACGGAAACCATGGGCTTGCCGGCGAAACGCTCAGCCTGGACATCCTTGTCGGCTGCGACGACGACGGCCTTGGCACCAGCGATCTCACTCTTGGTGAGCTCGTTCTCGACACCGACCTGGCCATGAGTCTCGACCTTAATGGTCAGACCGCGCTCGGCAGCTGCCTTCTCCAGCGCCTCCTTCGCCATGAAGGTGTGCGCAATGCCGGTCGGGCAACCGGTCGCGGCGATGATGTCAAACTTAGCCATGTGTCCCTCCTTCTTGAGTACAGCGCCCGCGGGCGCTCCCCTACACGCGCTTCGATGCGCGTTTTTCCACAACTGAAAGATACCAACCTACCGTCCGCGTGAGAAGAGCTAAGGTGCAAATCTCCGGTGAAAGGTTCTTTCATAACCGTAAACGGTAAGTGAAAGTTTACCATCAACACTTGAAACGGCAAGGTGTATCTTGTAATTGAAAATGCCCGTATACTATGGCATTGCAAATCAAGCTAGATTTTCATGCCAACCAGGAGCCATCCATGACCGATAGTAGCAAGAGCGCACTTTCCCTCATTAGCACCCATCAGGGATACAGCGAGTCCGAGCAGCGCATTGTCGACTATATATTGGAGCACCAGTCCGAGGCGCCACGCCTCACGGCCGCTCAGCTCTCGCGCGCCGCCGCCACGTCCGAGGCGACCGTTTCGCGCTTCTGCCGCAAGCTTGGCTTTGGTAGCTTCCGCAGCTTTCAGTTTTCGTTGGCGAGGGATTTGGAAAGCCAGCGTAACGAGGGCCTGACTGACGAGGTCTCGCTCGACAATATGGAGCAGAGTCTCAAGAATATCCTGGCTGCCAAGGTGAGCGAGCTTAATGCGACCATCGACGGGATCGACCACGATACGCTGGCGGCTGTTGTGCATGCCCTTAAGCATGCAGGGGTTATTGAGTTTGCAGCTGTGGGCAATACGAACGCGGTCGCGCTCGATGCGACGTTTAAGTTTTCGCAGCTGGGCCTGCGCTGCATGGCGAGCACCATTAGCGAGACATCAATCGGCTTTGCGCTCACGTTACGCCCGGGTGACGTCATCGTGCTAATCTCAAACTCTGGCAAATCGCGCCGACTGAATCGCATGGCAAAAGCGGCTCGCAACTGCGGCGCAACCGTAGTCGTCATCAGCAGTGACAGCAAATCCCCACTTGCGCGCCTCGCCGACTACACCTTTAATACCGTCAATCACGAAGCGTTGCTGACAACGGGTGACTTCGCGTTCTCCAAGATCAGCGCCACGATGATCATCGAAGTCATCTACAACTTCCTGCTGCCCGAGATTAAAGACGCGCGTGAGCATATCAGCTACTACGAGGAGCTCATCCAGCCGGATAAGGTTGTGGAGTAAAACGCGTAGTGGGACAAAAATTTCAGTCTATTTTGTCCCACCAACACCGCTGATACGACCTAACCTCGAGCTTCTTCGAGCATCTGCTTTGCGTGGGCCAAGCTTGCCTCGGACTGATCGCCGCTCAACATGCGGGCGATCTCGGCAGTACGCGCTTCGCCGGTTACCTCGTCCAAATGCGTCTGGGGAACATCGCCCGGTTCCTTGCTGACGACATAATGCTTATCAGCCATGACGGCGACCTGCGCCAAGTGGGTTACGACAATCACCTGATGCGTAGCGGCGAGATCTGCCAGCACGCCCGCGAGCGCACGCGCCGTGGAGCCACCGACACCAGCATCGACCTCGTCAAACACCAGCGTATCGACACCGTCCGCGTTACCGAGGACAACCTTACTTGCCAGCATGACGCGGCTGAGCTCGCCGCCCGACGCAATTCGACGCAGGGGGCGCGGCGTCAAACCGGCACCGCTGCGGTATAGCAGCTCGTAGCTCGAAGGACCAACGGGCGTCCACTCAGCACGGGGAAGATCACGCGACTCCCAGACGAGCTCGGCGCTGCCCATCTCCAGGCGAGCCATCTGGCGGCCCACCTCGTGACAGAAGCGCGGGGCCGCCGTATTGCGGGCGCGCTTAAGTGCCTTGGCAGCGGCAAACAACTCGCGCTCAGCGCTCCCGAGTGCCTCACGCGCCTTTTTGATCTGTTCATCGCCATCATCGACCAGGGACAGCAGCTCTTGCGAGCGATCGCGCATGGCAAAAACATCGTCCATGGTGGGGCCCCACTGACGCAACAGGCCCTTGAGGTCGGAATACCGCTCACGCATGCGAGCGAGCTCGCGCGGGTCGAAGGCGATGCCATCGCGATAGGCACGAAGCTCATTCGCGCAATCCTCAAGGGAGATACAGGCATCCGAAAGCGCATCGGCAATGTCGCCCAGCCTGCGATCGACGGCAGCCATACGGGAAAGCTCTGCCACGGCACTGTTCACGGCATCGAGCGCTCCCCCTTCGGCAGCAAGCGACGCATGGGCATCGTTAGCCGTGGCAACCAGTACCTCGGCATGTTCGGAGCGCGGCAGCAGTTCCTCGAGTTCCTCATACTCGCCCGGCTTGGGGTCGACCTCGCCGATGCGCTCGAGGGCAAAGCGCGCCTCCTCGACGCGGCTCCCCTGCGCGCGCGAGGCCTCTTCGACACGTCGAACCTCCTTGGCGGCAGCGCGCGATGCTTTAAAGCAGGCACGGTACGCATCCAGCGCCTTGAGCGCAGAGCGCCCCGCCCAGGCATCGACCATCGCAACGTGATGCGATGGATCGAGCAAGCGCTGATGCTCGTGTTGGCCGCACAGATCCATCATCACGCCAACGCGCTCCGAAAGCTCGCGCACGCTGGCGATGCGGCCGTCAATCTTCACGCGGCTGCGGCCCTCGGCAGAAAGGCTACGCTGCACGGTAAAGCCCTCCGTGTCGTGCGGCCCGTCAAACAGGCGCGCCTCGACGCTCGCCAGCGCCTCGCCCTCGCGCACCGTCGACGAATCCGCGCGCTCGCCCAAAATAAGCTTGAGCGCCGAGAGCAGCGCAGTCTTGCCGGCGCCGGTCTCACCGGTCAGGACAGTCAGGCCGGCACTCGGCACCAGCGTCGCCTCGCGAATGAGTGCAATGTTAGAAACCTGCAGCTCATCGATCATGACGGACTCCGTAGAATACGCGGCTCACCGAGTTATAGAAGCTCTCGGGGCCGTAATCCAGCAGCAGCACATCACCGGGCCCACGACGCACCGCCACGCTCTCAACGGTGCCATCACAGGTAATAAACTGTCCATCGATAGCGATCGCCGGAACGCTCGGACGGTCATCAGACATAAAGATTTCGACGACATCACTCGGCGAAGTCAAGAAGGCACGGGCCTGAATGGTGTGCGGCGCAATGGGTACGCAGACCATGCCCGTATAGTCGGGGCTCACGATGGGGCCACCGGCACTGAGCGCGTAACCCGTAGAACCAGTCGCCGTCGAAACGACGACACCGTCACCGCGTAGGCGGTCGATATGATGGCCGGACACCGTGATGTCGAACTCGACCATATCGGACAGCGGACCGCGGGTAAGCGCCATGTCGTTGAGGGCGAAGGTGCGCACGACATCCTTCGTACCGTCTTCGCGCACGGACACGATATCCGCGGCGATGGTAGCGCGACGGCTCACATGCAGCTCGCCGGACAGGGCGTCGCTCACGACTTGCAGAATGTCGCGCTCCTCGGGACTCGCAGCCGTCAAAAAGCCCAGGTGACCATAGGAAAGACCGAGGATAGGAATCTCGCGATGGTTGAGGATGCGGGCAGCGCGCAGCAACGTACCGTCGCCGCCGAGCGTAATGACCAGATCGGAGCCGTCGATATCAGGCGTGCTTTGAATCTTCGATCGCTGGTCGGCAGCCCATGCGACCTCATAGCCCTGGCGCGTCAGCCAAAGCTCGAGCATCAGGCCGCTCTCGACCGCCTCTTGCTTGTAGTAATTGGGAACCAGAAAGACCTTCATAGCGTTGCAGCTTTCTCGCTCAAAACCGATACCTGGGATTGCAGCACGTCTTGCGAGCGGTCGCCAGATTCAAATCTCGTGCCGTACAGGAAAAACTCAACGTTGCCCTTGGCACCATGAATGGGCGACACGCACACATCGACCGGGAACAGCCCCTTGGCAGCAAAGAGCTCAACCGCCGCCACGAGCGTATCGCGGCGCACAGCGGGATCGGTCACAATGCCGCCCTCGCCCACCAGCGCCGCCGGAGCTTCAAACTGTGGCTTTACGAGCGTGCAGAATGCACCCGTAGGCGCCAGGCACGCCAGTACCGCATCGATAATGTTCGCGATGCTGGTAAACGAGACATCACACACAGCCAGGTCGATGGCGCCGGCATAGCCAAGCTCAGGCAGCTGCGTCACGTTTGTGCGCTCATGCAGCGTCACGCGATCGTCCTGACGCAACGACCAATCGAACTGGGCGCGACCCACGTCCACAGAGACAACGGTCGCAGCTCCGCGCTTGAGCAGGCAATCGGTAAAACCCCCGGTAGAGCAGCCCACATCCAGACAGGCAAGGCCCGTCGGATTGATGCCAAACGCATCAAGCGCGCCTTCGAGCTTAAGACCGCCGCGGCCAACATAGGGAATGCGCCCCTTCACGTGCAGCGGCAGCCCCGGCATCACCTTAAGACCCGGCGAAGTCAAGCGCTCACCGCCACTCGAGACCAAGCCGGCCATAAGAGTGCGAAGGGCATCCGCGCGATCGGCGCAGATGCCCTGTGAAATCAGTTCGTCATCAAGACGCACGCGTTTCATGAATGCCATCAACCATTCGTATCCGGAGATGCAGCCTAGCTATCCTGGGATTCGTTTGCCGCATCCTCATCGTATTCTTGCTCGAGCTTGTCGGCCTCACGCGGCGTCAACTCAAACTTGTCGACCATATCGACCGCGCGGGAGCCCAGCTCAATCGCTTCGTCAAACAAATCGAGCGAACGCTCCAAGGAGGTATCCTTGGAGCGAACGGTAGCGATGATCTGATCCAGACGGTCCGAGATCTCATCAAAGTTACGGACAGAACCCTCTGGCATGGCTACTCCTCGACGGAGTCGATGTCAGCCTCGGCGGCGTCCGCATCCTCGGCCAGCACGCCAGCCTCAGCTTGGGCAACCGCAACCTTGGCGGCAGCCTCGGCAGCCTGTGCCTCCTCGCGAGCGCGATCTTCGGCCAGCAGCTCCTGGTATAGGTCCTCGCCCGGCAGCTCCTCGCTGCGAGCGATCTTGCCCAGCACGCCGTTGACGAACGACGCGGACTGGTCGGTGCCATAGGCCTTGGCAAGCTCGACGGCCTCGTTGATCACGATGGCGTCCGAGACCTCCTCGTCGGTGAGGAAACGCATCTCGTAAACAGCGATACGCAGCAGATTGCGGTCGGCGCCGGGCATGCGCATAAGATCCCAGTTCTTGGCAACGGATCGCAGAGCGCAGTCGATGCGGTCGATATGCTCGTAGGCACCGCGGCACAGCTCCAACGCATAGGGGTCGAGGGGACCCTTCGAGATCAGGAAATCACCCTCGAGGACGCGCTCGAGCGGGCTGTCCGTGGCCTCGGCCTGGAACAGCAGCTGCAGCGCCTGACTGCGGGCAAGCGTACGCCCGCGATAAACCTTAAGGCTCAAAGGTTACTCCTTGGGGAAAACGAGGCCGTCGATGCAAACGTCAACACGCTCAACCTCGACGCCCACCTGGGCATCGATGGCGGCGACCACGGCGGCGCGAACGGCCTCGGCGAGTTTCTTGAACGGATAGCCAAAGAACACCACGACACGCACGGTGAGTGCGAGCTTGTCGCCGACGACCTCGGCCTCGACCGCCGGCTCGGAAGCAGGGGCCTTGGACGAGAGCATCATGGAGACAAGGTTGGTGGCAAGGTCCTTGACGCCAACGGAGGCGATGCCCTCGACATCCGACACGGCGCGCGAGACGATGGCGGTCAGAACATCGGGCGAAATGCCGATGCCGTCAATCTTGATTTCCTGGGGCATGAGTCCTCCTAGAAGAGTTGGTTGCTAGACGCGGGAGACGAACTTGCCGTCGCGGGTGTCAACCTTGATGACCTCGCCCTCGTTGAGGTACATGGGGACCTGGATGACAGCGCCGGTGTCAATCGTGGCCGGCTTGGTGGAACCCTGGACGGTGTCGCCCTTAAAGCCCGGGTCGGTCTGGACGATGGTGGTCTCGATGAACATCGGCGGGGTCACGCCCATGAGTTCATCGTCGGCGAAGAGCAGCTGGCAGATGTCGTTCTCGCGCAGCCACTTGGAGTTCTCGCCCACCATGTCCTCGGGAACGGGAACCTGCTCATAGGTCTCGTTGTCCATGAAGATGTAGTCGGTGCCATCGTTGTAGAGGTACTGGAACTCACGGGTGGTGAGCATGACGCTCTCGAACTTGGTGCCGGCGTTGCAGGTGTTCTCGACGACGCGGCCGCTCTTGATGTCGCGGGTCTTGTAGCGCACAAACGCGCCACCCTTGCCCGGCTTGACATGCTGGAACTCGACGATGGTGTAGACCTTGTCCTTGATACGGAGACCGAGGCCGTTCTTGAAGTCGGCGGTAGAAATGGTAGGCATAGCGACCTTTCTTGTTATGGGCAGAACGCACAAGCGTCCAAATTACATACAACCGAAATTATACACTTGCAGACGGCGCCTGCAGCGAGCGCATAAAAAGAGAACGCGGGGCGCCCGAATTGCTCCGGACGCCCCGCCCCAAAAATCTATCGAAATGGGCTAGCAATCGATGACGTGCAGGTCGTGCGGGGTCTTGGTGAAGGGCTCGTAGCCGTTCTCGGTGACCACGCCGTAGTCCTCCAGACGCACGCCACCCACACCGGGCAGATACACGCCGGGCTCCATGGTGATAACCGAGCCGACCTCGATGGTGTTCTTGCTGCGGTTGAAGTTGGGCAGCTCGTGGATGTCGATACCAACGCCGTGGCCCAGGCCATGGTTGTAGTAATCGCCATAACCGGCATCGCCGATGATCTTTTTGGAAAGCTTGAAAATGTCGTTGCCCTCGACGCCCGGATGGATGGCAGCGACGCACTCCTCGTGCGTACGGCGCACGAGCGCGTACAGGTCGAGCTGCTCCTGGGTAGGCTCGCCCATCACGACAGTGCGTGTCATGTCGGAGCGATAATCGCAGTAGCCCGCGCCGTAATCCATGAGGACAAAGTCGCCCTTCTCGATCACGCGGTCGCTCGGGACGGCATGCGGGTTGGCGGTGTTGGGGCCGCTCGCCACGATGGAGCCGAAGGCAAGGCTGTCAGCACCGTTGGCGAACATAAAGTTCTCGAGCTCGTTGCGTACCTGCTTCTCGGTCATACCGGGCTTAATAAAGCCGAGCATGTGCTGGAAGGCGGCATCGGTGATCGACTGCGCATGGCGCATGAGCTCGATCTCCTCGGCGTCCTTGATGGCGCGCATCTTGCGGATGTCGTCATGCATCAGCGGCAGCATGCAGGCGACGGAGCGGTCCTCCAGGCCGCGCTGAATACCCTGGTAGAAGTTAATCTGCATATCGTCCTCGACAGCGCAGACGCGGCACTTGTTGGCCGCAATCTTGCCGGCGACCCAACCGGGGATGGTGCCTTCGTCCATGTCGTAGACCCAGGGGCTGCCGGCGGGCGTGTTCTCCTCAAAGCTGTTGAGGTAGCGCGAGTCGGTGTGGAACAGGCACTGGTCGACCGTAATAAACGCAGCGTGCGGGAACTCGAAGGTGTAGTCGAAGACGCCCTTCACGCCCGTAAGCCAACGAAGGTTGGCCTCGTCGCGCACCACGATGGCGTCGTAGCCACGCTCGGCCATCAGGGCACGGACACGCTCGATACGACCGGCAGGACCGGCAGCAAACTCAGACATGCAGATTCCTTTCTTGTTGTCTCTATATAGACGGGACGGGTCTCAACCGAACGACGGAATCGCATGCGATCCGCAACCGATTGAAAACCCGCCCCTCAACATGATACGAAAGACGATGGATGTCAATAAATCTTAGAGAAGTTCTTTGCGAGAAGCCAAGTAGGCGTGAGCATGGCGCTCAAGAACCTCGTCCTCAACGCTCGTTAGGCGAATGGCACCGAGTGCTGCGGGCAGCGGCAGCATGCTGCGATTCGAGCGAGCGAACTGCTGCTTGCGGAACTCCTCGATAAACGCGGTGGGCTCCAGGTCGAAGGCAAGCTCCTCGATACCAAAGTCCTCCAGGCAGTCATCGACCTCAAAGACGTAATCGATATCGAAGTCGCAGGCATCATGTGCTAGGCGCACCTCAAAGCGCATGCCCTCGGACAACAGCTGGTAGGCAGGAACCTGCGAAGCGGCATCGCCCAAGCAGGCGCGCAGGGTACGCTCCCCCGTCTTGCCAAAATCGAGCGCATGGCGGGCGCTCGGGTTCGTGGCCATCAGTACGTCCTTGCAGGCAGTTTGAGACCATTGAACGGCATTAACGAGCGCGACCTCCTCGCCCGCAAGAATCTCGGGGACGGTCTCAGTAAACTGATTCCAGCGGGACTTACTGCTCGAAAGCATGGTACCAACAAGTACCACATAGCCGAGCTTGAGGTCCTCGGGGTCCGCCTCGCGAACAAGGTTGAGGTCACACACGACCAAGCCCGGCTCGGGACGGAACGCGATAGCGGGAAGCGCATACGCCGACGAGGCGACGAGCGGCTTCATGGTCGTCGCGACCGTGAGCATGGCGTCGAACGTCGTCGGCAGCAGCGCGCACTCCGTTCGGCCACACCACTGGTTGGCACACCAGCTAACAACCGAGCAGGTTGCGGCATCGCCAACGGCGACAACCAGATCGTCGCAGGTAACGCCGTTGGCAGACAGGGCGCCAAAGATCGCATCGGCATCGGCCAGCGTGGCACCAGCAGGCGAAACCTCAAGGACGAGCAGCGACACGGCAAAACCGGCGTCGACCAGCGCATGCTCGACGACCTCGCCAAAACGCTCGGATATAGCGTCGTTCCAAACCACCATCGCGCGCTTAGGCTTGCCCACGGCCGAGGCAAACATGCGCGAAAGCTCATCGAACGCGCCCAATCCGACACGGACATCGACGCTGCGGTTTTGGAAATTGATCAGTTGACGGCGAATCATAGCAGCCCACGCTCCAAAAGCATCTCGGCACAAAGGTAGGAAACGTCCTCGAAGGACTTGTTGCGAATATCAAGGGTAAGGTTGGCGGCCTGGCGATACAGCGGACGGCGATGCTCAAACAGGCGCGCAGCATGCTCGGGCGAACGGAAATCGGGGCGCGTGTCGGACCGACGAATCTGTCGAATCGAATCCTCGAAGTCGCCCTCGAGGTACACGCACGTACCCATTTCGTGCATCAGTTCAATATTCACCGGCGTTTCGACGATACCGCCCCCGCACGAAACCAACAGGCTGCGCTCGCTTTGGAGCGAACGGAGCGCCGAGGTCTCGAGCTCGCGAAAACGATCCTCGCCCTCGGTCTCAAAAATCTCGGTTACCGACTTGCCGCAACGGCGCACGACCAGGCGGTCGGTATCGATAAAACGCCGCTTGAACATGGTGCCGACGTTGCGCGCGAGCGTCGATTTGCCCGCGCCCAAAAAGCCGATAAAGAAGATATGGTCGCAGCCGTGTTTGATGTGCTGAGACATGGCGAAACCTATTCCTCGCAGGGAAGGTCGCGCAGGGCCCGGCGCTCAAAGATACGGAAGATCTGCGTATACCACAGGTCCTGCGTCGCCTGCGGCTTTACCAGTATGGTATCGACGCCGGCGAAATTGCCGCTCCACACGTCAGTGTAGAGCTGATCACCGATCAGCACCGCCTCGTCGGCCGTGGCGCCGAGGCGCTTAAGACCCGCCTTGAGGGCAAACGGCGCCGGCTTCATGGCGTGGCTGATGGCCTCGAGTCCCAGCTCGCGTGCAGAGCTCATGACCTGGTCGCGATGCCAGTTGTTGGACACCATGCACAGCTTAAAGCCTTTGGCGCGGGCGGCGTCGAGCCAAGCGGAAACCGCGGCGGGAACCTGCTCGGTGTCGCGCGGCACCAGGGTGTTATCGCGATCGAGCAGAATGGCGCGTTTGCCGTCGGCCCACAGGGTATCAAGGTCGATGCGATCGACCGAGGCAACGTATCGTTTGGGGCTAAAAATCCTCATGCTAATTCCAAGACTGTTGATGCTCTTCATAGGTTTGCGAGAAGTACTCCTCGTCCTGCGTAATGTAGAAATACAGGTCATCGGAGTCGGTCGGCTCAAGCGTGGCCTTGAGTGCCTCGAGCGACGGAGAGCAGATGGGCGTGGGCGGTAGGCCCTCGTGCTTATAGGTGTTATACGGACTATCGCTCTGCAGGTCGTCGGCGGTAACCTCGCCGCCGGTGACATACATCATGGTCGCATCGCTATTGAGGTAACGCAGGCCATCGAGCTTGCCCGCCAGACGGTTATAGAAAACCGATGCCACATGCGCGCGCTGATCGGCGTTGAGGCCCTCGCGCTCAACGATAGAGGCCAAGTTGACGATGTCGTAGTCAGACATCTCCACACCGTAGCGCTCCTTGATCTTGGCTTCGCAGCTCGCAAAGTCAAGCGACTTGTACTCGGTCTTAAACTGATCGAGCATGGCGCGAACCACGTCATCGGCCGTCGGCGAATCACCCAACGAATAAGTCTTGGGGAACAAGAAGCCCTCGAGCGAGTCGTTGGCGGCGCCCTTAAGGAAGCTATAGTCGTCCACGTAGTTGGAGGCCTTGGCCTGGTTGAGGAAGTCTTCCTTAGAGATACTGTCGTAAGCCTGGGCCACACGGTCGGCGACTTGATCGACCGTTAGGCCCTCAGGGATAGTCAGCGCATTGGAGCCCGCGTTGGGGCCTTCCATGAGCTGCTGAACAACCTTGGTCGCATCCATGAGTGTGGTGAACGAATAAGTACCAGGCTTGAGCGACATATCGGCGTTGAGCTTTTTCACCGCCGCATAATAATCCTTGGGATTTTCGACGATATGGTTCTCGGAGAGAATCGAGGCGATAGTATCGCCCGAGGCACCGTCGGGAATCGTGATAGTAACTTGCTGGCCAGCAGCGACTTTCGCATCCTCACCGCCAAAGAAGCCCTTGACGGCTGGCACGACAAAGAAAACGATCGCGACAAGCGCAAGCACGGCGACGACGCCACCGATAATCATAGGCACCGGGGAGCTTTTCTTTTGTGTACCACGGCGGACGTGCGTGTTATAGCTCGAGCGCGTAGCCGGAGCAACGCCGTGGGAACCGAGAGCGTGATGCGAATGCGACTGGGGGGCCTGCACTCGCTGGGTAGATGCCTGCTGCTTAAAGCGGGTACCGCCTGCAGGCTGGGCCGAACGAGCAGAAGGCTGCTGAGCCGTCCGCTGAGCAGGCTGGGCCGAACGAGAGGAGGACTGCACCGGACGAGCGGCAGGCTGAGCTGCGCGCTGCGTCGGCTGCGCAGGGCGCTGACCAGGCTGAGTAGGGCGCGACGAGGGCTGACCCTGACGACTCTGCCGGCGCGGATCGGAAGCGCTAGGCATGCGAAACCTCCTCGTTTTTACGATCGAGCCATGTCTGCAAGAACAGGCTGGCGGCGATCATGTCAATCTTGCCCCTCATCTGCTTTTCGTTGAGTCCCTGCTCTCGCAGGATTCGCTTGGCCTCCTGCGAGGACAGACGCTCGTCCTCAAACTCCAGAGGAAGTTCGAGCTCGTCGGCAATCTTTTGGGCCACGGCGGCGACGCGCTCGGCCTGGGGGCCGGGCTCACCGGCCATGGTCAAGGGACGTCCGCTTACCAGGATATCGGGCTCATAGTCCTCCACCAGGTAGCGAAACGTCTTTGCCATGCCAGTGACCTCGGCAGCCGGAAGCACCTTGACAGGCATCGCCATCTTGCCATCACGGCTCGAGACGGCGATGCCAATCCTGGTCTCCCCTATGTCCAGCGCAAGCGCGACCACAGCGACTACTTAGGTTCTTAGGCGCCGAGCGCGGTCTTGGCGGCCGCAAGGGCATCGGCGATACCGGCAGCGTTCTTGCCACCGGCCTGGGCCATGTTGGGACGGCCGCCACCGCGACCATCGACCAGGCCCGCGATCTGCTTGATCACGTTGCCGGCGTGGAAACCGGCCTTCACGGCGTCATCGGAGCCGGCGGCGAGCAGGGCCGGGGTGCCCTTCTCGGTCACGCTGGCAACAACGCAGGCGACAGGGCCGGCGACCTTCTGGTGCACGGTATCCCAAACGTTGCGCAGGTCAGCGGCCTCGAGACCCTGAAGCTCAGCAACAACGAGCTTGTAGCCATTCAGCTCGACAGCACCCTCGATGGCGTTGGAGATCGCATCGGAGGAGCCACCAGTGAGCGCCTTCTTGAGCTTGTTGGACGTCTCGCGCAGCTCGGCCTGCAGGTTCTCCACGCGGGCGGGAACCTCGTCGACGCGGCACTTGAGCGCAGCGGCGGCGGCGTCAACGAGCGCCAGGCGGTCGGCCATGTAGTCGAGGGCACCCTTAGAGGTCACGGCCTCGATACGGCGGACATTGGAGCCCGTGGAGGACTCGGAAATGATCTTGAAGAGGCCAATCTCGGCGGTATTGGCGGCATGAGTGCCACCACAGAGTTCGCGGGAGAACGGCTGGTCCTCAGCGCCCACGGAGACAACGCGGACGACGTCGCCATACTTCTCGCCAAACAGGGCGACAGCGCCGGCAGCCTTAGCCTCGTCGATGCCCATGACACGGGTCACGACCGGCTTGGAAGCGAAGATCTGCTGGTTGACCAGGTCCTCGACAGCCTTGAGCTGCTCGGAGGACAGGGCCTCGAAGTGCGTGAAGTCAAAGCGCAGGTGCTCGGGCGTCACCAGCGAACCGGCCTGGGAGACATGCTCGCCCAGGACCTGCTTAAGGGCGGCGTCGAGCAGGTGCGTGGCGGTGTGGTTGCGGCGCAGGAAGCCACGGCGCTCGGCGTCGAGCGCGGCGGTAACAGCGGCACCGACAGTCAGCGTGCCCTCGGCAACGTGCGCGACGTGGGCATACAGGCCGTTGTGGTTCTTGGTGTCGGCAACGGTCAGAACAACGCCCTCGGCGGAAAGCTTGCCGGCATCGCCCTGCTGGCCACCCATCTCGGCATAGAACGGGGTGCGGTCGAGCACAACCTCGACATCCTCGCCGGCGGCAGCAGACTCGACGGACTCGCCGTTGCGCACGATGGCGACAACCTTGGCGCCCTCGATCACATCGTTGTCATAGCCGTCGAACTCGGTCGCTGCGACCTTGTCCGAAAGCTCGACCCACACGTCGTTGAAGCTGCCCCAGGCGTCGCCCTTGGCATTGGCGCGGGCGCGGGCCTTCTGGTCCTCCATGCAGGCAGTGAAGCCGTCCATATCGACGTCGTGGCCAGCGGTGCCGGCGATCTCGACGGTCAGATCGATGGGGAAACCAAAGGTGTCGTGCAGTTTAAAGGCGACATCGCCCGGAAGCACGGCGCCCTCGGCAAGCGCTGCCAGGGCCTCGTCCAGATAGACGCGGCCGTTGTCGAGCGTCGTGGAGAAGCGCTCCTCCTCGGAGGCGACGATACCCTTGACGAGCGCGACATTCTTGAGCAGCTCGGGATAAGCCTCGCCCATCTGAGCGTTAACCTCGTCGATGAACTTGGTCAGGAAGGCGCCCTCGATGCCCAGCAGGCGACCGTGGAACACGGCACGACGGAGCAGGCGGCGAAGGACGTACTCGCGACCCTCGTTACCGGGAAGGATGCCGTCCGAGATCATAAAGTCGACGGCACGGGAGTGGTCGGCGATGATACGCAGGGAGCGGCTGGCGCCAGAGTAATCGTCGGCGTCATAGGTCTTGCCGCTAATCTTCTCGCCCAGCTTGATGAGGTGCTGCATCAGATCGCCGTCGTAGTTGGCGGTCTTGTGCTGCATGATGGCGGCCATGCGCTCCAGGCCCATGCCCGTATCGAGGTTGCGGTGCGGCAGCTCCGGCAAGGAGCCGTCCTCCTGGCGGTCGTACTGGGTAAAGACGAGGTTCCAGAACTCCAGGAAGCGGTCGCAGTCGCAGCCAGGCTTGCAGTCGGGGCTGCCGCAGCCGACCTCCTCGCCCATGTCAAAGTAGATCTCTGAGCACGGACCGCAGGGACCGGTGGGGCCAGCGGCCCAGAAGTTATCGTCCTCGCCCAGGCGGGAGATGTGGTCCTCAGCAACGCCCAGAGAACGCCACACGTCGTGGGTCTCGTCGTCCTCGGTAAAGACGGTGAAGTACAGGCGGTCGAGCGGCAGCTTGAACTCCTTGGTGATGAGCTCAAAGGCCCAGGCGCAAGCCTGCTCCTTGGAGACGCCGCCAAAAGAGAAGTCGCCGAGCATCTCGAAGAAGGACAGGTGACGGCCGTCCTCGCCGATACAATCGATGTCGTTGGTGCGGACGCACTTCTGGCAGGAAATCGCGCCGATCTCCTTCATGGTCTTCTTGCCCTGGTAGTACTCCTTAAACTGGTTCATGCCGGCGTTGGCAAGCAGCAGCGAAGGATCGTCGGGAACAAGAGACGAAGAAGGATAGAGCTTAAGACCGCGCTCCTCAAAGAAGTTGAGGAACTTGGAGCGAATCTCGGCCGTAGTCATTGACGGGTAGTCAGCACTCATAGAGGGAATCTCCTCGGTTTCACATCGAAACAGTTCAAACGTAACGATATTACCATCCCGCCGCGCCTGTGCAAAAAAGAGGGTCGCCAAACAGCGACCCTCCAGCGAAAGTGCACGTTATTTAGTACTGCGCGATCCTTTGAAAAAGGACTGCTGTATAATTGCATATAAGATTCACCCGGAAGGAGCGATCGATGAAAAGCAAACGATTTGTCCTGAATGCACTTCTGGTTGTAGCACTTTTAGCGCTCTTAGCCTTCTCATGCTGGTACGCAAACCAACCATCATTTGGATACGTATTGTATACAGTAATGTCCGGCGATAAGGCTTATTACACTCTACGCGCAATTGACGTTCTCTTTTTCTATGTAGCCGGCCCCTTATCAATCGCTTTGGTCGCGTTTCTTGTCATTTACAACTTCAAGAAACGTTAATAGAACCTATTTAGAATCCGAATCGTCCATGGAGCCGTCGATGCCGGTATTGGTATCGTCGTCCGAGTTGGAATCATCGTCTTTGGCGAAGGGGTTCTTGAAGAAGCCCGTGGCATCGGGCTGAAGGCCCGAGAGCTTCATCCAGGGATTATCGAGCTCGGGTTTGGGCATGGCCTGGGCCTCGGGCGCAGTCTCGTTACCGATGAGCTCGGACTCATAGATGAAGGTGTCGTCGCCGAGCGCGTCGTAGGCGGCGACCGGGTTGCCATCGGCATCGCGGTACGGCGTGCCCTTAAACACGGCTCCGTCATAGGCCACAAGCTGACGGCCGGTCTCATTCTCGAAGTAGTACACGAAGATGCCCTTGAGGGCCGCACAAAGCGGGATGGCAATAATCATGCCGATGGGCCCCATGAGTGCCGAACCAATAACGAGAGCCGTAAGGCTCATAATGGGATGCACCTGCACTGAGCTCTGCATGACCTTAGGCGAAATCACATTGTCGGTGACGTTTTGCGCGACCATCGTCACGATGAGCGTCCATAACGCCAACATGGGGCTGAACATAAAGCCGAGTACCGTGGCGATTGCCGCGCTCACCCAGGGACCGACGACCGGAACCAAGTGCATGATGCCAGTGAAGATAGCCATGAGCGCCGCATACGGATGGCCGATAATCAGGAAGCCGATAAAGGCGAGGAAACCACCGCAGATGGACGTCACGACCATACCGCGCATGTAGCCGCCGACAGAGCGAGAAAGGATGGCGACCATAAAGCGGTACGAGGTCTCCTTCTCCTGACCGATGATGGTGCAAATCTCGTGATGCATGCGAGGGTAGTCGCAGGCCATCCAGTAGGCAAGCACCAGACCAAGGAAGATCACGAACAACTGCGAGGCCGTATTGGTGATGAGCGGGAACACACCGCGGCCAAGCTCGGCAGCAATCTGAGACACATACTTCGATGCCACGGTAACCAGCGACGAAAGATTATCGTCCAAATACTCCTTGAGCGGCGTGTTATTGAGCGTCTTGGCATGCGAGATCATCTCATTGAGATCGCCACCCGCAACACGAAGCTGCTCGGGCAGGCGGCTCAGGACTTCCATGATCTGACCAAAGAGAATCGGCGACAAGATGCAAACGACACCGACGAGCACGGCAACAACAACAATAAGCGCGATAAGCGAACCGATGCCGCGATTCACGCCATGGTGCTCGAGCCAGTTGGTGATCGGGGACATCACAAAGGCAATGATGGAACCAACAGCGAGAAACTCGATAACCGGCGCCAGGATGCCCATAAGGTTAAAGATGACAGCGGCGATGACAATGCAGCCGACAACAGCCCAAATGCGAAGCGTCAGAATGCGGGTGTCGCGCAGCACGCGATCGGTTTGTTGGGGGTGTTCACTCATGAACGAATCATCACTCCGTCGGGGTCGATCTTGTCCTGAATCTTCTTAAGCGTGCGGCGCAGCAGACGCGAAACCTGCACCTGAGAAATACCCAGCTTCTTGGCGATCTCGATCTGGGTCATGCCCTTCACAAAGCGCAGCTCGATCACCTCGCGCTCGCGCGGCGAGAAATCACGGATGGCTTCCTCGATCACTAGGCGGTCATCGGTAAAGTCGAGCTCGTTGTCGTCGTCGGCGTAACGGTCGAGAATCGAAGGGGCATCGTCGGAATCGGACGCACCAGGAGCCTCGATGGGCACCGAAGTATAGGCCGAAGACGATTCCATAGCCTCGAGGACCTCATCGACAGTCACATCTAGATACTCAGCGATCTCCTCAACCTTGGGCGAACGCTGCAGCTCGTTGGTAAGTTTGTCAGTAGCCTGGTTGACCTTGGCCGAGAGCTCCTGCAGACGACGCGGTACGCGCACACTCCAGCCCTTGTCGCGAAAATGGCGTTTGATCTCGCCCAGGATAGTGGGTGTCGCAAACGTCGTGAACTCGAGTCCGCGCTCGGGGTCAAAACGGTCGATAGCCTTGAGCAAGCCCAGATAGCCGACCTGCATGAGGTCGTCGAGCGGCTCGCCGCGATTCTTAAATTTGTTGGCAAGAAACCTTACCAGGTTCATATGGGACATGACGAGCTGCTCACGGGCGTCCGGATCACCGGTCTCCTTGTAACGACGAAACAGCTCGCGGGTTTTCTCCTTGTCCCAAGCGGTCTTGCCGCTCCGGGAACGTTCGGTCATATTAGATATCCGCCTTGAGGTCGAGGGAAAGCGTCAGGGGCGCCGTAGTCTTTTCGTAGGAGTCGCACACGCTCGCGAGGATGAGCTCGGCATACACCGCAGCCTGGTCGTCTTCATCGACCGTAGCCTGGTCGCCAAAGGTAATAGTCATGCCAACATGGGTCTCATCGACATCGAATTTGATGGTGATGTCATCGCAGTCGACCGCGGTGCAACCAAAGATGAAAGCCTCCTCAGCAGCCATGCGGATGTCCTCGATGCGATCGACAGACATAGAGCACAGGGCACCAACGTTGGCTGCCGTCATGCGCACAAGGCGAGCGAGACGCGGGTCACCGGCAACGGTCAGCGTGATAGGGCAGGTTGCTTCGCTACTCATCGCAGGACTCCTCAGAGGTCTCGGCGGGCGTATAGGTGTAATACTGAGCCGGCTTGGATACAGACTTCTGACCATCATCGTCGCCCGCGGCAGCCTCGTCCTCGCCAATTAGGACGCGCTCGGTAGGCAGCTCGGCCTCCGCAGCGGCAGCGGCGAGCTTGCGATCGGCGTCGGCTGCAGGAGCCTTCACCTTATTGAAGAGCTTCTGCACAGCACCGGCGGCAGAGTCGGTCACGCTAGACACAGCATTGCTGGCCTCGGCCATGCTGCCCGTAACCTCGGAAATGTCGCGAACCACGGCTTCGACCTCTACGAGATTGGAGGTAAGGGCATCAACTGCCGTCTTGCTCGACTTAAGCAGCGGCTCCATCTGGGCAAGCGCCGGCGTAAGCTCATCGACAGCGCCATCGAGCTTTGCCACCACAGGCTGAGCCTCGGCGATGGTGTTGTTGAGGTCGTTCACGGTCTTATCGAGCGAGTCGACAACATTGCGGGTCTTGCGCAGGGTAAGCGCGAGCTCAGCGATGGCCCACACGCCGGCAACGGCGAGCAGCAGCAGGGCGATTTGAATGGGACTCATACAAGCCTCCCGGAAAAATCGAAATACAGACGCTTTTCATGGTACCCCAAAGGGGACCGAACATGCCAAGAGTAGCAACGTGGGACAAAATTATCAGCAGCTACTTCGGTGCATTCCCGCTGCGGTCGCGCTCGCTTTGCTCTACGCGCCACTCTTCCCAGCCGCGCCCGGCAGGCTGCCAGAACGCACCGCGCTCCAGCCCCTCGGGCAAATAGCGCTGATCGACCCAGCCTTCGGGATAATCGTGCGGGTATTTATACACACCGTAGTCGTCGCTGCCTGGGCGATGGCGATCGCGCAGATAACTCGGCACCTCGCGAAGCCCACTAGAATGGATATCGGCCAGCGCCGCATCAATCGAAGCCTCACACGCGTTGGATTTAGGGGCCAAACACACATAGAGTGCAGCCTGAGCCAGGTTAATGCGGCACTCGGGATAGCCAATGACCTCGGCAGACTTAAACGCGGCATGCGCCACCAAAAGCGCCTGCGGGTCGGCGTTGCCAACATCCTCAGAAGCCTGAATCATAATACGGCGAGCGATAAACTTGGGATCCTCCCCCGCATCAATCATGCGCGCGAGCCAATAGATTGTGGCATCGGGGTCGCTACCGCGCATGGACTTAATAAACGCACTGATGATGTCGTAGTGCATGTCGCCGTTTTTGTCATACGAAAATCCACGACGCGGGTTGGCGATCTTCACGTCATCCACGGTGATGGGATAGCGCTCCCCCGCCACGGGCGCTGGCGTTCCCTCGGTATCAGGACGCGTGACGGCAATCTCGCTCGCAAGCTCGAGCGTCGTGAGCGCCGAGCGAGCGTCACCCGCTGCCAGCGTGCAGATGGTCTTGACCGTATCCTCATCGGCCGAGAACTTACCGTTCAAGCCCTGCGGCGCCTCAAGCGCACGTTCAATAAGCGTGGCGATATCCTCATCCTTCAGATGCTCAAGCTCCACGACGCGACCACGTGAGAGCAGTGCCGAGTTGACCTCGAAGTACGGGTTCTCCGTCGTAGCGCCAATCATAATGACGGTACGGTTCTCAACTGCATGCAGCAGGGCATCCTGCTGCGACTTAGAGAAGCGGTGAATCTCATCGATGAATAGAATGGTGCGGCGGTCGTACGTATTCAGGCGCGTCTTGGCCTCATCAATCACGCGACGCAGGTCCTTCACGGTACCCGTGACGGCGCTGACCTCGACAAACTCGCTCTTGGTATGGTTGGCGATAATGTGGGCCAGCGTCGTCTTGCCCGTACCGGCAGGCCCGTACAGAATCACGCTCGAAAGCACGTCGTGCTCGATCGCGGCACGCAGCCATGAACCCTTACCGACGGCCTTTTGCTGGCCCACGTACTCGTCGAGCGAATTGGGTCGCATGCGCACCGCGAGCGGCGCATTTTTAAAGGAACGCTCGCGCGTCGAGGCAGAAAAAAGGTCGTCCATAGCCATCCCGTGCATCAATCAAAAACGTTTTCCACTAACCAGTATACCGAAAGGATACGAACTACCGTTCGTTAATATAGGTACGATGCGGAAACTTTAGACCCGGGAACAGCTTGCTCGTCAGTTCGCAGAAATAACCGTCCGTCATGCTCGCAATGTAATCCACGACCGCCTGGTCCTTATCGTTCTGCCAGGCATAGGCGCGATCGTAGTAGGAAAGCTGCTGCTCGATGCGAGAAATGTGGTGTTTAAAGATATACGAGGACTCGTCACCTTCGTTTATATCCTGCAGGCAACGGTCGTAAAGCTTTTCGAAGGCTTCGCGCAGCTCCGCCTCGGAGTCGCCTTCGATACCGCCCTTGCTATAGATCTTCTCGTAGTTCTCGCGCTTGGCACGGCGGATCTCCTCAAACAGGTCCTCGCTCATCTCGATGCGCGGCTTACCATAGCTATGCTCAACGATATCGATGGAGGCATGCGTGAGGATCCAACTGTTGTAGGCACCGCCCCGGCCATCATCAAAAGCGTCGGGCGAAAGCAGGCCCGCCGCGATCGCATCCTGACGGTCACGACCGACGTAGGCAAGGATATCCGAGATGCGGACCACACAGCCTTCGAGCGTCATGGGACGCAGATGCCCAATTGCGCTATAGCCCGTGGCAATGCAATCCTCAACCGTCTGGTCAAACTGGTCAAAGGAGCTCATGTCCGAGAGCTCAAACACACGCTGCTCGTACTCGCCGTTATGGCATAGCACGCCGTCGAGCGTCTGGAGCGACACGTTGCGGCCGTATAGCGCGTCGAGCACGCGGACCGACTGCACGTTATGGAAAAAATAACGCCCCGTACGCTCATGAAAGATATCGTTGAGGAAGCGCTCGCCGGCATGGCCGAAAGGCGTGTGTCCCAAGTCGTGGCCCAGGCCAATCGCCTCGATCAGATCGCAATTGAGCCCCAGGGCGCGACCGATATCGCGCGCAATGCGCGAGACAAGCTGCACGTGCAAACCGCGGCGTGACAGATCGTCATTGCTACGGAAGCTAAAGACCTGCGTTTTACCTGCATAACGGGTGTACGCCGGAAGATGAAGTATCTTTTCGGTATCGCGCATAAACGCCGGACGCATAAGCGTGCCTTTGTCGGCGGCGCGATCAATACGACGAATAGCCTGATCGTCGTTGCAACGATACGGGTTGACATAGCCCGAAGCACGATCGGCGGCAATGCGCTCGACAAGTTCGGGCGACAACGCCGAGGGGATACGGTCCATGCGCGCCTTAATGACGGCCGTTTCTTGATTAGTTGCCATGGCATGCTCCTTAAGAAGGATGCGCAATCGGTTACAAAGTGCAGCCCACGACCTCGATTATGGCAAAAACAGGCACCAAAAACGGCAGCAATGGCAGGGAGCGTGATTTTGCGATGAGGCAAGCGACGGCAAGGGTCAGGAGCGCAACCGCAAACGCGACAACGCCGCCCAGGGGATCGAAGGTACAAAGGGCAAAGAGTGCCTTGACGTCCCCCATGCCAATGCCGGGGGCGTGGCGAAGGCGACGCCAGAGTGACTCAGTAAGCACAAGGACAAGGTAGACGATGACCGCAAGACCGGCGTGGTCAAGCGCTGTGTTCAAACCGAGGTCGAGCCAAACGCCCGCCAACGCCGCCACGGCACATGCGCCGGCAAGCCCATTGGGAAACCGTCGCTCTCGGGCATCAATTGCCACGCCGGCAAAGATGCAAATCCAAAACGGGATATAGACCATCGGACTCCTCCTCGAGCTGCATCGCAAAAGCAAAAACCACCACAAAGGTGCCTGTCCCCTTTGCGGTGGTTTTGGTGGTGGTTATTTGGCGCCTTGCATGACCTCGTCAAGGGTAACGTTGACGGCGTGCTGCGTCGGCACCCAGTCGACCTTCAGGAACAGCGCGGCCACCGTGATGGGGATATAGCTGAACATAAAGATCGGGAAGGTAAACAGGTTAGTCACCAGGCGCCACTTTTGCGCGCAGTGAATATGCTTGTACTCAAAGATAGTCGTGAGCAGCGCCAGGATAAAGAACGTCTGATACATCATGGCGAAGGTCATAATGAGCGAAGCGGCGCACGCCTGCATCTCGACTTCGGTTGCCAAGAAACCATGCGAAAGGCCACCCACAATCAAGAACGTCGCATTAGCGAGCATCGAGATCAGCGATAGCAGCATACCCGGGGCGATCGTCATGAACATGTCGTAGGCGGCAAAGCGATGATAGCGGAACATCGACTTGACCAGATGCTTACCGTAGGTAAAGAACACCTGGTAAAAGCCCTTGGTCCAGCGCATACGCTGCTTCCAGGATGCCTTGAACGTCACGGGTTGCTCGTCAAAGAACTCCGCCGGCGCATAGCCAATGCGAATGCCGTGAATGGCGCAGAACGTGGTGAACTGAATATCCTCGGTCAGCGTGTGGAACTGCCAGCCGTGCATGCCCTCGATAACACTGGCGGAGATGAGGTAGCCCGAACCCGAGACAGCGCAAGAAGTCTTGCAGATATTGCGCGCGTTGTTGAGAAAGCGCGCCTCGCGCAAATACCAGGTAGCATTAGCTGCCGAGATCCACGAGCTGCCAAAGTTCTTGGAGTTGCGATAGCTCGTGACCACATGGAATCCCTGGTCAAAGGCATCGTTCATCTTGGACACGTAATCGCGGGATATGACGTTATCAGCATCGAAAATAAAGTAGCCCTCAAACGTGTCGGGATACTCGTTAAGGATGCGGTCAAAACCAAAGTCCATGACCCAGCTCTTACCCTTGCGGGCCAGGTCGTTGCGCTCATAAACGATGGCGCCCGCCTCGCGCGCGAGCTGCGCCGTGTTGTCGGTGCAGGCATCGGCGACCACGAAGACCTCGATAAGCTCGGACGGATAATCCTGGTCCTTGATGGAGCGAACGAGGTTGGCAATCACGGCCTCCTCATTATGCGCCGCGATAAAGAAAGCATAGCGATGGAGTTTTTTGGCCTTAGGAGGCGCGACCTCGCCACGAAGAGCGCCAATGACAAAGAAGACCACCTGGTACAGAAAGCAGACCGTGAGCAGCGTGACGACAATCTGGTTGAAGATCACAATGGGTGTGTTGGTTTGTAAAAAGGCGAGCATGCAGGCTCCCGAGAACGCGTTACGTAAACAACCGTATATCTTACCGCAGGCTAATCGAGTTCAAGAAACCACCTAATACTGGCTAGACTTCGAGAAGACCGAGCTGCGGAACGATTTCGTCGCCAGCGGCAGTACGACCGAGCGAGCGAGGAGCCAGGTCGTCGAGAACCGCGGCAAGATCCCACGGCAGCTCATCGCGGCACTCAATACGCTCCCCCGTCACGGGATGGTCGAATGCGACGCGCCAGGAATGAAGGAATTGCCTGGTCAGACCCTGATCGGCGCGTGCATCGCACTTGCCGTAGAGCGGATCGCCCACACAGGCATGGTTGATATGGCGCATATGCACGCGAATCTGATGTGTGCGGCCCGTAAACAGGTGGCACTCGACGAGCGTATAGCCGTCATCAAAACGCGTGGAATCAAAGCGCTCAAGGACCATAAAGGTCGTAATGGCCTGACGCGCGAAAGGATCGTCCGAAACCGCCATCTTGACACGGTCACGCGTAGAGCGGGCAATGCCGGTGTTAATGGTGCCCTCGTCCATGGCGATGTGACCGTGAACGAGCGTGATATAGCGACGATCGAGCGTGCGCGTGCGAATGAGATTTTGAAGCGCACGCTGCGTGTCGTCGTCCTTTGCCGCAAGCATGAGACCCGAGGTATCGCGATCTAAACGATGCACGATACCGGGGCGATCCTCGCCCTGCACGGTACCCAGATGGTCGATACCGCAATGATAGACCAGGGCATTCGCGAGCGTGCCGCTCTCATGACCATGCGCAGGATGGCACACCAGGCCACGCTGCTTGGAGAGCACAATGAGATAGTCGTCCTCATAGCGAATGTCGAGCGGGATGGCCTCGGGAATCACATCGGTGGGATCGTGCGGCTCGGGCAAATCGACCGAAATACGGTCGCCGGCTCGCACGGCGTACTTTTTAGACAGACAGGTCTCGCCATTGACACATACGGCACCGCCCTCAATCAGATGCGCGCAGGAAGAGCGCGTAGGGCAGCCGTCATTGGAGCCCAGATAGGCGTCAAGACGCTGACCAGCGGCATCGTCGGCAACAAGGATATGGATGTCGGCCATTAGCGCTCATTCCTTTCGCGAATCTTGCGGGCACGCTCCCCACGCTGCTGGGCCTTGCGCTTAGCGCGGGCCTCGTCACGGGCGTTAAGCTCGGCGGTCGCATCGACCTCACGGGCAGCGGGGCTCAAGAACATGTAACCGAAGAGGGCGAGCACGACGCCCAAGGTAATGCCGATATCGGCCACATTAAAGACGGGGAAGTCGACGAAGGTGGTGGCAATAAAATCGGTCACGAAGCCAAAGGCCAGACGGTCGATCGCGTTGCCAATGGCGCCGCCCGCGACCATAGCCATGCCCACAACCTCCAAGCGAGCAAGCTGGGGCGCGCGAAGCAAGTACACGGCAATGGCGACAATGACCGCAAGCGCCAGCAAAGCAAACGCAACGCCATGCCCCTCGCCCATGCTAAAGGCAGCACCGATATTGCGGACAAACAGGAAGTCGATCACACCGGGGATAACAGTCACATGCAAAGCGTCGCCCACGGCACGAACCGCAAGCTTGGTCAGCTGATCAAAAAGCAGCACAACCAGCACCACCCCACCAGCAACACCTAACCGCCAGCGCAAAGGCGGCGTCATATCCCCAGCACGACCCAAAGAAATCCCCTACCCTCAAGATCATCGAATTACGTTTAATACAAAGAACTATCTTATATTGCCATACGCAGAACGCACGACATATCCACCAACGCAAGCGAAATAACCAGTTAAAAACGAAAGCGACATTCCGAATAACGGAATGTCGCTTAATAGCTTTCGACTAAAAACGCAAGTCGAAAGAAAGCCTCTAGCTCCAGCAATGGAAACGCAGCGTTATCGTCACCAACAGACACTATGACCCAATCCGAGGGCGCTAAAAAGACAGGAGCCCCCGCTCGTGACCGCGGGTCGGGGCTGCGACAATGATGTTGAAGTGCCATAGGCGCAGCCGCGCCGCAACGAGGTTGGGAGGCTCCCATGCCAAAGTATTCTACCGCGTTCGGGATGGACGTCCACCTGAGGTCGACCACCGTCTGCGCCCTCGACGCGGACACCGGCGAGGCCGTGACGAGGAGGTTCCCCGGCAACCCCTGGGGCGAGATCGCCGGGTGGATGGATGGGTTCCCCGGGCCGTCGCTCGCGGCCTACGAGAGCGGCTACCTCGGCTTCGCCCCGCAAAGGGAGCTCGCCGGGCTCGGCGTCGAGTGCGTCGTCGCCGCGGTCTCGAAGATCCCCAGGTCGGCCGCCGACTCGGCCTCCAAGAACGACAGGAACGACGCCGCCAGGATGGCCAAGGCGATACTCGCCCACGACATCTCCCCCGTATGGGTCCCCTCCCCCGAGGTCGAGGGCATCAGGGACCTCGCCGGCGCCTACGACGGGGCGACCGCGCGCCTGGCGACCGCCAAGCAGCGGCTGCTCGCCTTCCTCGCAAGGCGGGGGTTCGTCTACGGCGGCACCACGCCCGCCGGCAACCCGAGGAAGTACTGGACCTACGACTTCCTGAGGTGGCTCGACAAGGTCAGGCCTGAGGACGATGGCGGGGTTCGGGCGCTCGCCGCCCTGAGGAACGAGGTCGAGGCCGCGGCGGAGGCCCGGGCGGACCTGCTCTCCGAGTACAGGGCGGCCGTGGATGCCAGCCCGATCGCCGCGGAGGTGGCCGCCCTCCAGTCGATCAAGGGCTGCGCCTTCGCGCTGGCCGCAGCCTTCTCGGCCGAGGTCGGCGACTTCACGAGGTTCCGTTCCGGAAGGCAGGTCACGGCCTATTTCGGCCTCGCGCCGAGTCAGAGGTCGAGTGGCGACTCCGTGCGGCTCGGAGGCGTCAGCGGTGCGGGCAACGCGCTCGTGAGGAAGCTGGCCGTTGAGGGCTCATGGTGCTACGCCGCGGCGCGGCACCAGCCGAAGCTCATGCCAAGGGATACGGGCGTGCCCCTCGAGATAAGGATGCACGGGAGGAAGGGGTCCGAGCGGCTCCTGCGGCGGCGCGAGGAGATGCTCGCCCGCGGCATGCCCGCGGCGAAGGCCAACGCGGCCACCGCGGCCGAGCTCGTGAGGTGGCTCTGGGCCCTCGGCATGATGTGCCGGGAGGCCGGCGAATAGACATAGCCCCCGTCCCGGCGAGCCGGGCGGCCTTCGGGGATACCCCCTATTTCGCTGTGCGCGCGGAGCCCTCCGCATGCGCCTCGACAGACTTGGGGAACCCCGCCGAAGGAATGGAGTGCGGGCCGACAGAACGGTATCCGCGGATATGAGACTGAGCCGAAGGCGTCGACGACATGCCGGGGCGGACCGGGACGGGTTAACGGCAGGCCCCGCCGACCGATTGCAAGCGGTCGGCGGGGCCATTGTGGCTCTTGACAGCGGATTGGGTCATATGAGCGAAAACCCGCCAGATCGAGCAAGGTGCCTTCAAGCAAAATGGCGCCGCAGGTTGAGCATAAGTCAGCGAGCGGGCCGCATTTGAGACAAGGTGACGTGAAACGAAAGGGCGCTGACCTTCCGGTCGCGCCCTTGAAGTTGAACGTCAGATTGTCCAAATGCGGCCCGCGCAGCGTCGGCTGGTCCGCCGTTCGTTAGAACGGCGGAACCTGAGACGTAACCCCTAAGGCCGCTGGCCCATGCCACCCTCGAGGGTGACGGTCTCACCGTTCATGTACTTAAAGTCGGGACCGCAGAGCTGAACGACCACGCGGCCGATTTCCTTCTCGACATCGCCATAGTGGCCCGCCGGCGGCATATGGACGTTGGCCTTGAACGCCTCGGGATAGGCATCCTGGAAGTTCTCGAGCGCAGCGGTCCAAGCAAGCGGGCACACGATGTTGACGTTGATGCCGTCCTTGCCCCACTCGTTGGCGGCAACGCGGGTCAAGCCGCGGATGCCTTCCTTGGCGGCGGCGTAGCTGCACTGGCCGTAGTTGCCAAACAGACCGGCGCCCGAGGCAAAGTTGACCACGGAACCCTTGGTCTCCTTCAGGTGCGGATAGGCCTTCTGCATGTACAGATAGGTGGCATACAGGCCGGAGTAAATGGCCAGGTTAAACTGGTCCATGGTGTGATCGGCAATGGTCACGCCCGAAGCGCTGGCCTGGGCATTGTTGACGACGGCGTCGATGCGGCCGAACTCCTCGATGGCCTTGTCGATGACGTTCTGGACGACGGCCTCGTTGTCCTGACCAGCCGAGACATCGGCCTGAACAGGCAGAACCTTGACGCCGTAGTCGGCCTCGAGGGACTCCTTGGCAGCCTCGAGCTTGGCAACGTTGCGGCCGGTAATGACGAGGTTTGCGCCCTCCTTGGCAAAAGCGATATCGATGCCGTAACCGATGGAGCCAGCGGAACCGTCCTTGAGCGTGGCCTTGCCGCCGCCGGTGACGATCACGGTCTTACCAGTGAAAAGTCCCATACAAAGTCCTTTCGAATCGCGACGGGCACGCCCGCCGACTGCGCGTATCCAACTTCACGCGCCAAAAGCTGAAATGCAACTTTAGCGGGTTCAAGTGAAAAATAAAGACCGCACCAGGCGAACGGCGCAACGTCATTCGGCGAAGGGAATGTCAAGCGTAAACTGAATTTAGAGGACGAATTTTTGCTATCCAAGCGAGTCATCGAACACGTTTTGAAACTTTGCTGCGGGGCGCGGGATGTCGGCGCGAGACTTTATCATAGGGTGACAAACAACGATGAGGAGCACATGCCTATGACAGACGAGCTGGACCCCCAGACTCAACAGCATATTGATGATCCCGCAGACGTCACCACAGATACCGACGCTGTGACCTGCAATGGTACCGACGTCGACGGCCCCATCTTGGACGAAAGCGCTACGGCGGAAACCCCCGAATCAGAAAACGTCGATGAGCAAAACGACGATGCGCCTGCTCAGGACGACGCCCCCGTACAGGACGACGCCCCGCAAGCAGCGGGCCCCATCGAGGTGTCTTCGGAAGAAGAGCTCGATGCCCTCATGGACTCCATGATGGATGTTGTCAAAGCGATGAAAGACGCCGTCGCCGATGCCGATATCGATGCCGAGGAAGAGGAGGCCGCCGAGGCGGCCTCGACCTTTGTGCCCGGCGAGACTCCGGTTGCCGACCAGGGCAGCACCATGCCCTCGTTTCTGCAGCTCGAGCACCCCACGATTGGCGCCGATGCGGTCGATCCGCACGCAGCAGGCTTTTCTGTGGTCGAGGGCGGTACCGGCAATATCGCCGCGCCACAGGCTGCCGATGCGGACGCTGCCGACACCGCTCGCCCGACCGCCCCGCACTCCCCCGCCGCGAGCCGCGATCTGGGGACCGCTGTCTCGAACACTGCGAACGCCGTGGGCACCTTTATCGCCCAGGGTGCCTCGGCCATGCGCGAGATGAACGCCGCGAAAAAGGCACTTGCCGATGCCCGCGCCCACCTGTCCGAACTTGAGCAGCGCATTGCCGATCAGGCCGAGGAACTCGAGACGCGCCAAGATATCGCAGGCCGCTACGGGCAGATCGTCGCCGACCAGCGTCAGGCGATCGCCACAGCGCAAAAGACCGCTGCGGCAGCCGAAATCGATCGCGATGTCCATGCTTCCAAAGTAGCAGAGCTCAAGGGTCAGCTCGAACAAATGAAGACAGAGGATGACGCGACCGAGCTCCGCCTGAAGGCCGCGCTCGATGCCGTGGAGGCCCGCGAGGCGAGCTCGCGCGAGACCGGCAACCGCCTCGTTCGCCGTCTTGAGGATTCCAAGCGCATCCGCGACAAGGTGCAGGCCGAGCGAGACGCCGGCATTGCCGCCGCACAACAAACCGTCGACGCCACGCGCGCCCAGCTCGAGACGCTGCGTCATGAGTATGCCGAGCTGCAACGCAATCCCTCGGCAAATCCCGCCAACTATACGGTGCGCACCAGCGAGCTCTCGATGCAGATCTCCGACACGGCAGATGCCCTGCGTAAAGCCGAAGAAGATGTCCCGTGCATCACCGCCGACCTTGAGCACTCGCTTGCCGCAGCCGAGCAGGCCGTCGAGCAGGCTCAAGCCCCTATCGCCGACGCCAAACGCGCGCACCAAGCCGTGACGACTGAGGCCGATGCCGCGCGCGACGAGCTGCAGACGGCGAAAACTGCCGCCACGACGCGCCAGCGCGAACTGCGCGAGAAGATCGCCGCCGAGGACAAGGCACGCCGCGACCAAGAGCAAAGCATCGCCAACGCCCAAGCAGATGCCGCACATGCACAGTCGATCATCGAGCAGGCGACCGAGGTACATGACCATCCAGAGATCACTGAGTCGCTTGCAGGATCCTTGGCCCGAGACAAAGCCGAACACGCCGAGACCGAGCGAGAAGTCGCCCAGCTCGAGGCCACCGAGGACGCGGTGCGCGAGCGCACCCGCGACTCACGCATCAAATTCACCGGCGCCATCGTCTGCATCGTCGCCGCAATCCTGGTGATCATCCTAGTCTGGCTGTTCGCGAGCAAGTAAACCAGCCGCCAAAAAAACGCTCAACGCAGTTGCGGTGAGATAGTTCCTGTTTAGCCCAAAAAGGCCAATTCAAGAACTATCTCACCGCAACTTATTTAGATTGATGCAAGGTAGTCGTTTAAGAACGTCCCCAATGACTACACCGATGTTTTGTTGACAACCAAAGAAATGCCGGTGTTTTGGCAACGACAGCGAGCGGGTCGCATTTGAGGCAAGGTGACGTGAAACGAAAGGGCGCTGACCTTCTGGTCGCGCCCTTGAAGTTGAATGTCAGATTGTCCAAATGCGGCCCGCGCAGCGTCGACCGGTTACGGCGTTTGTAAAACGCCGTAACCTACAAGATGAGCATGGCGTCACCAAAGCTGAAGAAGCGGTAGCGTTCTTCGATAGCAGCGGCGTAGGCATCCATGATCTGGTCGCGGGTGGCAAGTGCGCTTACGAGCATCATGAGCGTGGAGCGCGGCACGTGGAAGTTCGTGATCAGCGCGTCGACCACGTGATAGGTCGAGCCGGGCATAAGGTAGAGCTGCGTTGTCGCGTTCTCGCGCACCACGATGTCGCCGCGGCCGAGCGTGTCGGCCCCGTCCTCGCGGCCCTCAAAATAGCGCGCCGTCACAGCCGGATCGGACACCGGCGCGTCCGCGTCAAACGCGCTCTCGAGCGAGCGCACTGCGGTAGTGCCGACGGCGATCACACGATGGCCCTCGGCCTTCGCCTTATGCACGGCGTCGACAACCTCCTGCGACACGTGGTAGCGCTCGGTGTGCATCACGTGCTGCGCGGGGTCGTCCTCCTCCACCAGACGGAAGGTATCGATACCCACCTCGAGCTCGACGGCGGCAAACTTGGCACCCTTGGCCTCGATGGCAGCCATGAGCTCGGGAGTAAAATGCAGACCCGCCGTGGGAGCAGCGGCCGAGTGCTCCTCCTTCATGGCGTAGACGGTCTGGTACTTCTCGGGATCGCCCTCGTAATCGGTAATGTAGGGCGGCAGCGGCACGTGGCCGGCAGCATGGATGGCCTCGTCGAGCGTGCGCGGCTCGCCGGCGGCATTGCAACCGGCCGGCTCAAAGCGTACCAGGCGGCCGCCGCGGCTATCGGTGACAAAGTCGACAACCTCGGCCGTCAGCACCACGGGAGCCCCCTCGGGCGCATGGGCGCCACCGGCGCGATACTCAATATGAGCACCGGGCTTCAGGCGCTTGCCCGGCTTGACCAAGCACTCCCAAACATGGCCCAGCGGATCCACGTCCTCGCGGCGCTTGAGCAGCAGGGTCTCGACCACGCCGCCCGATCCCGTTTTACGACCGATCAGACGGGCCGGCATCACGCGCGTCTGATTGATGACGAGCACGTCGCCCGGCTCGATATAGTCGATGATGTCGCGGAAGATGCGGTGCTCAACGGTACCGCCGTGCTCCAGCGGCGTTCCCGCCTGGGAGCCCTTGCGATCCACCACCAGCAGGCGGCAGGAGTCGCGCGGCTCGGCTGGAGCCTGGGCGATCAGTTCCTCAGGAAGGTTGTAGTCAAAATCATCGGTACGCATAGACACGTCGGATACTCCTTATATAGCTAAAGTCCGCTCTACATCCTAGCAGGCTGACGTCCCAAATGAACTACTTTTTGGACGCTTTGCGCTCGTCGCGGATGCGGGCGCGGTCCATGGCCGCCTCGACAGCCGAGAAGCGGCAACCACAGTAGTTCTGCCGATACATGCCCAGCTCGCGCGAACGGCGTGTCGCCTCGGGGTAATACGGACGAAAATCGCGAATCACCGGAGTGAGACCGCGGGCGGCAGCCAGACGCTCCAACACATCATTGCAGGTTTCGAACAACTGATACGGCGAGACGGCGAGCGTCGTACCCACAAACTCAAACCCACGCTCCTGGGCCACGCGGCACGCCTCGGCCAAGCGCAGGGCATAGCACGCACGACAGCGACGGGGCCGATCGGCACCCAGCGGTGCCACGCCGGCCTCCCAGCGCTCACGGTCCTCCCCCGCCTCGATAAGCTCGATGTCGCCATCGGCACACCACCGGCGCAGCTCGTCCAAACGCCGCTGCCATTCATCGTGCGGCTGAATATTGGGGTTGGTCCAGCAGATTGTGGGCTCAAACCCTTCCTCGCGCAGCAGGCGGACCGGCTCAAGAGAGCACGGCGCACAGCAGGCGTGCAACAACAACGGCTTCATCGACATCTCCTCACCCGAAAAAGCGCACGCCGAAGGACGTGTCCTCGCAGGCGACAATGCGGCGGTCGCGCAAAATGGTCCGCACGTAATACCAGTCGCCCACACAGCCTGACAAATGCAAGCCGGCCGCCAGATAGCACAGCAGCGGATAGCCCGAAAACGCAAACCCCAGGGCAAGCGTTGTCGTCACAACAGCCGTCGGTGCCAGGCAAACCGCCATGTACCGCCGGCGCGAATACACAACGCCCTCGGCGCAGGCATAGATCATCGCCGTCTCGCGATTCGCCCCAAAGGTCACCTGCGCGCCCGCAGGCGCCAGCAGCTTAAAAAACACACCGTGCACCAGCTCGTGCACGGCAAATGACGCCGCAGAAACCGCAGCCAAGCCGACTATCCAGCCCACGACAGCCATCCAGCCGCCCGCGTCAGCCGCATCCAAGTCTGCAGGCCCGCCCAGCAGCATAAACACCGGCACCAGGCACACGGCAAACACGCCGACTACGACCATCCCCCACACGAAGCAAGCGTGCAGAAATTCCTCGTCTTCAAACGCATGTATGTTGGAAATCTCATTCATAGCATCTTAGGATAGCGCCCCTGCCACGTACCCGTCCGCATGTGCGATAATGTCGAACGATATGCACGAATTGACCACCGCGTCGCCAGGCCTTGCGCCCGGCCGCGCTCTCACCATATGCGAAGGAGTCCCATGGCATCCAAATACTCCATGAACGACCGTCCCAGCTGGCCTCGCCGCGCCATCGTTACCGCCGGCGAGCCCTACGGCAACAAGGGCCTTCACTTTGGCCACGTCGGTGGCGTCTTTGTCCCGGCCGACTTCTTCGCCCGCTTCCTGCGCGACCGTCTGGGCCGCGAGAACGTCATCTTCACCTCGGGCACCGACTGCTATGGCTCGCCCATCATGGAGAGCTACCGCAAGCTCAAGGAGAACGAGGGCTACGACAAGTCCATCGCCGAGTATGTCGAGTCCAATCACTCCCGCCAGGCCGCGACCCTCAACAACTACAACATCAGCTGCGATATCTACGGCGGCTCGGGCCTTGAGCCGGCTGCGCAGATTCACAACGAGGTGACCGCCGAGATTATCGAGCGTCTGCACGAACAGGGCACCATCTCCAAGCGCTCCACGCTGCAGTTCTACGACGCCAAGGCCGGCACGTTCCTCAACGGCCGCCAGGTGATCGGCCGCTGCCCCATCCAGGGCTGCAAGTCCGAGAAGGCTTATGCCGACGAGTGCGACCTGGGTCACCAGTTTGAGCCCGAGGAGCTCATCGCGCCCAAAAGCCAGCTCACCGGCGAGGTGCCCGAGCTGCGCCCGGTCGACAACCTCTACTTCGACCTGCCGGCCTACCTCGACTTTATGAAAACCTATACCGCCAAGCTCGCCCAGAACCCGCAGGTTCGCTCCGTGGTCTCCAAGACCATGGAAGAGTGGCTGCTGCCGGCCCAGCTCTACATCCAGAACAAGTTCCGCGAGGCCTTCGATGCCGTCGAGGATCAGCTTCCCGAGCACACCGTGCTGGAGCCCGAGGGCAACAAGAGCAGCTTTACCGTCACCTTCCCCAGCTGGAAGGAGCGCGACGATGCCCACGCGGTGCTCGCCAACGGCGGCGTGCGCTTCCGCAGCGGCAAGGCGCTCGTACCCTTCCGCATCACCGGCAACATCGACTGGGGCGTTCCGGTGCCCGAGGTCGATGGCGTCTCCGACGTCACCTGCTGGTGCTGGCCCGAGAGCCTGTGGGCTCCCATCAGCTATACGCGCACCGTGCTCGCACGCGATGCCAAGGCCGCCGGCGTGACCGAGGGCGTCGCCGCCCAGGATGCCGCCCTCATGGGCGAGCCCGCCGCCGATTCCACGCAGGTCCCCGCGCCCACCTACCAGCACAGCTCGCTCGACTGGCGCGACTGGTGGTGCTCGGATGACGCACAGATCTACCAGTTCATTGGCCAGGACAACATCTACTTCTATTGCATCGCGCAGACCGCCATGTGGGAGGCCCTGGGTTGGAACCTCACGCAGAGCACCGTCAGCGCCTGCTACCACCTGCTCTACATGGGCAAAAAGGCAAGCTCGTCCTCGCAGACTCCTCCCCCGCCGGCAGACGACCTGCTCAACCACTACACCTGCGAGCAGATGCGCGCGCATTGGCTGTCGCTCGGCCTGTCCGAGAAGCCGGTGAGCTTTAGCCCCAAGGCATACGACACGCGCGTGACCGGCAAGGACAAGGACGGCAACGAGGTGCGCGCCTGCGACGACAAGCGCGTTATCGACCCCGCCCTTAAGGAGAGCGCGCTGCTGACCGGCGTGTTCAACCGCCTGGCCCGCAGCTGCTTCTACGGCGTCGCCGTCAAGGAGGGCGACGAGAGTCCCTATCGCAACGGTTGCATCCCCGCCGGTGCCGCTTCTGACACCGTGGTCGAAGCCGCCCAGCAGGCAGCCCTCGCCTTTGAGCAGGCCATGTACAAGTTCGAGACGCACCGAGCGCTCGCTGTGTGCGACGACTACCTGCGCGCCGCCAACAAGCGCTGGAGCGATGCCTCCAAGGCCGCCAACAAGCTCGAGGGCGAGCCGGCCAACGCCGCCATGACGCAGGCCCTCGTCGACGCCTTTACCGAGCTGCGCGTAGCGACCGTGCTCATGCACGGCATCGTGCCGGCCGGCTGCGAGCTCATCTGCGAGTACTTCGACGTTGACCCGGTCGCCTTCTTTAGCTGGGATAACATCTTTGCCTCCACGGATGAGTTTGTGGAGAGCCTGGGCGAGAAGCCCGGCGAGCACCGCGTGAAGCCGCTGCCCCCGCGCTTCGACTTCTTTAGCAAGCACGAGAGCCAGTACTAAAGCACGCCAGCAGCGGCGTGCCCGGAAAGTAGTCAATTTGGGACGGGAAGGAAAGACGGATGTCCAAGCCGCGTCGTCGTAAGCAGAAAAAGCAGGTCAAGGCCGAGCTCAAGCTCAGGCAGTTTGCTGCTACCGAGCTTTCCGACCAGCTTGCCGCCCTTCCCTGCGCCGCCGACCTGCCGCGCTTTATGGTCGACACGGTCGCCGGCGCCTATGCGCCCGCCGATGCCAAGCTCATGATCGAGGGCTTCGGCGCCGCGGCCACACGCCCGGTCACGCTGCGCGCCAACACGCTCAAGGCGACCGCCGAGGACATCGCTGCGGCGCTCGATGCCGCCTGCATCGCCCACCAAACCGTTACCTGGTATCCGGACGCCTTTATCCTGCCCGAGGCCCAGGTTTCAGATCTGTGGGATCTCGACATCTACCGCGACGGCAAAATCTACCTGCAGAGCCTGTCATCCATGATGCCGCCGTTGGTCCTGGGCGCCCAGGCAGGCGAGGACATCCTGGACATGTGCGCAGCCCCCGGCGGCAAGACGACGCAGATCGCCGCCCTCACCCAGGGACAGGCGCACCTCACCGCCTGTGAGATGAGCATTCCCCGCGCCGAAAAGCTCGAGTCGAACCTCCATCGCCAGGGTGCCAAAAACGTGCCCGTCATGCGCATCGACGCACGCGAGCTCGACGAGTTCTTCCGCTTTGACCGCATCCTGCTCGACGCTCCCTGCACCGGCACGGGCACCGTCATCAGTGGCAACGAGAAAAGCCTGCGCGGCCTCACCGAGCAGTTGCTGAGCAAGTGCGCCCGCTCGCAGCGAGCACTTCTGGACCGCGCCATGGGGGCCCTCAAACCGGGCGGCACGCTCGTCTATTCGACTTGTTCGATCTTGCCGCAGGAAAACGAGGACGCCCTGCAAGAGGCCCTCGACAAGCATATGGACTGCGAGCTCATCCCCCTCGACGGCACGCCAAGCGAAAGTGAAGCACGACGCACCCAGGAAGCTGGTGAGGAGCCGCGCATCGAGTCCAACGCTCTGACCGAAGCCATTGCCGCGGGTCAGGTATCGGCCATCGTCAACGGCCTGCCCGGCACGCTCACCATTCCGCCTAGCCGCGACTTTGAGGGCTTCTACATTGCCCTGATCCGAAAACGCAGCTAGCGCACGGATCCAAAACTCAACAAGCTATCTCTGTGCGCGTTTGCCCTGCTGGTCGCGATGCTGTTTAAGCATCGCGCGCTCCTTGCGTTCGGCCCTTTTGCCCTTAATGGCCGTGACCACAAAGTAGATGACCGCGGCGGCAACGATTGCGGCCACACACAGGCCGATCGAGCCAAACATTGCTGTCAATTCCATACCGCGTCACCTCTCTTTTAAACGGGGCTTTCAAGATAGCACCTCGATACCCGCCACCACAGCTCCTTCACGTTCGCCGGCCCTTCGGTCTAACGGATGGCGCGGCGGGGAAAAATCAACTCGTCAAACGATTTAGCATTCGCAATTCCGGCTGCATCGCGCCGGCCATCATCACATAGAATCGAGCCTCCATGGATACCCTCAACGATCTAAATGAGCGCGTCGACGCCTTCGTCGGCACCAGCTCCTTCGACACGCCTGCGGCGGCAAACGACCAAGCTCCCATCGATGTGCCCGCCGAGGTGCACGAGGACATCGTCGCCTCGGTCGATTTTTCCGAGGTCGAGCTTGCAGACGAGTTCACCGAGCCCCAAATAGCCGTCACGCCCAACGGCCTGCTCCCTATGGAGCCCCTGCCCATCGACGGACGCCTACGCAAGGCTGCCCTTCGCATGCCCGACGAGATCGAGGAGGCCAGCGGCTTCACGCTCTTTGGCCGACGCATCAAGTCGCTCATTTACACCACCGATGTCGCGGTTATCCGCAACTCCAACGCCGACGCCGTCTTTGCGGTCTACCCTTTCACGCCGCAGCCCGCCATTACGCAAGCGCTGCTGACCGTCGCCGAGTGCCCGGTCTTTGTAGGCGTGGGTGGCGGAACTACGACCGGTAAGCGCTCCGTGCAGATGGCAGCCGTCTCCGAGATGCAGGGCGCGGCGGGCTGCGTGGTCAACTCCCCCGCTACTGCCGAGATGGTCGAGCACATCACCAACATCGCCGACATCCCCGTCATCGCCACGGTCGTTCGCTGCGACGACGATGCCCACGCCAAGGTGCGCGCTGGAGCCAAGATTCTCAACATCGCCGCCGGCAAGAACACGCCCCAGGTCCTACGCGAGCTGCGCGAGCACTATCCCAACCTGCCGCTTATCGCGCCGGGCGGCAAGACGCCCGAGAGCATTCGCGAGACCATCGCCGCCGGCGCCAACGCCATCATCTGGACACCGCCTTCGGCCCAACAGCTACAGACCGACATGATGCAGCGTTATCGCAAGATGAAGGAAGACGCCACACCTGTCATCTCGCGCGACGACGTGCCCATTATCGACCAGGTCGCCGCCGCCGAGGTCAGCCAAGTCGAGAACATGAATCCCGATGTGCCGATTCCCGACGAAGTCATCGAGCGCGTCGCTTCGATCCACGAGCGCGTCGAGGAGCATCGCGCCAACCGCGGCCTCAAGCCGTCACTGCACGGCTTTTTCTTCCGCGGAAAGAAACGCTAGCAAAACATCTTGGCCCGCCCCACAAACGTGAGGCGGGCCGTTTTCGTTTGAGCAATCATGCAGCGACGTGATGGGGCAAATTAATCCACGCGCTTGTCGCCCATAAAGAAGAGCGCCACCGTACCAGGTCCGGTATGCGAGCCAATCAGAGTACCGATGTCATTGATCTCAATCTTGCCTTTAAGCTGCGGAACCTGTTCCTCAATCAGCGCCGCGACCGCCTCGGCATCCTCGCGGCACGCCGACTGCGACATGATGCACTTACCCGAATAATCTGCACCGTCCTGTACGTGTGCCATCATGGTCTTAGCCATCTCGGAAATCGCGCGCTTCTTAGTGCGAATCTTCTCACGTGGCGACAGCTTACCTTCGCAATCGACCGTCATAAGCGGGCAAATCTTAAGCGCCGTGCCGATGATCGCGCTCGCGGCCGAAATGCGACCGCCGCGCAGGTAGCTCGACAGATCGGTCGAGAAGAACCAGTGGTGCAGGTTGAGCTTGTGCTCCTCGATCCAGGCAGCCGTCTCGTCGAGTGAAGCCCCACTATCGCGCACATCGGCGGCATATTCCAACAACAGGCCAAAGCCCGAAGACGCCGCCAGCGAATCGATGACGCGCACCTTGCCGCCCTCGGGATAGCGATCCGCAAGCATCTGCGCCGCGACGCAGGCCGATCCATACGTGCCCGAAATACCCGACGACAACGTCAGGTGCAGCACGTCTTTACCCTCGGCAACAAACGGCTCCCAAAACTCCTCGTACTCACCCACGCTCACCTGAGACGTCTTGGGCATGGCGCCCGCGGCAATCTGGGCAAAAAACTCGTCCGGCGTAATCGACTGATACAGATCGTCCGTATAGACAACATCGTCGATCTCGTAATGAAAACACACGACAGGGATATTGCGCGACGCAAAGAACTCACGGGTTCGATCGGCGGCGGATTCACAGGTCAGGACAAAATCACTCATATGAGGCTCCTTACTCATTGCTGCGCAAATTATCGCACAGTGAGCCTACATGCGGTACATATGTCCACTATTTACCAAATCGAACCAAAAATAGTGAACATCTTTACCACCATCGTCTCCACCGACCCGACGCATAAATATCTGAGAAAACACCCTCTGTCGTCTCCACCCGACCAACACATCTACCTTCACTAAATCGATTTACCAAACCGTTCAGCCGACAATTCAGCCGCTGGCGCAAAATCGAAACAAAAGCGGCGCATACTGGTAAACGTTTGACGCTGTTTATCAGTTTTACCAGCCCCATCGGAAGGTGTTTCATGGTCGCATTCGATCGCAACCCGCAAGACTTCAAGTATCTGCGCCTGCTGTCGAGACAGTTCCCCACCGAACAATCCGCATTTACCGAAATTATCAACCTCTCGGCCATCCTCAACCTACCCAAGGGCACCGAGCATTTTATGAGCGACGTGCATGGTGAGTACGAAGCCTTTATGCACATCCTCAACAACTGCTCGGGCGTCGTGCGCGAACATGTCGACGAGATCTTTGGCGACACGCTCTCCTTTGACGAAAAGGGCGAGCTGTGTACGCTCATCTACTACCCGCGCGAGAAGATCGACCTGGTCCGCAGCCGGCGCGAGGACTCGCCAACCTGGTACAAGACGATGCTTGACCAGCTCATCATGGTCGCTCGCTCACTTTCAAGCCGCTACACGCGCTCCAAGGTGCGTAAGGCCATCCCGCGCGACTACGCCTACATCATCGACGAGTTGTTGCACACGCACCCGGACGAGAACAACTATCGCGTGCGCTATCACGAGCGCATCGTGGAGTCCATCCTAGAGACCGCCAGCGCCGACGACTTTATCGAGTCGCTCGCCTCGCTCATCAAGCGCCTGGCCGTCGACCACTTGCACCTGGTGGGCGACATCTTCGACCGCGGCGGCGGCGCGGCCAAAATTATGGACCGTCTGCTCACCTACCATTCACTCGACATCCAGTGGGGCAACCACGACCTGCTGTGGATGGGCGCTGCGGCCGGTGAGCCCGCCTGCATCGCCACGGTGTTGCGCAACAACCTACGCTACGACAACTACGAGATCCTGGAGAACGACTACGGCATCTCGCTGCGTGAGCTTGTCGCCTTTGCCGATGCCACCTACACCGCCGGTGAGTCCATCACCCCGCTGATCAAGGCCATCAACGTGCTGCTCTTTAAGCTCGAGGGCCAGATTATCCAGCGCCACCCCGAGTTCGATATGACCGACCGCCTGTTACTCGACAAGATCGACCACGACACCGGCACGGTCACGCTCGCCGACGGCAGCGTGTGGCCGCTCACGACCAACGACTTCCCCACCGTCGACCCGGCGGACCCCTACACGCTCACGTCTCAGGAGCAGCACATCATCGACAAGCTCGTGTCCGAGTTTGTAACCGCCGATCACCTGCATCGCCATATCGATTTCCTCTACACCCACGGCTCGATGTACAAGGTCGCCAACGGCAACCTGCTCTTCCACGGCTGCGTTCCGCTCAACGAAGACGGCACCTTTAGCAGCATGAACTGCCTGGGCACCTGGCACGCTGGCCGCGATTATCTCGATTTTTGCGACCACATCGCCCGCCGCGCGTGGCGCGTGGGCGACCGCGATGCCCTCGACTGGATGTGGTACCTGTGGATTGGCTTCAATTCACCCGCCAGCGGACGCCTGGTGCGTACCTTTGAGCGCGCCTATATCGCCGATAAGAGCACCTGGGTCGAGCCGATGGACCCGTACTTTACGCTTACCAAGTCGCCCTCGGTCTGCGATGATATCATGCGCGAGTTTGGCGTCGCGCCCATGGCATGCTCGCCGACCGGCCACATCATCAACGGCCACACGCCCGTTAAAACCACCAAGGGCGAGCAGCCCATCCGCGCCGAGGGCAAGCTGCTGGTCATCGATGGCGGCTTCTGCCGCGCTTACCATCCCAAGACGGGCATCGCCGGCTATACGCTCATCTCGAGCTCGCGCGGCTGCCGCCTCAAGTCGCACCGGGCCTTTACGACGGTTGCCGAGGCACTCACGCGCAACGTGGACATCGAAAGCGAGACCAACCGTTTTGACCAAGCAGACCGTCGCCGCATGGTGAGCGACACCGATACTGGCGCCAAGATTCGCAGCCAGATCCAGGATCTGCGCCAGCTGCTCGATGCATATAGAAACGGTGCTATCGAAGAGCGCGTCTAGCCCCACCCGCGGGGATTGGCTAAACTTGCTGAGTTTGTCATCCCCACGGCGTCCCCGCGCCACCCTAAGGCAGGTACCATGCAAAAGCTCCTTGCGCAGATCATGAAATTTGGCGTCGTCGGTGTCATTGCCACGGTTATCGACTTTGGCATTATGAATCTGCTCCACTACGGTCTGGGCCTCAACATCCTAATCGCCAACACCAGCGGCTTTATCATCTCACTCATCTTTAACTACCTCGCAAGCATGAAGTACGTGTTTGCGCACAAGGAAGGCATGAGCCGCCGCCGCGAGTTCATCATCTTTGTCGTGCTGTCCGTGATCGGTTTGGTGCTCAACGACGGCATCGTGCTGGCGCTCAACGCCGGCCTGGGACTCGAGGCCAATATCGCCAAGATCTGCGCCACCGCGCTTGTCATGGTCTACAACTTTGTGACCCGAAAAATCTTCCTGGAGGGCGACGAGACCAAGTAGCTCGAAACCCCTGCAGCATTACGGCGCCCACGGACGACGTGCACTCAGCGCAGTATCGTCCGTGGGTGCCGCTCGTTTACGGGCAAATTTTCAACGTTTGCGGATTAGCTCTTGAAAATTTGGCGAGTTCATATAGTTCTTGGCAAAGACCTTACGTTTCCCTTGTAAAAGCTCTAAAGTATCCTCTGCTCGATTCATCAACGCATTGGATGTGATTACGTGCGCAAGGCGCTGGCACAACCTCATACCAAGCAGTTCCTCAAGTTTGCTGTCGTGGGTCTTATCTCCTTTGGCATCGACTGGGGCATGCTCATTGCGCTCGTCGAGCTGTTCCACCTCGACTTTTTGATGAGCACCACGGTTTCGTTTATCACGTCCGTCGTGGTCAACTACTGGCTCAGCATGAAGTACGTGTTCGACCACCGCGAAGGCATGAGCCGCAAGCGCGAGTTCACGATCTTCACCATCCTGTCGGTGATCGGCCTGGGCCTCAACGACCTGTATATGTTTGTGGGCGTCACGTTTTTGAGCATCGGCTACCAAGCCATGAAGGCCATCGCCACGTTCCTTGTCACCTGGTACAACTACTTCAGCCGTCGCTTCTTCCTCGAGGGCGCACGGTCGTAGTCGATTCACTATTTGCTTGAATGTATAACCGGTTGGAATTCCCGTTCCAACCGGTTTTTTGTTTGCAGAGAGACCCGGCGACCCAGTCCCATTCGCATGAAAAACGGGCGGTCCGGATGTTGGCCCGAACCGCCCGTCTGGCGCGCTATGTCGAGGCCTCTAGCCCGTTACGTAATACCAAACGACGTTGTCGTCATTGGAGAGAACGTAGTTACTGCAGGCCGTCATGGGCGTTGTGCCGTTGACGGAGTACATCCAGCCGCTCGTGCCGCCGTACTGTTTCTCGGCCAAACCACCAATCGCGGAAACATACGTGCCGTACGACGAGCCGTGTGCGTTGACAGAAAGGCCTAGCGCGCACAGGGCATCGTAAACGGTGGCGCCTTCGTTAAAGGTAAAGGTGCCGCCAGAGGACACAGGATTACCCACAGCGCTCGATGTGACCGAAACCGTCACCGTAACGTAGCTGGACTCCTGTGAGCCGCTTTGGCTGCCCGAGGAGGCGTTTCCACCATTAGAGGACGAGGCTCCATCAGACGACTGGCCACCGCCCGAAGAAGCACCGCCAGACGCATTGGAAGTATCACCGGCTCCCGTATTTTGGGCAGCGGATTTATCGCCAGACTTCTTGCCGCCCCGGTCCTCGGACTTCTTGCTATCCGAGTTTTTGTCCGATTCCTTGTTTGAAGACTCGGAATCGTCCTTGGCGTCGTTCGAACCCTTGGGCTCGTCTTTTGCATCATTCGAAGATTTGGAATCCTTGGAACTGGCCTCGCCCGAAGCGGCAGACGAGCCAGACCCCTTGGTGTCCTTGGCGACGACGCTCTCCCCCGTCACGGTCTGAACGATCCAGTCAATGGACCAGGCGCCGCTCTCGGAAGGATGGACGAAGCCCAGCGAGACGACGATCAGAATGGTGTACGCGGCAGCAAGAACGCCAAGGAGCGCCTTGCGACGAGAGGCGGACGCCGCCGAAGCGGCGCCCTTTTGCTTTGGATCATCGAGCTGGATAAACGAGGAGTCGGGCTGTTGCCCGCTGGTCTCCTTGGGCTTATCGGGCATTACCGTCACCCTTGCCGCGCTTGGTCAGCACGAAGACGGCGATGAGCGCGAGGCCAATCACGCCGGCGGCGATGCCAACGATGGCGAGCGGATTGGTGCCAGTCTCCTGCTCGGAAGCACTAGAGGACTTCTTAGCAGTGGTCGTGGAAACAGCACCCGTATCGGACTTGGAATCGGACTTCTTGTCGGACTTCTTGTCGGACTTGCCGTCCTTCCTGTCAGACTTCCTGTCAGACTTCTTGTCAGACTTCTTCTCGTCCTTCTTATCGGACTTATCGGAGTCCTTCTTGTCGGACTTGTTGTCCCTGGTCTCGGTCTTGGTCGACACCGTCGTCTTGGTCACCGGCTTCTGGCCCGGGGCAATAGCGCCGCCCTTCGAGCCGGAGCCAGAACCAGCGCCAGCGCCAGTGCCGGAACCAGTACCGGTACTAGAACCGCCGCCGCCATTCGAACCAACGCCGCCATTGCCGCCATTGGAGCCTGAACCGCCATTACCGCCAGGGTTAACGGCATTCTTGGTCCACTTGGCATACAACGTCAGGTCGGCCGTCACCGGCGTACTGAAGTCATACGCCTGCGTGCAAGCCTCATCGGTATACCAACCGCCGAAAGTGTAGCCATCGCGCGTCGGATCGACCGGCTTGACCAGCTTGCCATCGGCCGTAGCAACAAACTTAGTGTCGCAAGCAGACCCGCCGTTGGAGTTAAAGGCAACCGTCCAAGACTCGACAGCTCCAAGTTTAAACAGCGTGCCCGAATCATTAATGTAGTAGAGATTGCCAGAAGCATCGGCAATGACCGGAGAGTCACAGTACTGGTAATGGCCAGCCGCATCATAAATCTGCGTCGCCTCTGCATCGCCGAGCGTATAGCGATACACGCCACCACCAGCAGAGTAGTTGACGTAATCCTTGCTATCCGCGCTGTTAACGGTGAAGTACACATAGGTCTTGCCGCCCTGAACACTCACCAGCGGAGTAGCAGCAATACCGTTGAGGCCAGCCGGCAGCGCCTTGCCGTCGGCAGCAGCGACCATCGTGGTCTTACCCGTCTTCAGGTTATAGAGAACCAGAGCAGAGCCAGTAGCCGTCTGTCCGCCGACAATCAGATTGTCACCAGACACCGCAGGGGCGCTCAGATTATTCGTAAGGCCCAGATCAACCGTCTTCTGTTCACTCAGCACGCCCTTCGCCGAAAGCGAAATCACATGGAGCTTTCCGTCGTGCGTCATCTGATAGAAGGTCGAACCATTGGACGGATCGGCAATGCAATCGGCATTTGCGACAGCGCCGAGCTTCATGGTCGAAACGACATCGCCCGTCGTCTTATCAATGCACTTAAGCGTACCCGCGCTCGTAGGAACGATGGCATACTTATCCGTCAAAGCCGCACCAGTCCAGTAATAGCCCTCGGCAGGGTCGATGTTCTGCCAAGAAACTTCGCCCGTGGCAATCTTAATGCGCGCAAAGGAGCCGTTGCCGTAGGTCGCGTTGTAATTCTCGTCATACGAAATATCGACCGAGCCTACATAGACGTACTCGCCGTCCGAAACGACGGTGCAGGAGCTCTGCGTCAAGTCCGTCAAACCAGGCGTCAGCCACTTGCAGATCAGCTTGTCTGCAGTAATCGCCTGGACCGCACCGCCGTTGAGCGGAACGATGATAAGGCCATTGGTATAGATCGGACGAGAGGTATAGCTCACCTTGGAGGCAAGCGGCGCAGAGGCAACCTTTTTGCCCGTGGACGAATCGATCTTGATGAGCTCGTTCTCGGTCGCGATGTACACAAAGCCGTTGGCGATGACAGGTTCGCTGCAGTTGGCATACTGCTGACCAGACTCGGCCTTCCAATCGAAGGCCCACTTAAGACCGGCGGCCTGCGCAGGCGTCTTGGCATCCGTTACGGTCGAACCGTTGCCACTGTTGCCGTAGCCGGCCCACTCGGCATCCCAATCAGGAGTCGTCGCACTCGGGTCCACGACAACCTTGTCGGGATCGGGCATGGGCGAATCGTCGGTGGTATAGGCAAGCGTGACCTTATCGCCGCTCTTGAGCGTAATCTGATTGGCGCAGAGTAAGGAGGGCTCTCCATTGATATACAGGTGCCAATATTTATTGGTCGCAGCATCATAACCGTACGACTTGTCTTCGAACGGCGATTTGATGGAATTGAGGAACCAGTACTCGCCACTCTGGGAGCCGTTGTACGTAACGCCCTTGGCCTTCAGAACCGTCTCAATAAGGTTCTGGGCAGTAGAGCCTTCAGGCAAAGAAACACTGCTTGCCGAGCCCCAGCGAGTATTGTTGCCGTTGACATCGGGACCGATAACATCGGCGGATCCAAGCACCTGACCGGGGAGGGCATCGGCGTCAGCACCATACATAAAGGTGACGGCGTCACCCTCCTGGAGCTTGTAGGCACCGGCGCCAACGTCGGCGAACTTGCCATTTACGTAGAAGCGCCAATAGCTCTTGGTCGCAGCATCCCAGCCATAGGACTTACTGTCGAACGGCGAAGTAATACCGTTGAGGAACCAGCCCCAAGACGATTCGCTAGCATCGAGCTTAAGGCCGGTCTGCTCAAGGAGATCCTTGGCAGTAGAGCCCGCCTTGAGACTCGTCTGACCCGTCGAAGCCCAAACCTGCTGCTTGCCGTCCTTGTCCTTACCGAGAACCTGAACAGAAGCATGGACAGAATCGGACGGCAACTGGTCGCCCCAGCCACCGTAGAACCACGTGACGGTATCGCCGGCATGGATGGTGACATTGTCCGCCGTATAGTCACTCGACTTGCCGTTGATAAACAGCTGCCAATAGGTCGAATAATCTTGGGGCGTACCCAGCTCAACACCGTTGTACTTAAGGCTCAGAATGAAGGAGCCCGCAGCAACGGCGTCAATATCATTCGCCTCGAGCGCGACCTTCGTAAGGTCAAGCGCGCTCGAGCCGGACGTCACCACATACTGCGCGTTATCGACCCAAGTCTGAGTCTTGCCCTGGGCATCGCGACCAATGACGGTCACATTTGCGGCAACCTGGTCCTTAACGACAGGGGACGAGCTACCAGCCGTATAGGCAAACTCAATCTTCTGCCCCTGGGTGAGCTTGACGCTGCTCGCGCCAACCGAGGAAGACGCGCCGTCGACGAACAGCTGCCAGAAGGCATAAGTCGTCGGATCGTAGGCAAGCGTGCGACCATCGCTCGGAGATGTGATGCTTTTGAGGTAGAAGCCGTATGCCGTGTTCGGTTCGTAATCCGCTTTAAAGCCCGTCTTCTGCTGCAGCTTAACGAAGGCATCCGCAGCCGTCGCGCCCTCGTCGAGCTTGAGCTGCGTAGGTGCCACCCAGGTCTGAGCCTTGCCGTCAGCATCGGTGCCGATAATCGAGAACGAGACCTCGACCTGCTTCTTGGCGACATCGCCGGTTTCTGTCGGGTTCTCTGTCTGAACGGCAGCCGCGGCGGCAGATCCCGCTTGGCCAGCGGATGCCGTCGAAGACTGCTCGCTCGTGGCAGGGCTCTCCCCCGTCGCCGAGCCTTCGCCGCCAGTTGCTGCCTCTGCTATGGCTGCACTAGCTGCAGGCGCGCCCTCGGAATCCGAAACCTCGGCGCCGCTCTGCTCAGCGGTACCGCCCGCAAGCGCTGCGTCCTCGCCCGGCGTCGCAGCCTGAGCCACAGCCTCGGCAATGCCCTCGGCGCCCTCGGCCCACAGCTGAGCCGGCGTGGTGCCAAAGGCCATCGCGAAGGCCAGGAATGCCACCAGGCCGCGCTTGGCTACACCGCGTGCAATCGCGCCACGGCGATGCGAGACGCGCTGGCGCTCGTCCTCAAACATATCCATTTGTCTCCTACTGTCTGTACTTGGAGCGTTGCCTTGAGACTGCCCCACGTCATCGCGCATGTTGCGCTCGAGTTCCCCCATCGGGGTCCCCCTTCCCTCCAGAGCCCTATGCACACCGGCGGCAAAAGCCGCAGCCGCATGCAAGACGGGAGGCGATCCGACTTAACCTTAACGACTCGGGCACGTCGTCCGATCTGCGACGCGAGCATCCCGAGCCAAGAGGAATTACGGTTACTGGTACAGCTGGGGACTTGCACCCCGATTCTCCCAAATGCGCAGGATAACCGCGCATTCGTGCGTCTCCGCACCACCATCTAGGCCATCGATTATTACCGTCAAAATGGTATCACGCAAAAGGGCCTCGCACGCAGGCGAAGCCCAAGGTAAAAGCTATTGTTTGCGATAGGAAAATGCGGTGACGGCCGCAGCCTCTAGTGCTTGCCGCCGTGACTGTTGAGCCAGATATTGCGGCCCAGCATAAGCGCCAGCACCAGCGCGCTCACGTAGCCCATAAAGCCAATGACCGGGATACCAAACACAACCGGCTCGATGCGCGCGTAGTACACCACCGACGAACCGATAAACAGACCGGCGATCACAATTGCCATCGACATGCGGTCGATAATCCCACCTAGCTGTCGCAGCGCCTTATCGCTGCTCATGATCTGCGTGTTTACCTTAAGCTGGCCGCGCGTAAGCATACGCGAAGCCAAGCCCAGATACTCGGCCGCCTCGAGCGAGCCCTTCGCCGCGCGATAACTGCTCGCTGCAAAGTCGCGGCTCATCTCGCGCATGCGCGCATAGGTGCTTTTCTCGTTTTTAATATGCGTCTGGATGATCTGGATCATGTTGACGTTGGGCATGTACTCGGTCAACAGGCCCTCGAGCGTCACCATGCCGCGGGCGAACATCGTCACCACGCTCGGCAGCTCAACGTCATTTTTGCGCGCGAGGTTTAACAGCGAGGTCAAAAACTCGCCGATATCCAGGTCTTTAAGGTCGAGCCCGGCAAAGTCGGCAACAATAAAGTCCAAGTCGGACAAAAAGGCCGAATGGTCAAGCTCGGCCGAATCGCCGCGCGTCACGGCAAAGCGCATGAGCGAATCCTTGAGCTTTGGCACGTCGCCCTCGGCCACGGCAAAGATCATATCCTTGACGATGCCACGGTCGTGGCTCGACATGCGTCCGACCATGCCCAAGTCGATAAAGTAGACAATTCCGTCTTTGAGGATGATGTTTCCCGCATGCGGGTCGGCATGGAAAAAGCCGTCGTCGAGCACCTGCGTCGAATAGTCCTCGACGATTGCGGCACCGATCTTTTCCAAGTCATAGCCCTCGGCCACTAAGCGTTCAGGATCGGCGATCGAAATGCCGTCGACGTAATCCATAACCACCACGTGCTCGGTGCACAGGTCCAGATAGGATTTAGGGCACGTCACGCCATGAACGCTCTTATGGAACTCGTAGAAGTCGTTGAGGTTTTTGGCCTCGGCCAAAAAGTTGGTCTCCTCGCGAAACGAGGTCCACAGCTCCTCGACCACGCCGTGCAGGTCAACGAATTGATCGGTGTTGACGAACTTGGAAACGATACGCACCACCGAGCGGATGATATCGATGTCCTGCGCCATAACCTGCTGCGCACCGGGGCGCTGCACCTTGACGGCCACGTCCTCGCCCGTCACCAGACGAGCGCGGTGCACCTGCGCGAGCGATGCGCTACCAAGCGGATTGGGATCGATCGCATCGAACATCTCCCCCAGGCGCAGGCCGTATTCTTCCTCCAGACAGCGAAGCACTACCTCGTACGGCACCGGCTCCACGTCGGAGCGCAGACGACGCAGCTCGTCGCAAAAGCGTTGCGGCAGAATCTCGGACCGGTTGGCCAGAATCTGCCCCATCTTGACGAACATGGGGCCGAGTTCCTCGAGCAGGCGGCGCAAACGAACCGGCGTGAGGTTATCCCACACGCGGTACTTTTTGACCAGGCGAACAATCTGCCCAATGCGTTCGCGACGACCCGCCGGCGTGAGCTGGTATTCCTCGTCCGGTGCCATCGCGTCGGGCTCCTCGGGCACCATATCGACAGCGCGTGGCTTCTTGCGAGCGCCCGAGACGGCAGCGTCGACCTCATCGACAACCGCCGCCTCGTTACCCAGAGGATCTAGATTGTTGTAATCGGTGGTGGAATCTGCCATCTGCGCTGCTACTCGGCCTCTTCGGTATCCTTCGCATCGTCGGCCTCAACAGACTCGACGGGCACCGAGGTCACGTTGTCCTCGACCGAATCGACGATGTCGCGCACATGAGCCAGGAAGGCCGTGCGCTCGGGCGCGGTCATAACGCGGACGCGAGCCAGAATGAGCTCGTCGAGCACGCGTTGGGCCGCGGTCTCGCCCTGCATGCCCAGACGCTCGGTCAGGTCGGAGATGGTGCCGCCGGCCTGCTCGAACATGTCGGACACGCTACGGGCGATATCGGGGGTGCCGGCGTCCTTGCGAACCTGCTCGCCCTTGGTATTAAGGTCGTCGAGGACCTTCTTGCCGCCTTCGACAGCAACGGCGGCAGCGCCAAAGCCCACGTTAATGGCGCCGTTAACAAGCTGATCGAGTTTCATAACCATGGTTGTCTCCAATCACAAACAACTGTATTGGCGTTCTTGTACCCAAGATTGAGCGAAAGCGACAAAGCGTTTTAGCACTATTCGATCGACGAGAAATCCCTACCTCACGTTGTCGTTCATCGCGAAAGAGTTCTTCATGGCGCAGCTCGTGGTGAAGAGCACCTTGCCCAGCAGGGCATCGGTCTCCACGCGAACACGCTCGGCAAAGGCCTCGTTGGCGCGTGCAAGCTCGGAAGGCACCTCGGCCTCGGGCAGAGCGGCTACGGCAGCGTCGACGTCATGGATCTGCTTGTGACCCATGCCACCGACCTTCTCCTGATAGTCCTCCACAGCGCGGCCGCACTCATGGAAACGGACGTCGGCCAGGGCGCCGATCAGGCGGTTGGCCCAGTAGAAGTTTTCGGACGTTACGCGAGCCTGCGTGTCGGCATAGTACTCGGGCATGGTCTCGACGTTGGCGTACAGTGGAACCAGCGCGTTAAACGAGTTGGAGCCAAACGCCATCCACTGCACGGCGCGATAGGCCGGCTGCGCATAGGGGCGCAGCTGCAGCACGGCGAGCTGGCTGTTGCGGTTGATGCCGATGGGGCGATAGGCGCCGCGCGTGGCGGGCGTGCCCTTGCTGCCGTAGCAGTCGTACTCCGTACCCTGGTAGTGGCTCGAGAGTACGTACTTGATGTCCTCGATGGTCACCTTACGCTCGGGCACGCGGCTCCAGGGGATATCGTCGCTCTCGGGCGTGTAGTCGGCGTCGGGGCCATCCCACACGTCACTGGGGTTGAGGCAGCGCTGCATGTACCAGGCGCGCGGCGTGTTGTAGACGTGGTCGCTGTCGCTGTGCGAGCCAAAGGCCTCGCGCGGGTTAAAGACCGCAGCCGAGCCGTAGCCCTCGACGCCCAGCGTCAGGTCCAGATGCCACTCGGCCATCCAGGAGCGCAGGTCGGCGGAACACATGTGGTCGGCCTGGGCGCCCTCGGCGTCATCCAGGTCAAAGCTGTCGATACCCAGTTGGTTGGGCATGGTCACATAGGCGTCATCGGGCACACGCTTGGCAATCCAGTGGTGGCCGCCGATGGTCTCGAGCCACCAGATCTCGTCCACATCACTAAAGGCGATGCCGTTGTTCTCGTAGGTGCCGTAGCGCTCGAGCAGGTCGCCCAGGATACGAACGCCGTCGCGAGCGGACTTGGCGTACGGCAGGACCAGGGTCACCATGTCCTCCTCACCCAAGCCACCAGGCTGCGCCGGCACATAGCCGTCCTCACCCTCGTTACCCTTGGCGGGCACGTAGTCCACGAGCGGGTCGGCGCCGCGAACGCGCTCATTGGTGGTGAGCGTCTCGGTTGCGGACATGCCCACATTGAGCTCGTTGAAACCGGCCTCGGCCCAGATGCCGTGGCCCGGGACAACATCGGGGACGCACGTGTAGCGCATGGGGTTATCGGGCAGTTCAACGGTCAGGTGGCTCAGGACGCTCGTGTAGACGCGCGGCTGCTCGTCGGGATGCACCACGCGCATACGCTTGGGCTCAAACACCCCGTTGGACGAGTCCTCGTTACGCGCGACCAGGGTCGACCCGTCGTAGCTCGCGTTCTTACCGACCAGAATCGTTGTGCACGGCATGCGCATCCTCCTTGAGCGAAGAAATCAAACGGCAACAGTGTATCGCTTCGACGCAAAAAGGGCGAAACCGCAACCCTTCAGGACCCCTCGGGACCCCTGTGTGCAAAAATGCCTATTTCGATGCGCGCTCGGCCGCTTCGATCACGTGTTTGGCGAGAATCGCCGTTGTCACGGCGCCCACGCCGCCCGGCACGGGGGTGATGGCACCAACAACCGGCTCCACAGCATCAAAATCGACGTCCCCGACCAGCTTGCCAGCGTCCTCATCCCAGTTAATGCCCACATCAATGATCGTCTGGTCCTCGCGAACGGCATCCACGCCAATCGTACGCGCGCGTCCAACGGCGGCAACCACAATGTCGGCAGCACGGCACTCGGCAGCAAGGTCGCGCGTATGCGTATGGCACGTCGTCACGGTCGCATTGCGCGCCGTAAGCATGGCGGCAACAGGACGCCCGATCACCAGCGAACGCCCGGCCACAGCAACCTTAGCTCCATCCAGCTCAACACCGTAATGGTCCAGCAACGCTAACACTGCCTCGGCCGTGCAGGGAGCAAAACCCTCGCCGCGCCCCGAAAGCGTGGTAAGCAGCGAAGACGGCGTCATGGAGTCAACGTCCTTGGCGGGATCGAGCGCTGCGGCGACGGCGTTCTCGTCAAGGCCGGCGGGCAGCGGGCGGAACATCAGACAGCCATGAACAGCCGAATCAGTATTGATGTCCTCGATGGCCGCCAGCAGCTCGTCCTGCGAAACATCGGCAGGAAGCAAAACGCGGCGCGCCTCAATGCCAACCTTCTCGCAGCGCTTGAGAGCGCCGCGCTCGTAGGATAGGTCGTCCTCGCGCTCACCCACACGCACGATAGCCAACGTCGGAACAACGCCCCGCTCGCGCAGCGCTGCGCAGCGAGCGGCAAGCTCCTCAGTCAAAGCACGGGCAACGGGAGCACCCTTCAGCAGTTCAACCATAGCTATCCTCTCTTCCTTGCAGCGTCGGAGGCGCGGCGCGCCAGCGCATCGGCGCGCGGCAACCATGTGTCGAGCAACTCATCACACGCGGTCTCGAGCTCCTTAGCACGAACGCGATCCTTCATAGACGTGGTGTTCGCAAAGAGCGTCAAGCTCGCGCCCTGCATAGCAGCACGGCAGAACACGGCGCCGCACGCCACATCGGACAGCAGCTGACGCGAACCCTTGTCGGCCATGTCCTCGAGCAGCGCCAGCGCACGCCCGCAGGCATCCATAATGCGATACGGCGGCATAGCGGCCACATGCAGAGCATCCTGAATCGCGGTCGCTCGAGCCGGATCGTCACGCGGAATACCGTACGCCGCGGACACCCGCCCGTAGGCACGAACGTCCTCGGCAACCAACTCGACAAGCTCCTGGGCCAGCTCATCCGCCTGGGCAAACGCACGCGTCAGGTCATCCGCACGATCAGCAAGCGCGGGATTGGTCGCACCGTAGCGGGCAACCATTCCGCACAGCGAGGCGCCCAGCGCGCCCACAAAGGCGCTCGTGCTGCCACCGCCGGGAACCGGCTCGCGCGCGGCAAGCGCCTCGGCAAACCCGCGGCAGGTCTTGTCCATCATCTCTTGGCTCATACGCACGCACCTTCAAGTCATATACATCGGTCGGGTGGCAACCACCGACCGACCGCATCGATCACATAATGGTGCTAAGTCTAGCCCATAAGTACTCAAGCGTCAGCGCACCTGGCCATCGCGGATTTCTATGGCACACGATAGACCATGCCAACGCAAACATGGGGCACATGGCTCAACTTTCGGGACTTCCGGACGTCACAAACTGGGACATATCTATAAACAAGGAACCTATTGGGGCAATGCCCGCGTACACGCGCCCCTTTAAAGCACTGGGCGCCCAACCCCGGTGAGGGCCGACAGCATCGGCTCTCCCCTCTTTTGGACCCGCGCATATTGCCACTTGTCGGCGCAATTCCAGCCCTCAGAATGGGACACATGGCCCACCCGAGCGAGCCGCTCGCGCGTACAGTAAAGGCAGGTAATCCATGGGCGGTTACAGATCGAGGAGGACACGACCATGAAAAAGAAGGCCTTTGCGATTCTCACCCTCTGCATCAGTCTCTTTGCCGCAGTTGCCTTGGTGGGTTGCGGTGGCAGCGACGGCGCTACCGGCAGCAGTGGTGGCGGTGGAGCGGAAAAGCCAGCCATGGATATGAGGACTGACTTCATTTGGTTTAAAGTCGAGGTGCCCGAGGGCGTCGAAATCACGGACGTCGCAGGCGATACCGCCGACAGGGCCCAGTTTAAGTTCACCGAGAGCGAGCATGCCAGCGACCGCTTCATCCCCGTCTTCGATCCTGACAAGAACGCCGATGAACTGTTCGACTACGAGGCAAAGTGGAAGGCCAACTCCGGATGGACCGAGAGCGATCCCGTTAAGTACAACGGCAAGACCTGGCGCAGCGCCTACTTTACGCACTCGGGCGGCGTGACGACCGAGTACTTCACCGACGTTGACGGCGGCAGCGTGTACGTGCGCATCGACAACGTCGAGGAACACAAGGACGCCGTCGAGACCATGATGAAGTCTCTGGAGTTTGCCGACGACATCGCCGAGGCCAAGACCGAGGCCATGGACGTCAAGCTCGACGATATCGAGATCAAGCGCTAAGCGACTGGCGAGCGCAACGGAAAACACGGTCGCAGTGCAAACAAGCGACGGTACCCCAGCGCTTCGTACCCAGGGAGGGCCGGTAAACCGACCCTCCCTTTCTTATGCCTGTAGCCGACGAACGCGAGGATGCCGGACGTCGGAACCGCCCCAAATGTGGCAACAGTACGAAAACGACAAACGCCCCAACACGTCCGCCCGCCGATTTATTGTGCCGCGCAGACAATTAAACCAGCATCTTTAAACATCTGAGCAGTATAGTGACCAAAACTATCGCATAACCGCACTCTGCGAATGGAGAAGTTATGACCGAACATCACGCCATCAGCCGCCGAGCATTTACGTTGGGCCTTGGACTCGCGGCGTTGTCGCCACTTGCAAGCCTGCCCGAAACCGCCATGCTGGGCATTAGCCCGCGGGCAGCCTTTGCGGACGGCACGGCCGGGCCAGCAGTCAGCCTCGACAATTTCGTCATTCGCCTTCGCCCCGCGGGCTATTTTCGTACCGCAAGCGTTAACGAAGACGGCAACGTCATCGGCAACGTCTGCCATCTGTTTAATGACGGCACGTCCAGCAAGCTCATCCTTGAGAACGTAACGACCAAGAATGACGATACAAACTGGTATGCTATCCGCACCTTGCTCAATTTCGAAGAGCATAAAAAGACGGGCTACAGCATTTGGTCGGTCGATGGCGACTCGGACAAAGACGGAAAGGTCATCCACGTATGGAGTGGCGAGCATGACGGCAAGCCCAGCCGCTCTTTTGCGTTCGAGCGTCAATCAAACGGAACCTATATCATCCGAGACCGCACGGTCGAGAAAGAAACCGAGAAAAAAGACATTAAGTACCTGGCAATAGAATCGAACGGCGAAGACCAGGACAACAATAAGATCTGCCATAAGAGTAAGAGCATTCCGTGGGAGCTCGAACTTATCGGTTACGACATGAAAAAGAACGATGCCACGGTTAGCAGCCTCGACTGGATCACGTACAGCAGCTACGTCGATGGGCCATGTTGGATGAAATACGTCGACGACAACAAGTTCCTCGACGAGCTGAGCATCCCGGGCACGCACGATTCGAGCACTTGCAGTGTGGACAACGACACCGAGCCCCAATCCTCGCAAGTAAAATGCCAGCAGGATTACATTCCCACGCAGTTGCTCGAAGGCATTCGCTATTTTGATATCCGGCTCGGAAAGGGCGACAACCCCGGTATCGACCACGGGGATTACTACCTGCTCAAAAAAGACGCGTACTTTATGCATCTTTCCGATGTCATAGGCTACTTCAAAACGTTTTTGAACGAAAACCCGACAGAAGCGCTCATCATGCTTGTATCACGAGGCAACGACGAGGCTACCGACGAAAGTGTTACGACGGCTTTCGCCAAGGTTTTGGACGACAACCCCAAACTGTTCTATACGTCGAGCCGAATCCCCACGCTACACGAGGTGCGCGGAAAGATCGTTCTGCTGCGTCGATTTAGGCTCGCCGGCAACAGTGTAAGCGGCCACACGTGGGGCCTCGACCTTACCGAATGGGATGACAAGATCAAGGCTCACTCCGACAGCGCCACTATGTGTCTCGTCCAAGACGCGCGGGGCTTTGAAGCCGCGGGGGAAACAGGCGACAAAGAGCCCTATTGCACCAAGGTATACGCCCAGGACAAGCACAAACTCACGGGAACCGACAAGCTCAGCTGGGTCGATAATGCGCTGAAGGAAACGACCGGGCGCACGCGCAACGAGGTAGATGTCGAGGACGATAACGGGGCCAAGGAGAAAGTCCTGGAGCGTTGCTGGTCTATCAACTACACCAGCTGCACGGGCTTGTCGCACGGAGGCAATCCTTTTACCTCGGCACGAGTAGTCAACGAGCATCTGTATAAGAGCCCGTACATCAATCCCAGCGGCATCGAGGATACAAAGTCAGATTACCTCAAGCACATTGGCATCATCGCATCCGACTTTGTTGATGCGGCGCTGGCCCGGAGCATCTATCAGCGCAATTACGATACGGAGCACAAGCAGACGGCTTCGTACTATCTCCCGTACTATCTCCCGACCCGCATGCGCATGACGTACGGCGACTCGCTGAGCGATGCCTCATTCCAGGATGGCAAGACCGTTGGCGAGGGTCATTTCCGCCTTGCCGACAGCAGCAACGCGCTCAACGCGACAGCTTCGGGCCATGCGTTTGCCATTGAATACGTGGATGTCGACGCCCTGGGCAACGAGACCGTTACGGGGCTGCAGGGCTCTGTGCCCATCGATATCGATCCACGCGCGCTGACGCCCCATTTTGAGGGACTCGAAGGCCTTAAGGCCGGCGAAGACGTGCGCGCCAAGATTGCGGCATCACTCGAGGGCAAGCTCGAAACCGATGCCTGCACGGCCCAGCTCGAGTTTGTGCACGACGCGAACGGCGCTCCGGGCACAGCAATGGCCGAGGGCGAAACATTTGCCGCAGGAACGTACTGGGTGCGCGTGAACGGTCTCTTGGGCAACGCGGCGCAGAACTACACGCTCGCCAGCGACGGAGCCGCAAGCTTTACCGTAGCGGCCTCGGACAGTGCTGCCGGCGCCGGCACCGGCAGCGGCACGGGTTCCAACGCAGGCAGCGCTGATAAGAACGGTAAGGGCAACAAGGGCAAGGGCTCGGGCGGAAAGCTCGCCGACACGGGCGACAGCTCTGGCGTTGCCGCCGGGCTCGCTGCCGCCGCCGTGGCGACAACGGTCGCCGGCGCGGCGATGCTTGCCAGTGACGGTGAAAACAACGAGGACGTTGTCGAATAGGCAAACCGGCCTTTTAGACACATCGACTCAATCGGGGGCGCAGAACACCGTTCTGTGCCCCCGATTTTTACCTTGGCCCGAACGCCGCTATCGGCTACATCACCATGTTCAGCGCGTTAACAAACTCCTGGGCCTTCGCACGGCTGTTCAGGCTAAAGACGCAAGCGGTCAACAGACGATTGCGCAGAAAAACATCGCGGCCTTTGATTCTATTGACGCCCGTAATGTCCTTAAGATAAACAATCTCGGTGTGCTTGCCGCCAAAAGTGCCCTTCTTGAGTACCTCAATGCGGTTAGGGAAGATCTTGACGTCTTTATACCTACCCGAACCTTTGTCCTGGAATAGCAGCGTGTTGTTGTCCATACACGTCACTCCCGTGGGGTTCGCTAAAACTGTCTCTATGGCCACATTTTAGTCACCGCAAGGCCCCATGCGATGATGTCAGACAGCACAGCAATTCGTGTCCGCGCGAGGCTTTAAACTAAATTCGATAAAGATGCATTCCACAAGAGGAAAGCGGGGCGACAGTGATGGGCGAACTGGTAAACCGTGGAGAATCGACAATCGTGCCCGAAGGTTTTTACAAGCAGGTCTCCTCGATTCTCAACGCCGCTCGCGACAAGGCCTATACCGCTGTTAACTTTGCGATGGTTGAGGCATATTGGGAGATCGGCAAGAGTATTGTTGATGAACAGGGCGGAGAGGAGCGCGCAGCATATGGAGAGGCATTGATTGCAGGCCTCTCCAGAAGGCTTACCGCGGATTTCGGAAGAGGCTTTGGCATCGCAAACCTTCGCAATATGCGTCAGTTCTTTCTTGCGTTTCCAATTCGCGACGCACTGCGTAGCGAATTGAGCTGGACTCATTACCGCAGGTTGATGCGCATTTCCGACCCTGATGCTCGCACCTGGTACATGAACGAATGCGCCGACTCTCGCTGGAGCACGCGCCAGCTCGAACGCCAGATCAACACCATGTTCCGCGAGCGCCTACTTGCCAGCAAAGACAAGGAGGCTGTCACCCAAGAAATCCAAAAGAGCGCCCCAGCTCGTCGCCCCGAGGATATCATCCGCGATCCATATGTACTGGAGTTTTTAGGTTTCTCGGACGATACTGCGTTTCGCGAGAGCGATCTAGAGCAGGCGCTCATCACGCATCTTCAGAAGTTCCTGCTGGAGCTTGGCCGTGGTTTCGCTTTCGAGGCGCGCCAAAAGCGCATCACCTTTGATGGGCGCCATTTCTATATTGACCTTGTTTTTTACAACTATCTGATGCGCTGCTTCGTGCTCATCGACCTTAAGACGGACGACCTTACGCATCAGGACCTGGGCCAGATGCAAATGTATGTGAACTACTACACGCGCGAGCTCATGAACGAAGGCGACAATCCGCCCATAGGCATCGTGCTCTGCGCGGACAAAAGCGATTCGATTGTCGAGTACACGCTGCCCGAAGACAACGACCAAGTGTTTGCCGCCAAATACCTGCCGTATCTTCCAAGCAAGGAAGAGCTGGCGCGCGAACTAAGCGCCGAGTACCGCGCCATCAACGAAGCGACTAATGGCGAAACGCAAGAGTAGCAGCACGTTGCGACCGAAGCCACCGCAGCCGTCGCAGGCGCACTCGCGGTTGCGACGCACGCTACGAAACAATACCGGTCATGGACGCCGGCAACGACATTCTAGCCGTGGCTGGCGAGCGTGACCTGACAGGCAAAGACGCGGCCTTCGTCTGATGTGGGCCCATTGGCTGCCACAGAAAAGGGCCGGTTGCAGCCGGCCCTAGACGATAATACCTGCGTTGCCCGCGCTTCCGAAGTGTGACTAGCTGAAGAGCGGGTTCCGCGGCACAATCTGATTTTACCCAGTGAGGAGGCTCTTTTGCAGCCGCTCCACTGTTTATTTACATCTGGCACCCTCAAACAATCAGACGGCAGCCCGCACTCCTGAGAGCTGCCCCGCACCCCCGGCCATCACCTTACGGCAACAACCGGTGCTACTCCCCTACTTCCCAAATAGCGCACCCAGCAGACCGCGGCGTTTGGGCTTCTCCTCTCGGTAGGAACCCTCGACGGCGGCTGCAACCTGGCGCGGTTGCTCGCCGCCTCCACGGCGCACGATCTGGTACAGGAAGGGCGATTTAACGTATTTGACCTCGACGGGCGTGGCGTGCACGGTGCTCTCGCCGGACAGATGCAGGCTCGGGCTGAGCGACGCCACGATATGCGTTTCGCGCTTGTCGCTAAACACCACCGCGGCCGCGCGGCCCGTCTGGCCGTTTACGGCAATGCGCACCTGCTCGCCATCGCGGCCGTCTGTCGCCGGACGATCGACAAAGTAGACCGGCACCATCACTAGGCCGTCCTTATGTTTGCGGGCCTTGCGCGCCCACATGCGAATGCTCTTTTTATTGAGCCCCAGTACAGCCTCGGCGTCGTTGCCCGCAACGTCGAGCGCCAACTTATCAATGACCACCTGGTCCTTGGTAGACGCATCGACTGAGACAACGCGAAAGTCACCTTCCTGCATGGCGGGATCGAACGGACCGACCTTGGCAAAGTCCCACGGCTCCAAAATGCCCATGAGGCGAACGTCCAGGTAGTTTGCCCTGGGGTATGCCCAGTCGAGCACCTCGTAGTACACCAAGGCCTCCTTGCTCAGGCCCTTGCCCGGGAAGCTCGCCATCATGCGCAAGTCCGCCAGCGCCATGGGGAAATAGAAGAGCATCATGTCGTTTTGGATCGCGTCTTCCACGTCGTGCCCGGCAAAGGCATCCGGATACTGGCGCACCAGCTGCAGCGCGTTGGCACGTGCCTGCTGCGGCGAGATTTCGCAGGGAATACCCTGCTCGGGCACATACTCCGCACCAACGCCCATGGTCAGGCGCTTGCTGAAGGTACCGGGCTTGAGCAGGTCGGCAATGCCGATCTTGTTGCCGCAGGACGGGCACTCAAACACACGCTGCGTTGACTCGCCCTCAAAGGACGCTCCGCAGAAGGGGCAAGGAATGCTCACATGCGTGGCCTCTTGGAACTCCTGCGCCGTGCCGCGATCCTCCCACAGCAGATGTTCCAGGACCGACTGATTGCGCCAGTGCGCATTGAAGAAATACCAGTCCGGGTCCTGCGGGCGCTCGAGTTGCGACACATGCGTGAGTTTGAGCAGTCCATCCACCACCGTCAACGGCGTATGGCGAATACCCAAAGCGCTCTTGGGCTCTCCGGCGTCCGCCTGCCACGGAACCACCGTGCCGCAATAGGCGCACTCAAAGCTGCGCTTAGCCTGGTGCGAGTACATAGGGCCGCCGCAGTTTTGACATTTAATGGCAAACATCTCGTCCATGGAAACGTCCTCCTTTGCACAGGGGCTGTCGACATTAAGTATGTCGAGCAAGCAGGCACATGCCCATACCCATGTGGCCCAAAATGGACCACCCAGGCAGACGAGAAGGCTCGCTCGTTAGCACCGGCAGACTATTGCTGCATTTTCTGAGCATCGGCGCACGGCGCCCCCGTGCGAGCTACACTATCCCCTTAAACATGATTGTGAGGACGACCGCTATGCTATTTGTAAATCGGCTGGTACATACGCTTGTTCCCGGCAGCGAGGGCGAGCCGGTCGATGCATCTTGCCGCACCAACGCGGGCTTTTCCGCAAGCCTCGTCTGCATTGGCCTCAACATCACCCTGTGCCTGGCCAAGGGCATCGCGGGTCTGCTCGCCGGCTCCGTCTCCCTCATCGCCGACGCTTTCAACAACCTCTCCGATGCCTCGAGCAACATCGTGAGTCTGCTCGGGTTCCGCCTTGCCAGCCGCCCGGCAGACGAGGGCCACCCTTATGGCCACGGCCGCTACGAGTACCTGGCCGGTCTGTTTGTCGCCGTCCTGGTTTGCGCCGTCGGCATCAACCTGATTCTCGAGTCGGTCACTAAGATCATCAAGCCTTCCCCCACTGCATATTCGGTGCTCTCCTTAGCCGCCCTCGTCTTGTCCATGCTCGTTAAGCTCTGGATGGCGGCATTCAACCGCACGCTGGGCAACCGCATCGATTCCGAGACGCTCATCGCCACGGCACAGGACTCCAAGAATGACGTCATCACCTCGGGCTCGGTCTTGGCGGCGGCGCTTATTTCGCAAGCGACCGGCTTTGATCTCGACGGCTGGGCAGGCCTGGGCGTGGGCATCTTCATTTGCATCAGCGGCATGGGCCTGGTGCGCGACGCCATCAGCCCGCTGTTGGGGCAAGCGCCCGACCCCAAGCTCGTCCAGGAAATCCGCGACAGGATCATGTCATACCCCCAGGTTCTAGGCACGCACGACCTCATGGTGCATGACTACGGCCCCGGCCGTCAGTTTGCCAGCGCACACGTGGAAATGCCCGGCGAGGGCGATGCCTTTGAGCACCACGAGATTCTGGACACCATCGAACACGACATCAAACGCCAGATGGGCATTGGCATTACGCTGCACTGCGACCCCATTGCAACAACCGGTGACGACCTGCGCGGCTGGGTAAAGCGCGGCGTAGCGCAGATCGACCCTGCGCTTTCCATCCACGACCTGCACGAGCACGACGGCTTTGTTTCGTTTGACCTGGTGCGTCCCGACGGCTTTGACATATCCGACGAAGAGCTACTGGAGCTCGTCACGCGCATCGTGCACGAGCGCCGGCCCGATGCATCATGCGTCGTTACGTTTGACTCGGGCTTTAGCTCGCCCGACCGTCCGGCAGAGCAGCTGTAGCCCGCTTAACAGCTAGTTACCCTGTGCGCCCGAAATGCCGTTTTGCAGAGCGTCCCAGGCATTGGTAGCCATATCGCCCAGATTCTGAGCAGTATCACCCAGGTTTTGTGCCGTATCGCCCAGCTCTTGCGCCTTATCTCCCAACTCCTGCGCCTTGTTGCTCAAGTCCTCCAGCGTATTGGAGCTCGAGCTGTCGGTACCGCTTTGGCCGCCGGACGAGTTGCCATAGCTGTTCTTGTGCGTGAGCTGAATCTCCAGGTTGCCGTTGTCGTTATAGTAGGCATTCGTAACAACCCAGTTGGAATCGATGACGGGCGTTGAGCCATCGTCGGTCAGAATCACGGCGTTCGAAAGGTCGGCTCCGCGCGACTTGAGGAGCTTCTTGGCGTTGGACCAGTACTGTCCCGGGATATCGCTCAGGTCGACGGCAGCAGACTGGGTGGTCTCGGCCTGCTCGGTCGTGGCATCGGTCGTGGCGCCCCGCTTGTTGAGCATGCCCGACACGATGGCGAACACGATCGACAAGGCAAAGAAGATCGCCAGCACAATCAGGATTTTCTTGATCACGCTCGACGAACGCGACGGTGCCTTCTCCTCGTCCTCACCATACTGCGGAATCGATTTGGGATACTCGCGATACGGCTGGCACGCATGCGGATCGCGCGACTCATAACGAGACTGGACCTGCGCCGTACGCGGCATATACGTCGTCTGCTGAGGCTGCGGAATGGGATTATGCGGCAGGTTGTTATAAGCATCTGTCGCCGCATTGCCATACGGGTCCGGCGCCGCATTGCCATACGGGTCCGGCGCCGCATTGTCATACGGGTCCTGCGGTGCATAATCAAACGGATCCCGTGGTGTATCGCCGTAGCCTATAACCCGTGTGGGTTCGGCAGACGTCTGCGTCGCGGCGGGGTCGGTATAACCGGGGTTGGAAACAACGCGAGTCGCATCGGCGCTATCGCCAGCCTGCGCGGAACCGTAGCCGCCCATCACGGTCGTCTTGTCCTGGTCCATGCAACGTTTCCTTTCCGTCGCCTGCAAGCATCAAGTTATCCATGCATTCTACCCGCGCAAAAGCCTATGATGGGCAAAGCCCGCCGGTATCTACAAGACATGCGCGTGCCTAAGGATCAAAAAGCCCCGCCGAGCCTTGGTAGGCGCGACGGGGCGGGCTAGCAGCTATGGACAGCAGGCTTAGAACAGGCCGGTGATGTCGCCGTCGTTGTCGACGTCGATGTTTTCGGCCGCGGGCACCTTGGGCAGACCAGGCATGGTCAGAACACTGCCGGTCAGCGCGACCACAAAGTGGGCGCCGGCAGAAACCTTGAGCTCACGCACGGTGATGCGGAAGTTCTCGGGAGCGCCCAGGGCCTTGGCGTTGTCGCTAAAGCTGTACTGCGTCTTGGCGACGCACACCGGCAGGTTGCCAAAGCCATTCTCGCGCAGCTCGGCGAGCTGGCGCTTGGCGGCCGGCGTAAAGTCAACGCCGTCGGCGCGGTAGACCTTGGTGGCAACGGCCTCGAGGGCATCAGCGACATCAGCGCCGTCCTCATAGGCAAACTTGAGCTCGCTCGGCTGCTCAATCAGACGCATGACCTCATCGGCAAGCTCGAGCGCGCCCTCGCCGCCCTTGGCCCAGACCTCGGAAAGCTTAACGTTGACGCCGAGCTTCTGGCACTCGGACTCGATGAGAGCAAGCTCGGCCTCGGTGTCCGTCGGGAAGCGATTGATGGCGACCACGCAGGGCAGACCATATACGTTCTGGATGTTGTCGACGTGACGCAACAGGTTGGGCATGCCAGCCTTGAGTGCCTCGAGGTTCTCCTCGTTGAGATCGGCCTTGGCGACGCCACCGTTGTACTTAAGCGCACGAGCGGTAGCGACGATCACGACGGCGCTGGGGCGAACGCCCGTCATGCGGCACTTGATATCGAGGAACTTCTCGGCACCCAGGTCGGCGCCAAAGCCGGCCTCGGTAATGGCAACATCGCCAAAGCGCATCGCCATACGCGTGGCCATGATAGAGTTGCAGCCGTGAGCAATGTTGGCGAAGGGACCGCCGTGGACAAACGCGGGCGTGCCCTCGAGCGTTTGCACCAGATTGGGCTTGAGCGCGTCTTTAAGCAACGCGGCCATGGCACCCTGGGCCTTGAGGTCGCGGGCACGGACGGGCTCGCCGGCATAGCTGTAGCCGACAACGATCTCGCCCAAGCGCTCCTTAAGATCGTTGATGCTCGTGGACAGGCACAGGATTGCCATGACCTCGGAGGCGACGGTGATATCGAAGCCGTCCTCGCGCGGCACGCCCTGGGCCTTACCGCCAATGCCGTCGATGACGTGGCGCAGCTGACGGTCGTTCATATCGACGACGCGCTTCCAAGTGATGCGTTTAACGTCAATACCGAGCTGATTGCCCTGCTGGATGTGGTTATCAAGCATGGCGGCCAGCAGGTTATTGGCGGCACCGATAGCGTGGAAGTCGCCGGTAAAGTGCAGGTTGATATCCTCCATGGGGATGACCTGAGCCCAGCCGCCGCCGGCAGCACCGCCCTTAACGCCAAAGACGGGGCCGAGCGAAGGCTCGCGCAGGGCAACGGCACTCTTGACGCCGCGACGACGCAGGCCGTCGGCCAGACCGATGGTCGTGGTGGTCTTGCCCTCGCCCGCGGGCGTTGGGTTGATAGCGGTCACGAGGACGAGCTTGGCCTGGTGATCAGTCGGCTCGTTGAGCAGTGAATAGTCGACCTTAGCCTTGTCGAAGCCGTACGGAATAAGGTGCTTAACGTCGACGCCGGCGTTCTTGGCCACCTCGGTAATAGGCAGTGGCGTGACAGAACGTGCGATTTCGATGTCAGTAGGCATGGGCGGTCCTTTCGTTACCGAATGAGAAAAAGACCAATTCAGCATAGCACGGGCGCGCAATAGTAAAACGCCCATAACCGATGAACGGCGATATGTTTACCCGATGCCCAGCGATAGCCCAACAGCCCGCCAAAACAAAGCGCCCTAAACGGTAGGTTCAATCCCCAGGTGCTCAAAGGTGCGAAGGGTTGCCTGACGGCCCTGCGGCGTACGAATCATCAACCCGCACTGCAGCAAATAGGGCTCATAGACATCCTCGAGCGTGCCCGGGTCCTCGCCCACCGCACTGGCAAGGGTCGTCAGGCCTACAGCACGGCCGGAGAACGTCTTGGCAAGCGTCTCCAAGATACGAATATCCATCCAGTCCAGACCGAGCTCGTCGATCTCGAAGAACTCGAGCGCCTGGCGGCAGATATCGAGCTCGATAGGGCCGCTGCCACGCACCTGTGCGTAATCGCGCACGCGCTTGAGAAGGCGGTTGGCAAGACGTGGCGTGCCGCGCGAACGCGAGCCGATCTCGAGTGCACTGGGATGGTCGATCGTCACGCCCAGGATAGTCGCCGAGCGCGTCACAATCTGCGCGAGCTCCTCGACCGTGTAGTAATCCAGGCGATACGAAATGCCAAAGCGGTCGCGCAACGGGCCGGTCAACATGCCTGAGCGGGTCGTTGCCGCTACCAGCGTAAACTTGGGAATATCCAGGCGAATCGAGCGCGCCGCCGGACCCTTGCCAATCACGATATCGAGGGCAAAGTCCTCCATCGCGGGGTACAGGACCTCCTCGACCGAACGGTTGAGGCGGTGGATCTCGTCGATAAACAGCACATCACCCGGCTGCAAGTTAGTAAGGATGGCCGCCAGGTCGCCCGTGCGCGCGATGGCAGGGCCACTCGTGGTCTTGATCTGAGCGCCCAGCTCGTTGGCGATAACGGTGGCCAGCGTGGTCTTGCCCAGGCCCGGAGGACCCGAGAAGATCACGTGGTCGAGCGTCTCGCCACGGCTCTGCGCCGCTTCGATCAACACGCGCAGGCTCTGCTTGATGTGCTCCTGACCACAGTAATCGTCCAGGCGCTGGGGGCGCAAAGTGCGGTCGACATCGAGGTCCTCGGCCGTCAGCTCCGAGCCCACCATGCGCTCGCCGTGCGCCATGGATGCCGCCGGCGAGTTGCCGGGCGTCGCCCACAGGTCCTGAGAGTCATCGGCTTCCCACATCACGCATCCATTCCGAGTCGCTTAAGCGCCGCGCCGAGCAGATCCTCGACACGCATATTCTGCCCATCATACCCGCTCAGGGCAACATCGGTCTCCTGCAGGCTAAAGCCCATGGAAAGGAGCGCCGCACGGGCATCATCGATCGCCGAAGGAGCGGCGGCGGGAACCGGCATCGCAACCTGGCCGGGAATCACGTCGACCGGCACAAAGCCCTTATCCTTGGCAAAGGTGCTCTTGAGTTCCAGGATCAGGCGCTGAGCTGTCTTTTTGCCCACACCGGGTACCTTGGCCATGCCCTTGTCGTCCTCGGCCATCACCAGCGAATACAGCTGCCCCACGGTATAGGTGGAAAGCACGGCGAGCGCCAGGCGCGGGCCAACGCCCGAAACGGACACGAGCCGGTCGAACATCGTGCGCTCATCCTTTGAGGAAAAACCGAAAAGTGTCATGGCGTCCTCGCGCACCTGCATACGCGTGTAGAGGCGGACCTCGCCGCCGGGCGTCGGCAACGTGGCCGCAGTGCTGCCCGAGATGCCGAGCTCAAAGCCAACGCCCGACACATCGACGACAGCAGAGCTCATCGTGGCCTCGACAAGCGTTCCGTGGAGCTGGGAAATCATCAGTATCCGGTTCCTCTCTGTTGATAGAACTCGCCACCGGTGAGGGCGCGGGTGCGGCTGAGGTTTACGTGGCAGATGGCGCAGGCCAGGGCATCGGCGGCATGGTCGGGATGCGGGTCGTGATCGAGCTGTGTGAGTGTGCGTACCATGTAGGCGACCTGCCGCTTGTCCGCGGCGCCAGTGCCCACCACAGCCTGTTTGATCTGCATGGGCGTGTACTCGCCAATCTCGAGCGCGCATTCCGAAAGTGCGACGAGTGCAGCACCGCGGGCATGCGCCGTGGGGATGGCCGAACGAACGTTGGCGCCAAAGTAGATGCTCTCGACAGCAGCCGTGTCGGGTCGATAACGCTCAACGACATCCTTAAGGTCATGGGCGATATGCGACAGGCGCACCGCGAGCGGACTTCCGGCACTGGTCTCGATGCAGCCATAGGCACGGCAGCGAACCTCGCCACGCCGCTCCTCGATAATCCCCCAACCCGTATGAGCCAAACCGGGGTCAATGCCCAAGATAACCAAGCCGACCTCCCCTCGCCACAAGCACAGCGCAAGACAAGGCCCCGCGCATCATTCACGAACGTCTGTTCTAGAATAACACAACGCTAGCCCTATAAGTCAGCCGAGATCGAATTGTAGGTTGAGTATACGCAAGCGAGCGCCCGCCAGAGCGAGCAAGGTGCCTTGAAAGAGGAGGGCATTGACCTGGCGGTCATGTCCGACGATTGAAAGGCAGATTGCCGCTCTGGCGGGCGCGCAGCGACCTAGTTCTGAGAGAAGAACGGAAATTGTCGGGGATCAACCGGCGGATGCGGCATCGGGCCACCCTGGGGCCCACCCTGCGGGCCACCCTGGCCGCCCATCATCTTATCGATGGCGTCCTGAACCTCGCCCTCGAACTTTTTCATTCCCTCGTGTAAACGACGCTGACCGTCCTCAGAGCGCAGCTCCTCCATTTGCTCGGGCGAAATACCCAGTAGCTCGCCCAGCACGCCCATCATCTCGTTTCGCACGCGCTCGCTCGTATCCTCGTCAGCAAAACGGCGCACCTCGGCGCGCGCCAGCGAATCGACCGTCATACGCTCCTTGCCGTTAAGCCCCAGGTCGGACCACGCGAGCATATACGGCCAGGCACGCTCGGCAAACGAACGGGCCGAGACGATCGGCGCCATCGGCAACATGCGGCGGGCAGCCTCACCCTGTCGAACGAGCATCAGCAGCAGCGAGCAGGCCTCAGGCTTGCCAGCGGCCATCGGGATGTCGTCGAAAGATCGATTGCGGTCCACGTGCGCCTCGAGCGCGCCATCGACCTCACCCGGCTCAAGCCCGCCGAGCAGCTGTGCCGCACGGTCGAGCATATCGACCGGACCGTCGAGCGTCGAGAGCGCCTGCGCCAGCACGCGCTCCATACAATCTTCCACTGCGTTGAGCGTCACGAGCTCTTGGGGCACCACGGCAGACGTGCGGTTGCGCACACGCGCCACAAACTCAAGCGTCGACAGGTACACATCGCCAAAGGGCGCAAAGTCGCCCTGGTAGCCGCCGCAAAGCGCCGGCGCCGCCAGCGCGTACTCGGTTTTGGACAGCGGGCTCAGCGCCATCGCACCCAGCTCGAGCGCCGTATCCTCCAGCATCAGGCCCAGCGTGCGCGAGCGCAGGCGCTCGGCATCGCCCGCCGACACGTCGCGATCGAGCACGCGCGCCGCATCCGGTGCATCGCGCTCGACGGTGCGAATGTGCAGACGCTCGGCGATGGCGCGGACGGCGGCACAGCGGGCAGCCTCGGCTTCTTCCTGCGCCGGCGTAAAGATACGGTTGCGCCCCAGCACCAGGCCAATCACATTGCGCGGGCCCAGAGCGTCGACGGCCAGCGCCGCCAGCAGGGACGACGGCAAGTCACCCTCGAGTGCCACCACAGCACGCGACGCACCGTGGGCTCGGGCGTTGTCGCGCACGGCGAGCACCAGCGCCTGCCACAGCCACTCCTCGGAACGGAACTCGGGCAGTTCGTGATCCTCCAGGGCATCGAGCATCACGCCGCGCTGAATCTCCTGAACCAGCAGGCTCTCCTCAAAGCACGGCGCCTGGGCCACCACGCGACCGCAGTCGTCGAGCACAAACGAACCGCCGGTATACACCGACTCGTCATAGGCACCGACCGGCGCCATGCAGGCAAACCACACGCTGCGCTTGGAGGCGACCTTGCGGTAGGCGCCGCTGCGAACGGCGGCAATGGCAACAGTCTCGCGGTCGGTCATGTCAAACGCGTTGAATTGGAAATACGCAATGAGGTCAACACCGGTCGGCAACATCTCGAGTTCGCGGTCCAAGTCAAAAATTACGGCGATGCGCACGCCGTCCACGTCGAACACCGGCGGCGCCCAACGCGTGTCGTTGTTCTCGCCACGCTGCAAGGCAATGCTCGAACGCGCCGGCACCACATGACCGTCCTTGAGCATCATGTAGTCGAGCAGCGGTTGGCCCTCAAACGAAACCGCCGCGGGCACGATGCAGATCATGTCAAGCTCCTGGATACGCTCGGCGACACCAGTCAAGCCGGCAAGCATGTCGTGCTCAAAGTCGGCAGCGCCCACCAGGCCACCGGGCATGGCGCCCATAAAGAGCGGAGCCGGAACGCACAGCACGCGCGCCCCGCGCTCGTGGGCCAGACGAGCCTGGTCCTCAATGCGGCCGCAAATGCCCTCAATATCACCCAGGCGCATATCGATCTGTGCAAGCGCGAGCTTCATGGCCCAGCCCTTTCCGTCGTAAACCATCGAAATCGTAGTAAAAGCGCCGGCCGCATAATGCAGCCGGCGCTTGCATGTGCATATGCTAGCTATGATACCCCGAGCGGGGGCGCGCTCCTAGAATGTCGCGGACCACAGCCCGTGCAGGTTGCAGTAGGCATAGACGGTACCGGTCTTGGAGCCGCCCGCGAAAAACGTCGCGGGTTTCATGCCGGGCTCAAGGTAATGGACCTCTAAGCGGCCCTCGGCCTCAAGGGCGATCCACTCAATGTAGTGCTCGGGCAGGCTGGGGTGCTCGACCGAGCCAACTCGGGCGCGAATCACGTGACCGTCGCGCTCGGTCTCGACAACAGGCACGTGCTTCTCATGCGCCGCGTCCTCAGTGTTTGCGGTCAGCTCCGTGCAACCGGCAGGGGTCGCAACGTCGTCGCCAAGGGCAGCGATGAGCTTGCCGTCGGGGTCCTTAAAGAATTTCGCCATGATGTTCTCCTTTGCTGATGTGCCAATGTTCTTGATGGTTCTTATGCCCAAAGGCAGACAAACCATCCACGGCATTGCAAATGAACACATAACGAGCGGGGACGATGGGACAGCGCGGGCTATCCGCCCTGGCGGCCTCACCCGAGCGGGTTAACGCCCGTCGCCGCCGAGCAGCGCCAGAACATCCTCGCGCGTGAACAGTGCCGACGAGATGCCGTCGCCGCCGAGTACGCTGTTGACCAGGTCGCGCTTAGACTCCTGCATCCGCATAATGCGTTCCTCGATCGTGTCCTTGGCGATGAGCTTGTACACGGTCACGGTATGTTGCTGGCCAATACGGTGTGCACGGTCAGTTGCTTGGTCCTGCGCCGCCACGTTCCACCACGGGTCGTAGTGGATGACCACGTCGGCAGCCGTCAGGTTAAGGCCCACGCCGCCCGCCTTGAGCGAAATCAAAAAGACCGGAACCTCGCCCTCCTGGAACTGCGCGACCATCTTGGCGCGGCTCTCCTTAGACGAAGCGCCCGTGAGCTTAAAGAAGTCGATGTCCTCCTTGGCCAAGCGCTTACCGATGATATCGAGCATACCCGTAAACTGGCTGAACAACAGGATGCGATGCCCGCCGTCGAGTGCGCCGTGCACGAGCTCCATGCACGTATCGAGTTTGGCGCTCCCCGCCTTGTAATCCTCGTAGTGCAGACGCGGGTCGCAGCAGATCTGGCGCAGCTTGGTGAGCTCGGCGAGCACCTTGAGCTTGTCTTTCTTAAACTCGGATGACTCGCGGTGCTGCACCTGTTGGGCGATGCGGTCCTGGTTGGCCAGGTAGAGCTTGCGCTGCTCGCCGGTAAGCTGCGCCATGACCGTATCCTCGATCTTCTCGGGCAGGTCGGCCACCACGTCTTCCTTGACACGGCGCAGCACAAACGGCGACACGAGCGCTTGCAGGCGGGCGGCACTGTCGCCCTCGGCATGCTCGACCGGGCTTTCGAAGCGCTTGGCAAACGACTCGCGCGTGCCAAGTAGGCCCGGCATCAAAAAGTCGAAGATGCTCCAGAGCTCGGATAGGCGGTTTTCGATGGGCGTGCCCGTCAGGGCAAAGCGCACGCCGGCCGGCAGGCGCTTGGTGGCACGCGCCACCTGGGTGAGCGGGTTTTTAATGTACTGGGCCTCATCGAGTACCACGCGGGCAAAGTCCTGCTCGACGTACTCGTCGATATCGCGCCGCATAAGGTCATACGACGTCACGACCACGTTATGCTCGGCCACGCCGGCGATTTGCACGCGACGCTGGGCCTTGGCGCCCACGATGGCGCACACATCGAGCGACGGGGCGAAGCGCTCCAGCTCGGCAGTCCAGTTGTACACGAGCGACGCAGGGCACACCACAAGCGTGGGCTTAATGTCCCCCGCTTCCACGCGCGCCAGGATATGCGCGATCATCTGCAGCGTTTTGCCCAGGCCCATGTCGTCGGCCAAGATGCCGCCAAGGCCCAGGTGTTCGAGCGAGCCGAGCCACTGGTATCCGTCGACCTGGTAGCCGCGCATCGTTGCCTTGAGCGATGCCGGCACCGTAAAGTCCATCTTGCCGAGCGTATCCAAGCGCTCGACGGTGCGGCGGAACGCAGCGTCGCGATCGGCCTCGAGCGCGGGCGTGCGCGCGAGCATGCTATCGACGAACAGGGTGCTCGACGCGGGAAGCGACACGCCGTCGAGCAGGTCAACAGCATCGACCCCCAGATCCTCGGCAAGGCCAAACGCGGCTCGGGCACCCTCGTCCAAACGAATGATGTCGCCGGACGTAAGGCGCGCAAACGTCTGGTGACGCTTGTAGGAGTCGAGGTAGATGGCAAGGTCTGACGCCGAAAGGCCGCTCGCGCCCAGTTCGACGTCGAGCAGATTGCTCTTGACGGTCGCACGAACCGAGAGCTTGGGCGCGGGTCGTACCGAAATCTGGCGCAGACGGTCGCTGAGCATGACCTCACCCAGCTCGGACAGGGCGGACAGGCCCTCGGTCAGCAGGCAGAACAAGCTCTCGTCATCGCGCTCCTCAAACGCCAGACCGCCCTCGTAGAAATCGAAGTACAGGGCCGCCGTGTCCATAACACGAAACTCTGCCACCTCGTCGCGGGGCGGCACGCCGGGGCGTTGCTCTTCGAAGGGGCTGCCCGGAGCGCCCAGGCTAAAGAGATCTGCCGACCAGTCGCCGTAGGCAACCGTAATTTTGCAGGTCACAAGCCCATCGTCGACGCCGATCGCCATAGCAAAGCTCGGCTCGGGCGCCACGGTATCGAGCGCGGCGGGCGCGGTAAGGTCGGTATAGTCGCGCAAAATGGGCAGCGCCATACGACAGAACTCCCCCACCTGGTCGACAGCGATATGGATCGGCGTGCGACAGGGCAGTAAGCGCGATAGGAACGGCGCCGCATGCTGGGCAAACGCTACATCGGCGCGGCGCGCACGGCGGGTGTCGACCAGATAGGCAACGTCGCCCGAAGCAAAGCAGTATGCATCGGCCGGCAGGCGTAGATCGTAGCTGCCACCAGCCGCCGGCGCGATTTTGGCGGCAAGGAGCGGTGGGCGCTCAGACAGCGCCTCGTCCTCCCCTTCCGGAGGCATCTCAACCGCCACGTCATAGGTGCGATGCGTCGTCGTCCCCCGCGACCAGGCGGGCTCAAAAGAGATGGTCTGGCCGCGCAACAGGTCCAGCACATATACGATGCTATGCTCGGACAGCGGCAACTGACGCTCGGCGACAAAACCGCTGCGGGCAAAGTCGTACGACGCCGAACGCGAGCTTGTGATGTCATCGAGATAGGCAACTGTCGTCACGACAAGGTTGAGCAGCTTTGTCGACACGTCTTCGAAGGCTTCGGGCGTATGGACAAACGTGAGCTTCTTGCCGTACGAGAAGGTGCCGCCGCGCACGTAGGCATCGGCCATGCCGTCGATGTCCTTGACCACGTAGGAGACCGATCCACAGCGAATGCGAAGCTCGAGCGCCCAGCTAAAGCGCTCGGCAAACAGTGGATTGTAATACGGCACCAGCGAGGGCTCCAACACCGCCTTGGGGGCATCGGGATCCACACTGCCGGCGAGCTTGCGGCGCATGCTCGCCAGCTCATCCATGCGCGCGTCCGAAAGATCGGAGAGCGCCGCCATGAGGCTGGGACTCGTGGGGACGGGCGCCGGAAAGGGAAAGTTGGGATTGACGGCCGGCGCTTTGGGCGCGTTGCGCGCGGGCTGTTTCGGCTGCGCCGCAAACGTGCGGACCGGCGTGCGCAAACCTTCGACGGGCTCGGCGCCGCTGGCATCCAAATACGCCAGAGCCGTGGCAATAGCGTGCTTGCACATGCCGGGGTAGCGATAGGCAGCGGGGCAATCGCAGTCGTAGTCGATCACCTCGTGCTCGTCCATGTCGAGCGCCACGCGCGTCTTGTACAGGTCGCCACGCGAACCGCGCACCGAGCCCTCAACCGTCACGTTTTTGGAGAAGCGCGAGCCGCTGTCCTCGATCGACAGCACGGCGCCGTTGAGCATGAGCGAACGCCCCTTCATAAAGGTGCCACTCAGCGCCGCCTCTTTCCGGAGCGCCTGCACAAACGTCCCCTGCGCCATCACTTCCTCCAATCTCACCCGGGGTAGCTTAGATAACCGTCACGCGGCCTTGGTTGCCGACGATGGCCTTTGCCTCTGCCAGCAGCGGAATCGAGCGTGCATTGACCTTGGCCGGCACCTCGGCACGCAGCACGCGCCCGTCGACTTGCTCAATAAAGATCTCCACGCGGTCGCCGCCCGGGTTGGTGGTGAGCACCGTGGCCAGGCGCGCCATATTGCCCTGGCTAAATCGGCTGTTGGGCACCATGACCTCAAAGACCTTGGGCTTGTTTTTCTCCTCGCTAAGCTCCAGCGGCACAATCTCCTGCGCAATGATCTGGTCGCCGCGGTCCGAGCGCTCGAGCTTGCCCTTAATGCGCACAAACGCGTCGGACAGCTGCGCGCCGGTCTCGGGATCGACCTCGCCATACAGATACCCCTCGGCCTCCTTGTAGGTCTTGGGGAACACCACGACCGTGGCCTCGCCTTCCATGTCTTCGAGCTGCACGATGCCCATGGGGTCGCCGTTTTTGGTCACGCGCTTGGACACGCTCGAGACCATGCCGGCCCACCACAGCGCCTTGCCCTCGGGAATCTCCTGGTTGATGGTACCGCCCGTAGGATTCTGAACTTCGTAGCCAGTGTCGATCTGCGAGAACGAGAAGTCGCGTGCCTTGGCCAGCGCATACTCAAACGGGCGCAGCGGGTGGTCCGAGACATAGATGCCCAGAACCTCCTTCTCCTGGCTCAACTTAAGGTGGCGGTCCCACTCCTGGCCATCCGGATCGGGCACGCTCACCTCAAAGCCCGAGCCCTCAACATCACCAAACATGTCGAAGAACGACGTCTGGCCGCTCGCACGATCCTTCTGGCGCTTCACCGCGGCATCGATGATGTTCTCAGGGTTGTTCTTATCCACAAAGTGCATCATCTGGCGACGCGGATACCCCGTGGAGTCGAAGGCGCCTGCCTTGATGAGCGATTCGATCACACGGCGGTTGGCCTGGCTCGAGTCCACGCGCTCGACAAAGTCGTGCAGCGTCTTAAACGGACCGCCCGCCTCGCGCTCGGCGATAATCGCCTGCGCCACGCCGGTGCCCACGCCGCGGATGCCGGCCAGACCAAAGCGCACGCCCTCCTTGGTAGCCGTGAACTCAGTACCGGACTCGTTGACATCTGGCGACAGCACGGGGATGCCGTCGTGACGGCACGCCGAGACGTAGTGAACGATCTTGTCGGTCTTGCCCGTATAGGACGTCAGAACGGCCGCCATGTACTCGTGCGGATAGTGCGCCTTGAGCCACGCCGTCTGCATAACCAGGATGGCGTAGCCGGCGGAGTGCGACTTGTTAAAGGCGTAGGACGCGAACTCAAGAACATCGTCCCAAATCTTCTGGGCGACCTCGCGCGTGTAGTTGTTCTTGATAGCGCCGTTCATCCAGTGGTCGTAGGTGGTCTCGTCCGAGCCATCCTCCCAGTGGAGCACCGTCGACGTGAGCAGCTTGATCTTTTTCTTAGCCACGGGCTTACGGATACGCGAGTCCGATTCGCCCTTGGAGAAGCCGCACATCTCGACGGAGATGAGCATAACCTGCTCCTGATAGACCATGGTGCCGTAGGTTTCGCCCAGGATGTCGTCCAGACGGTCGTCGTAGGAGACAGCCGGTTCCTTGCCGTTCATACGGTTGATATAGGACGAAACCATGCCGGCGCCCAGCGGTCCCGGGCGGTACAGAGCGATCAATGCCACGACGTGCTTGTACTCGGTGGGCTTCATGTTCTTGATCGTGGCCGTCATGCCGGCGGACTCGACCTGGAAGACGCCGGCGGTGTGGCCGGAACCCATGAGCTTAAAGATCTCGGGATCGTCAAAGGGGATCTCTTCCTCTTTGATGTCGATGCCGAAGTTCTTTTTGATGTTTGCCTTGGCCTTGGAGATAACCGTCAGCGTGCGCAGGCCCAAGAAGTCCATCTTGAGCAGGCCCATGTCGGCAACGGTATGGCCCTCGTACTGGGTAATCTCGACGCCGCCCTTGGTGTCGAGCTTGGTGGGCACATGCTCGTTGACGGGGTCGCGGCAGATCAGAACGGCGCACGCGTGCACGCCCTCGCCACGGGTGAGGCCCTCGATCGAGAGCGCCGTGTCGATGATGCGGCGGGCGTCGTCGTCCTTTTTATAGGCCTCGGCAAAGTCGGGGTTAAACAGATCCTCTTTGCCGGGTTGTTTTTCGAGTACCTGCTTGAGCTTGACCTTGGGGTCGCTCGAGACCATCTTGGACAGGCGCTGGCCCATGTAGACGGGGTAGTCCAGAACGCGCGCGGCGTCGTTGATGGCCTGCTTGGCCTTGATGGTCGAGTAGGTGATAACGTGGGTGACCTTCTCGGGGCCGTAGAGCTGGCGAACGTGCTCCACGACCTCGAGGCGCCGCTCATCGTCGAAGTCCATATCGATATCGGGCATCTCGGTACGCTGCGGGGACAGGAACCTCTCGAACATCAGGCCGTTCTCGAGCGGGTCAAACGCGGTGATGTTCATGGCGTAGGCGACGATAGCGCCGGCTGCCGAGCCACGGCCAGGGCCGACGCCGATGCCGTTGTCCTTGGCCCATTGCACGTATTCGGCGACGATCAAAAAGTAGGCGGCAAAGCCCTTGTCGCAGATGACCTTGTATTCGTACTCAAAGCGCTCTTTGATGTTGACGCCACAGATCTCGCGCGTGGCCCAATCGTCACCATAGTGCTGGCGCAGGCCCTTCTCGCACTCGCGGCGGAACTGGCTCTCGTGCGTCTCGCCGGGATCGAGCAACGGGAAGCGCGGCAGGATGATGGAGTCCCAGTCCAGCTCCACATAGCACTTGTCGGCAATCTCGAGCGTGTTGTCGCAGGCCTCGGGGCAATATGGGAACATCGCCCGCATCTCCTCCTCGGTCTTCATGTAAAACTCCGAGCCGGTCATGCGCATGCGGTTGGGGTCGTCGACCTTGGCGTTCATGCCAATGCACATGATGACGTCCTGCACGGGCGCGTCCTCGCGGCGCAGGTAGTGGAAGTCGTTGGTGGCGATGACCTTGACGCCCACCTGCTTGGCAATATCGATGAGCGCGCGGTCCATCTGCTCGTCGGTCAGGCCGTTGTCGGTGGTGATGCCGTGTTCCTGGATCTCGATATAAAAGTCGCCGGGGTCGAAGGTGTCACGGAAGGTCTCGGCCCACTTGATGGCGCCTTCCATGTCACCGCGGTCGATGTACTTGGGAATGATGCCCGCGATGCAGGCGCTGGTGCAGATCATGCCCTTGGCGTGGCGGCGCAGGTTGTCGAGCGTCACGCGCGGCTTGTAGTAAAAGCCCTGCACGGCGGCCTCGGAGACCGTCTGCATCAGGTTGACGTAGCCCTCCTGGTCCTTGGCCAGAAGAATCATGTGGTAGAGCTCGGGCTTATGGTCGCGGGCGAGCGTCTCGTCCGGCGTAAAGTAGACCTCACAGCCAAAGATGGGTTTGATGACCAGGGGCGGCTTGAGCTCGTCGATGTTGCCCTTCTCGTCCCACATGGCCATGTCCTTCACATACTGGGCATGCTCGCGCGGGTTTTCCTCGGGATCGGGCTCCACCAGCTCGTCGCGGCGGTCCTTTTCCAAGAAGGCCTTGTCGTGGCTCCAGGTTTTGTACTCGGGCGTGTTGTGGTTGACGGCGTCGCAGGCCAGCGCCAGGTCGGGCACGCCATACATGTAGCCGTGGTCGGTAATGGCGACGGCGGGCATGCCCAGCTCTACGGCGCGGTTGACCATATCCTGGATACGGGTTGCGCCGTCGAGCATGGAGAAGACGGTGTGGTTGTGCAGATGGACGAATGCCATGTGATGAGCTCCGATGCGGGTTCGTGTTCTGACTGAACGATTTTACCGCACGGCGCGGACGGCACCCGAACCTAGCCAAACCCACACGGCTCCTATTGAGTTGCGGTGAAATGCGGACTGTTTGGCGGCTTTTTTGGCCAAAACAGTCCGTATTCCACCGCAAGTTATCTGAGGGTTAGAGGTTGTAGGTGACTACTTGAGGTTCGGCGGGTTCGACGAAGATGGCTGGATTCGCCTGCTCCACGCGAACGAAATTGACCGTCACCGTCTCAAAGCCCGCCTTGTGCAACACGTCGGCGTAAACGCGCGCCTGCAGGGCGTGCTTCTCGAGCAGCTGGTCCGGCGTCTCGTCCGGCGTGCCGCCCGTCTTATAGTCGATGACCAGCGCGCGTGACGAATCCGCCGGGTTCGTCGCCAGTGCATCGATGGCGCCTTCGGCATATGCACCGTAGCGAGCGATGTCCTCGTCCTCGCAGCCCAGCGAAAAGAACGGCACCTCGGCGCGAACGCACGGCCACGCGAGCAGGTCGGCACGAACCGACGACTTGAGCCAGCGCTCCAGAGCGACATCGAAGCGCTCGCGCTGTTCTGGCGTCAGGTGCCACAGGCGAGCCAGGGCGTCGGCACGCTCAGCGGGCAGCGCATCGGCACCCATCTCGATGAGCCACTGGCAGGCGGCGTGGAAGGCCGAGCCCAGCGCCATGGGATTGCCGGCGGGCTCGACAGCAGCCACGTCTGCATCCGTCATCTCCGAGCCATCCGACTCTGCATCATCGCCAGCCTCGTCCATGGGCACGTGCGCCTCGGCGGCACGGTCCTCGGACTCGGCATGCAGCGCCGCGGCAATTGACGAGTAGCTGTACGAATCGCGCTCCGGATACGGGCAGGTGCCCATGCGCACGCCCGCTGCCTGGGGATACACAAGCTCAAACGAATCGGGCTTGGGGTCGGCAGGACCGGGGACGATTGTACTGGCCGAATCGTCGGCAGCATCTGTATCGGCATCGCCACGAACAAGCCTGCCCTCGACATCCAGCGAAGCGTTGGCCTCAAACGCCTGCTCGCCAAAGGTAAAGTCCGAAAGCGAAATGAGCTCGTAGTCGCCCGGTTGGGAGTTGTCGAACACCAGGCGGTCGGCATCGAGCTGCGGCATGTCCAGAGCGTCCGTCGGCAGAATGCGGCGCAGGACATCGTAGGTCAGATCCGTCTCGACATCGAAGGTCGGCGCCGTCACCTTGCCACGGCTCACGCCGGCATCCATCGCCAGAATGACTAGCTCGCGTGCTCGCGTCATGGCGACATAGAGCAGACGAGCCCGCTCCTCGAGCGAAAGCTGCAGGTCGTCGTTGCGCAGGCGAGCAAATGCCTCGGCGGGAGAACCCGTCGCACAGACGTCCTCCATGAGCTCCGGCGGCAGCCACAGCGACGTGCCCTTGCCCTTAAACGCGTGCTCAAACTGCTTTTTGACGTCGTCGCCCTTCACAAAGGTACCGTCGGCAAGCTTAACGCCGTCGAAGCGTGCCGGCAGTGCCACGACCTGCGCTCCGCCCTCGACGCGACCCATCTGTGCCGCACCCGAGGACTTACGCACGCCAAAGCACTCGGCGACCGCCACGACCGGATATTCCAGACCCTTGGAGGCATGCACCGTCATGATGCGCACCGCGCCGTCGCCTTCCTCGTTGAGGACACCCGGGGCTTCCTTGCCCGCCAAGAAGCGGTCGAAGGCCAGCGCGATGGAACGCGGCGAGTTGCCGAACTCGGCCTCAGCCTCAGCCACGGCGTCGAGCGCCTTGAGCACGTTGGCGGCAATGGCCTTGCCCTCGGGACCACGCTGTCCCAGACGCACAAACCAGCCGGAGGCGTTGACCACGTCGCGCGCGATGGCGGCGAACGAATCGCGGCCCACGCGACGAAGCGCATACCGCAGCACCTCGCGGGCGCGCGTCACAAGCGGCAAGTCTTGCAAACCCGGCACGTCGAAATCGCTCATGATGCCCATGTCGATATTCCGGCGCGAGGTCTCCCCTGTCTCGCTATCGAGCTTGGTCGCCAGCGCCAGGAACTCCTGGGCGCCGAGCGCAAACATCGGCGAGGCGAGCAGCGGCATAAGGCCCTGCGCCGTATCGGCCGGATTGGCGAGCGCGCAGACCAGGGCACGCACCGTCTGCACCTCGGCTGCCTGGGCAAAGACCGAGCCGCCTGCGATGACGCAGTCGAGCCCCTGATCGCGGAAGGCCTGGGCGTAGACATCGGCGTTGGTCATGCGGCCCAGCAGCAGTACCATGCCGCCCTGGGGCTGGCCGGCATCGGCAAGCGCGCGGAAGCGCTCGGCGATCGCGCGGGCCTTGGCCTGCGTGCGCTCCTGCATACTGCTGCCGGCAACAAAGAGGGCCTGGCGGCGCGAGGCGTCCGCCACCAGCGTGTCCTTGCGGCCGTCGCTCGCCTCAAGATCCAAAAAGCCCTGCATCAGGCCGCCGTCATCGCCGTCAAAGACGCGTGCTACGTAGCGCAGCACCTCGTCGTGGCTGCGGAAGTTGCGCACGAGTTTGACGAGCTCGCCAGCGGGGGCATCGGATGCGACAGCCGTCTCGGGCGCAGCAGAGGAGCCCACCTTGCGCTCCTGGCGGCGAAACACCTCGACCTCGGCGCCACGGAAGCGATAGATGGACTGCTGTGCATCGCCCACGGTGCACAGCGCGCGCTCCCCCGCACCCGTCAGGTAGCGTATCAGATCGACCTGCATCTGGTCGGTATCCTGAAACTCATCGATCATGACCATCTTAAAGCGGCCCTCGTAGGCGGCTCGGATGGCAGGGTAATCGCGCAACGCCTCGTAAGCCATACGCAGCAGGTCGTTATTATCGAGAGCGGACTGGGCAGCCTTCAGCGCGCGATACTCAGCCTCCACGGAACGGGCCAGGCCCACCAGCGCATCGAGCGCCGGGCCACCGCAGGCAAGCACGATATTGATAAACGCATCGGCGGCCTCGGCCTTGAGCAGCTCGACCTGCTCCTTAGGGAATGCCTTGCTCGCGCGCGGCATGGTGCACGACATCATGAGTCGCGCTGCATCGGCCATGGTCTTGCCGCTCGCCTCGAACGCGTCAATGGCGTCGAGTGCCATCTGCGCCTTCTCGGTCGCGGCCTTGCTTGCGCCCAGCGCCGCGCGATAGGCATCGGCGAGTGCCGAGGTATCGGCCTGGCCGCGCGCCACGCACACGTCGTCCATACCGCCCGGCAACTGGCTCGACAGCTCCAGCAGGTCGCGCACCAGACCCTTGATGGTCGTACCGCCGCCAAAGGAACCGCCCTCCCCCGCCATGGGATACCAGGCATAGAGGGCCTTGAGCGATGCCGCGAGCTCGGGGGCGGCATCGGGTGCCGTCGCGCGACCCAGCACATGCTCAACAGCCTGATCCATGAGCTCGTCGGTATCGGTGAGCACCGTGAACTCAGGGTCGATGCCCAGCTCCAGCGCGTGCGCGCGCAGGATACGCGAGCACATGCCGTGAATGGTCGAGATCCACGCGTCGTCGACGGTCAGTGCTTCCTCGTCCATGCCCTCGTCGATAAGCGCACGGCGCACGCGGTCGCGAATCTCGGCCGCGGCATCCTTGGTAAAGGTGATGGCGAGCACCTGGTCCAGATGCTCGACGAACGGACCGGATTCGGGCGAGAGCGCGTAGACGATGCGGCGCGTGAGGGTAAAGGTCTTGCCCGAACCGGCGCCCGCCGAGACAAACAGCGGACGGTCGAGCGTCTTGACGATCTGCAGCTGTTGCGGCATCAAAGTCGAAAGATCCATGGTCTACACGCCCCTCCTTACAAACGTTCCTTGGTGGTTATACGAACAGCGCGCATGCGCGGCTTGCGCCGATGTCGGGTCGACAGCGGCGACGTCACCTGCCTCGAGCTCGCGCAGGCGCTCGGCAATGCCGGTCTCCACGCGGTCGAGCAGGGCATCGAAGTCCATGCTGCCGCCCTCGCCCGGGAAGCCCTTCTTGAGGCCCGGGATGCGACCGTCACCACGCTCTTCCTCGAGCAACTCGGCACTTGCCGCGCCGCGCAGCGCGGGCTTGCCGCCCTTGGTCGAGAAATAGAGCGCAGCACGGGTATCTAGGCCCAGCGCCCGACGCATGGCCTGCGCGTAGATGAGTGTCTGGGTATGGGGCGGCAGCCAGCGCGGGTCGTCGATGGGAGCCTCGCCCGTCTCCTCGTCACGCACCGTGGGGTCGGCAAGCTTAAACTCCTCGACACCCGAACGATGCTTGTAGTCGATTACCACGGCGCGATTCTCGGCGTCCACGTCCACGCGGTCGATGCGCCCGCCAAGCGGCCAACCGGCATACTCGACCTTGAGCTCGTTGAAGGCGAACTCCAGGTAGCGCGGGGCAAAGGGGGCAAGTGCCTCGGACTCGTAGGCAAGCACACCCTCCAGCTGCGGCAAGATCTCGGCCACCTGGCGTTCCTCCACCGCAGAGAGCGGCACCAGCGGGCCCTCCGTGCCGCGCTTGCCGGTGTGCTCGGCCAACGTCTCGTCAAAGACCTCGTGCAGCAGCTCCTGTGCACGCGGCAGATTCTCGGGCGTCACGCGCTCCATGCCCTCTTGGGGCAGACGGGCATGCAGATGCTCCAGCACGTCGTGGACAAAGTTGCCCTTTTCCATGTTGCCAAAGCCAGCGTCGATCGACTGGGGCTTGACGCGATACGAGACGAACCAGCACAGCGGGCAGGTGGAATAGGCCTCGATCTGCGAGGCGGACGTCAGACGCGGCACAAGCGGCGCGTCCTCACCCTCGCCATCGCGACGGCACAGGACCAAATACGGAATGGCTTCATCGCTCAGATGCTGAGGAGCTTCACAGGTCACGCGCTCGCGCCTAAGACCTTCACCTGCCGAGGGATCAAAGTCGGCGATGATATCGCCCTCGCCCACGCGCATGGGCTTGGCAGCGCCAGCGGCCTCGGCATGTGCCCACAGCTCGGTCCATACGGCTGCCGGGTAGCACTCGCGTGCCTGGCGATCGTGCGTCACACGGGCGAGCGCGACCGGACCGCTCGCCGCCTGCATCGCACGGCCAAAGCGCACGCGCAGCAGGGCAGCGGGCTCCAAAGACACGCCGTCGCGGCGCAGCTCGGCTGTCAACGTGGCAAGCGGGCCCTCTTCGTGCGAAAGCGGATAGCTGTCCAGGTCGACATCGGCAAACAGCACGGCATCGTAGCTGCCAGGGCGAAGAACCGACGCATCGGCAAGCGACGCGAAGCGCACTTGTGCTCGTGGTGTGCGATCGACCTCGTAGGTCTCGTAATCGTAGGCGGTACTGCGCTTGTCCACCTTGGTTCGAACGCCGTCGAGAACCGGCACGGTCGCGGCCTGCGACACGTCGAGCGCGCGAGCATCGTTCATAAGGATGTCGATGGCATGGCGCAGCAAAGCCGTCTCTGCCTGGCGACGGGCCTGGCCGTCAAGGCCGCCTAGAGCGCGATCGGGCAACGCCTCGGCAACGGCAAGCATGGCCTTAAGCGCCGTCACGGGCTTGTCACGCCACAGCGCCTGGAACACGTCCGAGACCACACACGGTACGTTCTTAAACCAGTTATCGTCGCTCGTCGCCTTGCGCGCGCCCCTCACCTGGCCCTGAACGCTCTGCAGCAGGCTCTTGACGCCCGCGGTAGTCTTGCTGCGCGAGAGACGCATATTCTTATCGAAGGTACGGGCATTGACGGCATCAGCGCCCGAAAGCGGACTGTAGATCCAGTCGGTAAGCTCCGGCGCGGGCCACCACTCAGTCTTGGAAGCGGTGCCCTCGTCGGCGGCTTTCATACGCTCGATCAGGTTGGCGAGCGCCGTAAACTGCCTGCCCGCGATGGACTGGGAAAACGCCGTGAACTCAGTCGTCTCGGCCGCAATGTGACGCGCCGCCAAACGGGCGGCGAGCTCGCCGAACAGCTGGGGTGCCCGGGCAGAAACGACGAGCACGCGCACGGGGTCGGCGGGCGTTGCAGTAGCTTTATCGGCCTTGGACTCCTTGTGCGCTTTCACCAACTTATCGATGGCGTCCGCATAAGCATGAGCACGGGCATGGGGGCCAGCGACCTCAATAAAGGCAGGCTGAGCGGCGGTCCCGCAAGCGACATCAGACGCGACGGCGTTCTTCCCCAGCGGCGCGATCTCAAACAACACATCGCGGGCATCAAATGCCGTGGCAAGCTCCTCGCGCATCGCCGCCTGCTCGCGGGCAAGCAGCACGACGACCTCTCCCCCATTGTTCGCCACGGCAGACAGCAGCTCGAGCAGACCGTGCGTAAACGACGTGATACCGCGCACGCATACGACGCGAGTGCACGCCGGCAGGCTATCGGCCAGGACACTGGTCATAATGTCAGCTGCCTCGCAGGGCTCAACCATATCTCGACGGTCCAAACCGCCCGCGTAGGCGCGCAAAAGCTCGAACACACGAGCCTCGGCATCGCTTTTTGGCTCAGGCTGGCAATTGTTGCCACCGCATCGCTCGGCCGTCGTCCCCGCCACACCCGGCAGCACATCGCGGGCCATGCGCGCGAGCATGCGCACCGTGCCCTGGCTACGCGAAAGCGGCTGCAGGTCGGCATCGTCGCGGCGGGCAATCATATCCGAAAACAGCATCTGACGTTGCAGGTTGTCGACGAAACCGCGCCCGTCGCCCAAAAGCTCCCAAAGCGAGCGAAGCCACGATGCGGGTGTCTTGTAGTCGATACCCAGCGAAATGCCGGCTTCCGCCGCATCATGACGGCACAGATCGAGCTCGGCAAACGTTGGTGCCAGCAACACGGCACGCCCGTGACGGGCAATAAGGTCGGCAAGCAGCGCCGACTCGGCATCGCTCAAATCCGTGCCGGCATTGGTGGTATAGATTCGAACAGGCATGGTCCTCCGCTCAAACCGTTCGCAATAATCAATGCATCCATCCTACCCGCCCAAGCGGACACATTGCCACCGCAGTTCCATCTTTTGGTACAAAGCAACCTGAACCCAACGCACCAGCCGATTGCAGGCATATAAAAACCGCCCCCGGAGGGACGGTTCTTCGTAATTCAATGTTGTCGCTGGCCTACTCGCCATCCTCCAACTTAATGAGGATCTTGCGGTAGCCACCGTACTCGCCGTTCAGCGCCTTTGAAACGCGGCTCACCGTGGTGGACGAAGCGCCGGTACGGGCCTGAACCTCAACATAAGGCTCGCCCTCGTCCAAATAGCGCGCAACCTGCAAACGCTGAGAAAGGTCGCAAATCTCGCGCGGCGTGCAGATATCGGTCAAAAACGCTTGGATATCCTTCTCGTCGTCCAAAAGGCTAAATGCGTGGACCAGCTGCTTGACATCAGGCTTGTCAAACATGTTCTCGATATTCATCGATCACCGCCAAACCCGCCAAAAGGCATCGAAGTTGATACTGACATCGGGCATCGTTCACCCGTTCTATGCAATAGGGCAACGCCTGTGGCTTTTGCCCGTAGCAGTGTAGCACACCACCAAACTAAAGCGACAAGACTCTCTGCCAGCGGCGCGTTTTTCAGGACGAACGCCGTTTAGAAACCATATGCGCACGTAAGCTCCACGAATATTTGAGACAATGGGCGCCCAAACACCGCGGCGCGCCCGCGCAACCATCCAGGTCGCCGCCGTAAGCCGCTTCACGCGACGCCAGCAATCCCGGCGCAAGAAAGGATTCACGCCATGCGCTTTATGCTTAACTGGCTCTTCACCTCGATCGCCATCGCGATCGCCACGTTCCTCGTCCCCGGTATCCAACCCTTCGGCTTTGCCGAGACCTGGGTCTGCTTTGCCTTTGTGGGACTGTTCCTGAACATTGTCGATTCGTTCGTCAAACCGTTCCTGACCGTCATCTCACTGCCGCTCACTATTATTACGCTTGGTGTTTTTCAGCTCGTAGTCAACAGCTTTATGCTCGAGCTGGCCAGCTACCTGTCGGTCAATCTGCTGGGCGCGGGCATCTCCATCGCCAGCTTTGGATCGGCCTTTATGGGCAGTATCCTGGTATCCATCACGCGCAGCATCCTCGACAGCATCGCCGAGGACTAAAACGGCCATTCCGGCCGTGCCCGTCTCAACAGCCCAAAACGAAGGCCGCCCATCGCAAAAATGGGCGGCCTTCTTATTTGTCAAGTCTCAAAGGGCGAGAGAATCTACCATTTCTACCCCGTCCCCAAATGGCAGGTGTGGGTTAGATGACGTAGTCGTAGCCATGGTTGGGAGCGACAAGTTGATCGAGTGTCACACCGTCGAGGTAGTCGTTGATGAGCTTGTCCAGGTTCTTCCACACGTCGAGCGTGGGGCACTCATCCGAGCGTGAGCAGCCCTTGCAGTCGCCATCCAGGCATGCAACCGGTGCCAGACTGCCCTCGGTCAGGCGCAGGATCTCGCCCACCGTGTACTGCTCGGGCGGGCGCGTGAGCACGTAGCCGCCGCCCTTGCCGCGCATGCCCGAAAGCATGTTGGCGCGCACGAGCGTAGCCAAGATGTTCTCGAGATATTTCTCGGAAATCCCCTGTCGCGCCGCGATCTCTTTGAGCGGGATGCGACCGGCCGCCTGGTGCTCGGCCAGATCGACCATAACGCGCAGGGCATATCTGCCCTTTGTAGAAACCAACATGTATAGTGCTGCCTTTCGGTCATTTAGTCCGTAGAAATTCTAGCCGAAAAATTGGTTTTGAAAATACCCGTTCCGGTCAAGATGGTTAATCAGCTCGTAATAATCTTCTATTTCCTATTGCATTACTAGGCTTTAGTGTCTAGTATGCTTCCCAACAGCTAAACGAACAACCTATAAGGTTTATGGGTTTAGCTGCTACACGCACCGTGAAACCACACGGCAACCAGCAACTTGAACACTTTGGAGGTTCACCATGAGCAAGGTTTACACGTCCATCGATCAGCTTATCGGCCACACCCCGCTCCTGGAGCTCACTCACTTTGAGGCCGACGAGGACCTCAAGGCTCGTGTGCTCGTCAAACTCGAATACTTCAACCCCGCCGGGTCAGTTAAAGACCGCGTCGCCAAGAACATGATTGACGAGGCCGAGAAGGCAGGCAAGCTCGTGCGCGGCGGCGACTACACCATCATCGAGCCCACGAGCGGCAACACCGGCGTCGGCATCGCCTCGGTGGCGGCCGCCCGCGGCTACAAGGTGATCATCACCATGCCCGAGACCATGTCCGTCGAGCGCCGCAAGCTGATGCAGGCATACGGTGCGCAGCTCGTGCTCACCGACGGCTCCAAGGGCATGAAGGGCGCTATCGCCAAGGCAGAGGAACTGCAGAAGGAGACTCCCAACAGCATCATCGCCGGCCAGTTTGTGAACCCCGCCAACCCCGCCATCCACAAGGCCACGACCGGCCCCGAGATCTGGGATGACACCGACGGCGAGGTCGACATCTTCGTCGCCGGCGTTGGAACCGGCGGCACCGTGACCGGCGTGGGTGAGTTCCTTAAGGAGCAGAACCCCGAAATCAAGGTCGTCGCCGTCGAGCCCGCCACTTCCCCGGTGCTCTCCAAGGGCCAAGCCGGCCCGCACAAGATCCAGGGTATCGGCGCCGGTTTTGTGCCCGACGTCCTCGACACCCAGGTCTATGACGAGATCATCCCCGTCGAGAACGACGACGCCTTTGCGACCGGCCGCGCCGTGGGCCACAAGGAGGGCGTGCTCGTGGGCATTTCGTCCGGCGCCGCCGTGTGGGCCGCGCTGCAGCTGGCCAAGCGCCCCGAGAACGAGGGCAAGACCATCGTGGCCCTGCTTGCCGACACCGGCGAGCGCTACCTGTCCACGGCGCTCTTCCAGGACTAGGGCCTGTCGCCCATAGGTTGAGCCCACGGACGAGCCGGTCTCCTCTCTCCCGGCAGTCTGAGCCCATCCAATCAGGGTGTCCCACGAGACGCCCGAACTTGCTACAATGTCTGCGGCGCGGAACCAGCCTCCCGCGCCGCTTTTCTTTTTTGGCCACATGCCACCAAGGAGAACCTCCCCATGCACAACAAGCGCGTGCTCGTCGCCATGAGCGGCGGCGTCGATTCCAGCGTGACCGCGTACCTGCTCAAAAGCCAGGGCTACGAATGCGTCGGCGCCACCATGCGCCTCACCTGCCCCGCGCCCGATCCTGCAACGGGTATGAGCAAAGTCGACCGCGACATCGCCGATGCAAAGGCCGTCGCCGAGCGTCTGGGGATACCCCACCATGTGCTCGACTTGCAGCAGACCTTCGACCACAGCGTTATCGAGCGCTTTGTGAACGCCTACCAGGAGGGGCTGACGCCCAACCCGTGCATCATCTGCAACCGCCACATAAAGTTTGGCGCGTTGCTCGGTGCGGCGCTGGACATGGGCTGCGACTACATCGCAACGGGTCATTACGCCAAAACAAGCCAGACAGTAGACGGCACCTGGCAGCTGCATCGCGGCGAAGATCCCAAAAAGGACCAGAGCTACTTTTTATATTCGCTTACGCAGGAGCGCCTGGCGCACACGATCTTTCCGCTGGCAGGCCTAGACAAAGAGCGCGACGTGCGCCGCATAGCCGCCGAGCAAGGCTTTACCAACGCCCAGAAGGCCGAAAGCGAGGACATCTGCTTTATTCCAGACGGTGACTACGCGGGCTATATCGAGCGCCGCTGCGGACATCCCGCTGCACCGGGCGACATTGTGTGGCGCGACGGCAGCGTGGTCGGACGCCATAACGGCGCGTTGCGCTATACCATCGGCCAGCGCAAGGGCTTGGGCGTCGCGATGGCGCATCCCGTGTATGTGACGGGCGTCGATGCCGCCAACAACACCGTGCATCTGGGCGAGGCCGAGGACCTAACGGCCACAGCACTCACGGCCGACGACTGGATCTGGAGCGCGCCGGACGCACGCATGGAGGCCGAGCTCGATGCCGGCGGCATTCGCGTAGGCGCCAAGTACCGCTACCGTCAGAAAGACCAGGCAGCGACCCTTACGCGTGACGAAGACGGGCAAATGCTGCTAACTTTTGACGAGCCACAACGAGCCATCGCCCCCGGACAGGCCGTTGTGGTCTACCGCGGCGACGTCGTCCTGGGCGGCGGCACCGTGACCGGCGCACTTAAGTAGCCCCATCCCCTTCATAAATTGCGGTGAAATAGGGACTGTTTAAGCGTTTAAAACCGCCAAACAGTCCCTATTTCACCGCAACTTAGAGAGGACGGCCTCGGTCGGTACTGCCGTATCAGCCGAGGCCGCTGCATCGCTAGCGCTGTACGTAGGCGCGGACGAGCTCGAAGGTGTTGCGCACGCCGTCGATGTGGCTGCGCTCGTAGTTGTGGCTCGCGTACACGCCGGGGCCGATCAGACCATGGCGAATGTCGTAGCCGGCCGAGAGCGTGGCCTCAACGTCCGAGCCGTAATGCGGGTACACGTCGATGGCGTAATCGAGCTCAAGCTCGCGCGCGATATTGGACAGCGTGGTCACCAGATCGTAGTTGTAGGGGCCGCCCGAATCCTTGGCGCAAATCGACACCATGCGCTCGGTGCAGCCCAGGTCGTCGCCCACGCAGCCCATGTCCACGCTGATCATCTCGCGCGTGTCGGCCGGCACAAAGGCACCGCCATGGCCGACCTCCTCGTACACGGTAAAGAGCAGCGAAACCTTACGCGAAAGCGTCACCTCGCCAGCGGCGACGGCACGCGCCAAGCCCAGCAAAATGGCGGCCGAAAGCTTGTCGTCCAGGAAGCGGCTCTTAATGTAGCCACTCTCCGTCACCGTCGTGCGAGGGTCCATAGCGATGATGTCGCCAGTCTGAATACCCAGCTCGAGCACATCGTCCTTGCTGTCGACGTTCTCGTCGAGCAGGATCTCCATGTTCTTCTCGATAGTCTTGACCGGCTCGTCGGCCACGTGCGCCGAAGGCTCGGTATTGAGGACCACACCCGTGTACACATTGCCGTCGCGCGTGTAGACGGTGCAGTTCTCGCCATCGGCCGTAGACCACTGATGCCCGCCGATCGTCGTGGGGCGCAGACGACCATTGTCCTTGATAGAGCGCACCATAGCGCCCAGGGTATCGACATGGCTCGCCAACACGAGCGGCTCACCCTCACCACCAAGCTCAACGAGCACGTTGCCCTTATTAGAACGCTCAGGCCCAAACCCCATATCGCGCAATGTTTCCATTAGATAATCAGTCGCCGCACGGGTATAGCCGGTAGGCGAAGCAATCGAGGTAAGCGCCTTCAGCTGGTCAGTAATATAGGAGAGCATAGAATCCATCTTGGACACCAAAGTCACCCTTTCATATCGAATTAAACCCACAGCAACAATACCACCACGCACAATTATTTACCTAGCGAGACAACCCATCGAGCTTCTCAGAGCAGCGCCCGTCACGATAACGAGCCGGCGGCCCCCTGCCCGTTAGCCCCAGAATCTTTCCGCAGGACAGAAGGAGGCCCCGCCGCACGTAGTGCGCAACGGGGCCTCCGACATGTCCGAGGACGATTCTGGGGCTAACGGGCAGGGGCCCGCCGAACCAAGTTAGGCAGCCGGGCAGATCTTCTTGAAGAGCTCGATGACGTCGTCGAGCGTCGCCTCGCGCGGGTTACCCGGGAAGCAGGCATCGGCCATGGCGTCCTTGGCCAGGACCTCGATCTCGTCAGCCTTCATGGCCTCGCAGACGTGCGGAATGTTCACGTCGGCGGAAAGCTGCTTAACGGCGGCAATGGCAGCATCGGCGGCCTCGTCGGTGCTCATGCCCGTGGTGTCAACGCCCATGGCAACGGCGACCTTGGCCAGGCGCTCGGCGCAAACCGGCTTGTTGAACTCCATGGCGATCGGCAGCAGCATGGCGCAGGCGACACCGTGCGGGGTATCGTAGTGAGCGGACAGGGTGTGAGCCATGGCGTGGTCGATGCCCAGGCCGACGTTGGAGAAGCCCATGCCGGCGACATACTGGCCAAGAGCCATACCCTCGCGGCCGGAGCCGGGCTGACCGGACTTGGCCTCGGCGACAGAGTCGCGCAAGTTCTCGCTGATCAGCTTAATAGCCTCAAAGTGGAACATGTCGGAGAGCTCCCAAGCGCCCTTGGTGGTGTAGCCCTCGATGGCGTGGGTCAGAGCGTCCATGCCGGTAGAGGCGGTCAGGCCGGCGGGCATGGAAGCCATCATGTCGGGGTCGACGACGGCGACCTCGGGGGCGTCGTTGGTGTCGACGCACACGAACTTGCGGACCTTCTCGGGGTCGGTGATGACGTAGTTGATGGTCACCTCGGCAGCAGTACCGGCGGTCGTCGGTACGGCGATGGTGAACACGGCATGGTTCTTAGTGGGAGCAACGCCCTCGAGGCTGCGAACATCGGCGAACTCGGGGTTGTTGATGATGATGCCGATAGCCTTGGCGGTGTCCATGGAGGAGCCGCCACCGATGGTCACGATAGCGTCAGCCTCGGCGGCCTTGAAGGCCTCGACGCCGTCCTTGACGTTCTGGATGGTGGGGTTGGGCTTGATCTCGGAGTAGAGGCTCCAAGCGATGCCGGCAGCGTCGAGCTCGTCGGTCACCTTAGCGGTAACGCCAAACTTGACCAGATCGGGGTCGGAGCAGACGAAGATCTTCTTGTAGCCGCGACGCTGGAGCTCGCCGGGGATCTCCTTGATAGCGCCAGAACCATGATAAGAAATGGTGTTGAGAACGAAACGATTAGCCATTGATAGCCTCCTATCGTGTGCGGGGCACCCGTTACGCCCCGCGCTATATGTCCCATCCTAACGCTTTTGAAACAAAAAACGCGCGAGAACATCAAAAGTGTTAAAGCGTTTCAACAACTGGTATCGTCACCACCTGACCGCTAAACAAAAAAGGGGCGGCCAAGATGGCCGTCCCCTCCCCATTATCGATCTATCTGACAAGGGAACTGCCCCTGTCATATCCTGCCGTTATTTTTGGCAGGCGTCTTTCCAATTTTCGCAGGCGCGTTTCCAGCGAAAGCGCAAATCGCGCTCGCGATCGATAAACATAATGCCAAACGCGACAAACAGCAGCACACTCGCCACCGCAATGGCGTGCAGGCCCATGCGCTCAATGCACCAATTGCCCAGCACGGCGCCAAACACAAAGGTGAAGATCACGCCAAAGTACAGCAGGCCGTTTTCCAAAAAGCCGCGCTTATGGGTGATGATGTAGTCGTCCACGTTTTGCAAGGCATTACGGAGGTTGCCGATGCACATAGTCGTGGCGATGCCGTGACCGTGGATCTTGCGGAAGCTCTCGACCTGCATACCGCAGGCAAATGAGGTGAGGCAGTTGGCGAGCAGGTTGAAATCGCCGCCCGGGATAAAGCTCACGCCCAGCAAGATAACGGCTTCAAAAAACACCGTCACCTGGCGCCAATGAATCACACTGCCAAACCGCTCGTGCACCAGGTCGGCAAGCATAATGCCCACAGCAAACGACACCACGGGGAAGAAATAGCGCCCCGCCAGCGCCCAGTTGCCCTCCGAGATGCTCACGCCCACGAGCAGGATGTTGCCCGTCTGCGCGTTGGCGAAAACATGATCGCGCCCAATGTACGAATACACATCCATAAAGCCACCGGCGAGCGCCAAGATAATGCCCAGCTCAATAGACTCCGATATCTGTTTGGCACGCTGCATCGTCGTGCATCCTCCTTGTTGACGACTCTCTCGTGCGTTGGCGGAGACATAGCCGCCGTTCATACTGTAACCCATTGACAACATGGCGTGCGCGCGAGACGGCCCCTTCGGCACGGGGATACACAGTCTGGAAACAAACAGCGGGCGCGGCGCCGACACCCGACGCCCCGTGTACTCCACCAGTCTTTTTAGCGCCGTCCCAAAAAGACTGGTTACAATTACGTGCAGCATACTAACAACGGGAGGAATCGTGGCAAAAAAGCCCCAGGACGCTCAGCACAACCAGCACTGCAAGCATGCCCAGCGCGGCCAGCAGCAAAAGCGTGGCGGCAAGGACCAGGGCGGCCACGCCACTCATACCCCGGCTGCGCCCGCCCGTCCCTGGCGCCCGGGCCGCGATAAGTTCCTCCCCGTCAGTCGTGCCGACATGGATGCGCGCGGCTGGGACCAGTGCGACTTTGTCTACATCTGCGGCGACGCCTACGTGGACCATCCCAGCTTTGGCATGGCCATCATCAGCCGCGTCCTCGACGCGCACGGCTACAAGGTGGGCATCATCTGCCAGCCCGACTGGACCGACCCCGCCAGCATCACCGTGCTCGGCGAGCCACGTCTGGGCTTTCTCGTCAGTGCCGGTAACATGGACTCCATGGTCAACCACTATTCGGTGACCAAGCACCGCCGCCACACCGATGCCTATACCCCCGGCGGCGAGGAGGGGCACCGCCCCAACCGAGCCGTCACGGTCTACGGCAATCTCATCCGCCAAACATTCAAGGACGCCCCCATCATCATCGGCGGCATCGAGGCAAGCCTGCGCCGCTTGGCCCACTATGACTACTGGCAGGACAAGCTCAAGCGCTCGGTACTGCTCGACTCGGGCGCCGACATCCTCATCTACGGCATGGGCGAGCACGCGATCGTCGAGATCGCCGACGCGCTCGACGCGGGACTGCCCGTCGATCAGATCACCTATATCAACGGCACTGTCTACCGCACCAGCTCGCTCGACGAGGTCTACGACTACGACCTGCTGCCCAGCTGGGACGACCTCGCCGCCGACAAGCTCAACTACGCGCGCAGCTTTAACGTGCAGCAGCAGAACATGGACCCCATCACCGGGCATCGCCTGGTAGAACCCTACCCCAACAGCGTCTATGTGGTGCAGAACCCGCCGTCGGCGACGCTCACCACCGACGAGATGGACGAGGTGGCCGAGCTCCCCTACGCACGCGATTGGCATCCCGATTACGACGCAGCGGGCGGCGTGCCGGCCTTTGCCGAGATCAAGTTTTCCATTAGCTCCAACCGCGGTTGTTTTGGCGAGTGCTCGTTTTGCGCCCTCACCTTCCACCAGGGCCGCGTGCTGCAGATGCGCAGCCACGACTCGATCATGCGCGAGGCCGAGCTACTCACGCACGACCCCGAGTTTAAGGGCTACATCAACGACGTGGGCGGGCCGACGGCCAACTTTAGCCGTCCCGCCTGCGACAAGCAGCTCAAGCACGGCGTATGCAAGAACAAGCGCTGCCTGTGGCCGAGTGTGTGCAAGAACATGGTGGTCGACGAGAGCGGCTACACGCAGCTGCTGCGCGACCTGCGCCAGCTGCCGGGCGTCAAGAAGGTCTTCGTCCGCAGCGGCATCCGCTTCGACTACACCATGGCCGATGCCTCGGACGAGTTTTTGCGCGAGCTGTTGGAACACCATGTCTCGGGCCAGCTGCGCGTAGCGCCCGAGCACGTGAGCGACGCGGTGCTGTCCGTGATGGGCAAGCCGAGCCGCGCCGTCTACGACGCATTCTGCCGTAAATTTGAGCGTTTGAACCGCGAATACGGTCTTAAGCAATACGTGGTGCCATACCTAATCTCGAGCCACCCCGGATCGACGATGAAGGAAGCCGTAGACCTTGCCGAGGCCGTGCGCGACATGGGCTACATGCCCGAGCAGGTGCAGGACTTCTACCCCACCCCGTCCACCATGTCGACGTGCATGTACTACACCGGCGTGGATCCGCGCACCATGGAGCCGATCTATGTGGCGCGCGACCCGCACGAGAAGGCCATGCAGCGCGCACTCATCCAGTATCGCAAGCCCGAAAACTACAAGCTCGTGCGCGAGGCGCTGGAAAAGGCCGGCCGCCGCGATCTGATTGGCTACACCAAGCATTGCCTGATTCGTCCCGTGCCCCCGCGCCCGGACGAGACGTCTGCTGGCGGTGGCCATGGCACCGGCAAGAAGGGCGGCAAGGCCCACGGTGGCGCCGCCGGCAAGGGACCCAAAGGCAGCAAGGGCCACGGTGGCATGTCGCGCGCACAGAACACCGCCGGCCGGAACCGCGCGGCCCAGGGACGTCAGGGCGCCAACGGCGGCGGACGCCGCAACTAGCGTGGCGAGGGCCGGCCGGCGTCTCTTGGCCAGCCGACGTCTCCTCATCGGCCAAGCGTGTTCCCCCTAGGGGGAACACGCTTGGGCTGTCTCCAGTCGTGATTTCCCTAGGGGGAACACGCTCAGACACGCCTAGTCGTGTTTTCCTTAGGGGAATCACATTTACTGACGGGAGCGAGCCAGCTGGCACGCCTGCCTGAGCGACCGCATCGCCTCTACCAGCACAAAGCCGGCGATGGCAACCGTGATTATCACGTCGAGCGGCGTGTTCACAAACCACAGCAGGCCCATGAGGTACGACCCGGCGTTAAAGGCAAAGTGCAACAGAATCGTGTAGCGAAGCTTTCCGGTCGTCACGAGTACCCAACCAAAAATGAGGCCGGCAGCGCCCGCATAGCAGCCCTGCACCCAGTTCATGTGCATAAAACCGAAGATTGCCGCCTGCAGCACAATCGCCGCGGCGACGCCCCAGGTACTCGGGGCCGCCCAGGGCACTATGGCACCGTCCTGCGCGCTCGCACGACGCCGGCGCTTCCAAAGTGGGCGGCACTGCGGATTAAACGCTCTGAGCGAAAACTCAAAAATGATACCGCGCACCAGCAGTTCCTCGCAAAACGGAGCGCCGAGCACCGTAGTCAGGACGGCGAGATAGCTGGTGTCGCCCATGCCTGTTTCCTCGACAAGCTCGCTGTAGTCGGCCGCGGCATCGGGCAACAGCGACAGCACGGCGTCGGTCACGTAGCCAACGACCACCTGCAGGGCAAGGCCAATCACGACAACGCAAGCGATGCGCTTCCATGCAGCACTTGCTCCCCCGCCGAGCGGACGTTCACCTTGCCGGCGCGCCATGAAGGAGCGAGGCCACAGATAACGCCACCACAGCAGCGCCATCAAAAACGACGCCGTCTGAGCGGCGGCCTGGAACCATTGGATATCGAGATTGTCGATCGGATAGCCCGTCAGCACCGATACGGCATCGAGAACCGAAAACAGAACCACGCCCAGGGCTATATCGGCAGCGACAACACCAAAACAGGCAAGCGCCCACGCTATCGCATTGAGCATGCCAACCTCCTCAAAACCGTTCCCTAGTTCTACCACAACTCGGCAGAGAGCTGACCCCATGGGGACGGAGGAAAACGGATCACTTATTGATGAGAATCGGGTGCAGTGCCAAAGGCCCCGCTGGGCGAAATGTCGAACGGAAAGGTGCCGCAGCGATTGAAGGCGGCGATGAACATGCGGATGGCGTTGGACGGCGTGGTGCCTACGAGCTGGGTTGCCGCCGCGAAGGCCGCCTTTTCCTCGGGCAAGACCTTCGCGACAACCGGGGTCATGTGTTCTGCCATGGCGCTTCCTTTTTGAAACGACGGTGGTGCGGATAGATGCGGGCCACGCGGCTGGGCGACGGGCTGTGAAGGCAGCCCGATTGGCCCGCATCTGGAGTTTGTTTCTACGGCGTTGGTATTACTTGGTAATCCTAAGTATTACCCCGCAGATAGAATAGCACACCTGATCCCTTGGGGACGGAGGAAAACGAATCATTTTGTTGCTGAATAAGTATTTAGAGCGTGATGATGTCCGAGATATTGAGGGCCTGAGCGTCGACGGCATCGTGCGTGGCAAGCAGCAGCATGCGACCGTCGAGCAAGTCGAGCACGACTTCGGCGCATGCGTCGCGCGCAGCGGTATCTAGACCGGTAAAGGGCTCGTCCAGAATCACCGCGTCGCCTGGGCACAGCAGGGCTCGGGCAATCTCGACGCGACGGCGCTGCCCGCCCGAGAGCTCAGCCACACGAGCATGTACATCGACCCCCGGCACCAGCAGGCGCAGCAGGGCTGCGGCACTCGAGGCGTCCACGCGCGCGTCGGCGCACACTAGCACGTTATCCAGGGCAGAAGCGTCCTCGGCCAGGCGCACATCCTGAAACACCATGGAACACGGCGTGCACTCCCCCGCCGCCAGCGCAAGCAACGTCGACTTGCCCACGCCCGAGGCGCCCATCACGCAGATACGCCCACCCGCGGGCACGTTGAGCACCAGACCGTCCAGCGCCGGCGCCCAGGGCGCGCGATCGCCCACGGCAAGCGCAAGCTCCGCCGAAGCGCCATCGCTCGCGCCCCCCGCACGCCCGCGCAGTCCATGTCCATGCGCCCGCACGGCAACACGCCATGCCACGGAACCCGAAGCCCGCAGCAGCCACACCAGCACGCGCTCGCATGCCCACGATGCCGCCACGACCAACACGGTCCACGCCAGCAGGTCAGCCGTCTCAATGAGCAGCTTCGCCTGATAGATGCGCTCGCCCACGGTGCCCGTCGCCATACCGATCAGCTCCGCCGCCACGCCGGCCTTCCAGCTCATGCCGATCACGGCACGGGCGCACGAAAGCACAAACGGCAGGACTTCGCGCCAGGTATGGGCGAAGAACAGTCGCCAGCCCCGCACGCCATGCAGACGAAACATCTGCTCCAGCGGCTTATCCACTTGTGCCAAACCCTCGACCAGCGAAAAATACACGCCTGGCAGCGCCATCAAAAAGACCGCTGCAATGCTCACGCGCGCCGACCCCAGCCAAATGAGCAGCAGAACCACCACGCAGGCAACCGGCGTCGCCTTTACAAACGAAAGCGCCGGCGCCACCAGACGGGCAAACGTCCGCGACCGCACCGAGACTCCCGCCAGCACGCCGCCGCACGCCGCGGCAAGTGCCAGCCCGCCCAGTATCCGCGCGCCCGAGCCCGCCAAAATCGACCAGGTACCGCCATCGCACACCAGCCGCAGCAACGCCACCACGACAGCGCCCGGCCCCGGCAAAATCAACGGCTGCGCCACCAGCGCCGCCGCGAAGACCCACACGGCAAGCCAAAAGGCGGCAACGGCACCTGCTGCCGCCACCGCCTTCATACGCTTTGTCATGTGTCGAGCAAACGCACACACGGGCTACTCCATGTAGTAGAAATCGTCAGCCGGGAGCTTGCCGCCCACGGCGCTCAGGTCTGCATCGGCCAGCACCTGCAGGTACCCACCGAGCGCCGCCTTCATATCCTCCCCCGTCTGGCACACGAGCATGCACCCGGGAATCGCCTTTTCGGCAATCGTGGCGTTATCCACGATGCCCGCATCGACCACGGTCTGAGCCCAGTCCGCCGGCGCCGCGTTCACGGCCTTCACGCTCGCCGCATGGCAGCTCAGGAATTCCGCCACGGCCTCGGGATGTTCCTCGGCAAAGGCACGGCGCACCACGGTCACGCCCGTCAGCAAGCGCGAGCCCGTGTCACCTGCCAGCTCGCCCCACACATCGGTCAGGCTCACCGGTGCCGACAGCTTGCCCTCGCTCTTGGCGATGGCAGCGGTCTTGAACGGCTCGGGCAGCACGCCCACGGCGGACGGGTCGGCAAGCAGGGCCGACAGCACCTCGGTGGGCTCGCTCTTAAACTCGAGCGTCACCTGGCCGGTCAGGCCCGCGCGCTCCAGCAGGTAGCTCATGACGTACTCCGGCGTGGTGCCCTTGCCCGTCATGTAGACGGTGCGACCCGCCAGGTCGCCAAACGAGGTCACGTCCGCGTCGCCCGTCACCACGTTCAGCACGCCCAGCGTGTTGATGTCGATGACCTGTACCGCGCCCTCGGTCTTGTTGTAAAGCACGCTCGCCACGTTGGCGGGCACCAGGGCAATGTCGATATCGCCCTGAATAACCTTGGGCACGATCTCGTCGGCGGCGGCGCTAATCGCAAAGTCAAACTCATTGTCCGTCTCGCCGTTTGCGACCTGGTCCATAAACTGCACCAGACCGATCGACGTCGGGCCCTTGAGCGACGCGACGTGCACCTCAACCGGCTCGGCAGCGGCACCGTCAGCGGCAGACCCGGCAGCCGACCCGGCAGCAGACCCCGCCCCCGCAGCTCCGCCGCTACAGCCAACCAGCGCAAGCGACAACGCGCCCGCGGCAAGCGCCGAGGCAAATCCTCGGCGCGACATCTCAACATTAAACGCACGCATCGCTAGCACGCCCCCTCGTTGGGCATCGACCAGGCGTGATGGTCGGTATGCAGCAGCTCCTCGGCCAGCGGCGAGAGCGGCTCGCCCAAGAACTCGCGGTAGCACGCCTGGACATCGGGATTCTCGTGCGAGAAGCGAATGTCCGCAGCGGCATCCAGCCCCCACAGCACCTGACCGCGCTCGGCTGCCAGCTCGCAGCCGTCATGGATGGGCTGACCGCCGCCACCAACGCAGCCGCCCGGGCACGCCATGACCTCAACGAAGTCATAGCTCGCACGGCCGTCGCGAATCGCGTCGAGCAGGCGTGCGGCGTTGCCCAGCCCGTGCGCCACGGCGACGCGCACCTTGGTGCCATCGATATCGGCGACGGCTTCCTTCCAGCCATCCAGGCCACGCACGTCGGTAAAGAAGTCCGCATCGGGATTCTTGCCCGTCACCAGGTAATAGGCCGAGCGCACGGCGGCCTCCATCACGCCGCCCGTGGCGCCAAAGATCACACCCGCGCCCGTGCCAAAGCCCAGCGGCGTATCGAGCGGCTCCTCAACCAGCGTATCCACGCTCACGTGGCTCGCGCGGATCATGCGCACCATCTCGCGCACCGTCAGCGCAACGTCTACGTCGGGCGCGCCGCCCTCGCCCACCATGCTCGGCAGCGCGCACTCGGCCTTCTTGGCCGTGCACGGCATCACGGACGCTACAAACAGACGCTCGGGCTCCACGCCCAGCACCTTGGCGTAGTAGGTCTTGGCAATAGCGCCGAACATCTGCTGCGGCGACTTGGACGTAGACAGGCTGTCGACAAACTCGGGGTAACGCGCCTTCACAAAGCGTACCCACCCCGGGCAGCAGCTCGTAAACATGGGCCAGCCGCGGCTATCGCCCTCGCCCTTGGCGGCCTTACCCAGGCGCTCGAGCAGCTCGGAGCCCTCCTCCATAATGGTGAGATCGGCCGAGAAATCGGTGTCGTACACGTACTCAAAGCCCACGCGGCGCAGCGCGCAAGCCAGACGCTCGACGGTTGCCTCCTCGCGCGGAATGCCGAGCTCCTCGCCCCAAGCACTACGCACGGCCGGCGCGATCTGCACCAGCACGATCTTGTCGGGATTAGCGAGCGCGTCAAACACGGTCTCGGTGTCGTCGCGCTCGCGCAGCGCGCCCGTCGGGCAATGCGTGATGCACTGGCCGCACGCGACGCAATCGGTCTTGCCGATCGGCACGCGCCCGCGGGTGCCCACGGCGGTATGCGTGGCGCGGTTGGTCAGGTCCCAAATCCCTAGGCCCTGTACGCTCTCGCACACCTTGATGCAGCGCATGCATTTAATGCACTTGTCGTTTTCGCGGATGATGGGGAAATCGAAATCCCAGCCCTCGCCCGCCAAATGCCTTTGAAACGGCAGATAGAAAATGCCCAGGTCGTTGGCAATGGTCTGCAGGTTGCAGTTACCGCTGCGCACACAGCTCGTGCAGCGTGAATCGTGCTGCGAAAGCAGCAGCTGCACGTTGGTGCGGCGCGCCTCGCGGGCCTTGGGGCTGTTGGTGTGGACCACCATGCCATCGAGCACGTAGTTGTTGCAGGCGGCAACCAGCTGGTCGCAGCCCTCAACCTCGACCACGCACACGCGGCAGCCGCCGATCTCGTTCAGATCGCGCAGGTAGCACAGGGTGGGAATCTGGATGCCGACGGACTTGGCCGCATCCAGGATCGTGGTGTGCTCGGGTACCACGACCTCGCAATTATCGATAGTGAGCTTGACCATGTTGTGCGCTCCGTTTTCGCTGTTGTCGCCGACGGTGGTTTTGTTGAGCTCTACCATTCCAGGTTCCTCCCTCCGCGGAACGCGCCAAAGCCAAAGTGGTCGCAGCGCAGGCAGCGGCTCGCCTCCTGGCGCGCCTCCTCCTCGGTGAGACCCTGCTCGACCAGATTCCAATCGTGAATGCGCTCGCCGGCCTCGCGCTCGCCCAGCTCGCAGCGGCCGCACTCGTGCTTGCCCTTAAACTGCACGGTCGGCAGCTCCACGTCGAGCTTGATCTTGTGGTCAAAGCCCAGGTAGCGGTCGATGTTTGCCGAAGCCACGCGGCCGGCGTTGATGGCACGGATGACGGTGGCGGGACCGGTCTGGCAGTCGCCGCCGCTAAAGAGGCCATCGAAGTTGGGCACGGCGCCGTCCGAATCGGTAACGACGCGACCCCACTTGCAGGCGATGCCCATGTCCTCAAACGGCTTGGAATCGATGTCCTGGCCAATGGCCACAAACACGCGCTCGCAGGGAATGACGCGCTCGGGCGTGGCTGCGGCACGCGGGGCCGGACGCCCACGGCGAGGCTCGCCGATAATCTGCGGTTGCACGCGCAGGCCGCTCACGCGACCATCTTCGCCCGTCTCGATGGCGAGCGGCGCCGTGAGCTCCAGAACCTCGCAACCCTCGGCCTGGGCGCCGGCGATTTCGGCGTCCTGGGCCGTCATATCGCAGATGCGACGGCGGTAGACGATGCTTACCTTTTCGGCACCGCAGCGCACGGCGGAGCGTGCCACGTCCATGGCAACGTTGCCGCCGCCGATGACGCACACGCGCTGGCCGCTCAGGTCGGGCAGCTCGTCATCGCCGATGGCGCGCAGCATCTTGACGGCCGATTCCACGCCGGGCGCCTCTTCACCCGGAAGGCCGAGCTTCTTGTCACTGTGGGCACCGATGGCCAGGTAGACGGCATCGAACTCGTCGCGCAGACGGGCGAGCTCCTCGCCGCTCACGGAGTGGTCGAGCTCCACGTCGATGCCGGCGCTCAAGATCCAGTCGATCTCGGCCTGCAGGCGCTCGCGCGGCAGACGATAGCTGGGGATGCCGTAGCGCAGCATGCCGCCCAAGTGGTGGCGCTGCTCAAAAATGGTCACCTTGTGGCCCATCACGGCCAGGTAGTAGGCACAGGAAAGGCCGGCCGGGCCGCCGCCGATCACGGCGACGCGCTTACCGGTGTTGTCCACTACATGTGGCTTGTGGTCGTTGAGGTCGCTATGCTCAACGGCAAAACGCTTGAGGGCGAGGATGTTCATGGGGTCGTCGACCATGCCACGGCGGCAATGCATCTCGCAGGGATGCTCGCACACCAGACCACAGACGAGCGGTAGCGGGTTGTTCTTGCGGATGACCTTGACGGCGTCGGCATAACGGCCTGCCTCGACGAGCGAGATGTAACCAGGAATGTCGACGTGCGCCGGGCAGCCCGAGACACACGGGACGCGAGCCTCGCGGTCAAAGCCGCAGGAGTGCTCGCGGATGTGGTGCTCAAAATCGTCGCGGAAGCCGCGAATGGCCGTGAGTGCCATGGCGCCAGCTTCGTAGCCGATGGCGCAGTCGCTCGAAAGGTAGATGGTGCGGGCCGTGCGCTCAATCAAGTTGAGCGTGGACTCGTCGGCGCGGCCCTCGAGCACATCGGCGAGCAGGTCGCTCAGCGCGCTCAGGCCCACGCGGCAGGGCGTGCACTTGCCGCAGCTCTGGGTGGAGCACAGGTTGACGAGCGCCGCCGTAAACTCGACGGGGCACGGGGCCAGTGAACTCACCGCCAGACGACGTCCGAGTGCATCGTGCAGGTCGTCCATGACGGCCTGAGCGTGGCTGCGTTCCATTACGTGCAGTCGAGCCATAAGATCCCCTCTCACATGGCAGCCCGGAGGCGAGGCCGGGCGAAATTGCTACACGCACAACACTGACCTAAAAAGTTGTTAGGTCTCCACGCAGTTCGGCAGGCGGTATGAAATGTCACCATCAGCGGTGAAAATGAACATTATCGCAGATAAATGCCATATTTGATAAAACGCGTTACCAAACGACAATGCCCCGCCCACGCAATCACGTGGGCGGGGCATTGCTTCAGGCATGCGGCCAGCGACCCTGTTGCTTTTACTTAAGCTCGGGCCAGTAACCCTTGTTGGCCTCGATCATGTCGTCGAGAACCTCCTTGGCGACCTTCATCGACGGCACGGTCTTGTTGAGCGTAAAGGCCTTAAGCGCCTTCTCGTACGAACCCTCGATCGTAGCCTCGACAATGAGCTTCTCGGAGTTCAGCTGCTGCATCATGAGGCCCTGCTGGAACAGCGGAATGTTGTCGCGGCTGATGACCTCGGGGCCGTTCTTGCCAATGTAGGCAGGCAGCTCGACCATAGCGTCGTAGGGCATGTTGGGGATGGCGCCCTTGTTCTCGCAAATGACCAGGAAGCGCTGCTTGGTGTCGTTCTTCAGAGCGATAGCCAGATCGGCAATCCAGTCGCCGTGGCTGCCCGCATAGAACGTGCTCTCGTCGATCTCGCCCGTCTTCTCGTAATGGTCGATACCATCAAAGAGGTTCTTCTCACGCGTCTCCTCAACCTCGTTAGCACGGGTGCGCTCGGGGTTGGAGTGCTCGACGAACTCCTTCTGCTGCAGGTAGTAGTTCAGATACGTGTTGGGCAGGTACTCCGGGAAGCACTCCATGATCTCGTACTCGCCCTTCCAGACGTAGTACCAGCTGCCCTTGGTGTGGCGGTTCTGCTCGGGGTGCTCGTCGACGGCCTCCTCGGGCTTCTTTGCCATGAGCGAGCCCATGCCCTTGAGGTAAGAGTCGGGCAGCAGAATCTCATGCTCCTTGATGTACTCGCGCAGCTGCGGGAGCACCTCCTCGCCCTTGTGGCGGATCGAGGTGAACCAACCAAAGTGGTTGAGGCCAAAGTAATCGTACTCGACATCCTTCTTGTCGATATCGAGCGCGGCGCAAACCACGTCGATGATCGCGATCGGCATGTCGCAGATGTTGATGATACGAGCGTTGGGACGCAGCACGCGGCAGCCCTCGGAGACGATGGCGGCAGGGTTGGAGTAGTTGAGAATCCAGTAGTCCTTCTTGGCGTACTTCTCAACGTCATCGATCAGCTCGACCATGGGGAAGATGGTGCGCATGCCGTAGGCAAGGCCGCCGCAACCGCAAGTCTCCTGACCCACGCAGCCGTGACGCAGCGGAATCTTCTCGTCCTGCTCGCGCATGGCGTAGCCGCCCACGCGCATCTGGGCAAACACGAAGCTCGCGTCGGTAAAAGCCGTCTTTTTGTCGGTGGTCACCGTGAGCTTGATGTCCAGGCCGAGGTCCTCGTGCAAAATCCAGTCCACGAGCACGCCGATCTTGCGCTGGCGCTCCTCGTTGATGTCGTACAGACGAATCTCGTCAACGTCGAGCTCGTCCTTGCGCAGGGCGATGGACTTGACGATGCCGGGGGTAAAGGTGGATCCGCCACCACACAGAGTAATGATCATTGTTTACTGCTCCTTCTCAATTGCGTTTTCGACCTTGTCGCGCATCTCGGCGACCTTCATGCCAAAGATGATCTGGATATTATTGCCGTTGCGGTTGATGCCGCTGTTGGGCACGTGGTTGATGAGGTCCTCATTGATGAGGTCCGGGTTCTTAACGTTCACGCGGAGACGCGTAAAGCAGTTCTCGAGCTCCTCGATGTTGTCCTTGCCACCAAGACCTGCGACCAGGTCGGCAATACCTGCATCGACGCCCTCTGCGGGAGCCGCGGCAACAGCGCCCTGCTTCACCGCGACAGACGCGGCGGCCTCGCCCTCGGCAACGGACTCGGCAAGCTCGGACTCTTCCTCGCGACCAGGCGTGTGGAGGTTGAGCTTCTTGATAAGGAAGGTGAAGAGGAAGAAGTACAGAGCGGCGTTGACGACTCCAAGCACCAGCATAACCGGCCAGTTGGTCTTATCGACACCGAGGACCAGGTTGGAAACCACGATGTTGATGATGCCGCCTGCAGTCGAAGCGGGCACGGAGAGGACCTTGAGCAGGACCAGGAAGATGCCGGAAAGAACCGAGTGAACGACAAAGAGCACGGGAGCGGCAAAGACAAAGAGGAAGTCCATGGGCTCGGTCACGCAGGAGAGCACGGCGGTGATGATCAGCGGGATAATAACGGCCTTGGTCTTATCCTTGTTCCCCTTGTAAGCGGTGACGATAAAGGCGAGACCGATACCGATGTAGGGCCACAGGTTGTTGAAGGTGTAGCTGTTGAAATACGTACTATCGGAGAAGGGCTGACCCGTCATTGCCATCTCGGCAACACGGATGGGATAGGCGCCGGCAATAACCTGATCACCCAGCGTCAGGGTGCCACCCACATCGGAGAACTGGAACGGGGTGTAGATGAGGTGGTGCAGACCGGTGGGAACGAGCAGCTTGTTGAGCATGCCGTAGATAAACAGACCGATGTTGCCCGACTCCTTAATGATGCCGGCAACGGAGGAGATGGCACCCTGAACCGGAGGCCAAACGATGCAGAAGCCAGCGCCCATGATCCAGGAAATGATGATCATAATCAGGAACGGGAAGCGGACGCCCGAGAACATCGAAAGGGCAATGGGGAACTGCTTGTTCGAGTACTTGTTGAACACGGCACCGGTGATGCAACCAAGGATGATGCCGCCGAACACGCCGGTATCGAGCACCTGAATGCCCATAACGGTGGCCTGGCCGGTTCCGGTAAGACCGAGCATGCCGCTCGCATCGGCAAGAGAGCCGGTGGCGTTGAGCACGATGTTGTTAGCCTGCAGGAACAGGAAGAACGACATCAGGGCAATCAGCGAAGCATGGCCCTTGTTCTTCTTTGCCATGGCGCCGGCGATGCCCACGCAGAACAGAATCGAGAGGTTGTTGATGATAAACATCAGCGACTGATAGACAACGGCGCCCACAAGCTGGAACGGACCGGAGCCCAGTACGGGGACCAAAGCGCAGATGGTCTTGTTGGTCAGAATGATGCCCACGATGAGCAGGATGCCGGCAACCGAGAGATACATCATCGGCTGAACGATCGACTTCGCGAACACCTCCAACGGCGCTTTGAAATTGAACTTCTTTTTTGCGGTCATAGCGGTACTCCCCTTCCTTTTCCGCAAATTAAGACAGATGTGCCCTGGACAAGACCGTGAGCCTTGCCTTATATCAATCGATGTGTGGGCACGTTATGCCTAGAGACCAGGTTCTCCAAGCAGGTTAACAATGTGATATGCGAGATAACTCTTCTCAGCATCGGTAACGACAACGTTATAGGTAGACGACAAGTGGGCGGCTATGGCGTCCGCGCACGAGAATGCGCACGGATACGCCGTTTCATCGATTCGGAACAGCGCGTCTCCGTTGATTTGCCCTGCCGTAGGATCGAGCGCTCGCTGTGCGAAAAACTGCAGGTGACGAACGAAACGTTCGTAAGGCAGCGAGGTGTCATCGAGGGTCGTAGCATAGCGCTTGGAAACAATCGCGAGCACGTCGCGAACAAGCTGGACCGAAACAATCAAACGATCGGAGCGTTGCGGCATGGTGGCGTTGACGATATGCAGCGTAATGAAACCCTGCTCTTCTTCGCTCATCTGAATGCCCATATACTCCTTGATAATCTGCAGCGCACGGCCCGCAAGTGCATACTCCTTGCGATAGAACTGCTGGATCTCGAGCAGCAACGGATTCTCACAGGAGACGCCCTTGCGCTCGCGCTCCAAAGCAAGGCTGATATGGTCTGCGAGAGCAATGAGAATCTTGTCGTTGATATCAACATTGAGCTCTCGACGGAGCATCTGAACAATGTCCTCGGCAATCACGAGGTTGACGGTGGGGATGGACTCCAAAAGATGTGCCAAGCGGTCAATCGTACGCGAATCCTGAGAAGTTCCCTCCTGCAACGCGTAGGTCTTTTCGATCGACGCCTCGTCGATGGCATCGCCGGCATGACGGCCAAAGCAGAGGCCTCGACCGATGACGATGAGCTCGGAGCCATCGTCCGAAGTGACCATTGCGACGTTGTTGTTAAAAACTCGCTTGATAACCACGGTACCCACCACAAGAATTTACTCGGAAAGCCAGACGACAGGCTCTTTAACAGCAACAGGGCCGGAAGCATGCTCACGAAGAGTCGAGTTCTCCGAGCGCTCGCACACGATAACGAAGACCGTGGGATCGAAGCCGGCGGCGCGGACCACGTCGAAATCGACCTCGACGAGGGGCTGGCCCGCGTCAACGTGATCACCCTGGGCAACAAGCGCATGGAAGCCCTTGCCCTCAAGTTTAACAGTGTCGATTCCGATATGCAGCATCACCTGAGCAGAGCTGTCGTCGGACATGATGCCCAGCGCGTGCTCAGTCGGAAACAGCGCCGCGACGGTGCCGGAAACAGGAGCGCACACCGTTCCCTCTTGGGGAACCACGGCAACGCCATCGCCCACTGCACGGCTGCTAAAAGCGGGGTCATTGGTATTTTCTAGATGAACAAGCTCGCCGGAAACGGGAGCGAGGATTTCGAACTCGGAATCCGCAGTCGTCTGCTTATCCGAGCCACCCATTAGGCGAGAAAAGAAACCCATGGTGACATGTCCCTTCATAAATATAGCCCAACCAAAATCAATCGAATGCGCCCATTGAGACGCTCGCGATCAAAGACTTTGGTTAGGCCCACGTCCGAGGGGACTCGGTAACCTTCCGCATTTATTTTACGGGGGTTATTGTAGACAAGCCCAAAGCCGGAACAATCATTATGACCGGCGAACGGTATTTTTTCTCCGATAAACGGTATTTATGCGGTACTTAGGGACGTTCCTTTTCTGCCGGCACCCGGGGACACTCCTTGCTCTGGTGCATTGGGGACAGGTTTGTTTGCACCAGGTCGGTGCAGATTAACCTGGCCCCATTGCGCCAATTTCGTATGCGCTAGATGAAGAGCTCGCATTCCTTCCGCACGACGCAAACCTTGCTCAGCATCTGGGAAACAGCGGATAGTTTGCTGGAATCAAGCTTGCGAGCACCTCGCGGACATACGGCGATGCAGCGCATGCAGGAGATGCACGCCTCGCCAGCTGCTCGTTTGGGGTCACCCTTGTCGATAGCACAAACGGGGCACGCCGCGGCGCATGCACCGCAGGAGACGCAATCCTCTGTTGCCTCGGGCGCCATGCGGTGACCTCCAGCTTGTTTATAAGGACGATTGCCGGGGATAGAGGGCTCGGACGCATCCTCAGCCAACAGCTTTTGCTGAATTTGCTGAGCAAACTCAGCAAGCTGCGCCGCATCCTGCGCATCCGGACGACCGGCAGCAAACTGTCGCGCAATGGAATGTTCTGCAATGGCCGCAACTGCCGCGATCACCCGGAATCCCGCATGCTTCGCAACGTCCTCCAGCTCTACGAGCGTGTCCTCAAACGCGCGGTTTCCGTAGACGCACACCAGAACGGCCCGCGCTCCGTTGCCGTGAACCATGCCCAACCGGTCAGCCACCACAGCCGGGATTCTACCGGCATACGCCGGCACAGAGATTACGGCCACGTCGTCCTCAGTCATCGAGACAGCGCTGAAATCTAGCCCGCTATCGGTCAGATCGACGGTAACGGTATTCTTGTCCAGTGCCCCGGCCACAAGGCCAGACACCTTCTGCGTTCCACCCGTCGGACTAAACACAATTTCGAATACGCTCATCGAGACACCCTCCCCCTACGTCTGGCAACGCGTCAAGCCGTTTTCACATCCAGCCAGAGTATACGGCACGTGGGATCCCCATTTTGGTGCATCAAGCACCCCAATGCACCAACCCTACGCTGTCTACCTCTTCGTTTTGTATAAATTACGGTACAGATTGTATATATTTACGGGATACCGTCGTGTTCTCCCGAGGTACCCCATCCTGGCCCGTGCAAAAAACGGAGTATTCTGCAACGTGACCGCGCCAGCAATACCCCGAGCGGGCAAACCTTTAGGGCGCTGCGTCATTTTGGGTTCCGACATGGCGAGAATGACGCGCCCCTGCTCCGGAAAACGACGAAATCTGACTCAGAACGCTCGCTAGGGATATCCGAAAGCCACCGTTGGCGACGTCAAATCATATGCAGACAACTCGAACTGCAGAATACTCCAAAAAATGCACGGCGCACCCCATGGGACCCATTGCCGCATGGTAGGAAACAGGCCCACGGCATCCTCTAGATGCATTCCCGAGGAAATCACATTTGAACTAGCGATCGGATACGGCAAACAAAAAGGGCCCCGAGCGTAGTTGCTCGGGGCCCTTGGTTCACCTCGCTCTAGCGGGCGATGCGTATGTTACTTGCGCTTGCCGCCGCCGTCACCGGGGCGACGGGAGCTGCCGCCGCGCTTGCCGCCACGACTATTGCCATAGCTACCACGATTATCGCGACCGCCGGCACGGCCGCCGCGGGAGCCGGCCTGGTTGCCGCCACGCCCGCCACGATAGCCGCCACGACGCTCCTCGCGGGTATCGTCGTAGTTGCGCCAGTCATCGCGACGATCGCGGCTGGCACGCGGATCGCGGCGATCGCGCGACTCGTTAGAGCGGCCAGCACCGCCGCGGCTGCCATTGCCACGAGTGCCCTCGCGATGCTCGCCGCCACGGCCACCGCGCTCATCAAAGCGCTTGCCGCCACGGGACTCGCCGCCGCGAGTACCACGCTCGCCACGCGAATCGCGGCCCTCGCCGCCACGGCGCTCATCACGGCCGCCGCGCTCGCCATCGCGACCGGAACGACGACGATCGCCCGAACCACGCTTGCCGCCACGCGAGCCACGGCCCTCGTCATCGCGCTCAACACGGCGACGACCGCCGCGGTCCTCGTCCTCACGACGACGGCGGTGTGCCTCGCCCTGGAACTGCTTGGCACGGCGCTCGGCACGGTTGCCGCGCGGGGCCTGCTCAACGACACCAGCACCGCCGCGCTCCTCGGCAGCCACCTCGCGGGCCACGCTCTCCACAGCCTCGTCCACGCGAGCCTGAACGCCCTCGCGCACGCGGGTCTTGCCGCCGCGCTTGGGACGGCTCGGACGCTCACCGTCGCCGCGACGCTCGTCTCGACCGCGGTTGGAACGACCGGCCACATCACCGTAATCGTCGCCGTTGCGCTTGCCGTCGCGACGCGCCTGCTCAAGCTTCTTCTTGCTCTTGGACTTGCCGCGCTTGGTCTTCTTCTTCACCTTAAAGGCCGCAGGATCGCGCTCGGGGTCAACCGCGGGCGGATTGGGGCCCACATGCAGGTCGCCGGCCTCGTAGATGTCGGCGGTCTTGTCCATGAGCTTCTCGATCTCGTAGAACTCATCGACATCCTGCTCGGTCACAAACGTGATGGCCCAGCCCAGCTCGCCGGCGCGGCCCGTACGGCCAATACGGTGGATGTAGTCGGTCGGCTCGGCCGGCACGTCAAAGTTCACGACGTAACGCACGTCGCTGATGTCGATGCCGCGGGCGAGCACGTCGGTTGCCACCAACACGTCGACGGTACCGTCGCGGAAGGCCGAAAGGGCACGCTCGCGCTGGGCCTGGCTGCGGTTGCCGTGAATCGCGGCGGCCTTGATGCCCTTGCGCTCCAGACGACGGCAGCAGCTGTCGGCGCGGTGCTTGGTGCGCATAAAGACGATAGTGCGCTCCGGGCCCTCCTTTTTGAGGAACTCGGGCAGCAGGTTGTTCTTGGCCTCGATGGACACCGGGAACACAAACTGGTCGACGGTGTCGGCGGTCGACGTGGCGGGCGCGATCTCCACGCGTGCCGGGTCGCTCACCAGGTCGGTGATCTCGCCCACGGCCTCCTCGTCGAGCGTTGCCGAGAACAGCAGCGTCTGGCGCTCGGCCGGCGTCTCGCGCACAATGCGGCGGACGGCAGGCAAAAAGCCCATGTCGAGCATGCGGTCGGCCTCGTCGAGCACCAAGACCTTAACCTCGTCCAGGTGGCAGGCACCCTGCTCGATCAGATCGACCAGACGGCCCGGCGTTGCGACCAGGATGTCGCAGCCGTACTTGAGGGCAGCGGTCTGCGGCTTGTAGCTCACGCCGCCCACGACGGTCACGGCAACGTGGCCCGTGACGTCGGCGATTTTGCTTGCGACCTCGTCGATCTGCTGGGCAAGCTCGCGCGTGGGGGTGATGACGAGCATCACGGGGCCACGGCCGTTGCCCTCGGGCTTTTTAGCACCGCGACGGCGGTTGCGGCCGCCACGCTCGCGCACGGGTTTGGGAGGAGCGATGTGCTCCAGATTGTTCATAGTCGGCAGCAAAAAGGCGGCCGTCTTGCCGGTGCCGGTCTGAGCGGCGGCAAGCAGGTCACGGCCCTCGAGCACTACGGGGATCGAGCCGGCCTGCACGGGCGTGGGCGCCGTGTAGCCCAGGTTCTCGATAGCACGAAGCATCTCGTCGGAGAGGCCCAGCTCGTCAAAGGCGGGCAGGCTCTCGGTAGCGGACTCGACGGCCTGGGCGGCATTGGCCTCATCGGCGGCATCGAAGGCAGCCTGGGTCATGGCCTCGCAGGTCTCGTCCAGAATCTCGGCGTCGGTGACGTCAGATACAGAATTACGCATATGTTGTTGTTCCTTATCTGCACGCGCAATGGGCACGGCATGCGGCCGCGCGGGCGTGCTTGGTAGTGCGCTAATACATACAAAAACAGGTGCGCACAGAGAGGACGTTGCTCAGCACGCTGGCGATCGCTTTGGCAGCCCTATCACGCGCCGTCCAGACGCAGCAGCTCTAAGCGATGGAGCAGATTCGCCGCCGGTTAGTATACCCGTGCTTCGCATGCCCCCACGTAAACCACAGATGACGAGGCGGACGGGGCGGGCCTGGCCGCTTGTCTCAATCTGTAACAGATGCAGGGCAAAACCGGGTCCAAATGTTACAGATCAAGACAGAGGGGGATTTCCGTCCAGTCCAAACCAAATCTCTCAGTCTTCCTGCAATTTCGAACATGTGGCCTATAATGTTGCTTTAGTTACGCTATATATTGCGCAGCCATTTAATACGTCGCCCACCGGGGGCCATTAATTCCTATCGCCATATTGGCTAGGAAGCAATCAAAGGAGGTATCCGTGGCAGCAGAGACGCCTTGCTCGGTCCTCTATAACGATATTCGCTCGTTCGGCGGTCTTAAACATCTCGAGATCGCCCGAATGCTCATCAATGGAAACTCTTATCTCGGCAGTACCCTGCTCGAGAAATGCTCTTCCAACCGCTCGTATCTCACCCGTTACATCGTCCATCGCAAGCCTGACCAGTGCGCGCCCTCCATCTACAGCGACTTTACCGTCACCACGCTCAACCTTTCCTCGGCAATCTGCAGCAAGCTCGGCGGCGGCGAGTCCGCCTATCGGGCAATCGCCGAGCACTATCGCGGTCCGGCCGCCAACGAAATGATGTCGGCTCTCGCCAGCTACAAGCTGGACAGCCGCCTATATGCAAATGCCCTCAATCGCATCGACAACTTTGACGGCAATGCCGTGCGCGAGAAAAGCACGCTTTACCTTATGCTCTTTGTGGCAACGGGGGCGCTCGCCGATCCCGTTCAGGGCGTGGCCACCGTCGAGCGCTTTTGCGACAGCAAGACGGGCGAGCACTTTGGCACCACCGAAACTACCGTCGGACGTGGCTTTATGAGCAGCCTGGAGCAGCCGCGCACCGTCGCCCCCAACCTCGGTCTGCTCAGAACCCATGCCGACAACTGCGCCGGCATGCAAATCCATCCCCTCACACGCGATCCGCGCGGCACCGTGATTGGTTCTTTGCCCAAAACCTCGCCCAGCATCACCGATGTGGGCGCCGACGCATCGCGCGAGCATCTTCGCATTTGGCTTGAGGGTGAGCACTGGTACGCCCAGGGCCTTGGGTCGACCAACGGCACAGTGCTCGAATCGGGCGCGGGTGACGGCGATATTGTGATTGAGCCGCCGCGCGACCAACGCGAGCCTGGCAAGATCTATCCCCCAGTGGAAATCGAAAACAGCGACAGGCTCCATCTGGGTCTCTACACGACATTCCTTGTCATTGTGGACTAGCGCGGACGGCGATCGGAAGACGGTCGCCGTCCGTCTTTCGTCTTCTACCTTCTGCGTCGTAAACGACAATGCTCAGCGGTATACGTGGGCAGTGCGGCTATCATGGTACTTTACCGATATCCGCACTGCTCGCGTATACGTGCGGCAACCCATGCCAGACAAAGGAACGCCATGGATACTACCGATAGCGCCTATGGCGACAAACTCATCCGTCTCGATACGTTCGATACCGCCGTGGCGGTCGACCCCAGCGCCGAGGACGACGCCAAACGTCGGTTTATGACGCTTATTCTCCAGACGGCCCACCGCAACAACGGCAACATCGGGCACGTGCTGCGCGCGACCAACACGAGCGGCGAGGTCTTTGCCGTCAAGCTGCTCAAGGACAACGCTATCCTTTCCGGCCAAGCCCCCGACCGCTCCGCCGAGCAATCGGCAGCGCACCTGGCCAGCACCGCCGCGCTGTTCGAGGAGTACCGTCATCTGTGTACCGTCTCGCACCTGCGCGGATTTCCGCGCGTCTATGGCTACGGATCGTGCGAGGATGACCCTCTCATCCTCATGGAGTGGGTCGAGGGCACCTCGCTCAAGCAGGCGCTGCCCCTGCTTCCGCACGACGCCTCGGGCGGGCTGACCACCCAGATGGTCGCCGCCGTCGGAAACGCCGTGCTTCGTGCGCTCTTGATGACCCAAGGCCTCGTGAATCCGGTCATCCATCGCGACCTGTCGCCTGCCAATATCATGTTCCGCACCACCAGCCGAACGCTCGAGCAGCAGATTGCTGATTGTTCCTTTGACCCCTGCCTCATCGACATGGGCTCCGCGACCATGGCTCTCGGCGACGACACGATCACCCGGCGCGCCGACATCTGGCGTTTTGCCACGCCCGCATACGCCGCGCCCGAGATGCTCACGCAGGATATCGAAGGCATCGCGGCCCTTCGCCGTTCGCCGGCAATCGACGTCTATGCGCTTTCGAGCATTCTGTACCAGCTCTACAGCGGTCGCAAACCGTTTGACTTTGAGTCGACGGACGCCGCTGCAACCGGCTCGTTCTATCTCGTAAAGACCAAGACCAAGCCGGCACCGCTCGAGCCGCGCTGCGAGGGCGATGAGGCGCTCGTCCAGATCATCATGAAGGGTCTCTCAGTCGAGCAGTGCGATCGTCCCACCGAGCAGCAGATGCTCGAGGTGCTCTCGGCATACCTCACCGACGCCGAATCCGAAGGCCGCGAAGGTGCAGGAGACGAGGCCGCAATTGATATCGATTCTCGCACGCACCTTAAGGTCGACGTCGCCGGCGAGCGCGCACGAGAGATCCTGAATCAGGCCCGCCACGATGCCATGACCCGCCGCCGCTTTATTATCGGCGGCGCTATCGCAGCCGTTGCGGGGCTCAGCGTTATCGGGGCGGCAACCCATGGCTTTGGCATCCCCGACTACCTCGACGGCATCCGCGGTTCACTTGACGACTACACCTGGGATCAGCTGCAGGAGATTTCGCTCAAGATTAAGGCCGCCGAGACCCGTAGCGAGGCACGCGAGATTGCCAAGCGCTATCACCTGCTCGATGCCGATGGGCATATCCCCTATCCGTGTACCAAGCGCGTGAAACTCACCAACGGGCTGGAGGTCGGCGCGCAGCTTGTGGGCATCCGTCACGATGAGCTTCTGGACGGGACGGGCAAGGCCGGACTGACGTTTATGTTCGACGCGGGTATTGCCGAGCGCAACGCTGCGGCTGAACCGCCGAGCGCCGGCTGGGCAGTTTGCGAGCTGCGGGAATGGCTCGACGGCGACGGCCTTAAGCTGCTGCCCAACAAGTTGCGCGCGCTCATCAAATCTGTCAAAAAGGTCTCGAATAACGCTGGCGCCGCCAACAGTGCATCGTGTCTGAGCGAGTTGCCCGCAACCCTTTGGCTGCCCGCCATGGTCGAGCTGTGCGGTACGCAACCGCCCGATTCGTTTGCCAAGGACTATCACTACCTGGCAGAAATCTACAACGGCGAGGGCAAGGAGTATCAGCTCTTCCGCGAGCTCAAGGTGAGCCCGTATTCCACGAACGAGACGATGGTCCGCCAGTGGAAGGGCAAGGACACCTGCTGGTGGGAGCGCACGGTGAGCCCCGACTCATCGGAGACCGAAGGCACGCTCTACATAAACCGTGTGGGCCACGACGGCGACGTCTTTACGTACGCAACGCCTGCGGAAAAGCCAAACAAGCTAACCTGTGTGATTCCCGGGTTCTGTATCTAGGCGGCGGGCGTCTTGCCGTGACGGGACCCCTCCCCGGCAGTTGTCTCGATTTGTAACACTAGCTCGGCAGATACAGGTCTAGATGCTACAGAACGAGACAAACCCCAATCCCGCGAGACAACATCTCAATCTGTAACAGTAAGGGGTCAAAAACCTCTCTAGATGTTACAGATCAAGACATTTGAGTTGGCCGCGGACGGTCTGTCTCGATCTGTAACAGTAAGGGGTCATATTTCCCGCCAGATGTTACAGATTGAGACATTGAGTTTATTGCTGAAGGTTCGTCTCGATCTGTAACATCTGGAATCCAAAAACCGGTCTAACTGTTACAGATGGAGACAAACTCAAACCTCTCAAAACAAAATCTCAATCTGTAACAGTTAGAGGTCATTTTCCCCGCTAGATGTTACAGATCGAGAGCTAGATGTTACAGATCGAGATATTGATTTGCCGCCGGAGAGTTTGTCTCATTCTGTAACAGCAGCTCGGCAAAAACTGGGCTAGATGTTACAGATTGAGACGAAGGGCGGGGATGGTGCACCAACCCGGCAGCCACCCTCATCTGTAGCGAAATGTCATACATTTCTTTCTGTACTGGACACCCCCAGGGGGTATGGGTGTATAGTATCGGCAGGTTAACATTTCCGACACTACGTCACAGAAAGGAGAAGCCATGGCTCAAGATAAGTTCGACGTGGGCGGCATGACATGCGCCGCCTGCCAGGCGCATGTGGATCGCGCCGTGAGCAAACTCGACGGCGTCCAAAGCGTCGCGGTCAATCTGCTCGCCGGCTCTATGCTGGTGGACTACGACCCTGCGCAGGTCTCCCCCGACGACATCTGCACCGCTGTCGACCGCGCGGGCTACTCGGCCTCACCCATCAGCACGGGCACCGACGCTGTCCAAAGCGGAAGTGCGCAAGCCAGGTCCGGCGCCGCCCATATGGAGTCACCGACCAAAAAGTTGGAGGCCGCCGCCTCTGCCATGCGCACCCGCCTCATCGTCTCGATCGTATTCCTCATCCCACTGTTCTACATAGGCATGGGGCACATGCTCGGCTGGCCGCTGCCCGGCATCTTCACCGACCACACCCACAGCATGACGCTCGCGCTCACCGAGCTCGTCCTGCTCATTCCCATCGTCTACGTCAACGACGCGTACTTTATCAACGGGTTTAAATCGCTCGCGCACGGCGCGCCCACCATGGACGCCCTTATTGCCGTGGGCGCCACCGCCTCCATCGCCTGGTCGCTCTACGCCATGTTCATCATGGCCGACCAGCTAGCCGCAGGTCAGGTGCACGAGGCCATGATGACGAGCATGGACAACCTGTATTTTGAGAGCGCTGGCACCATCCTGTCGCTCGTCACCGTGGGCAAATACCTCGAGACGCGCAGCAAGTCCAAGACCGGCGGCGCTATCGAGGCGCTCATCGACTTAGCACCCAAGACCGCGACCGTCGTGGCAGAGGACGGCAGCGAGGCCACCGTCGACGTCGATGCCATTCTGCCCGGCCAGGTGCTGCGTGTGCGCCCCGGCGAGTCCATCCCTGTCGATGGCGTGGTGCTCGAGGGCAGCTCGGCCGTGGACGAGAGCGCGCTCACCGGCGAGTCCATCCCCGTGGAAAAGACCGCCGGCGACACCGTCAACGCCGCCACTGTCAACCGCACCGGCTCGTTTGCCTTCCGTGCCACACGCGTGGGCGCCGACACGTCGCTCGCCAAGATTATCCAGCTCGTCGAGGACGCCAACGCCACCAAGGCGCCCATCGCCCGCATGGCCGACAAGGTCGCCGGCGTGTTCGTGCCCGTGGTATTCGTGATCTCGGCCATGACCTTCGTGGCGTGGATGGCACTGACCGGTAGCGTGAACGAAGCGCTCACCTCCGCCGTCGCTGTGCTGGTGATCAGCTGTCCGTGCGCATTGGGTCTGGCCACGCCCGTCGCTATTATGGTCGGCACCGGCAAGGGCGCCGAGATGGGCATTCTGTTCAAGAGCGCCGAGGCGCTGGAGAATCTGCGCAGCGTGGGCACCGTGGTGTTCGATAAGACGGGAACGGTCACTCGCGGCAAGCCTGCCGTGACCGATATCGTGGTAGCCACGCGCGCCGACGGATCGCCCGCCATGAGCGAAAAGGCGCTACTCAAGCTGGCCGCCGCGCTGGAGCGCTCAAGCGAACACCCGCTGGCCGAGGCGATTATGGCCGAGTGCGAGACGCGAGGGATTGTCGCGCGCGCCGTCGAGGACTTTGCCGCCGTGCCCGGGCGAGGCGTTACGGCGCGCGAGGGGCAAAACGCCATTGCCGCCGGCAATATGCGCCTGATGAACGAGCTGGGCGCGAAGGTGCCCGCGGGTCTTGCCGAACAGTTCGCCGCCGAGGGCAAGACGCCGCTGTTCTTTGCCAAGAACGGCGAGCTCGCCGGCACCATTGCCGTGGCTGACGAGGTCAAGGAAACGAGTGCCGGAGCCATCGCCGCACTGCGCTCGCTTGGCGTCGACGTGCGCATGCTCACCGGCGACAACCGAGTCACCGCCGAAGCAATCGCCCGCCGCGTGGGGCTGAGCAGCGAACAGGTCATCGCCGACGTCCTCCCCGCCGACAAGGAGCACCACGTACGCGAGCTGCAGGATGCGGGCAGCAAGGTCGCCATGGTGGGCGACGGTATCAATGACTCCCCCGCCCTGGCGCGCGCCGACGTGGGCCTTGCTATCGGCACCGGCGCAGACATCGCCAAGGAGGGCGCCGACGTGGTACTCATGCGCAGCGACCTCATGGACGTCGCCCGTGCCATCGAGCTGTCGCGCGCCACAATTCGCAACATCAAGCAGGACCTGTTCTGGGCGCTGTTCTACAACGGCATCGGCATTCCGCTGGCGGCGGGCGTGTTCTTCCCCCTCACCGGTTGGCAGCTCTCGCCGATGTTTGGCGCCGCGGCCATGAGCCTGTCGAGTGTCTGCGTCGTAAGCAATGCGCTGCGCTTAAAATCCTTTAAGCCAAAAGTGGCAAAATAGGCTCACCATTAAGTCCATCTAGAACGGGTTTTCCAGACGCCCGAGATTGACCCGAAAGAGGAGCGACGCGCACTTTGGTACGCGAGCGACGGCTTGAAGGTCAAGGTCGGGTGCCTGGGAAAGCCGACACAACAGGGAGGAATACCCATGCGTTACACAATCAAGACTTCCGGCCTCATGTGCGGCCATTGCGACGCCACCGTCGAGACGGCGTTGCTCAACGTGGCCGGCGTGACCGACGCCGACGCCGATCACGAGACCCAGACTGTCCAGGTGGAGTGCGCCGACACCGTGACCGCCGAGCAGCTCGCCGCCGCCGTCGAGGGCGCCGGCGAGAAATTCCATGCCCTGTCCGTAACCGCCGCGTAGCAGGCGCCACCTACTCCATCCTCAGAAGTTGCGGTGAAATACGGACTGTTGTGCCGCCCTAGGCCTTTAAACGGTCCGTATTTCACCGCAACTGACGGGGACATCCGGAAAATCGACCAGAAACGAGGACCCGCCATGATGGCAGACCATAAATCGGTGACCCGCATGCTCAAGACGGCACGCGGCCAGATCGACGGCATCCTACGGATGGTCGAGGAGGACCGTTACTGCGTCGACATCTCCACGCAGCTCATGGCAACACAGGCGCTCCTCGCGCGCATCAACGCCGACGTGCTCAAGGCGCATATCGAGGGCTGCGTGACTTCGGCAATCGAATCGGGCGACGAGGACCTCAAAGCCGCCAAGCTCGCCGAGATCGAACGCGTCGTCGACAAGCTCTCCAAGTAATTGGGGCATTGGGGACAGACTTCTTTGCACCGTCTTGGTATTCCGAGGACAGGTATGTTTGCACCACATTGGTGCAAACATACCTGTCCCCCTTGCTCTAAATCGGGTATAAAGGCGTGCAGCATATCGAACGAAAGGCAATTTGCATGAATGACTTTATGAAGGGCCGCAATGGCGCCGATGAACTCACCATCGTGATGGGTTTTGCCGGCATCGTCATCGCGATGATCGGATCGATAGCCCGCATCCAGTGGCTCAGCTGGATTGCCATCGCCGTCATCGTGATTGGCGTGCTGCGCGGCCTGTCCAAAAATATCGATGCACGTCGCAAGGAGAACGAGGCCTTTGTAGCCGCGACCGCCAATGTTCCCGGCTTGGGCAAGTTCGTCGCCAGCTTGGGCGGCGGCGCTGCAGCGGCCAGCACCTCACGCGCAGCCGGCACCAGCAAGGAAGACTTTGAGCGTGCCAAGCGCACGGCCAAGAAGATGTGGAAGGGTCGCAAGACCACGGCATACCTCAAGTGCCCCAACTGCGGCCAGATGCTCTCCGTCCCCAAGGGCAAGGGCAAGATCCGCGTCACCTGCCCCAAGTGCCACGCCAAGATGGAAACCCGCTCCTAGCGCCCGCACGCGGGACAAATAAATCAGGTTTGTTTGTCCCAAATCTTAAGTATTTGTTCGATAAAAAAGCCGAGGCCTCGTGTTGAGACCTCGGCTTTTTGTATGCGGCAACGGAGCTGTCCCTTTGTCTCGTCTACGCCACGCCGTCGCGGGCGAGCTCCTCGGCCAGTGCCTCGGCCGGCATTGCCATAATCGTGTCGAGTTCGGCGTCCACCTCGGGAATACGCTTCACCTTGAGCTTGCGTACCAGATCGCCGCGACACATCACGTGCATCGGCTCACGCAGAGCGCACAGGTCATCGAGCGGGTTCTCGCGCGTCACCAGGATATCGGCGGCCTTGCCGCACTCGATTGTGCCGGTCTCGCCGCCCAGCCCCAGCAGCTCGGCGTTGACTTGCGTAGCCGTATGCAGTGCGAAGGCGTTGCTCACGCCGACATACTTGGCAAAATAGGCCACCTCACGCCACATGTCGTACTGCGTCACGAACGGGCAGCTCGAGTCCGTGCCCAGACCCACCTTAACGCCAGCTTCCAGTGCAGCACGAGCGCTCTCGATAATACCCGAGCACACGATATCGCCGTTCTTCTTTTGCGTATCGATCGAATGGGTCTTTTTCGGGTCGAGCAATACAAACGGCAGCGCCGGGCTGATAGTGCAGGTAACACTGGGCGCACGCCCCTCGAGTTGCGTGCCCGCGGCGCCACGGTACAGCTCCAGAATCTCGGGCGTCAACGGAGCGCCGTGCTCAATCGTGTCAACGCCGGCCTCAAGCGCGGCCTTCACGCCCTCGGTACTCTCGACATGGGCCATAACCGGCAGGCTCACCTCGTGCGCAGCCTTGCACGCCGCCGCGGCAACCTCGACCGGCATGCGCAGCACGCCCGGCTCGCCCACCTCGGTAGCGTCGAACACGCCGCCCGTCACGAACAGCTTAATGACGTCGGCACCACGCGCATACAGGTCGCGCACCTGTTCGGCTGCCTCGGCGGGACTGTTGGCCACCTGGGCGAACAAGCCCGCACCATGGCCGCCCGGCACCGTGACGCCCGTTCCCGGCGCCACCAGGCGAGGACCTTGATACTTGCCGGCATCGATAGCATCGCGCACGGCCAGATCGGCAAACAGCGGATCGCCCGCGCCGCGCACCGTGGTCACGCCACTTGCCAGTTGTTGTTGGGCGCTGCCCTTAAGAATATGGCGCACGATGGCGCGCCCCACGGGATTATCGAGCTTCTTCATCAGCGCGCCCGCATCGCCGGCCGAGACAGGCTTGCCCGAGCCGCACAGGTGCACGTGCATATTGATGAGACCGGGCATGAGATACGCACCGCCCAGGTCGATAACCTCGGCACCCGCGGGCGCCTGCGCCACAGCACTCGGCCCCATCCAGGTGATGACGCCGCGCTCAACAGTCACGGCCATATCGGGTTGCGGCTCCATATGCTCCGAGCCATCCAGAATGGTCGCATTGATAAACAACGTGGAACGATCGGCAGACGCCATATCGAGCTCCTCCCTCACGATTAACTTGAACATTTGTCCATTATCACCTAGTCCCGCTGGATTGCTGCAGACGCATCGGTTAACGGAGGGAAGAGAGGATGTGGGAGACGGAATATGCTGCAGTCCCACCCCACCGACAACAGGGAAATGTCTCGATCTGTAACAGGTACAGGGTTATTGGGCCCCTTGATGTTACAGATCGAGACATTCGGTCAACGTTTCACCGGCTTGTCTCGATCTGTAACAATTACGAGCTCAAATAACCTCTAAACGTTACAGATTGAGACAAAACCTCTCAGCGCCCATACCACTGACGTCTCCACTCCTCAGCCAAATCGGGCCGTCGCGGAATACCCGCCAGCCTCATCTTCTCAACCAGCTTCCCCGGATTCTTGAGCTCATCAAACGTAAACCGAAGCACCTTGTGCCCGAGCATTGTCAGATGGGACTCCCGTTGACGTTCTGCCACGAATGGGTCGACCGACTCCCGGCCCTCGCCGTTCTGCAAGGTGTACTTCACCTTTCCGTCGAGCTCGCCGATGACACACGTCCCGTCCTCGAGCTGCCAAAAATAGTCGACGCGAAATACCTGGCTCGGATCGAGCGGGTCGCGAAACTCCACCTGCAGCTCCGGAACCGGAAAGTCGTACGCAATAAAGAACGCTCGGAACCGAGACTCGCCGCCGTTTTCGGACAGCCCGTCCGCATACGACGCAATCACCTGCGCTCTGCGATACCCTCGCCTGCCCTCGCGATCGGCGCGGAGGCGCTCGCACAAATCCCCACGTGATACGCCTTTCGCCCGCAGTGCAGAATCGGCAATCGCCAACCCGTAGGAGAACGGCACACGCAGCAAGCAATCATCCACCGTGCGCCAAAACGACGTCACCCGCACGCCATCGACACGCTCGAGCGCGCCCGCCATCTGCGGACGCAACAACCTGCACCCGTTGCTCAACGTCACCGAACAACCCGTCTTAACAAGATAACGCGGCCCGAGCAGATCATTCGGCACCTCCAAACCCCACAAAAGCGCCGCGTCATAGCCCCAAAACGCCCAATCGGGATGAAATTCCGCAAGCCCTTTGATAGTCCTCAGCGCTCGCTCCGCCGGCGTCAATGCATCCCAATCATGCTGAAAACAGAACAGGTACGGCTCGGGCTCCGCGATATCGTCGGTTCCAACATGGCGTCGCAGCCACATGAGCTCGGTATTGTCATGCGTTGCGAGCAGCGCACCTTGCTTGGCCGTCTCCGTGAGCCGCGCGAGCATCCTATTCCGCGCCAACGTGTTGCGAGTCGTATGCTTGTGTTTGAGAACGGTATTAGACACTTCCATCACCACCACATCGGACAAACGGACCATCGCCGCTGTTGCCTCCGCTGACAATGTCTTGATCTGTAACAGGAAGACAGTCTTTGAGCCTCTAGTTGTTACAGAACAAGATCTTTCGGCAGCCGCCAACCCTCCGTCTCAATCTGTAACAGTTACGGGCTCAAACAGCCGCCAAACGTTACAGATTGAGACAAAGTCAGGGGCAGCAGGGCGACACCAGTCACATCCCCTACTCCCATTCTTGTTCGTAGATGTTGAGGGACTTTACGTAGCGCCCCTGGGCGCCCATGATGTCGCGGACCAGACGCAAGAAGAAACTGATGCACGAGGTGTCAAAGCCATCCTGCAGGTCCTCCGGATGCACCGCACCAGGCCCATCGACCGCCGTGTCACTCAGGCGTGCGATGTCATACAGATAGAGTTGTCCCGCCGTCAGCCAGACATCGTCGACGCAGGCGAGGCGCACCGCAATCGCTCCGTCGCTCCAATGCTCCTTTTGCACGATATGCGGATCGTAGACGTCAAAGCGACGGTCGGTGCGTGTGTCCTTCAGCGCGACCATACCAGTCGCAGGATCCTTGTCCAAAATGCCAAAGCGCGAGAAATACTGCGTGTCGCATACCTGCTCGAGCCGCTTGAGCGAGGCAGGCGAAAGCGATGCCGGCGGCTCATCAACATACAGCTCGAGCAGCGTCTTGCCATGGCGATAGGGGCGCTCGAAGAGCAGCCAATCGGTAAATGCCATGTTGTAGGCCATGATTTCGTTTTGGGAAGGCTCGGTGCAATAGCCGAGCCACGGGTCGACAATGATCTCGAACTGCTCGCGCGCCGGCTCCAAAAACTGAAACTTCCGCAGCATCCAAAAATGGGCCATGTCGGCAATATCGTTGCCAACGGCTTCGGCCAGATGCGCTCGGTCTAAAACGTGGTCAGTCACGGCATCCTCCTCAAACTGATGAACCTCAATTTGAGCTTACGAGGAGGGTGGGCAGCCACTGTCAGCACGGACAAAATAGGCCTCCGGCTGCAAACCAACTGCTGACCAAACACTTGACGGGATGCTTGACCGAAAATGCGCACCGCAATAAAACCGCAGGTAAACATAGACGGCCAACCCGCCCTTTTGAGCCATATGCCCACAGCCACCACAGAAACAACAGGTGACCACAGCTCAAAAAGACGCCGAATGGACACTCGCGCGTCGACAAACGAACAAATCGGTCGCAAACCCGCAAGAAGTGTCCCCGAATGCCGACCCAAAAGGAACGTCCCCAGCATACCGGCACTTGGGGACGTTCCTTATGTGCCGGCAGTTGGGGACAGCCCTTGACGATTCAATTGTGAACAGCCGCCTTACAGCTCCAGCGCCTCGGCGACTTCGGCAGCGCAGGCCAGGGCATCGGCCATGGCGCTCACCACGAGCGAGCTGCCGTTGCGGGCATCACCGGCCACATACACCGGCGCGGCATCCGCAGCAACGCCATCCACGCGGGCCGCAAGGTGCGAGCCTTCGGAGGCCATCACGGGCAGCGGGCGACCCGCCGTGGCAGCGGGCACGCCGACGGCTTCGAACACGCTGTGCTCCGGACCCGTAAAGCCGCAGGCGATGAGCACCAGCTGCGCCGGCACTTCGCGCTCGGAGCCCGCAATGCGTTCGGGCTTGCCGGCCGACCAATCCAGGTCGACCACGCGCAGGCCCGCGGCCGCGCCCTTCTTGTCCAGCAGCACCTCAAGCGTATCCACACCCCAGGCACGCATCTCGCCGCCCATGGCAGCGATGGCCTCCTGCTGGCCGTAATCGGTCTTCTTAACGTTTGGCCACTGCGGCCAGGGGTTGCTCGCCGCGCGCGCATCAGGCGCCGCCGGCAAGAACTCAAACTGGCGCACGCTGCGCGCACCCTGACGTACCGCGGTGCCCACGCAGTCGTTACCGGTATCGCCGCCGCCAATGACCACGACGTCCAGGCCGCACGCGTTCACCACGGGCTCTCCGCCATCGAGCACCGAGACGGTCGAAGCCGTCAGGTAGTCCACGGCGTACACCACGCCCGGGGCATCAATGTTCGCAGCCGAAAGCCCACGCGGAGCACGAGCGCCGGCAGCCACCACGACAGCGTCAAAGCCATCGATCTTGGCTGCCACCGCAGGGTCCGTCACATCTGCGCTCAGCTCAAACACAATGCCCAGCTCGCGCATGAGCGCCACGCGACGCTCGACCACGGACTTCCCGAGCTTCATGTTGGGAATGCCATACATAAGCAAACCGCCCGGACGGTCGTCACGCTCAAACACCGTCACGCGGGCGCCGCGACGCGCGAGCTCCCATGCTGCCACCAGACCAGCAGGACCGGAGCCCACCACGGCGACCGTGGGTGCGCCCTCCCCCGCCGGCTCAAAGCGACGCGGGCCACCGTTTGCCCATTCGTGGTCGCTGATCGCACGCTCGTTGTCATGGATCGTCGTGGGCTGACCGTCGACCGACCCCAAGTTGCATGCGGCCTCGCACAGCGCCGGGCACACGCGACTCGTGAACTCGGGCATGGGCGAGGTGAGCGACAGACGCTCGGCAGCCTCGTCCCAGCGGCCGCGGTACACCAGCTCATTCCACTCGGGAATCAGGTTGTGCAGCGGGCAGCCGCTCGGGCGTGCCTTGCCAAAGCTCGCGCCCATCTGGCAAAACGCCACGCCGCACATCATGCAACGGCTCGCCTGGGCGCGACGTGCATCGTCATCGAGCTCCACGTACAGCGGATCAAAATCATGGCTGCGCTCCTCCACGGGACGAAGCTCGTGGGTCACGCGATCGATATCAAGAAAAGCACCGGGCTTACCCATGGCACTTACGCCTCCTTCTTGGTCGAAGCAACAGAGCTGGCGGCGGCGGGCACAGCGCCAGCGACACCACCCGCCACATCAAAGCGAGCGACATCGGCGGCGTCGGCGCGACCGGTCACAATGTCAAACGCCAGCTCCTCGGCCTGCTCATGCGTCTTGCCGACGGCCTCGGCGGCGGCGACAATCGCCAGCACGCGCTCGTACTCGGTTGGAATGACCTTCACAAAGTGCTTGCTCATCGTCTCAAAGCTGTAGAGCAGCTTAATGCCGCGCGGGCTCTGCGTCGCGTCCACGTGCTCCTGGATGAGCTCGCGAATCTGCGCCAGCTCACCGGCCGTCGGGGCTTTAAGCTCAACGCTCTCGTGGTTCACACGGGCATCGAGCGTGCCGTACTGGTCAAAGACGTAAGCCACGCCGCCCGTCATGCCGGCGGCGAAGTTCTGCCCGACCTCGCCCAGGATGAGCGCCAGACCTCCCGTCATGTACTCGCAGCCATGGTTGCCGCAGCCCTCGACCACCACGGTGGCACCGGAGTTGCGTACGCCAAAGCGCTGGCCGGCCAGGCCGTTAATGAAGCCGCGACCGCTCGTAGCGCCAAAGAACGCAACGTTGCCCACGATGATGTTCTCGTCGAACTTGTAGGTCGCATGCGGGTTGGGGCGCACCGACACCTCGCCGCCCGAAAGGCCCTTGCCAAAGTAGTCGTTGGCGTCGCCGCACACGTTGAGCGTAATGCCGCGCGGCAGGAAGGCGCCAAAGCTCTGACCGGCCGAACCATCGCAATCGATGGTGATGGAGCCGGCGGGCAGGCCCTCGGGATGCGCCTTGGTCACCGCGTTGCCCAAGATGGTGCCCACGCAGCGGTTGACGTTGGCGATATCGGCGCGAAAGCGAATCGGACGCAGGTGCGCACGGGCATCGGCCGTATAGGGCACAAACAACGTGGAGTCGAGCGTCTTATCGAGCTCGCTGTCCGCAGCCATCTGGGGCAGGAAGTGACGGCCGTCGGCGCCCGGGATGTGGGCACCAAACTCACAGGTCGCGCTTGCCAGCACGGGCGACAGATCGAGCAGGTTGGCCTTGCGGTTGCCCGGGACCTCGATCTGGCGCAGGCACTTGGGATGGCCGACCATCTCGTCGACGGTGCGGAAGCCCAGGCTCGCCATGACCTCGCGCAGCTGCTCGGCAACAAAGAGCATAAAGTGCTCGACGTGCTCTGGCTTGCCGCGGAAGCCGCGACGCAGGCGGCAGTTTTGCGTAGCGATGCCGGCCGGGCAGGTATCCTGCTGGCAGTCGCGCTGCATGAGGCAGCCCATCGAGATGAGCGGCATGGTCGCAAAGCCAAACTCCTCGGCACCCAGCAGGCAGGCGACGGCGACGTCGGTGCCGTCCATGAGCTTGCCATCGGCCTCGAGCACCACGCGTGAGCGCAAACCGTTTTGCAGCAGCGTCTGCTGGGCCTCGGCAAGGCCAAGCTCCAGCGGCAGACCCGCGTGCCAGATAGAGTCGCGCGCAGCGGCACCCGAGCCGCCATTGTGGCCGCTGATCAAAATCTTGTCGGCAGCGCCCTTGGCCACGCCGGTGGCGATGGTGCCGACGCCGGCCTCGCTGACCAGCTTGACCGACACGCGCGCGCCGGGGTTGGCGTTCTTAAGGTCAAAGATCAGCTCTGCCAGGTCCTCGATGGAGTAGATGTCGTGGTGCGGCGGAGGCGAGATCAGGCCGATGCCGGGCGTGGACTGACGGACCTCGGCAATCCAGGGGTAGACCTTCCTGCCGGGCAGGTGACCGCCCTCGCCGGGCTTGGCGCCCTGGGCCATCTTGATCTGAATCTCGAAGGCGCTGCACAGGTAGCGGCTCGTCACGCCAAATCGCGCACTTGCTACCTGCTTGATCGCGGAGTTCTTGGAGTCACCGTTAGCCAGTGGGGTCTCGCGACGCGGATCCTCGCCGCCCTCGCCGGAATTGGAACGGCCGTGCAGGCGGTTCATGGCGATGGCCATGCACTCGTGCGCCTCTTTGCTGATGGAGCCATACGACATGGCGCCGGTGTTAAAGCGGCGGACGATATTGAGCGCAGGTTCCACCTCGTCGAGCGAAACCGGGGTGCGGCCGCTGGCATCAAAGTCGAGCAGGTCGCGCAGGCGCACGGCACGGCCGGTGCGGTGCAGGCGGGCGCTGTACTCCTTAAAGGTGTCGTAGCTGTCCTCACGGCAGGCGGTCTGCAGCAAGTAGACAGTCTGCGGATCGATGAGGTGATCCTCGCCGCCGAGCGGGCGCCACTTAGTCAGACCCAGTGTGGGCAGCTGATCGGGAGCCGGGCTCTTAAGGATGGCGAGCGCGGCGTCGTAGCGTTCGTTCTGCTCGCGCTCGACGTCCTCGACACCCATACCGCCCACACGGCTCACCGTGCCGGCAAAGTACGCGTTGACGAACTCGGGCGTAAAGCCCACGGCCTCGAAGATCTGCGCCGAATGGTAGCTCTGCACCGTGGAGATGCCCATCTTGGACATGATGGAGACGATACCCGCCGTCGCGGCCTTATTGTAGTTGTCGATGCCCTGCTCGGCCGTCACGTCCAGGTCGCCGCGCGCCGCCAGATCGCGGATGCACGCATGTGCGTTGTACGGATAGATGCCACTCGCGGAGTAGCCCACCAGTGCCGCAAAGTCGTGCGGAGACACGGCGTCGCCGCACTCCACCACGATGTCGGCAAAGGTACGCACGCCGGCGCGGATCAGGTGGGTGTGCACGCAGCCCACAGCGAGCAGCGACGGCACGGGCACCTCGCCCGCAGCGGCACGATCGCTCAGCACCACGATGTTCACACCGTCGCGGACCGCAGCCTCAACGTCCTCGGCAAGCTGCTTAAGCGCAGCCTGCAGCGCGCCCTCGCCGGCGTCGCGGCGGTAGACGGCACGGAAGCGACGGGTCTTAAAGCCCACGCGGTCGATGGCGCAGATGCGGTCGAACTCCTCCTCGTTGAGCAACGGGCGCTCCAGGCGCACCAGCTGGCAGGCCGTGCGGGAGTCCTCGAGCAGGTTACCGTGGTTGCCCAGGTAGAGCGTGGTCGAGGTTACCATATGCTCGCGCAGGGCATCGATCGGCGGATTCGTGACCTGGGCGAACAGCTGATAGAAGTAATCGAAGAACGAACGCGTCTTCTTGGACAGGCAGGCTAGCGGCGCATCGATACCCATCGAAGCGAGCGGTGCCTTGCCCTGCTGGGCCATGGGGCGCACGACCTCGTCAACATCATCCCAGTGATAGCCGAGCTTGGCCATACGCACGGCGGTAGGCACCTCGTCGTCCTCGGCGGGTGTTGCCGCAACGGGCTCATCGAGCGCGTCGACGGTCAGCGTCTCCTCGGCAATCCAATCACGGTAGGGCTTTTCCTTGGCGTAACGGGCACGCAGCTCGTCGTTGTAGATGACGCGACCGCGGGCAAAGTCGACCTCGAGCATCTGGCCCGGCCCCAGACAGCCGCTCGTCAGGATGTTCTCGGGGCTCACCTCGATGGTGCCCACCTCGCTTGCCAGCATAAAGCGACCGTCGCGCGTCACATAGTAGCGGGCGGGACGCAGGCCGTTGCGGTCGAGGGCAGCACCCAGGGTACGGCCGTCGGTAAAGGCGATGGCGGCCGGGCCGTCCCAGGGCTCCATGAGCATGGACTGGTAGGCGTCGTAGGCGCGGCGCTCCTCGCTCAGGCTGTCGTTGTGGTCCCACGGCTCGGGCAGCAGCATGGACGCGGCACGCGTGAGCGGACGGCCGTTCATGACCAAAAACTCAAGCACATTGTCCAGAATCGCGGAGTCGGAGCCCTCGCGGTTGATGATGGGCATCACGCGCTCAAGATCGTGCTGCAGCACGGGGCTGTACAGGTTGGGTTCGCGGGCGCGAATCCAGTTGACGTTGCCCTTGAGGGTGTTGATCTCGCCGTTGTGGATGATAAAGCGGTTGGGGTGCGCGCGTTCCCAGCTGGGCGTGGTGTTGGTGGAGTAGCGCGAGTGGACGAGCGCCACGGCCGTCTTGACGGCGGCGTCGTTGAGATCGATGAAGAAGCGGCGCATCTGCGTGGCGACCAGCATGCCCTTGTACACGATGGTGCGCGAGCTCATGGAGCATACATAGAAGATTTTGTCGCGCAGGGCAAACTCAGCGTCGGCCTTCTTCTCGATGGTGCGGCGGCACACGTACAGGCGGCGCTCGAAGGCATCGCCGGCGGGCGTGTCGTCCGGACGGCCCAGGAAGGCCTGCAGGATAGTGGGCATACAGGCGCGGGCCGTCTCGCCCAGGTCGTGCGGGTCAACCGGCACCTCGCGCCAAAAGAGCAGCGGCACGCCGGCCTCGGCGCAGCCCTCCTCAAACACGCGGCGGGCATCCTCTACGCCCTTCTCGTCCTGCGGGAAGAACAGCATGGCCACGCCATAGTCGCCCTCTGCCGGCAGAATCTGGCCACACTTTTGAGCCTCTTTACGGAAAAAGTGATGCGGAACCTGGAACAGGATACCAGCGCCGTCGCCGGTGTTCTTCTCGAGTCCGGTGCCACCGCGGTGCTCCAAGTTGACCAGAATGGACAGTGCATCGTCCAGAATCTGGTGATGGCGCTCACCGTTGATATCGGCAAGCGCGCCGATGCCGCATGCATCGTGGTCGAATTCGGGGCGATAAAGGCCCTGCTGCTGAGCGGAATCTGCCTGCATCGCGATCCTCCCCTAGATATTAGACAGTCAGTTGAATAGGCATACTAGGAGCACCGCCGGCCCGTTGTGTTTCCCGCCCGTTTCGAAACAATCGCGTAACGCACACCCTACGAGTGGACACCGCCGACCTCAAGGACGGCAACAAGGGCCCCAAGTTCGACCTGTAAGCTCACCGCTTCAAACATCTCAATCTGTAACAGTAAGACCCAATTTCCATCCCTAGTTGTTACAGATCAAGACATTTCGCAGCCCCCTTTCACCATCCTATTCAAATACAGCAATTTTGTTAGTCTTGATTAACTTTTGAGCCTAAAACGGGTATCCTTTCCGGCGTCAAGCAAACGGCACGCAGGAGCGCACCATGATCAACCATCTCAAACATCATTTTGGCTCCCGACGCACCGGCGGTCACGGAGGACTCGACATCGCACGGCATATCGGCCCCGGATTGCTCGTGACCGTCGGCTTTATCGACCCGGGCAACTGGGCCTCCAATATGGCCGCGGGCTCGCAGTTTGGCTACGCGCTGCTGTGGATCGTCACGCTGTCCACGATTATGCTGATCGTCTTGCAGCACAACGCGGCGCACCTGGGCATCGCCACGGGCGCCTGCCTTGCCGAGGCCACGACCCGCTTTCTCCCCCGCTTCGTTGGGCGCACGGTGCTCGCCAGCGCCTACCTCGCGACCATCGCCACCGCCATGGCCGAAGTCCTGGGCGGTGCGATCGCGCTTCAAATGCTCTTTGGCCTGCCCGTACGCGCCGGCTGCGTCATCGTCGCGGCGGCATCGATTGCCATGCTCATGACAAGCTCCTACAAACGCGCCGAGCGATGGATCATCGCCTTCGTGGGCGTGGTAGGACTTTCGTTTTTGGCCGAGCTTGCACTAGTCAACGTCGACTGGCCGCAAGCCGCCACAAGCTGGATCACACCCCGCATGCCCACCGGCTCGGCCGCGATTATCGTAAGTGTCCTAGGCGCGGTCGTTATGCCCCACAACCTCTTCCTGCACTCCGAGGTCATCCAATCCATGCACTTCGAAGGCCAAGGCGAGCAGGTTATCGAAGAGCGTCTGCGCTATGAGCTCTTCGACACGCTCTTTTCGATGGGCGTGGGCTGGGCGATCAACTCGGCCATGGTCATCCTGGCCGCAACGACCTTCTTTGCGCACGGCATTGTCGTAGACGACCTCGCCGTCGCAGCGGCCACGCTCTCCCCCATCTTGGGCCCGGCGAGCTCGACCATCTTTGCGGTAGCGCTGCTGTTCGCGGGACTATCGAGCAGCGTGACAGCGGGCATGGCGGCGGGAACCATCACCGCGGGCATGTTCGACGAGGAATACGACATCCACGACCGGCACTCATCGATTGGAGTGGCGGTCTGTTTCGTCGGCGCAGTGGCGGCGTGCCTGATCGTCCCGAATCCTTTTGAGGGTCTCATCTGGAGTCAGGCGCTGCTGTCGCTTCAGTTGCCGATTACGGTCTTTGTGCTCATACGACTCACCAGTTCGCCCCGCGTTATGGGCAAATACGCCAACTCGCGCCCGCTCAACGCGCTGCTCGTAGGGATCGGCGTCATCGTGACGATTCTCGACATCGTGCTGCTAACGGGGATGTAATTGGGATGGCGTGACTGTCCAGATATAACGTCTCAATCTGTAACACGTGAGACCGTTTTAAACCGTCAGATAAATCAAAAGGGTCCCGGCCGAGAATTCGACCGGGACCCTTGGACAGAGCTATATGTTGTTGCAAGTCGTGTGTCTACGAGCTACTCCTCGACAAGCTCAAACTCATCGGGGCCGACGCCGCAGACCGGGCACACGTAGTCCTCGGGCAGCTCGGGCGTGTCGACCTCAACCTCGTAACCGCAAACGGTGCACACAAACTTATACGTCTTCTTCTCCTCAGCCATGATGTTCTCCTCTCGAACGTGACTGCTGGTGTACTTACTTATTAGTATATATTCTCAATAGTATAATGCAAGTATTTTTAGAACATTTCTAGCCTTGATACGACGAGGCTTTGGGCGGCGTCTTGCCCTTTAGCACCTTGTGATAGTAGTCGTACGTCAGCGGCGTCTCGTCGCTCAGGCGCTCGGCATCCTCGACCTCGCCAATAAACAGCAGATGCGTGCCCACATCCACAGTGTCGATCAAACGGCAGCTAAACAGGGCCGCCGCATGCTCGGGCACATAGGGCATGCCCAGAGCCGTCTCGCGGGTCTCGTATTTGGCAAACTTGTCATAATCGCTGCTGGTGCGGAACCCAAAGTTACCGATGTAGAGCATGTCGGCGGTCTGATCGATCACGGTCAGCGCGAACGCTTTGGCCGATGCGATGACGCCCGAGGTGACATTGTCCTTGTTCACGGCAATCGAGATGCGCGGCGGGGCGGACGTCACCTGCACCGCTGTGTTGATAACGCAGCCGGCACGCAGCCCGTCGGCCGCGGCACTCACCACGTACAGACCGCTCGGCATGGTAAAGAACGCAGTTTTGTCCATAACGATCACTCCCCTAGCTCGGGTTGGAACCTCATGAATGTATGTACCCACAAAAAAGGCGGCACCCATAACGGACGCCGCCTTTGAGACATATGTGTCAGAACAGTAAGAAAGATGAGACGCCCGCAGTTGCGGTGAAATAGGGACTGAATAGCCCCTCAAACAGGCAAAACAGTCCGTATTCCACCGCGACTTATACAGAGTGCCTAGCGGTTGCGTTCCTTAAGGGCGCGGTCGATCTCGCGTTGGACATCACGCTTGGCCATGTCCTCGCGCTTGTCGTAGAGCTTCTTGCCGCGACCCAGACCCAGCAGCAGCTTTACGCGGCCGTCGGTATTAAAGTAGAGCTCCAACGGAACCAGCGCATAACCACGGTTGCGAAGTTTGCCGTCAAGAAAGTCGATCTCCTTGCGGTGCAGCAGCAGACGACGCCGACGGTCGGGATCGCGATTCCACACGCCACCATGGCTATAAGGGTGGATATGCAGTCCGACGAGCCAGCACTCGCCGCCACGGATCAACGCAAAAGTGTCAGTGATCTGACAGGCGCGCTCGCGAATCGACTTGACCTCGGTGCCACTCAGTTCAATACCGCATTCGAACGTCTCATCGATAAAGTACTCGTGATGCGCCGAGCGATTCTTAGAAATGAGCTTGCGTTCACGCTTACTGGGCATCGCCGGCCTCCTTGGCGCCATCGGTTCCCTTGTCGGCACCTGCGCGCTTTGCCTTGCGCTCGGCATTGAGCTCGGCATCGCTCTCGCGCACCAGTTTGATAATCGCCGCGCAGGCCTCCTCGCCCACCAAGTCGCGAGCACGCACCGTCAGGCGCGTCGCCTCCTGCTTGTCGCCGTCGCTTGCAGCATCGGTCGCACACATGATCAGGCAGATGGCGATCTCGGCCGAAGGTGAGGTCGGCACGCCCTGCAGGGCGAGCTCACCCATCACGTGGTCGTCGCTCTCATCGGCGGCATCCGGATAGGTGGTATGGATCTTGTTGAGCAGGCGCGTCGTATGCGCATCGTTGGGCGCCAGGCGCAGCGCCAGACGCGCGCAGCCCACGGCAGCCGAAACGTTCTCGGTCTCGGGCTCCAAGAAGTACTGACCTAGATTGGCGTAAGCGCGGGCGGCGCACTTGCCATCGCTTGCACGCTCCAGCACCGAGAACGAGAGCGATGCCCATTCCTGCTTGTCCTCGAGAGCGCGGAACAGCTCGGCCAGATCCAGGCGGTAGTTGCAGTTCATGGGGTCCCAGCGCACGGCCTGCATCAAGGCGTTGCGAGCACTCACATAATCCTGCTGGCGAATGTAGGCAAACGCCATGTCAGAGTACAGGCGGTCAAACGGCACCTCGACCTGCACGAGCTCGCGCGGATCCTTCTCCACGCGGCGATAGGCCAAGCGCTCAAACTTGCTATCGAAGCTAAAGTACTGGCGCTTCTCCTCCGTCTTGCACTCGGCGTCGATATACTCCTCGGCGAGCTCCACCAGACGCTCCAGCAGCGGCGTCGCCGTAGCCAGGTCGCCCTGCGCCAGATAGTTCTCGGCATACGTGATGTCTTGCAAGCTGATGGGCAGATCCATGGCTACTCCTCGATCTGAGCGAAACACGGCAGGCGCCGTATATACGGTCAATACACAAAACCCGGGTCTCTTACGAGGCCCGGGCGTTCAATTTTGGTAGCCCGTACCAGATTCGAACTGGTGATCTCCGCCTTGAGAGGGCGGCGTCCTAAACCGCTAGACGAACGGGCCATATGTAGCAAATGCAATGGCTGGGATGGAGGGAGTCGAACCCCCATTGACGGAACCAGAATCCGCTGTCCTGCCATTAGACGACATCCCAATGACTGCATCGCTGCGCTCGGCTGTGCCTTTGCGCAAGAAAGAAATATACGGGAAGTCTCGCCGTGACGCAAGCCCCAATTTTGACTTTTTTGAAATTCAGTCAAATTGGCCTTATTTAGTCCAACCCGTGAAGGACCTGTGAAGCCGACCGCTGTACACGAGGGGCAAAACGCCGCGAGCGGTAGCCGTCAACCGTTGGCAGATTCTACCGCGAAAACGATAGCACCAGGCAACACAATCGAAGTATCAATGATCGCGTAGATATCGAGGCGCCATGGACGAAGAGCTTGATTACCTATGGGAGACCCTGGGCCTCGAGATCACTGCTGACCTTTGGCCCGAACGGGACAAAATCCATCCCACACTGCGCCCCGCCATTACTGTGGTGCAGGCAAAATACCGCCGTGCATCCTTTTTGATCATGCGGATGTCATGGCACGCGGGACTCCCCGACCTTAAGCGAATCCAGGCAAGCCTCGTCGAGTTGTCCGGCATGCCGACCGTCATATCCGAGGCGCACCTGGAGCAGCGTCAGCGCGAGCGACTGCAACAGCAGCGGATTCCCTTTATCTGCCCTGGCGTTCAGGCATATCTGCCCTTTATGGACGAGGAGTACTGGAGCGGCAAGCCCAACAAGCACGTAAAGGTCTACGATCCGCACGAATGGGCACAGCTGGCGGACTGACTGGGGCAGGCCCGCCGGCGGAAAGTGCGTCCCAGATTTCAAGCTCAAACTGGTCCCCACTTTCCCGTTGAGCCCTCAACCGGAAACCGTGTCCCGCAATCGAAGCTCAGAATGGGACGTGCTTTCCGCAACCGGCCACTTTGGGAAAGTGCATCCCATTCTGGAAGCGAATTCCGGGATGCACTTTCCGCAGCCGCTACAGCAACGCCTCGGCCCAAGCCGCTTCCCTAAAGCCGGGAATCGCAAAGTCGTCGCCCACCAGCAGCGGACGCTTGACCAGCATGCCGTCGGTCGCCAGCAGCTCGTAGCACTCCCGATCCGTCATGCCCGCATCCAGACGCGCCTTCAGGCCCAGCTCTCGATATTTCATGCCCGACGAATTAAAGAAGCGCCGCACCGGCAGCCCCGAACGAGCAATCCAGGTCGCAAGCTCATCAGCCGTGGGATTGTCCAAAACGATATCGCGATCGATATACTCTACCCCATGTTCGTCCAGCCATGCCTTGGCCTTCTTACAGGTCGAGCACTTGGGATATCCAACAAACAGTACAGTCATGGGAATCCTCCGAATATAGATCGGCCAACGCAGGCACACGCCACACGAGGCGCCTTCGTATGATGGGCCAATTGTAGCCCGCGGGTCACACGTTAAACGAACCGTACCCCGAATCCGCGCTTGATAAACGGCAGCAGTTCCATTGCCTCGGGCGTGATATGGCCCGCAACGTTCATGCGCTCGTCACCGGGAAGATCGACCCGCGCAATCTCAAGCTCGCCTTCGTAGCGCCCATATCCGCTATTGCTCACAGCGATCGACCCCGCCTTTCGCGGCAGGCCGGCTCCGGCATCCGTCGGCACGGAATCCGGCTTAAGCTTCGTACGTGACTCCTGAGACCTAAAGATGAGGACACTCGAGTCGGGCCGATCGTGATGAATCTGCCCGCGCACATAGGCATAACCGGGCTCAAGCTCGCATTGCAGGTCCACGTATCCGGCGGAAACTTGAGCAAACTGCGCCCAGCCCGCATCGGAAAGATCGGGGTCGCCGACCAACACAATGTCGCAATCGGCGCCATGTGCAAGCTCAAGCATATTGAGAGCAACCTTTGACGCGCGACCGCGCTGCGCCTCGACCGTCGGCAGTCCCTCGAATACCGGCCCGCGAACGTTAGCATCACCCGGCACAAAAGCCATGATTTCGAATCCAAGCGCCGCAAGACGAAGATTCGTCCGAGCAACATCTTCAAGAGCTAAACCGGTATAAGGCTTGGGGTAAAAATTGTGGCAGGCGGCAAAACGAGTCACATCGGCGCCGGCTTCACGCCACGATGCGATTTCATCAGAACTCACCGTCGATGCATTGACCACAATGCGAAATACACCGGACAGCTCCGCGACCCGCTGGGCGCTAAAACCATAGTCCAAACGAAGGTATTCCAACCCCAAATCGCGCAGGTCCTCGATGCGCTCAAGCCCGAGCAAATCGCACGTGCGAGGCCCCACATCGGCAATGAGCGCAATGCCGTGGGCGGAAAGCAGCGACAGAACATGACGGACTTTATCTGCATACGCCGCTCCCCCATCCTCGGGAATATGCAGCGAGGTGAACGCATAGCGCGCACCCGCCGCGGCACCGCGCTCAATCGTCCGCTCAATATCCTGCAGAGGGCTGGAAAGATAAGTCGAAATACCCGTCTTCACGCTTCAACGCTCCTTTAAAAAAGGCCGGCGGAGCAGTTAGCCCCGCCGGCACAACCATAGCATCAAGAAATCTGCCGCGCACCGCGAGCCCCGAGCAACACGGCTCGCGATATCAAACTACTCGCCAAAGAACTCGTTGATCTTCTGCTCGTCGACGCCAAAGAACCACGTCAGGACAAAGCCGGCGGCATAGGCAAGCAGCATAGCGGCAACGTAGCCGAGCTGCTGGCCAGGAACAACGATCAGTAGGCCAAACAGACCGGAAACGCCCTGAGAAACCGTGCCGATGTGAAGCAGCGCCGCGAGCGCGCCGCCAAATCCGGCACCCAGGCAGGCCGTCACAAACGGACGAACGAGCGGCAGCGTAACAGCATACATCAGAGGCTCGCCCACACCCAGGATTCCAACGGGAATGGACTCTGCGACGTACTTCTTGAGCTTGGCGTTCTTGGTCTTAAAGTACAGCGCCAAACCGGCACCGACCTGGCCGCCGCCAGCCATCATAAGGATGGGAAGCAGGTAATTGATACCCTTGGTAGCGCCGTCGGGATCGTTGAGCATAGCGTGGATCGGCGTGAGCGCCTGATGCAGGCCGACGGACACCAGCGGCAAGAAGCCTGCCGACAGGATATAGCCGCCCAGGACGCCCAGTTTCTCGAAGATAAAGGTCAAAACGCTAAAGATGGCAGTCGTCAGCCATGCGCCAACCGGCTGGATGACGAGCATCAGAGCAAAGGCGCCGATGATGAGCACCAGCAGCGGGGACAAGAACGTGTCGAGTGCGTTGGGCATAACCTTGCGAATCTGACGCTCCATCCAGGCAAAAAATGCACCAGCGATGAGAGCTGCGATCATGCCACCCGCCGCGGGGTTGTACTGCGCATTGGTGAGCGGCAGCAGAATGGCAGTGGCAGGATCAGCCGCGCCAGGCGCAAGCAGGGGCATGGCACTGTTGGCGATACACATCATGCCGGCGATGCCGCCCAGCGCAGCGGAGCCACCAAACTCACGTGCCGCGTTATAGCCCACCAAGATGGGCAGATAGGCAAACAGGGCCCAGCCCATGGAACGAATGCCCTGGTACCACCACTCGCCTGCAAGCGCGCCTGCCGTCGAGACGTTAATGACGTTGCAGATACCGTTGATGAGGCCAGCCGCAATGATGCCGGGAAGCAGGGCGACGAAGACATTGGAAATCTTCTTGAGGAAGGCCTGAACCGGCTTGGACTCGTACTTGGCTTTCTGCGCGGCCTTGTTTGTGGCCGCAGCGTCAACCACGCTCTCGTCGGCAACGCCTTTCGCAAGGCCGGTGAGCTTGGAGAACTCCTCGAGCACCTTATTCACCTTGCCCGGACCCAGCACGATCTGCATCGTGTCGTCCTCGACCAGGCCCATCACGCCGTCGAGCGCCTTAATACCCTCCGTGTCGACGTTGCCCGTGTCTTTGACGGTCACGCGCAGGCGCGTCATGCACGCCGCGTTTGCGAGCACGTTGTCTTTACCGCCCAAAAGGTCCAGCAGCTTTTGAGCCAGCTCTTTGTTCGTCATAACTCCTCCTTGTATTGGGTATCTCGTCTAGATGTCATATCAGCTCACGCCGTGCACCTATTGGACATCGGCATTGCTCTTCTCATGGCCACTCACCGCAGTACGGACATGGCCGTGCGCCCGTTCAAGAGCTACCGCAGCCTGCTCGGCATCGCAGTCCAACAGCACCGAGACAATAGCGGTTTTTACGTGGCCGCCGGCATCCGCAAGCGCCTGAACAGCGCGCTCGCGCGTGCAGCCGGTCGCCTCCATCACGATGTTCTGGCCGCGCACCACCAACTTCTCGTTCGTCTGCTGCACATCGACCATCAGGTTTTGGTATACCTTGCCGATCTTGACCATGGCACCGGTCGAAATCATGTTGAGAATGAGCTTTTGAACCGTTCCCGCCTTGAGCCTCGTTGAGCCGGTCAGCACCTCGGGACCGGGCACGGGCTCAATGGCAAGATCTGCGCTCTCCCCGATCTTCGACCCTTGGTTGCAGGCAATTGCAATGGTCTTGCACCCAGTTGCCTTGGCGTACGCAAGGCCGCCCACCACATAAGGAGTACGGCCGCTTGCCGCCAGGCCAACGACAAGATCCTTGTCCGAGAGTCCACGCTCCCGCAGGTCGCTCGCGCCAAGCTCCTCGCTGTCTTCGGCACCTTCGACAGCCTTGATAAACGCCGTCTCGCCTCCGGCAATGAGCCCGACAATCAGATCGGGTGACACGCCAAACGTGGGCGGACACTCCGAAGCGTCGAGTACGCCCAGACGACCGCTGGTGCCTGCGCCCATGTAAAAGACGCGCCCGCCGCGCTCGAGTGTCTCAGCAGCCCAGTCGATTGCCATGGCAACCTGGGGCAACACTTTCGTGACCGACTGGACGGCACGAAGATCCTCATCGTTCATCGTCGTGACGATTTGCAGCGATGTCATCGTATCGAGGTCCATTGACCTTTGATTACGCTGTTCGGTCGTGAATTTTGTTAAATCGAGCATTTCATTCACCTCATCTTTCCTGTTTCTCGATGTAGTTTTGCTTTATGACATGCGTCGCCCGTTCGTAGTCGCTGGCAACGTAAGCAGCGTACAGGGCATCGACAACCATAAGCTGGGCCATACGCGAAGCCATGGCACCGCTGCGGACCAAGGGTTCACTCGCGGCGACGCCGAGCACGGCATCGGCCATGGTGGCAAGCTTGGATGATCCATCTACTTTGGTAACGGCCACAACGGGACAGTTGTGACGTTGAGCCTCGGCGGTGCAGTCCAGCACCTCTTGCGTCAAGCCCGAGTAGCTAAAGGCGATTGCCATATCGCCCTCATGCATGTTCTTGGCACACAAGAGCTGATCATGCCAGTCGTCGTACAGATGGCACTCTTTGTCGACACGCATGAGCTTTTGCGCCAGATCGTGTGCGACCAAACGAGAGGCACCGATACCGAACAGATTGACCGCGCGTGCCCGCTTAAGACGGGCCGCGCATCGCTCCAAGACGGTGTAATCGAGCGTTCGCGCCGTCGCCTCGATCGTGCGCACGTTGCTTTTCATCACCTTCCCCACGATACGTTCGACGCTGTCATCCATGGAGATGTCCTCGAGGGCTACGTCTTTCTTGTCGCCTAAGAGCGCCAGCTCGGCAATCAGTTCGCGCTGGAACTCCTTGTAGCCCGCAAAACCCAAACGCTTGCAAAAGCGCAAAATGCTCGAGGGCGAGGAGAACGTGACATCGGCAAGACCGCGGACGGACAGCCCGACCACCTCGTGCGGATGAGCGCTTACATATGCGATGACATTGCGTTCCGCCGGGCTCGCGCTGAGCTCACGCTCGCGAAGCCGCAAAAGCAATCCGTTTGCCATCTCAAACACCTCCGTTGAGAAGAATTAAAGACCAACGAACGATTCGTACCGGATACAAACAGCTGTTGCGGTACATTGTGCCGCATCGTGGCGCACAAAGGGCGAGCGTTCTACCGCTCGCCCCTCAAATCCGACCGCTCGGAAATACGCGCGACACAAAATAATTCAACGAGGTTGCATTATCAGAAACGGGTTTGTTACCGGCTAGCGCCTCGCATGGGCGCCGATCGGCCGAGTCGCATGGCGCACCAACGCCGCTGCCAGCAATACCAACAGCATGGCGGTGACATAGCCCGCAGCATCGAATCCTAAATCGATAACGTCGAAATGCCTGCCGGGAACAAAGATCTTATGCACCTGATCGCCAACGGAGCAGGCGGCGCAAAAGAGCAATACGGGCACGCAACGGGAGCATACGCTCCACGGATGCCTGGAAAGGCAAACCACGACCACGGAGGCGAATAATCCGACGAAGAAAAACTCTACGGTATGGGCAACGCGACGGACGTTTGTGCCCACCCACATGCGAATGGAAGCAAGTCGGCCAGACCGGACATTCGAGGCAGCCGAATCGGCGCCCCCGGTCATTCCGTTCTCTGTCTGGGCTTCACCTGTGGCATCAGCAGCCTGAACGCCCGTAGCCTGACCCTCCACCACACGCGCGGTGGACTCGCTCAGCAACGACGTCTCCACCGCATTTTGCTCCGTCAGCACCCAGATGCCCGCCAGCGTTGCAACGAACAGAACAATTGCGGTCCATCCGATTATTTGTTTTACGCGCGCCAAGGGCCAACCTCCTTTTTTGAATATCAGCGAGTGTAGCCCCAAATGGCATCGTCACCGTATCAAAATTTGAATCGCAACAGGAAGCGACAAAGCGACGCAAACCCCTACCCCGCCTCGCGCATCCAGCGATCGAACGTCCCCACGCACACGCCCAGGCACTTTGCTGCCTGGCTGCGGGTAATATCGCCTGCCTCATAGCTATCGCGCACCAGCTCAAACTGAGGAGGGCACGGCTTGCGAGGTCGACCGAAACGAACCCCTCGCGCCCGCGCCGCTGCAATTCCCTCCGCCTGGCGCCGATGGATATTCTCGCGCTCCACCTGCGCCACGTAGCTCAGCAGTTGCAGCACAATATCGGCAATCAGGGTGTTGGTCACATCCGGCGCGCCGCTGGCCCTAGCGCGCGTGTCAAGCAATGGCATGTCCAATACCACAATGGCAACCCCGAGCTCCTTGGTAATGCGTCGCCATTCCTCAAGAATCTCGGAGTAATTACGACCAAGTCGGTCGATAGAAAGCACCACCAGCACGTCCCCGTCTCCCAGGACGTGCAACAGCTCGCGATAATGCGGTCGATCGAAGTCCTTGCCGCTCGCATGGTCGGCATAAATATTCGCTGAGCCCACGCCATAGGCGCCCAGCGCATCCAGCTGCCGATTCAGATTCTGATCGCGCGAACTCACCCGCGCATACCCGTACACCGTCGCCATCTCATCCCCGCTTTCTTGTAAACCTGCCAAAAGGGACAGGTTTATTTTGGTAGGTTTTACCTCTCAAATAGCAGGTAAGCGGGCGGCCGAGCAGACGGCAAGGTAGCCACTATTCAAATGCGGAGGGCGACCCCGAAAGACCGCCCTCCGCTCCCCCACCATGAGTCGGGATTTAGCTAATGGATAAGCTTAAAGTCCAAGTGTCCACGCGTGGTATTGACGCGCGAGACCTCGATAATCACGCGCTGGCCCAGTTCATAGCGAGTCCCCGTGTCGGCGCCCGTCAGCGTAAGCGCGTCCTCGTCGAACTCGAACCACTCGTTGCCCAGGCTCTTAATTGAAACCAGGCCCTCGACCTGTGTTAGGTCCAAGCGCACAAAGAGGCCCATGCTGCTAACCCACGAGACGGTTCCGGCATAGCGCTCACCCAGACGGTCCTCATAGTACTGGGCAATCTTGATCTTTTGCGTCGCATGGCTGGCGGCATCTGCCGCGCGCTCGGCATCGCTACATGCGCGGCAGATCTGCGGCAGAATGCGCGGCAGCGACTCACGCCCCTTGCCGATCAGCCGCGGCGTACGGACCAAGGCGTCCTTGCCGCCGAGCTGCTCATAGGCCAACTGCAGTTTGAGCACGCGGTGCACCACTAGATCGGGGTAGCGACGGATGGGACTCGTAAAGTGACAGTAGCACGGCGCGGCGAGCGCAAAGTGGCCCTCGTTGCGCGGCTTGTACAGCGCGCGCTGCATGCTGCGCAGAAGCAGCGTGTTGACGAGCGGTGCGTTGGCCGTACCGGCGGCAGCATCAACTGCAGCCTGCAGCTCATCGGGGCTCCCCAGGGCAATACCGGCAGCACGGCGATCGTCGATGATGCCTAGCTGCGCCAGCGCAACGGCAGCACCGTGCAGGCTATCGGGGCTCGGATCCTCATGCACACGATAGCAGGCCTCGATATCACGGTCTGCCAGCCACTCTGCAACGCACTCGTTGGCGAGCAGCATGGCTTCCTCGATAAGCGACGTGGCACACGAACGCTCACGCGCCACAATCTGCACGGGCACTCCGTCCTCATCCAATAGAGCGCGAATCTCGGCTGTGTCAAAATCGACTGAGCCGCGGGCGCGACGAATACGACGGCGAAGTTCGGCGAGTTCGTTAGCGGCGACAAGGAAATCGCCGAGGTCGATGTTGTAGCCGCGGGCGGCCTCCTCGCACGCAAGACCGCGCTCAAGCGCTTCCTCGCGCGAGGTCTCGGCAGCCGCAACATCCTCGGCTGCACCCTCCAGCACCGAATACTCAACCGCGCCGGCACGCACCAGCAGCGCCTCGGCGCCGTCATAGTCCATACGCACACGCGAGCGAATCACGCTGGAATACGGATCGTAATGCCGCACGCGACCCTGCGCATCGAGCTCGATATCGACGGTAAACGCAAGACGGTCCTCGTCAGGGCGAAGCGAGCACAGGTCACAGGACAGGCGTTCGGGCAGCATGGGAAGCACGCGATCGGCCAGATACACCGATGTCGTACGATGGCGAGCCTCAAGATCGATATGCCCGTCCCAAGCCACATAGTGTGAAACGTCGGCGATATGCACACCCAGCTTGTAGCCACCCTCGGGCGTGCGCTCCAACGAAATGGCATCGTCAAAGTCGCGCGCGTCGACCGGGTCGATCGTGATGACAAAGCGGTCGCGCAGATCGCGGCGGAGCGGGTCCTTAAGCGCCGCGGACACATCGAGCGAAAGCCCCTCGGCCTCGTCCAGCGCGGCCTCGGGATAGCTATCGGTATAGCCGTAACGCGCCATCACATATTGAACGCCCAAATCGGGCGCGTCATCTCCGCCAATGCGGCGTTCGATCGTCACAGTGCCCGATTCCAGGCGCGTCGGGTAGGTCAAAATGCGCGCGACAACGGCATCACCCGGGTGGACACTCAGACGATCCGCCGAGGTATCCTCGGGCAAAATGAAGAAGTCGGCCTTCAAGCGCGAATCGAGCGGCTCGATCACACCGAGCGGACCGGCGGTCTGGTACGTACCCACCACGCTTATGGCTGCGCGCTCAACTACGCCCTCGATCACGGCGCGACGCTCGCCATGCGGGCTATTCTTAATGCTCACGGCAACGGTATCGCCGTCCATGATCTCACGCTTGCCGCGACCCATGACCTTGTAGTCGCCATTCTCGGTTATGACATAGGCACTGTGCTCATGGAGCTGCACGCGCCCGGTCAGGCTCGGACGGCGTTCGCTGCGCACCGGCCCGCGCTTATTGCGAGCTCCACGCTTATGCTTGTTATTGCGCCCCATGGCGCCTCCTAACTATCGATTGCGAACTCCAAAGAGTCTACCCAAATGATTCGCTTTCCTGCCGTCCCCTAGGGATCAAAAAACGGGCCGCCCCATAAGAGACGACCCGTTGGAAGGGATGAATTCCAGGCATGCCTACACGCGCAGGTAGCGACGCATGGCGATGGCAGAACCAAAGAGGCCGATAATCACGCCGACCAGAATCAGCGCAGCATAGGTCACCAGGTAGTACTGCATCGGCAGGGCAAACGACATCCAGCCGATGCTCTCCTGCAAACGCGGAATCATCAGATTGCGCAGCAGCTCCAGAACGCCGATGGAAAGCAGCGAGCCCAAAATGGCCTGCAGTACGCCCTCGGTGATAAACGGGCCACGAATGAAGCCGTTGCTGGCGCCGACCAGACGCATAATCGCAATCTCACGACGACGCGCCGTAATGGACAGGCGAATCGTGTTGTTGATAAAGATGAACGCGATAAAAGTCAGCAGGCCAACGAGCACCACGGCGGCGATGCGGATGTAGTTGGTCACCTGGAACAGGCGGCTCACTTCCTCCTGGCCGTACAGCACGCTCGCGTTGACGTCGCCGTCATCCGCGATCTTCTGGAAATCGGCATCCTTCTTGAGCTTCTTTGCCGTGCTCTCGACCTTGGACGGATCGTCCATCTCAATAGCGAAGGAAGCCGGCAGCGGGTTCTGGCCATCGAGCGCGCTCATGGTGGCGTCGGCGTTGCCCGACATCTTGCTCGTATACTCGGCCAGCGCGTCGTCCTTGTCCTTATAGGTCACGGACTTGACGTTATTCCACGTCTTAAGCTCGGCCTCAAAAGCCTGAACATCAGCCTGATCGGCGTCATCGCTAATGAACGCGTTGATGACAACCTGATCCTCGACGGTGCCGATCACGGAGTTCAGCATCGCAGAGCCCATGATGAACAGGCCGATGATAAACAGCGAAAGGAAGATCGTGATGACGGCGCCGAGCGAGGTAGTCCAGTTACGGAAGAAGTGGCTGATTGCCTCTTTGAAGGAGTAGCCCACGTTAGTTGGTGCCATAGTTGCCGTAACCTCCCCTCTCCTGGTCGCGGATGACGTGGCCGCCCTCGAGGGCGATCACGCGACGGTGCATGCTATCGACCATCTCGCGGTCGTGCGTGGCGACGATCACGGTGGTGCCGGTGCGGTTAATACGCTCAAGCAGTTTCATGATGCCCAGCGAGATCGCCGGGTCGAGGTTGCCCGTGGGCTCGTCGCAGATCAGCAGCGGCGGACGGTTGACCATAGCACGGGCGACGGCAACGCGCTGCTGCTCGCCACCGGAAAGCTGGTCGGGCAGCGAGTCCATCTGATCGGCCAGACCGACCAGGCGCAGCACCTCGGGCACCTGGCTGCGAATGACGCCCTTGGGCTTGCCGATGCACTGCAGGGCAAACGCCACGTTTTCGTAGGCGGTCTTTTGCGGCAGAAGCTTAAAGTCCTGGAACACGGCGCCAATCTGGCGGCGCAGGAACGGAACCTTGCGGTTCTTGATCTTCATGAGGTCCTGACCGGCAACCAGGATGCGGCCGCTCGTCGGCTTGACGTCGCGGTTGAGCGTCGACAGCAGCGTGGTCTTACCCGAGCCGGAGTGACCGACCAGGAAGACGAACTCGCCCGAATAGATCTCGATGTTGATGTCGTCGAGTGCAGGCTTGTTGGGCTGTGCCGGATAGATCTTGGTGACATGCTCCATAAGGATGACGGGCTCGACACCGGCCTGCTTGGCCATCTTCTTGCGGCTGGCCTGCGGATCGATGGGCGCAAACACCGACGTAAAATCGGGGTTGTTGAGCGCGTTATCGAGGCTTGCGACCTCGGCGGCCTGATCGCTCTCGACCACCGGGGCAGCAGGCTGCGTGGGGTCGGGAATAGCGGCAAAGAGACCGGACTGCGCAGGCTGAGGAGCCGGCGTCGCAGGGGCCATGGGGTCGGGAATAGCGGCCATGGTAGGCTGCGGCGTGGCGGCGCCAGCCTGAGGCTGCTCCACGCGAGCGGTCACGGCCTGAACGGGCTCAAAACCCGCCGCGCCGGAAAGCGCGACATCGCTGGTTGGATTGTAGGCAAAGGGATCGGATGCCGGCTGTGCCTGATCTGCCGGCTGAGCGGGGGCCTGAGCAACAGGCTGGCCCTCTGAATCCGGAGTGGCGAAACGACTGCCCTGGACGCCTGCCTGCGTCTTGGGGGCATCATCGCCCGCACCGGAGGTACGGAAGTGGTTACCCACTGGTGCTCCTTATCGTCGTGCGTTTAAACTACATGAGCGCTTTGTATTTTAGCAGCATTAGCTTTGCTGCACATAAGAAGCATGGCGTGCTTAGGGATCCCGTCGGCCGGACACAGGGTTACTCTCCAAATCGTCCTCGGACATGTCGGAGCCCCCGCTGCGCGCTTCGCGCGGCGGGGGCTCCTCCGTCCTGCGGAAAGATTTGGAGAGTAACCCTGTGCCCGGCCTGCGATAACTAAGGGGTCGCTGCGTTTATCTTGGGGTGCTGCATATACAAAGCTGGAAGGGTCTGAATTGCGCTTTGTCGATATATGTCCTTTTCCCTGATGGGACCGTGCTTGAGGGGCGTCTTCATAAGTTGCGGTGAAATAGGGACTGTTGAGCCTTTAGGCTGGCAAAATAGTCCTTATTTCACCGCAACTGAAACAGGGGCGCCCTCCAAGAGAGCGCCCCTGCCGGGTTTCCATAGTACTGGCGAAGCAGTTTTATAGTTCTGGCGAAGCAGTCCTTGAGATCCACCTTGCCTTATGCCAAGAACTCCTTGGTGGTCGCCACGATATTGGCGGCGTCCAGGCCGTACTTGTGCAGGAGCTCGGCGCCCGGGCCGGACTCGCCGAACGTGTCGTTGACGCCGATCTTCTTGAGCGGCGTCGGGCACTGCTCGCACAGGACGTCGGCAACGGCACTGCCCAGGCCACCGATCACGGAGTGCTCCTCGACGGTCACGACGTGGCCGGTCTTGGTAGCGCTCTTGACGACCAGATCGGCGTCGATGGGCTTGATGGTGTGCATGTTGATGACCTCGGCGTCGATGCCCTCGGCAGCGAGCTGCCCGGCGGCCTCAAGGGCCTCGCCGACCATCAGACCGCAGGCAATGATGGTAACGTCGGCGCCCTCGCGCATGACGATGCCGCGGCCCAACTCGAACTTGTAGGTCTCGGGGTCGTTGATGACCGGCGAGGCCAGACGGGCAAAGCGCATGTAGACGGGGCCGTCGCACTCGTAGGCGGCGCGCGTCACGGCGCGAGCCTCGACGTCATCGGCGGGAACGATGACGGTCATGCCGGGAATGACGCGCATAAGGGCGATATCCTCGCAGCACTGGTGCGTGGCACCGTCCTCGCCCACCGAGATACCGGCGTGCGTGGCGCCAATCTTGACGTTGAGGTGCGGATAACCGATGGAATTACGGACCTGCTCAAAAGCGCGGCCGGCGGCAAACATGGCAAAGGTGCTCGCGAAGGCAACGCGACCGGTGGTTGCGATACCGGCGGCAACACCCATCAGGTTGCTCTCGGCAATGCCCACATCGAAGAAGCGGTCGGGGCAGGCAGCCTTAAACTTGCCGGTCTGCGTGGCGGCGGCCAGGTCGGCGTCGAGGACCACAAAGTCATCGTGCTCGTTGGCGAGCTCGACGAGGGCCTCGCCGTAGCTTACGCGCGTGGCGATTTTCTTGACATCTGCCATCCTAGAGCTCCTCTCCGGCGGCCGTGAGCTCTGCCATGGCCTGCTCAAACTGTTCATCGTTGGGGGCCTTACCGTGCCAACCCACCTGGTTCTCCATAAAGGAGACGCCCTTGCCCTTTGTGGTCTCGGCGATAATGGCGGTAGGCTGACCCTTGGTGGCGCGGGCCTCGGCAAAGGCGGCGCGGATCTGGTCAAAGTCGTTGCCGTCGGCGAGCTCCACCACATGGAACTTGAAGGCGCGGAACTTGTCTGCCAGCGGCATGGGGTCGTTGACCTCCTCGACGGGGCCGTCGATCTGCAGGCCGTTGTGGTCGACGATCACGCAGAGGTTGTCGAGCTGCTGGTTGCCGGCAAACATGGCGGCCTCCCAGACCTGGCCCTCCTCGCTCTCGCCATCGCCCAGCAGGGCGTACGTGCGGTAAGTATCGCCCCAGTGCTTGGCGGCAACGGCCATGCCCACAGCGGTGGAGATGCCCTGGCCGAGCGAGCCGGTGGACATGTCGACGCCCGGGGTGTCGTTCATGTTGGGGTGACCCTGCAGGTGGCTGCCGATATGGCGCAGCGTCTCGAGGTCCTCCTTGGGGAAGAACCCACGCTCGGCGAGCACGGCGTACAGGCCCGGAGCGCAATGGCCCTTGGAGAGCACAAAGCGGTCGCGATCGGCCTTGCGGGGATTAGCTGGGTCGACGTTCATTTCCTCAAAGTACAGATAGGTCATGATGTCGGCGGCGCCGAGCGAACCGCCCGGATGGCCGGACTTGGCAGCGTGCACGCCGGTGACGATGCCCTTCCTTACCTCGTTGGCAACCTTTTTGAGCTCTTCGTCGCTCATTGTGCCTTCCTTTCATCCTCTTAAGACAAGATGCGCACGGCACCGAAGGTAATCCCAACACAGCCGCAATGCACGTACGTCATTCATTATGCTGGAAACTGGAAGCTTTACCAGAGTATTTATCATTATTTGAACAATTGAGCAGGCAGAACCGCTGATGAAACGGTTTATCAATGTGAACGTCTTTTGGATGGAACGCAGTCGACCCTACGCGCTAATGTCCTTGAATCCCTCGCCGAAGGCTTCCGTAACGTCAGCGACCGTCACAATGGCGTGAGGATCGCGCTCGCGCACGATCGTCTTGAGGGTATTGAGCTCTCGACGGCTCACGATGACCATAATCACCGGCTTCTCGGCACCCGAATACATGCCAGTCGCCTTAAACTTGGTACAACCACGACCCAGGCCATACATGATATCGGCAGCGATATCAGGGAACTTGTCCGAGATGATGAGTACCATACGGCGTTTGTTGCCACCATCGACCACGGCATCGATCACGTAGCCGCTAATGACCATCGAAAGGCCTGCATATAGTGCGTTTTCGATTGAAAAGACCGGAGCCGACAGCGCGCATACGGCAACATCGATCGCCATGACGGTCGAGCCCACCGGCAGCGAGGTGTTACGCGAGATGATTTGGCCAATCGTGTCCGAGCCGCCGGTGTTGGCGCCGGCGCGCAACACCATGCCGTAACCGATGCCCGTAATAATGCCGCCCCACATGGCAGGGAGCATCAGGTCCGCATCCGCCAGAGGTGCTACAAACGGGGCGAACAGATCGGTAAAGAAGCCCAGCAGCACAAAGCCCGTCGCGGTCTGCACCACGTAGAACATGCCACCCTCGCGCATAACGACCAACAACAGCAAGGCGTTCATCACGATGGTCTGGATACCGACGGGAAGCGACACGCCTCGCGCCGCGCCGACAGCCTGGATAATAGTCGCAAGGCCCGTAACGCCACCGGCGGCAAGACCGTTGGGAATCAAAAACAAGTCGGTCGCGATGGCGGCCAAGGCACACCCCAACATGATCTGGGGCAGGTCGTGAAAGAAGTTCATCGAAAGAATGCGCTTGATGTCCAGACGATATGCCATGCTGCCTCCCTCAAAAAAGCGCACCCAAACGGATGCGCTTTGAACTTCTTGCTGTATTCGATTCTACCGATTCGCCGAACAAAAACCACCCCTGCGCAGGGTTTGTTCTGGATACAAACCCGTCCAACCGTTAGGCTTGGCATCGGCTTGAAGCCGCCCGATGTTTTAGACCTCCGAGCCTTCTGCATCGGCGTTGCCGGTCGCCCAGCGATGGTAGCCAATAACAAACGGGTCCAGGTCGCCATCGTCAAGAACTGCCTCGACATTGCTGGTCTCCACGCCCGTGCGTAGGTCCTTAACCATCTGATACGGGTAGAGCACGTAGCTGCGAATCTGGTTGCCAAAGCCGATCGTGGTCTTGGGTCCACGAATCTCATCCAGGGCCTCGGCGCGCTTCTCGAGCTCAATCTCGTACAGGCGAGCCTTGAGGATCTGCATGCACGCGGCCTTGTTCTGGATCTGGCTGCGCTCGTTTTGGCAGGTGACCACAATGCCGCTGGGGAAATGCGTCACGCGCACGGCGGAGTCGGTGGTGTTGACGCCCTGACCGCCCGGGCCGCTCGCGTGGTACACGTCCACGCGGATGTCATCAGGACTGATCTCGATGTCGATATCATCGGGTAGCACGGGGATGACCTCGACGCCGGCAAACGTGGTCTGGCGGCGCTTCTTGTCGTCGGTGGGGCTAATGCGAACCAAGCGGTGGACGCCGGCCTCGGCGCGCAGCATGCCAAATGCGTCCTTGCCCTCGACGGTAAAGGTCGCGCGGTCGATGCCGATGACCTCGGCCGCGGGACAGTCGTTGATGGTGACCTTCCAGCCGCGACGCTGGCAGTACTTCATGTACATCTTAAAGAGCATGAAGGTCCAGTCCTGGGCCTCCAGACCACCCTGTCCGGGCTTGATGGTCACGATGGCATCGCCGTGATCGAACTCACCGGTAAACCAGCTCGAAAGCTCAAGCTCATCGATGGCACGGGCCAGGCGCTCAGCCGTGGCTGCAGCCTCCTCGCGAAGGGCGGCGGCGTCGGGGTCATCCCCCATCTCCTCGGCAAGCTCCAGCGCGGCGCGGGCATCGGAAAGCTCGCCGCGCGCGGTGTCCACGGCAGCGACATCTTCCTTGGTGCGCGCGATCTCCTCCATGGTGGCACGGGCGGCGTCGGCGTCATCCCAAAAGCCAGGGGCAACACTTTTGGCCTCGAGCTCGAACACGCGGGTACGCTTCTCGTCCAGGTGGAGATACGACTCGACCTCACCGAGCCGGTCCGCGAACGCGTCCAGCTCGGCGGGCGTTACCTCTAAAGCCTCAGCCATTAACGATTCCTGCCGTGGCAGTACTTAAACTTCTTGCCGCTACCGCAGGGGCACGGGTCGTTGCGGCCCACGTTGACGTACGGATCGTCGCTCTCGGACTTGCGATAGGTGGTCACCTTGCCACCGTTGTTGACGGCAGCCGGACCACCCTGGACAGCCGTGCGGGCCTGCACCTGCGCCTGCTTGCGCAGCACCGAGTCGCCGTTGTCACCATCGACCTCGGCAGGACCGGAGAAGCGCGCACCCTCGAGCGCGGGCTCCTCCTTGTGCTCCACGGCACGCGGGGCAGCCTTGATCTCGATGCGCAGAACCGTGCGCAGGTAATCCTCATACATGGTATCGACGAGTATCTGGAACGCGCCGTAGGCCTCGGTCTTGTACTCAACCAGCGGGTCGCGCTGGCCAAAGCCGCGCAGGCCGATGCCGGTCTTGAGGTAGTCCATCTCCTGCAGGTAGTTCATCCAGCGGGTATCGATGACGCGCAGCATGACCTGGGTGTTGAGCTCGCGCATCAGGTCCTCACCCAAGCGCTCGGCCTTCATGTTGTAGCACTTCTCCACGTAAGCCAGGACATCGGCAGCCAGGGCCTCATAATCCTCGTCAGGGAACTTCGGCGTATCGATGTGGCCGGTGAGCTCCACAACCCACTTGCGCAGGCCCTCCAGGTCGCGCTCGCCATCGTGACTGTCCTTGGTGCAGAACTCCTGCACGCAGCGGTACACGGTGTCGTGCATGACCTCGGTGATGTGGTCGGTCAGGTCCTTGCCGTCCAGAATCTTATTGCGCTCGGCGTAGATGACCTGGCGCTGCTTGTTCATGACGTCGTCGTACTCAAGGACGCTCTTACGCATGGAGAAGTTGATGCTCTCGACCTTGTGCTGGGCGCTCTCGACGGCCTTGGAGATGATCTTGTGCTGGATGGGCATGTCGTCGCCCATGTCGGCCGTGACCATCATCTTGGAGACGCGGTCCATCTTGTCGCCGCCGAACAGGCGCATGAGGTCGTCCTCGAGCGACAGGTAGAACTGGGTCTCGCCCGGATCGCCCTGACGGCCGGAGCGGCCGCGCAGCTGGTTGTCGATACGACGGGACTCATGGCGCTCGGTGCCAATAACGGTCAGGCCGCCGGCGGCAAGCACGCGCTCGCGCTCGGCCTTGCAAGTCTCCTTGGCCTCGGCGTTAAACTGCTCGAGTTGCTCGGGCGTCACGTCCTCTATGGTCAGGCCCTCGTACTCAAGGCGCTCGCGCACCAGCTCGTCGGGGTTGCCGCCCAGCAGGATGTCGGTACCACGACCGGCCATGTTAGTAGCGATGGTCACGGCGCCGTAGCGTCCGGCCTGGGCAACGATATGAGCCTCGCGCTCGTGATGCTTGGCGTTGAGGACCTCGTGCGCGATGCCGCGCTTGGTAAGGGCGGCGGACAGCTTCTCGGAGCTTTCGATGGAGACGGTGCCCACCAGGACCGGCTGTCCCTTGGCGTGACGACGCTCGACGTCGTCGGCAACGGCGTTGTACTTGGCCTGAATGGTGCGGTACACCAGGTCCTCGTGGTCCACGCGCTGCACGGGCTTGTTGGAGGGGATGACCTCGACGGGCAGCTTGTAGATCTCGCGGAACTCGGCATCCTCGGTAAGTGCCGTGCCGGTCATGCCGGAGAGCTTGTCATACAGACGGAAGTAGTTCTGCAGGGTGATGGTGGCCAGGGTCTGGTTCTCCTCGCGTACGAGCACGCCCTCTTTGGCCTCGATGGCCTGGTGCAGGCCCTCGGAGTAACGGCGGCCTTCCATAATGCGGCCGGTGAACTCGTCGACGATCTTGACCTCGCCGTTGGTGACCACGTACTGCTTATCGCGGTGGAACATGTACTGGGCCTTCAGCGCCTGCTGCAGGTGGTTGACCAGCTGGCCGGAGAGATCGGCATAGATGTCATCGATACCCAGGCGGCGCTCGATCTTCTTAAGACCGCGCTCGGTGGCGGCGATGGTGTGCTTGGCCTCGTCCATGACGTAGTCGCCCGTGGGTTCAACGTCCTCGGTGGCGGTGAGCATGTCGTGCGACACGTCCTCACCGCGCTCCAGGCCGCGCACGGCGCGCGCGAAGTCCTTGTAGGTGCTGGCGGACTTAGTGCCGGCGCCCGAGATAATGAGCGGCGTCCTGGCCTCATCGATCAGGATGGAGTCGACCTCGTCGACGATGGCGTAGTTGTGACCGCGCTGCACGCGCTGCTCGGGACGGGTGACCATGTTGTCGCGCAGGTAGTCGAAACCGAACTCGGAGTTGGTGCCATAGGTGACGTCTGCCTGGTAGGCCGGACGCTTGAGCTCGAGCGGCATGTTGTTCTGGAGCAGACCGACGGTCATGCCCAGGTACTTGTAGATGCGGCCCATCCACTCGGAGTCGCGCTTTGCCAGGTAATCGTTGACGGTAACGACATGCACGCCCTTGCCGGCGATAGCGTTGAGGTAGCCGGCCAAGGTGGAGACGAGCGTCTTGCCCTCGCCGGTCTTCATCTCGGCAATATGACCCTCATGAAGCGCCATGGCGCCGATGAGCTGTACGTCAAAGTGACGCATGCCCGTGATGCGCTTGGAAGCCTCGCGCACAGTGGCAAAAGCCTCGGGAAGCATGTCGTCGAGCGACTCGCCGTTGGCGTAACGCTCGCGGAACTTATCGGTCTGGGCGCGGAGTTCCTCCTCGGTCATCTTCTCAAACTGGGGCTCAAGACCGTTGATCTGGTCAACGATCTTGTAGTAGCGCTTAAGGTCCTTATCGGATCCAAAGGACAGCAGCTTTGACATGAATCCCATGTGGTTTTCCTTTTTGGCCATCGCCCACGCCGTGCAGCTGCGGGCGAGTTAAACACAGATGATTGTACTTTAGCCAAACAAGGCGCGGCCTATACGGTCGACCTCGACCGCCACGTAATAACTACGACCAACCTGCCAAAAGGGGACTGGTTTATTTTGGCAGTTTTTATCTGGGAAAACGCTGTATCTCTGCCATTTGGTGCAAACGAACCCGTCCCCTTCGCACCAATCTGGTGCAATGGGGACGGGTTAGCTTGCACCAATAAAGGAAAAGGGCCGCGCACCCAAATGGATACGCGGCCCTTTAGCCACGAATGCGAGCGATTCCTCGGCGAGCTATTTACTCAGCAGCCTCGGTGGTCTCGGCCTCGGCAGCGGCCTCCTCGACGGGAGCCTCTGCGGGAGCCTCGGCGGCCTGCTTGGCAGCCTCCTCGGCAAACTTAGCGGCACGCTTAGCCTTCTCGGCAGCCTTAGCCTCAGCGGCGGCCTTGCGAGCAGCCTCGGCCTCAGCAGCCTTGGCGGCCTTGGCAGCCTTGGCCTCCTCGGCCTTCTTGAGCTGAGCGGCAGCGGCGCCACCGAACTTGTCGGCGAAGCGCTGGACGCGTCCACCGGTGTCGACGAACTTCTGCTGGCCGGTGTAGAACGGGTGGCACTCGTTGCAAAGCTCGACCTTCATCTCGGACACGGTAGCGTGCGTCTTGAAGGTGTTGCCGCAGGAGCACGTCACCGTGCACTCGACATACTGGGGATGGATACCCTGCTTCATGGTAGGACTCCTTATTGGTCAGGCGCTGGTTACCGATCAGCGCATAAGGCGTCTTGGTTTCCGACCAAGACAACAAACTCGGCTATGGTACCACGGCACCGCGCGTCCCACAAAAGGTTCACGGTCTTTTCGGAACGACACGAATCTGACCCATCGAAACACATCTCCACCGTTCCTTCAACTGGGAAAATGCCGTCCCCGGGGCCTGAGAAGGGCCCCGGGGACGTTCGACTGACTGCGGGAACGGCCTTTCCGCTCAATGTGTTCGGCTGAGATCGGAAATCAACCAAACTGAACTAGGTTCAGTTGACATGGTTAAAAACGAGGGGCGACGCTTTTGCGTCACCCCTCGTCCCGGCCGGTTGCTTTAGTTGTACACACGGTAGTTACACTTGAACTGGGTTATGTGTCCATAGTTGGAGCGGTACCAACCCGACGTATAGCTGATTGCCTCTGCGCCTAGATAGTCGTAGCCCTTGTTGTAGCGAAGCTGACGGTAGGTCGTGTCGTACCCTGCTACGTAAAACGTGTCTCCAGAGAAGGCTTTGTACCGGTCCTTAACCGTCGAAGCCATGTACGCGGGTTCGACATCGCCTTTCTCCCCGTTGAGCGCATAGACGGGTGCCGCGATTCCGCATAAAGCCGTTGCCACGAGGATGGCGTAGACAGCCATGCGCGACGCATTGGACTTCAGCTGTTCAAATAGTTTCATGTCATTCACCTCGCTCGTATGTATCGAGGTATTCCTGCTTGAGCGTCTGCGAGGACGACTTGATCTTTTCCACGAGCGTGCCGGCCTCGATGAAGTAGAACGAGTTGGTGAGGTCTGCCAAGTCGTCGAGCAGATGGCTTGAAATGAGCACGCTTCGTCCCCGCGCCACCTCGCTGCACATCGCGTCGCAGGAGGTTTTCCGCTTTCCCGGATCGAGGCCGTTCAGCGGTTCATCGAGGATGAGGTACGGGCAATCGGTCGATATCGCCATGGCAAGCTTTACCTGCTGCTTCATTCCTGTCGAGAGTTTACGGGTCGGCTTGTCGAGATATGGGGAGATTCCGAGGGAGCTGCAGAGCGAGTCGATGTCGGTGGCCGATTTCCACGCCTCCCTAACGAAAGCAAGGTGCTCGATGGCCGATAGCGTGGGATAGAGATCCGTGCCGCCCGAAGAGCTCAGGTAGACGAGTTCTGCAAATTCGGCTGATTGACGTTGGCTGATTCCGTCTGCCGCCAGGCTTCCCGAGCGGATGCGGGTGGGAAATTGGCCCGACAGCGCTTCAAGAAGGGTGGTTTTCCCCGAGCCGTTGGGAGCAACGAGGCCCGCCGCCGTTCCCGGGCTCAGGAAAAGCGACCCGATTGAAAGTATCGTCGTGCTTCCGTATCCCACGCTCACGTCCAGAAGCTCGAGCCCATGGTGCTTTTTCGCGGGTCCAGGCTGTTTGGGGGAACGTGTCGCAACGGCGCCGACCGTAAAAAAGACCGCGACGTATGCCAGGGCCACGGCAAGCATCGATGCGCTGCCTGAACCGGAGCCAATGAATTCTGTCGGGAAGCATCCCACGTAACCCGTTGCCTCGATAGGCGAGAATACGGCCAGCGGCAGGAGATTGAGCGCGGCGTTATGCCCCAGTGCCGAATCGGACAGTAACGGGAATACCGGGGCCGCGACAAGCAGCGCGGAGGTAAGGGGGCCGCGAGGACGCGCCTCGTTGCGGTCGATAGGACGACGGAACAAACGGATATCAAGGTTCCGCCCGCAAGAAGCGCGAGAAGCAGGGCTGTGAAGACGTTTCCCGCAGTCGTGGTGGTAAGCGCGCCGTCATGGAAGAAGGAGATCGGGTACCCAATTTGCCCGAAGCCGTTTAGGGCCAAGGCGTAAATGCCCCCGGGTGCAAGGCCGGCGAGGAGCATCGCGGTCCCCGCGGCGATTATCGAAAACACGATCTGGATAAGGCGCCGGAATTTGGGCACGGGCGCCTTTGCCGCCAGGGTCCCGGGCCTTGTGGCGCCGAGCACGAGTATCGACGAGAGAAGGAAGGGGATGAAGGGAAGGAAAGACGGCGCCGTGGCAATGGCGTAAGGCAGGAAGGAAAGGAATGGCAGATCGCTTGCGGAGGCTGGAATGTGCGTGATGCCGGAACTGCTCAGGGCACGGCAATATGCGAGCGCCGCGTCATTGGTCTCTCGGTCTCCCACGATGGACCCGGATTGGAAGCCTTCGCCCATGAGCGCGTAGTAGCTCTCGGCAGAATCGAGAAAGGCGGCGTCGGTTTGAGCGGCAAGGGCGGCGTTCGCGTATCTTGCAAGCTCCGCGTCATTTTGCTGCTCTGGAGATAGGTCTGTGCCGCCGGCCTGGGGCGCGCGCGTATTGAATGCGTCGACAAAGCCCTGCATGCCCTGCTTCATGAAGAAGGGCCCGTAGATGGGTGAATTGAACGCAATGGGGACGGAAAAGGCTGCAGCGAGAACGAGCGTACAAATCCATACGGCCCTGTCTCTTAGGATTAGTTTGAGAAGAAGTCGACAGTACATTTAGAAGCACCTACGTTCCTCAAAGAATTGTTAGATTAATAATGACAGACAGAATGAAGATGCGTGCGATGGGGGCGAGGCGAATGGCTGAGCGGTATCGATATGCAGGTTCAACGGCATCACATTGGCCACATAGATTTTTAACTTGCATTTCTACCCGCCCTTTTCGTAGAGTCGCCGATACGTGCTTAGCGCACCCTCGGCGCGTCCGGCAGGCTTTGCGAAATGGGATCCAGGAGACTTCGGCGCAGCATCATCTTGCGGAATGCTTCTAATGAGCCTCCCATCCTTCAAAAACAGAATCTCATCGCACAGCCTATCGACCGAATCCAAGATGTGGGATGACATGATGATGCACGTACCAGAATCGGCCAGCTTCCTGAGAATCTCGGAATGCAAGTCCACCCTGCTGGGGTCGAGCGCGTTCATGGGCTCATCTAATAGAAGGTACCGCGCGCCCGTCGCATACGCAATCGCCAGGGTAAGCTGCTGCTTCATGCCCTGGCTCAGAGTGCGGATCCTCATCTTCGCGAACTCGCCTATCTGCGTTTGTTCCACTATCTCTTCGATATCGCGAGCATGCGGCCACATATCGCAAACCATCTTGAGGTGATCTTCCGCACGCAATCCGGGATACAGCAGCGTCCCCTCACCAGGTGCATAGAAGATCATAGAACGGACCTCTCTCGCACCCGTACCCTGCACCTCATCCAGAACGATGCTCCCGTCCACGCGAGGACCCGGCAAACCTGCCATCGCACGCAGCAACGTCGTCTTTCCATGCCCGTTCGGAGCGACGAGACCGTAGACCGTACCCGGGGCAAACTCAGCGTTCACCGAATCTACGAGCACCTTCTTTCCATAAGAGATCGTCAGCGTTTGAAGGTCAATCATCGAGATCATCCCCTTTCGATCTTTGGAACACTCAGGCGCACCATCAACGGAGATACGGCGCCCAAGACCACCAGCAGAGCGCCCGATGCGCCGACGACCTCTCCAAAAGGCATCGCGTTCGTCCCTCGCCCAAGGAACCCAATCGTCCCCACCTGGGAAGCGGGATCAAACGAGGCGAATGGAGCCAGCAGCGCGACGCCCATGCCCACGCTTTCAACATGAGCGCTCAACGAACCCAACACCAAGAGAACCGCGCAAACCATTCCGGTGACAACGGGGTTGCGGCTAATCGCTGCTGTCAACGCAGCGACGACGGAAATCACGCCGTATGCCATGACCAGCAACGGAATACTGCACAACACCGCCTCCCCCACCATGGACGTTGTCGAAGCTCCCGCCCGAATGAGAGCGACGGGATACTCCGATCCACCCGCACCGTTCTTAATCACGGACACAACGACAGCGGGAACCATCGACACCAAAAGCAGCACCAAGCCAAGCAGGGGAGCCAGCGCAACAGCCGTCAGAAAACGCACATGCGCTGTTGCGGGGATCTGGAGAACCAGAAGGGAACGACACTGCAGGTGGGTGCACGCGAGCGATGTGACAACCACGGGCAACAGCAAAAATAAGGAGGGAAGCGCTGCCTGGAGATACGAAAGGAGGATTAATGGGGGCATCTTCGTACTTAACTCGTAAACCTTGGGGTCCGGCAAGCTCGCGATCGACTCAAGCAGAAGGGCGCGCGCCTCCGCACGAGAAGGAGTCTCCGGCTCGATTCCGATCGATTGCAGGAGAGTCGCATCTGCCGCGCCCAGCTCACCTCGAGCGCGCTCGTACGTCGCAAGGCTTCGAAACCCCTCCGCAGGCATAGGCGCGTACACGAAACCCGAAAGAGCATCCCGCATGTCTTCCAGGGCCGCTTTGCCCTCGACGTCCATATTCGCAGCGTTCTGCTCTAGATACCGATCTATTGAACGGAGCTCCCCATCCCTATACCGAACAGCGGAAACGTTATCAGCGTCAGGAAACATCTCGACCAGAGCCGGGGCCAGCATCGTCGTCGACATTGCAATCGCGCATACGGCGAGGGTAGGAGAACGCAGGAGCAGTTTCCCCATCGTTCTTACGTATGCAACGGCGGAGGCACAAGCGCTCGAACGAGTTGCCGTTCTCGATGCAGTGAAGGAACCTCTCTCAAGACAAATCGGGGATATCGGGCACGCGCAGCCGCTCTTTCCAGCAACGCAAAGCAGGCTAATTGCCAGCACCTCGATCCCGATTGCGCATACGAGGGCAATCGCGCCACGCTCGAAGCAAAGTCCAGGCAGATTCACTATCTGCGTTGTCGGGTACGGGCTATAGGCGCCGACGGTCAACTCAGTGTTCGCATACGTAAGGGGATTCAACAGGGCGAACTCACGTAAAGCGATGGATCTTCCGCAATACCCGGGAACCATCGTCACCCCCATCAGGGCACATACGAACACGATTCCAAGCGTAGGGTTATTGGCAATCTTCACGGCAAGGTGAACGACAAGCGAGATGAACGCTGCCACCAAGAATTGCAAGATGGCCGTCTGCGCGAACACCAGCCAAGCCGGTTTGATAACCGGAGTCGCATATTGAATGTAGCCTATCGGATAGAACGGCGAGCCCGGGCCATTCTTCACAAGCGCGGCGATTATCCCTGGAAGATTGATGGCGAGGACGGCAAGCATTGCAAAAACACTCGCCCATACGCTCGATGCAACAAGTCTACCCAGCTCGCCCATCGGTGCCTGGATGATGAGCTTTTCACGTTTGTTAAGACGCGCGGCAAGGAACGAGACGGCAACGGCCGTTGCGACCCATAGCAAGTACTCCTTCGATCCGTCATAATAGGTGTACTCTCCATCCGATATCTGCAGAAACGGAAGTAGGGGAGAGAGCGGTGCCAAGATAAGACGTCCCGCGGCAAGAGGGTACAGAAGCGCGGGCATGCTTGATGAAGAGGTATAGACACCGTCCTCCCCCGCATTCACAAGCGCATCCGCATAGGATGCTGACAATTCCTGCTCAACACGGGTTATTCCCGACTCGAGGTATTCGACCCGTCCGTCGATGCCAGCCGCGCTCCTGAAGACGGGCAGAGCACAAAGAACCATCAACGCAACAACGACAACACAGAGCGACCTGGAGGAGAGAAGCGACCTAAAGATCGCCTTCGAGATTTTGAGCATATTCATCGCCAACCTTAACCTCATCCAGTCGGAACAGAGGGGCCGAACAAAATGCTCGGCCCTTATTACTTGCCGGCAAAGTCAATTTAACATAAACTGTTAAAAAGTAACCTGAGTTTTTTAAATTCTTCGGAGGTTATTATGAGTTCCGACAATCGCACTCCCCGGCTTCATTCCTTCCGCATCGCATGTGCGATAGCCTCTGCGACCCTTTGCGCCACCGCCATCGCACAAGTGGCGTTCTCCTTAAAGCCAGCAATCGAAGTGCTCGACAACCCTGTAATTGCAGACTCCCCCGCGTATCCAGCCCTTGCGATCTCGACATTGGTCCCTGCCGTCATCGGTATCGCTACGACCATCCTCAGCGCCGTTCTCGTGTGGACGATCAAGAGCGGAGACCCCTTCAAGAAAGGGTCTGCGACATGCTTGAAGGTGCTCGGCATTCTCTTCGTTGTTCAAGCTGCCACCAGCCTCTACGCCGGCTCACTCAAAACCTCCGTTTCGATGTTTGGCGGCGAGGGGGCCGTCGGCGCCCAAGAGATCGCTTCATCATTCGATTGGACCTCTCTGGTTCTCGGCATCGTCCTGTTCATGCTTTCCCAGCTCTTCTTGTACGCCCGAGAGCTGTACCTCGACTCCGACGAGATTGCGTAAGGAAACGCCATGCCCGTAATTGTTCGCCTCGACAAGATCATGGCCGAGCGAAAGATTTCCTCGAACGAACTTGCCGAAAGGATTGGAACCACGCCCGTGAACCTGTCCCGTATTAAAAAAGGGCATATTCGCGGCATTCGCTTCAACACGCTCGAGCAGCTATGCCTCGCCCTTCGTTGCCAACCCGGAGACCTTCTCGAAGTCATGAGCGAAGAGGATGCCCGAAAGGAGTTCGGACTCGATTGGTCCGCCGAGGATTAGAGGGCGGTCGTACTCGCCCTGCACACGGGGATGCGAATCGGCGAGGTCTGCGGCCTTCGGTGGTGCGATGTGGATTTCGAGACGGGCCTGATCTCGATCAGACACTCGGCGGCGTACGCGAAGGGAATGGGTTCGTTCATCAAGGACACCAAGACCCATGACGCCAGGGGTATCCCCATCGACCCGGTCGGCCTACTCCCCTTCCTGAAGGAGACCCACGAGATCGACTGCGGAAAGCTGCGCTTGCGCGGCCTTACCGGGGCGGTCGAGATCGGGGACTGCTACATCCTGTCGGAGCCGGGCGCGACCTTCGCGACGACAAGCTATATCCGCAGGGCGTTCAAGACGTTCTCGGAGACCAACGGCCTCATGGGCACCAACGACGAGCTGATCACGTTCCACGGCCTTCGCCACACGTTCGCAACGCAGTGGATCCGCCAAGGCGGCGATATCAAGGCGCTCCAATCGATCCTCGGCCACAAGGACGCCATGGCGACGCTCAACGTCTACGCCGACATCGAGCCCATCTCCAAAATCCATAACATGCTGCGCGCCACGCCGTGCCTTTGGCGCGGGCACCTCGGGCCGAGGGTCGATCCGGGTCCCATGTTCCAACAGAGGATCCAGGAGTCCATCGAGACGCTCCAGGCGTTCGGCTACGGCATCACCGAGCCGGACGACCGAAATATCGCCATACGCGACGTGAAGATGAACAGTTGGCTCTAGCTCACCGAGTACGCGGCAGTGCTGGGCCCATCCCAACTGAGGTCACGGTGGTCCGATAGGGGCGCCGCCCGCGGCATGCGCCGCGGAGCGGTATCCCCTACCGAAGGGCGGGGATGCCCTCCGCTTCCAGTTCGGAATCAGCCGTCGGAGGCGTTCGGCTGACTGCGGGAACGGCCTGTCCGCTCAATGTGTTCGGCTGAGATCGGAAATCAACCCAACACGAGCCGGACACGCGCCAGACGGCTCTTCCCCGTACGGCCTTCCCCCTTACGCTCATGTTGCAGGCATGTAACGCCGCAGCGAGCGCGCCTTTTTTGCGCCAGACAGGTACAATGATGAACACTGTACCGTAGCGGAGCGCCCCGCGCGCGCCGCAACCACGCGAAAGGGTTTCCCATGGCCGAGATCTCGTCCTCCCGTATCGTCATCACCGTCCTTGGCAAGAACCGCCCCGGCATCGTCGCCGGCGTCACCCGCGTTCTGGGCGAGGCCAACGTCGACATCCGCGACATCACGCAGTCCATTATCGAGGACATCTTCACCATGACCATGCTGGCCGACACCGCCGAGTCCAAGCTCGACTTCGCCGAGCTGCAGAAGGCCCTGGCCGAGGCCGGCGAGCTTTCGGGCGTCAACGTGTCCATCCAGCGCGAGGACGTCTTTAACTTTATGTACCGCCTGTAGCGAACAAGCCGCTCGGGGCAGCTTGACGTCATATCGTCCAAGCGCGCGGCCCCAAAGCGAACCGGAGAGGAGCGCGCATGGCCTACGACGCCAAGAAAATCTACTACCGCTTCGACGATCACCTGAGCCGCCTGGTTCTGGATTACGAGGCGAGCCGTCAGATTTCGCCCGAAAGCGAAAACCTCTACCACGGCCTGCCGACCGCCCCGTACGACGAGGGCCTGTTCGTAGAGCATAACGTCAAGCGCGGCCTGCGCAATGCCGATGGCTCGGGCGTGGTCGCGGGCCTTACCCGCATCTCGGACGTGCACGGCTACAACAAGGTCGACGGCAAAGTCGTGCCCGACCAGGGCAAGCTTACGCTGCGCGGCTACAGCATCGAGGACCTGGTCAACAACGCCCAGGCCGAGAATCGCTATGGCTACGAAGAGGTCGCCTACCTGCTCATCACGGGCTCGCTGCCCAACAAAGAGGAGCTCGACGGTTTTTGCGGACGTCTGGGCGCTTTTAGGCACCTGAGCGATGAGTACGTCAAAGAGTTCCCCATGACCACGGTGTCGTCGAGCATCATGAATGTGCTTCAGCGCGCCGTGCTGCTGCTCTACGCCTTCGACGCCGAGCCCGACGCCATTACGCCCGAGCACGAAATCGACGTCGCCATCTCCATGCTCGCCCGTCTCCCCCGCATCGCCGCCTTCGCGCATATGGCCTCGGTCGCCAAGCGCCGCGGCTCCGAGGTTCATGTACCGCACCCCACACCCGGTCTCTCCACCGCCGAGACCATCCTGCAGGTGTTGCGCGGCGGCATGGCATTCACCCGCGACGAAGCCATGCTGCTCGACGTGATGCTCATGCTGCATGCCGAACACGGAGGCGGCAACAACTCCACGTTTGCCTGCCGCGTGCTGTCCTCCTCGGCCACCGACCCGTATTCCGCCTACGCCGCGGCTATCGGCTCACTCAAGGGCCCGCGCCACGGCGGCGCCAACGCCAAGGTCGTGTCCATGCACGAGGACATCCGTGCGCACGTCTCCAATTGGGAGGACGAGGACGAGGTCGCAGCCTACCTGGGCAAGATCCTCGACAAGCAGGCCTTCGACGGCACGGGTCTCATCTACGGTATGGGCCACGCCGTCTACACGCTGAGCGACCCGCGCGCCGAGGTCTGCCGCCGTTACGCGCGCACGCTTGCCGCCAAGAAGGACCTGGGCGAGGAGTTCGCGCTCATCGAGCGCATCGAGCGCCTGGCACCGCAGGTGATGCGCGACCACGGCATGACCAAGCCCATCTGTGCCAACATCGACCTGTACACGGGCTTTATCTACAAGATGCTCGGCGTACCCGAGACGCTTTTTACGCCGCTATTCGCCGTCGCCCGCATGGCCGGCTGGTCGGCACACCGCATGGAAGAGCTCTTCTGCGCGCACCGCATTATTCGCCCCGCGTATCGCCCGGTTATCGAGCCGCTGGAGTACAAGCCGCTCGCCGATCGCTAGGACGCGGACCGTTATAGAACCCGAGCGTGGCCAGGGCATCATCGCCCTCGGCCACGCTTTTTATGCCAGCAGAAAGGGCTGCATCAAATGATTGTGTTTTCCGATATGGACGGAACGCTGTTGACGAGCGATAAGCAGATGAGCGATGCCACCTGGGCGATGCTCGACGAGCTCGCTCGACGCGGGATTGAATTTGTGCCCTGCACGGGACGTCCGCTGTCGGGCATCTTTGAGCCCATCCTCGCCCATACCGCCGTGCACTATGCCGTTTGCGCCAATGGCGCCAGCGTCTGGCAGCTCGACGACGATGTGCCCACCGACGCCTCGCGCGCCACGTGCATCTTGAGCCGTCCGCTCGATTGCGGCATTGCCCATCGCATCCATCGCATCGCCGCCGGCCACGATGTGACCTTCGATATCTTCGCGGATGGGCAGTGCTTCCTCCCCCGCTCGCTCTACACGCGCCTGGACGAATTCTGCGGCGGCGACCCCCACATCGCGGCTTCGCTCAAGCGCACACGAACACCGATCGACATGGATATCGACAGCAAGATCGACGAGGTCGAGACGCTCGAGCGCATCGCCATGTACTGGCACAACCCGGCTGATCGCGACGCCATCGCGGCGGAACTCGACACGCTCGGAGGCATTGAAGTCACGCGTTCGTACGCCATGAATATCGAGGTCATGGGCGAGGGCGCCACCAAGGGAACGGCCCTCACGTGGCTCTGCGAGCACCTGGGCGAGCGTCTCGCCGACGCTTGGGCGTTCGGCGACAACATCAACGACATCCCCATGCTGCAGGCAGCGGGCCACGGCATGGCCATGATCAACGCCGAGCCCGAGGACCGCGAGGCCGCCGACGCCATCACCGAATACGACAACGACCACGACGGCGTCGCCCGCACCATCATGGCCGCTCTCGCCTAGCAGCAGCAACCCGGCAGGGTAGCTAAAACAGTCATTGGGGACGTTCTTGAATGACTAGTCGTTGGGGACACTCTTCGCAAAAAGCTGCAAGGATTGTCCCCCACTGTCGGCAGAAAAGGAACGTCCCCATCTGCCGGATTAGGAGAGACTCTCCAGCACGCGACGGAGCTCCTGCTGGACGGCGTGGTCGCGGTTACAACCCATCACGCGATCGGCCACCGCCTTGAGCGCGGGGCGCGCATTTTCCATCGCGCAGCCCGTGCCGACAAAGCGAATGATCTCGTAGTCGTTCATCGAGTCGCCAAACGCCATGACCTCGTCGCGTTCGACGCCATAGTGCTCCATGAGCTGCGCGATACCCGAAGCCTTCGACACACCAGGCTGCATGGCATCGATCCACGCGTTGCCCGAAGGCGCAAAAGTGAAGAGCTGACCGAGTTCGCGCTGTAGCACGTACGCACTGTCCATAACCGCACTGTCGTCGCAAAAGATACTCGCTTTGATGATATTTACGCTGGGGTCGGGCAGCTCCCAAATGCGCTCGGCATTGGGAAGGTCCTTATCGACCTCACGCACGAACTTGCACTCGTCATCGAGCAGGAAGGACTTGGTTCGGTCAAAGAGCGCAAGATGCAGATTGGGAAACGTCCTGACGGCCTGGGCGAGCCTTCGAATCGCCAGGTGGGAATACACCTCACGGTCCACCATCTTGCCGTCGGCGTAGACCTGGGCGCCATTAGCGGCGACAAAGTCCATCTTGTCGCGAACGGGCGCAAAGAACTCGCACAGGCGATCGTAGCGACGACCCGACGATGCGGCGAAATGCACGCCATGCTCGTGTAGCGCCAGAATCAGTTCGTAGGTCTCAGGAGGCACATGGCCGTTTTCGTCAAGCAGTGTGCCATCCATATCGGATGCAATCAGTTTAAACATAGAAAAGCTCCCTTCGGGCTTGTTGGAATCGAACGCGCATCCGATTCCAACGTACCCAAAGGGAGCTCAAATAAGACTCCGCGGGCGTAAACGTTACAAGGACCTGGCAAATAGCTCACACATGCCAGAGGTCCTACGGTCGCGGCGCCAGGCGACACGTCACCCCGACGGCTAGTCGTTTAAGAACGTCCCCGATGACTAGTCGGCGTAGGTGAAGGTTGTAACGTCGAACATGCCCTCGGGGCGGATGCGGAGCGTCGGGATGACCGGCAGGGGCAGGAAGATGATGCCCATGATGGGGTCGAGCGGCGGCTCAATACCCATGGCGCGCGCCTTGACCATAAAGTCGTCGTGCTGCGCGGCAACGTCCTCGGCCGTGCCTTCGCTCATAAGGCCACCGAGCGCCAGCGGAATACGCGCCACGACCTCGCCGTCGCGCACCAGCACGTGGCCGCCCTGGCCCACGGCCTCAACGGCAGCCATCATATCCGCCGCATTGTCGCCCACCACGCACACGTTGTGCGAGTCGTGGCCGATCGTGGAGGCAATGGCACCGCCCGTGATGGTGAAACCGCGCACCCAGCCGCGACCGATATGCTTGCCGACCAGGCCCAGGCCAGCGGGGCCGTCGCCATCGGCGCCGTCGGCCTGCAGCGACACGCCGCGGCCATGGCGCTCGATCAGCATAATGCGGCGCAAGTCCTCGGCGCTCTCGGGGCGAGCCACACCCGTAATGGCCTTGCCCGGCACCACGTCGATCACGGCCTCACCTGGCTTAAAGGCATAGTCGAACACGTCGAGCGATAGCTTCGGCAGCTTAACGGAAGCGCGCAGCTCGTCGGCAAGGGCCGCAACCTCGGCCATCTCGGGTGCAATCTCGCCCACAAAGGTGCCGTCCTGCGCCACCAGAGCACCGGCGGCATATACGCGATGCGGGGCCGTGGCAAACGTCAAGTCATTGAGCACCAGCAGGTCAGCACGCTTGCCCGGGGCAATCGCACCACGCAGCTCGTGCGGGTCGCGGCAGCCGTGGTCCAGGCCAAATGCCTCAGCCGTGGAAAGGGACGCCATGGAGATGGCGACCACCGGGTCGATGCCGGCCTCGATGGCCACGCGGCAGGCATTGTCGATCATGCCGGTCGAAAGAGCATCGGAGGGAGCGCAGTCGTCGGTCGCAAAGCAGCAGCGACGGGCGCGGGCAGGATTCTCCAGCAGCATCGGGGACAAATTGGCCAGGTCGTGGCTGCACGTGCCCTCACGCAGCATCACATACATGCCGCGGGACAGCTTGTCGAGTGCCTCCTCGGGAATCGTCGACTCGTGGTCGGCGATAATGCCCGCTGCGGCATAGGCGTTGAGGTCCTTACCGGCAACGAGCGGCGCGTGGCCGTCAACCTGCTTGGACGGCGTCTGATTGGCAGCATCGATGCGGGCACAGGTCTCGGGGTCGGCCATAAAGACGCCCGGCAGGTTCATCATTTCGCCCAGACCAAAGACATCGCCTGGATGCTCGGCAAAAAACGCCTGCATATCGGCAGCCGAAATAACGGCACCAGCCTGCTCGTCGGGCAGCGCGGGCACGCACGAAGGCATCATGTATTTGATGGAAATGGGTGCGCGGCGGCCGTCCTCAATCATAAAGCGCAAGCCGTCGAGACCGGCAACATTGGCAATCTCGTGGCTGTCGGCAATGGCGGTGGTAGTACCGCGCGTCGCCGCCATGCGCGCATACTCGGCGGGGCGGATGTTCGAAGACTCGATATGCAGATGCCCGTCAATAAAACCAGGGGCGAGATAACGACCCTGGCAGTCGATAACCTCGGCAGCCTCGTAGGTACCGGCGGCATCGTCGCGACCGTCGTAGAGCACGCCGACGATTACGCCGTCCTTGACGGCAACGCTACCGGGCGCCACGCGCTGACCGTACACGTCGACAATCTGCGCATTGGTAAACAGCGTGTCGACGGGCACGCGCCCCTCGGCAGCATCGATCACAGACCTCATGACCTCAACGGACATACATACTCCTTTAACCGTAGAAAACAGCTGCGGAGCGGACAAACCTTCACCGCAGCAAGCCAATAGCCATTGTATGCTCAAACGATGGGTCAAAATACGCCTCTCCGCTTAACGGCACACGCCGCTTAGCGCAATGAGGAGAGGTTGCTTTACACCAAAAAGAAACGTCCCTAAGTGCCAACCAGGACAACGCCGTAGGTGGAGGACGGACAGCGAGCGGACTCCAGAGCGAACAAATTGGCATGAAAAGAGGACGGCATAGACCTTCTGGTCATGCCGTCCTCTTTGAATGACAAGTTGTCGCTCTGGAGCCCGCGCAGCGTCGGCCGGTCCGCCGTTCGTTAGAACGGCGGAACTAAATCAACTTGAAACCCTTGCGCTTGCCCACAGAGAGCGTATCGCCCGGCTTGAGGGCATCGGGATCGATGTTATAGCTCTTGGGGGCCACGGCGTGACCGTTGATCTTGACGCCACCGCCGTCGATGTCGCGACGAGCCTGACCGGCGCTCGCTGAGAGCCCCAGGTCCTTGAGAAGTCCGGCAAGGTAGATCTTTCCCTCGTCGTTAAGCGAGAGCTCAACGTGCTTCTCGGGGAAATCGGCGACCTCGCCCTTCTTGTATACACGATCGAATTCAGCCTGCGCCTCGTCGCCCGCGCCGGCACCGTGATAGGTGTCGCAAAGGTCACGCCCGAGCGCACGCTTGAGCTCATAGGGATCCGCGGAACCGTCGGCCAGCGCTGCGTCAATCTTGTCGACCTCGGCAGGAGCGAGGGAGCTCGCCAGACGATAGTACTTGCCGATCATCTCATCGGGAATAGACATGGTCTTGCCGAACATATCCTTGGGAGCATCGGTGAGACCGATGTAGTTGCCGTAGGACTTGGACATCTTGCGTACGCCGTCAGTGCCTTCCAGCAGCGGCATAGTGAGCGCAATCTGCGGCTCCATGCCCATCTTCTCCATAAGCTCGCGGCCGGCGAGCAAGTTGAACAGCTGATCGGTGCCGCCCATCTCCACGTCGGCCTTGATCTGCACAGAGTCGAAAGCCTGCATCACGGGATACAGGAACTCATGCAGGGCGATCGGCGTCTGAGACTGGTAGCGCTTGGTAAAGTCGTCGCGCTCAAGAATGCGGGCAACGGTGAACTTGGAGCACACCTGCAGCAGGCCGGCCAGATCCATCGAAAGGATCCAATCGCCGTTGTGCACGATGGTGGTCTTCTCGGGGTCCAGGATCTTCATGGCCTGGCTCACGTAGGTCTCGGCGTTGGCCTCGATCTGCTCCTGCGAAAGCTGCGGACGCGTGGAGTTCTTGCCCGAGGGGTCACCAATCAACGCGGTACCGTTGCCGATGATGAGGGTGACGTTGTGGCCCAGGTCCTGGAACTGGCGCATCTTGCGCAGCGGCACGGCATGGCCCAGGTGCAGGTCGGGGCTGGTGGGGTCGACGCCGAGCTTGATGTTGAGGGGCTCGCCCTTCTCAAGCTTCTTGCGAAGGTCGGCCTCGGGAACGATCTGCGCGGCGCCCGAGGTGATGATACGCATTTGCTCGTCAACAGACAGCATTGGGTATCCTCCTTTTGCTATAGCACCCTCGCCGAAAACGGCGGTGCTGGAAGTCCATAAACTCTCTTATGATAACAAACTGACACGACGCGGCACCTACGACAGGAAAATCCTCGTCCTGCCGCATGCGTCAATGGCAACTGGCAGACGTGTACCGTCACGCTCAACCAGATAGCGTACCTGCCGACGACGCAAGCAGTCGCGGCAACGGACCTGTCCCGTCGCATCGGTGGCGCAGACGCCCTCGGCGGTCAGCAGGCAGTGCTCGCACACCATAAGCTCGGGACGGTCGGCGTCGACCGGACCAAAGACGCCGGGTTCAGCAGCCAGTTCGGCAATACGCTCCGCATCATTGCCGAGCAACTCGGCCGGCAAGTACACCCGCCCCGCACCGAGTCCGCGCAGCCAGGTAAGCGTGGCCCGATTCGCGCAGAACACCGGCGCCGCCACGTCAAATGTCACGCCCAGCTCGCGAGCGATCACCACCTGTCCCAGGTTGCGGCAGACGACGCACCCGGCACGCTGCATCAGTGAGCGGGTCCGGTCAGCGTCACCCGTGCGGCACACCTCGTCAAGCACCACAACGGCGTCGGACAAATCGAGTTCTCCGCGCGGGTCGGCATCCATCAGCTGCCAAGCAAAAACCATGCGAGCGGGAACCGCGCACTCCACCAACTCCGTCGACGCACCGCCATCCACCGCAACGTCCTCAAAGGGCAGCGCCTCAACGGCACGCGCAACGGGCACAATCGCATTCGCCTCGGCCCGCATGCGCTCCAACACCGCCGCCGTCTGATCCAACACGCCGGCGCTGCGAATCAGGTACACCTCGCAGCCCGCGTCCACCTTACGCTTGCAATGCACGACGACGCGCTTCCCCGCTGCGGCATCCACCGGGCAGGGCACCTGCGGCCAGCGCTTGGGCACATCGGGACGCGCGTCGACACCCGGATAGAACCGAATCTCGAGCGTGTCACCCGCCGCCACGGCGGCGTCGAGCTCAACGGTCACTTCCTCGTGGCCAACGGCCACCAGGCGTCCCACGCGCACACCTTGGTTGATCGCACGCTCAAAGCTCATAAGCTCGGCGCCCGAACGCCCCCGCAGATACGCGTCGGTAAACCCACGGTTGAACGACCGGCCCAGCTCGCGTTCAAGCTCTTCCACGGCACCGGGGTCCCACGCGCCGTCGCACAGCATATCGAGCGCCCGGCGCCACACCCGCACCACGTTGAATACGTAATCGGGGTTCTTCATGCGCCCCTCGATCTTGAGCGACGCCACGCCGGCATCTACAAGCTCGGGCAGATGCGCAATACCCAGATAGTCGCGCGGGCACAGCAGGCGATCTCCCTCGACGGCGACAACACTCTGTCCCGCCTCGTCCACCAGGTCGTACGCCAGACGGCACGGCTGCGTGCAGTCGCCGCGCATCGCCGAGCGCCCACGCCGCAGGGCCGAGAACTCGCACGCCCCCGAATATCCGATGCAAATCGCACCGTGGCAGAATACCTCGATGGGCACGCCCGTGGCACATAGCGCCGCAATCTCGTCGACCGTCAGCTCGCGTGCCGTCGTCACGCGCTCGACCCCAAGCTCATCGGCGGCAAGCCGCACGGCGCTCTCGCTATGAGCGCCCGCCTGCGTGGACAGGTGAATCTCGACCCCGGGAATCGCCGCGCGCAGCGCACAGGCCAGCCCGGCATCGGCGACAATCAGAGCATCGGCGCCCAGCTCCAGTGCATGAGCTCCCAACGCCACCGCGTCGGACAACTCATCGTCAAACACGAACACGTTGAGCGTTACGTACACACGCACGCCATGGACATGCGCCACGGCGCAGCCGCGCGCAAACTCGTCATCGGTAAAACCGTGCGCGCTCACGCGGGCGTTAAAGCCGCCCAACCCCGCATAGATGGCATCGGCACCCGCGGCGATGGCCGCAAGCATCTGGTCGAGTCCGCCCGCCGGCGCCAGCAGCTCGGGCAGCGCCGCACCGGCAGCATCCAATCCAGCCTTGTGTTGTTCGCTCGGCCCCATCGTCCGAATCGCCATCGACAAACTCCTTACCAAGGTATGCATTCACTCTGAAAAATGCCGTCTTCCAGCATACACGAGGCCTCGCGCGCCCCGTTTGGTTTATCGTGTAATAACTTATGTCCATCCTGCCCGACGGCACATCCACCGTCCGGCACGACATACCTGGAGGTCAATATATGGGTCCTCGCCAACGACAGGGACGCAGCCGTTCAAAGACGCATGCTCTGCCCATAATCCTGCTCTCGTTTTTGGGCTTTTTGCTTATCGCGGGCGTGGCGTTTGGCATCGGCATGGTCGGCAACGTCAACCGCTGGCTGTCCGATCTGCCCGACTACACCGACGCCAACGCGTATCTGGTGAGCGAGCCCACCGAGATCGTCGACTGCAACGGCAACAAGATTGCGAGCTTCTACACGCAAAACCGCAAGTCCATCACCAAGGACGAGGTCTCCCCCTACGTGCTGCAGGGCACCGTTGACGTCGAGGACGAGCGCTTCTACGAGCACGGCGGTATCGACCTGTGGGGTATCGCGCGTGCTGCGGTGGCAACCCTCGGCGGCGGGCACGAAGGCGCCTCGACTATCACCCAGCAGCTGGTGCGCAACACCATCCTGCAGGAGGAGCAGTTCGACTCGACCATCGAGCGTAAGGTGCGCGAGGCTTACATCGCCGTCAAGATGGAGGATATGTACTCCAAAGACGAGATCCTCATGATGTACCTCAACACCATCTACTACGGCCACGGCGCCTACGGTATTGAGGCCGCAGCTGAGACCTATCTGTCCAAGAGCGCCGCCGACCTCACGCTGAGCGAGGCCGCACTGTTGATCGGCCTTCCCAACTCGCCCTCGCAGTACGACCCCACGGTCAACCCCGACCTGGCGCTGTCCCGTCGCAACAAGGTCCTTGACAACATGTTGCGCCTGGGCCACATCACGCAGGAGGAGCACGATGCCGCACAGGCCGAGCCCATCACCCTCAACGTGACCGAGATTTCGGGCAGCGGCGTCGACGTATACTCGCAGCCCTACTTTGTCGCCTATGTTAAGCAGCTGCTGGAGCAGGAGTTCTCGACCGACGTGCTCTTTAAGGGCGGCCTGACCGTCAAGACCACCATCGACCCCACGATGCAGCAGGTGGCAGAGAATGCCGTCCGCGAGCAGCTCGACACGCTCTCACTCGACGGCCTGGACATGGGCATGGTCGTCGTCGACCCCAAGACCGGCTACATCAAGTGCATGGTGGGCGGCTACGACTACAACGCCGACGAGAACCACGTAAACCATGCCACGGCCAAGCGTCCCGTCGGCTCCACCTTTAAGGCCTTTACGCTGGCAACTGCCATCCAAAACGGCATGAACCCCAACGTCACCCTCAACTGCAACTCGCCGCTCAAGGCCAAGGGCACTACGACCGAGGTCCAAAACTACGCCAACCATAGCTATGGCAACATCACGCTTAAGCAGGCAACGGCATACTCCTCCAACACCGGCTACATCCAGGTGGCGGAAGCCGTCGGCAACAGCAAGATCATCTCGCTCGTCAAAAAGCTCGGCATCGATCCCGCCAAGGACAACATCGAGGACGTTCCCGTCATGACGCTCGGCACCGGCTCGATCTCGCCGCTCGAGATGGCCGCCGCCTACGCGACGTTTGCCAACGGCGGCTACTATCGCCAGCCGATCGCCATCACCGAGATTGACTCTCGTACCGGTTCGGTGCTGTACCAGCACACCGACAATCCCTCACAGGTGCTTACCGAGGGCGAGGCCGCCGCGGTCACCGATGTTCTGTCCGGCGTCATGCAGGGCGGCGGTACGGGTGCTGCTGGCGCCCTGAGCGTCAACCAGCCCTATGCCGGCAAAACGGGCACCACCGACAATACCACTAACCTGTGGTTCTGCGGCTATACCCCGCAGCTGGCGTGCGCCCTGTGGACCGGCTATTCCGCGGGCGAGATCCCCATCCAAAAATACGGCACGGACCTGCTGGGCGACAGCACCAACCTGCCTGTCTTTAAGCGGTTTATGAACACCGTTCTGACCGGTACCGAACGCGAGGAGTTTGCGACCGGAACGGCGCCCACCTACAAGAACAACAGCGTCTGGAAGTTCTACGGCACCAACAACACCAAGAAGACGGAGAACGACGACAAGGACGAGAACGAGGACGAAGAGGAAACCACCACAACGACTACCACGACGACCACGACCACCGAAACCACGGGCGGCGACACCACCGGCGGCACCGGTACGACCGGTGGCTCGACGGGCGGCTCCACTGGTGGTTCGACCGGCGGCGATGGCGGCACGCCTACGCCTACGCCCACTCCCGATCCCTCGCCCACGCCTGACGATACGGTCGGCTAGAAATTCATCCGGCCATAAGCAACAAGGCTCCCGAGCAGCTTATTAAACTGCTCGGGAGCCTTTTAGTTTAAAGCGACCTGGTGAGCGTTCTTTATACCGGCAAACAAAAAGGGGGTACCGACCAACGTCGATACCCCTTACAAGCCACGATGTCAGCGCGCACAGTGTCGAGCGTACGACCCGCACGCCTACTTGCGAGAATTGCTCAGCTTATTGATCAGCGCCTCGAGACGCTCGCCGTCCTCGGCCGTCTGGGCAATAACCAAAATCGTATCGTTGCCGGCAAGCGAGCCAAGCACATCGGGCAACTCTGCCGCATCAACGGCGGCGGCGATGCCGGAAGCCGTGCCAGGCTGAGCCTTGATCATGACCAGATTATCGGTACGTAGAACGCCCGTTACGAGCTCGGAAACCATACGCTGCAGGTGCAGGTCCTCTGCCAGAACATAGATACCCTCAGGGAGCTTACGCAGCCCCATGTCGGCAATATCGCGAGAGACAGTCGCCTGCGTGCAATCAAAGCCCATGGCACGGAGCTCATCGACCAGCACGCGCTGCGTACGGACGTCCTTATTGCGCACAATATCTCTAATGGCATCCTGGCGCCCATTGCGTTTTTTAGCCATACAAACCCTCACTCCAAAAGATGGCGGAGACAATCAATCAGTGATTGAATAGTTTAACGCTATTTGAAGGCTTTTGTGTATAAGAACGCATTTCGAAACAATTCTATGCAAGTTTGTTTCGAAATGAGCCGTTTAGGCGGTTTTTGCGCCCGTCCGGTTAAGAAAAGCTGCCAGATGCGTACACATCACGCAGCGCGCGGGCTTGGCGCTGGCGATCGGCCCAAACAACAGACCGAGTCCCCGATGGTTGTCCTTGAGCGCGGCGACCATCTGACGGGTTCGAGGCGCATCGAGCATATCACGCATGCGGGCGGAACGCTCGATTGACGACACCCCATGCGGGCTCAGGCACAAATTCTCGATGCAGGCGACCAGTCCGGCAAAGTAGAACTTTTGGCTTGCCAGCTTGAGCCGACCACCGCTATCTGCTTCCGAGAGTGAGTCCGCAAGCTCGTCGAGTGCTCGGGTGTCATCGGATACCTTAGCATACATGGTGGGATCAAAAGCATCTGTAAGCTTAGGTGCCGCCGCGTGGAAACAAGCATCGCCGCAGCCGGACACGCATCGTGTCTGCGAAAGCGCGCATGCCATAAACCCAACTGTGCGAAACACCTTGTCGCACAAAAGGCATGCCTCAAACAGCGAGCGGCTGTACATCACGCCAGAGGTCTGAACGACTAGGCCGCCTAAAATCAACTGAGGCAGCCCGGCCACCATCGAAGATTTGCTATCAATGGAAATATGAGTAGCATCCAAGACGCGCGAATGGCGCTCTCGATGTGCATCATAGCGGTCGAGCGACACCGTGGGGAACACTATGTCTGCCGCTGAATCGCACGCGATATCGACCATCTTGGAAAGGGACTGCGGAGCAAACCACTCATCGGCGTTCATAGCGATGATTTGAGAGCCACGCGAGGCAGCAAAACCGGCACGAAGACAAGCACCGCGCTTCGCATCCTCGACGTCAATCAAATCAATATGGATGTCCCTGTCGGCAGCAACTTGAAGCGAATGGCGCACACCGGGCGCAGCATCGCGGCAGACAACGACAATCTGCAAATCATAGAGGTCTTGGTTCTGGATACTCTCGAGCGCACGCATCGCATAGCTGGGCGAACCTTCTACCACAAGGATCACCGAAAGTCGCGGATGCGAGCCACGTCGAACCAAGTTATCCATCCTCTCGACAGCAATGAATCAAACCGTGGTTCATGGTACACCCCGGCAATAAAAGCAATGAGACACCGGTTGTATTGCACGCCAAGAACAGATGTTGCACACGCGCAGCCCACAGATGACGGGTGTCGACGCACGACGCGTCGAGCCCTCCCCTAGTCGAGCACGACGAGCTCGGCGGGATCGTAATCCACGCCCATAAACGTAAGGCCGCAGGCAGGAGCCGTGGGGCCCGCAGCGATACGGTCGCAAGCATCGATGACCTCGCGCATCCACTCGGGTTCACGGCGATGCACGCCAATCTCGACAAGCGTGCCAACGATCGTACGGACCATCGAATGCAGAAACGCATTGCCCTCGATGGTAAACGTCAGGATGTCCTCGCCAAACGCAACCTCATGGCCAAACTCGGCACGCATCACGCAGCGATGCGTGGGCTTGCCAACGGCCGAGGCAACCTTGCAAAAGCTTTTAAAGTCCTGCTCGCCCAGCAGCGCGGGGCAGGCAGCAGACATAGCCTCAACATCCAAGGGATAGCGATGCCACCACACGGCGCCGCGGGATAGCACGGGGCGCGCATCTCGATCGGCAATGCGATAGGTGTAAGTGCGAGAGCGCGCGTCAAAGCGCGCAGAAAAGCCTTTACGGGCCTTGTAGACCTCGTTGATGGCGATATCTTTGGGCAGCAGAGCATCCATAGCCCGCAGCCACCTACGGCGCGTTAGGGCGAGCTCAGCGTCCGTTACGGGCACGCTGATGTACTGAGCCACGGCATGCACGCCGGCATCGGTGCGACCCGCGCACGTCAGATCGATCGGACGGCGAAGCAGCGTCTCGATGGCTCGACGCAGCTCACCCGCAACCGTCGTCTGTCCCGGCTGCTCGGCAAATCCGCTATACGACGAGCCATCATAGGCCACGCGAAATACGAGCGTGGCGTCAAGCTCGGAAATCGAATTGAAATCAGACGGCGCAGTCATGGACGCTCCCAACAAACAAGCAACGGTATCGCGACAAAAAAAGAGGGGTACGCGAACGTACCCCTCGAATATAGCCTATGCAGACGGAATGTCTACTCAGCGGTCTCCTCGGCAGCAGTCTCCTCGACAGCCTCGACCTTCTTGGGAGCAGCGGCCTTCTTGGGGGCCGGAGCAGCCTTCTTGGCCTTAGGCGTGCAAGGCTCGGTGACGAGCTCCATGATAACGATGGGAGCATTGTCGCCCTTACGGTTACCGAGCTTCATGATGCGGGTATAACCGCCGTTGCGGTCCTGCCACATGCCCTGAGCAGCCTTGTCGAAGATCTCGGCAACGAGCTGCTTATCGCCGAGCTTGGCGATAGCCAGACGACGAGAGTGCAGGTCGCCCTTCTTGGCCCAGGTGATGATCGGATCGACGACCGAACGCAGCGCCTTAGCGCGGGTCTCGGTGGTCTTGATGCGGTCGTTCTCGAAGAGGGCCTTAGCAAGGCTCTTCTTCATGGCCTTGGTGTGGCTCGCATCGGTGCCGAGCTTCAGGCCCTTCTTAACGTTGTGACGCATGGTCTAGTTTCTCCTCAAATATGCGAAGCATTAAGCCTTCAGGCTCAGGCCCATGGACTCAAGCTTGTCCTTCACTTCCTCGATCGACTTAACACCGAAGTTACGGATGTTGAGCAGATCGTTCTCCGAGAACTCAACGAGCTGACGGACCGAGTGAATGCTGGCGCGCTTAAGGCAGTTGTAGGAACGGACGGAAAGGTCCAGATCCTCGATCTGCTTGTCCAACTCGGCGTTGTCGTTGGTGACCTCGGGAGCGAAGATCGAAGCCTCCTCCTCGACCTCGGGGGTCTCGGCAAGGTTCATAAAGGCGGCCATATGCTGGTTGATGATATTGGCAGCCTGGACCACGGCGTCGCGCGGGGCGATGGAGCCGTTGGTCTCGATCTCGAGGACAAGGCGGTCGTAGTCGGTGTGCTGACCGACACGGCAAGCCTCAACGAGCTTGGCGCAACGGGAAACCGGCGAGTACAGCGAGTCGACGTGGATCACACCGATGGGATCGTTGTCGCGCTTGTTGGCCTCGCCAGAAACATAGCCGCGGCCATAGCCGATGCGCATGCTCATGGTGAGATGGCCACCCTCGGTGAGCGTAGCGATGTGCTGCTCGGGGTTGACCAGCTCAAACTCGGACGGAATAAAGAAGTCCGCACCGGTGACCTCGCAGGGGCCGTCAACCGAAATGGTGGCGGTCGCCTCGTCGGTCGTGCCGAGAGCCCTGAAGACAAGACCCTTGACATTCAGGACGATGTCGGTGACATCCTCGACCATGTTAGGGATGGTCATGAACTCGTGCTGCGCACCATCGATCTGAATAGCCTCGACGGCGGCACCCTCGAGCGAGGACAGAAGAACGCGACGAAGGGAGTTACCCAGCGTATCGCCGTAGCCACGCTCGAGCGGCTCGACGGAGACACGAGCAGACGTCTCGTTGATCTCTTCGACCTGAACCTGAGGCCTAATGAATTCTGACATGTATTACCTCCAGCCTCAGCAGCCCGGATGGACTACTTAGAGTAGAGCTCGACGATGAGCTGCTCGTTGATATCACCGCTGATCTGCTCACGCGTCGGCAGAGCGAGCACGTTACCAGACAGCTTCTCGATATCGACCTCGAGCCAGCCAGGGACCTCAAAGCGCTCGGAGGAAATCAGGGCCTCCTTGATGGGGAGGAGGTCACGGAACTTCTCGCCGACAGCGACGACGTCGCCGGCCTTGACGCGGTAGGACGGGATGTCCACGCGCTTGCCGTTCACGGTGAAGTGACCGTGACGGACGGACTGACGAGCCTCTTTGCGGGTGCGGGCGAAGCCAAGACGGAAGACGACGTTGTCGAGGCGAGACTCAAGGATGATCATGAGGTTCTCACCGGTGACGCCGTTCATCTTACGGGCCTTGTTGAAGTAGCCGTGGAACTGCTTCTCCAGAACGCCATAGATGAACTTGACCTTCTGCTTCTCGCGCAGCTGCATGCCGTACTCAGATTCCTTGCGACGGCGCTTGGGCTGACGGATAGATTCCTTCTTGCTGCTGTAACCGAGCTCAGCGGGATCGATCCCGAGCTGACGGCAGCGCTTAAGAACAGGAGTCCTGTCGATTGCCATATTGATACGATCCTTTCAGTTACACGCGGCGACGCTTCTTGGGGCGGCAGCCGTTGTGCGGAATGGGGGTCTTGTCCTGGATGCTCGAGACCTCGAGGCCAGCAGCCTGGAGGGAGCGGATGGCGGTCTCACGACCGGAGCCGGGGCCCTTGACGAAGACGGAAACCTTCTTCATACCGTGCTCCATGGCCTGCTTGGCAGCAGCCTCGGCAGCCATCTGGGCAGCGAACGGCGTGGACTTACGGGAGCCCTTGAAGCCCACCTGGCCAGCCGACTTCCAGGAAATGACGTTGCCCTGGGGATCGGTGATCGAAACGATCGTGTTGTTGAACGTAGAACGAATGTGAGCCTGGCCCACGGAAATGTTCTTACGGTCCGCGCGCTTCAGACGGGCAGCGCGAACGTTCTTCTTAGCAGTAGCCATCTATCTAGCGCTCCTTATTTCTTCTTCTTAGCACCGATCTGACGCTTCGGGCCCTTGCGGGTACGAGCGTTAGTGTGGGTGCGCTGGCCGCGGACCGGGAGGCCCTTGCGGTGACGAAGGCCGCGGTTGCAGCCGATGTCCATAAGGCGCTTGACGTTCTGGTTGCGCTCACGGCGGAGGTCGCCCTCAACCATGATCTGGTTCTTGTCGATATAATCGCGGATGGCGTTAACCTCATCCTCGGTGAGGTCCTTAACGCGCGTATCCACGTTAACGTTGCACTCGACGCAAATCTTCGTCGCAGTGGTGCGGCCGATGCCGTAAATGTAGGTCAGACCGATCTCAACGCGCTTCTCACGCGGGAGGTCGACACCATTAATACGGGCCAACGTAGTCTCCTCTCTTAACCCTGACGCTGCTTATGACGGGGGTTCTCGCAAATGACGAGGACCTTGCCATGGCGCCTAATGATTTTGCACTTATCGCACATCTTCTTGACCGAAGGACGTACCTTCATCGTTCTTCCTTTCGGTAGCGCTCAAACTACTTCCCTACTATCTACTCGCCCAGCCGCAGGCGTTTAAAACTATGGCTGGTCTTCACACACAATCCGACCGTAGGTTGAGCTAAGCCTGCAGTCGGAAATGGAGTGCGTGTATGCGTGCCGCTATTTGTAGCGATAGGTGATGCGGCCGCGGGTCAGGTCGTACGGGGAAAGCTCCACGACAACCCTGTCACCGGGGAGAATACGGATGTAATTCATTCGGATCTTGCCAGAAATGTTGCACAGAACCGAATGACCGTTCTCGAGCTCGACCTTAAACATGGCGTTGGGCAACGGTTCCTTTACCGTACCCTCGAGCTCAATTGCGTCTTCCTTCTTCACAAGCAATCATCTTTCTCTAGAAAACGACAGCGATTGAGTATTCTACAACACGTATGCACGCATCGTAATAACTTCGTAATGGCTCCACAACTAAGTGGAACTTGTTACATTTCTCCGCCTTGGAGCGAGCACCAAGCACCTTGGGCATCCGTGGTGAGAATCACCGGACCGTCATTGGTAATGGCGACGGTGTTCTCGTAGTGCGCGGCGGGCAGGTGGTCGTTGGTCGTAACAATCCAACCGTCGGAACCCGTGCTCACATGGTTGGAACCCATCGTAACCATCGGCTCGATGGCAATGACCATGCCGGCCTGGAGGCGAACGCCCCTCCCCTTCTTTCCATAGTTAGGAACGTTGGGGTCCTCGTGCATCACGCGGCCAATGCCATGGCCCACATAATCACGAAGCACGCCATAACCGTGAGACTCGGCGAGAGACTGAACGGCATAACCGACGTCCCCGATATGGTTACCGGGAACAGCCTGCTCGATGGCAGCCTTAAGGCAATCGCGCGTGACCTCGCACAAAGCCTTGGCTTCGGGCGTGGGGGTGCCGACGAAAAACGTCCAAGCGTTATCGCCGACCCAACCGTCGACAACGGCTCCCGTATCGATGGAGATGATATCGCCATCGCGCAGGATCATGTCAGGGTTGGGAATACCGTGGACCACGGCATCGTTGATCGATGCGCAAATGGTCCCCGGGAACCCGCCGTAACCCTTAAAGGCCGGGGTGCCGCCATGCATGCGGATAATCTGCTCCGCGAGCTGATCGAGCTCAAAAGTCGAAACGCCGGGGCGCACCATGGCTCCAACGTGGCGGAGCGCCATCTTAGATAGCGCTCCTGCCTTCTTCATCTGCTCGATTTGCGTTGCAGACTTAATCTTGATCATAGACCGAGAGCCTCTTTGACATCCCCGTACACGGTCTCGCGAGCCTGGTCACCGTTGACCGACTTGAGCAGACCCTGGCCACGATAGTAGTCGACGAGCGGACTCGTGGACTTCTCGTAGACGTCGAGACGGTTCTTGATGGTCTCGGGCTTGTCGTCGTCGCGCTGATACATCTCGCCGCCACACTTGGGGCAGGTAGCATCGGCAGCGGTGCCGGTGTAACCGCATGCGCGGCAGGTGCGACGCGAAGACAGACGATCGATGATGACCTCGGGGGCCACATCGACCAGAAGGGCGCAGTCGATCTCGCGACCCATGGCGGAGAGCTCGGAATCGAGCGTCACAGCCTGGGCGGTGTTGCGCGGGAAGCCGTCGAGGATGAAGCCTTGCTGGGCGTCATCGGCGGCAAGGCGCTCCTTGACAAGGTCGATCACGAGCTGGTCGGGAACGAGCTCGCCAGCGTCCATGTACTTCTTAGCCTGAATACCAAGCTCGGTGCCACCCTTGACGGCAGCACGCAGCAGGTCGCCCGTGGAAATATGGGCGACGCCAAACTCGGCGACGAGCTCCTGTGCGACGGTGCCCTTACCGGCACCCGGAGCTCCGAGCAATACGAGGTTCATGAGCAATCCTCCTCTAGCCTATTTAAAGAATCCATCGTAATCATACATCTTGATCTGGCCTTCGAGCTTATCGACCGTGTCGAGCACGACGCCGACCATGATGAGGATGGACGTGCCGCCAAATGCCTGGATCAGATGGTTACCCGTGAAGGAGAAGATGATCGAAGGCACGATGGCGATGAGCGCCAAAAAGACAGCGCTGGGAAGCGTGATCTTGTTGAGCGCGTTCTTGATGTAGGCCGCGGTAGCCCTACCCGGACGCACGCCCGGAATAAAGCCGCCCTGCTTCTTAAGGTTGTCGGCCGTGTCATCGGGGTTGAACACCATGGAGGTGTAGAAGTACGCGAAGAACACGATGAGGACAACGTTAAGCACCCAATTGAGCCAACCGGTCGAAAGCGCGGAGGCAACTGCCTGAATCCAGCCGATGCCGGGGAAGAACACGGCAATCTGAGCCGGGAAGTACAGCAGCGCCGAAGCGAAGATGATCGGCACGACACCCGCGGTGTTGACCTTGATGGGCAGGTAGGTGGTCTGGCCACCCATCATGCGACGGCCCACGACGCGCTTAGCGTAGGAGACCGGGATGCGGCGCTGGCCGCGCTCAAGGAAAACAATCAGCGGGATAACCAGCAGGATGATGGCGCAGATGATCACCATGGTGATGATGCCACCGGCATTGCCCTCGGTGCTGGAGAAGATAGCCTGCGGCAGACCGGCCATGATGTTCGCGAAGATGATCAGCGACATGCCATTGCCGATACCGCGCTGGGTGATGAGCTCACCAATCCACATGATCAGCATGGCGCCCGCGGTGAGCGTACCGACGATCATGAGGTCGAAGATGATCTCGGGAGCGCCGGCGCCATTGAAGCTGATGCCGAAGCTCTTAAAGAGGAAGAGGTAACCCACGGAGTTGAGGATTGCCAGAGCCAGGGTGAGGTAACGCGAATACTGCGTAATCTTGGTCTGACCGACCTCGCCCTCGCGGGCAAGCTCATGCAGGGAAGGCACGACGGCCTGGAGCATCTGGAGGATGATCGAGCTGGTGATGTAAGGCATGATGCCCAGCGAAAACACCGAAACATAGCTCAACGCGCCGCCAGAGAAAAGATTCAGGAGGGCCATAGCACCTGCGGCGACCGAATTGTTATCGGTCGAGAAAAGGCCCAGCATCCCCTGGAAGGGAATGCCGGGCACAGGAACGTGCGCACCAATGCGGTACACGACGAGCATAGCTATGGTAAAAAGAATCTTTTCGCGCAATTCTTTGATGCGGAAAGCATTCTTAAGACCATTTAGCACGGCAGCTCGACCTTTCCGCCGGCGGCCTCGATCTTGGCCTGCGCAGAAGCGCTGACCTTGTCGACCTTGACCGTGAACTTCTTGGTGAGCTCACCATTGCCGAGCACCTTGACGGGCTCGAACTCGCTCTTGGTGATGCGAGCGGCCTTAAGAGCGGCACCGTCGATCACAGCGCCATCCTCGAACTTACGCTCGAGACGCTCAACGTTAACGGCGGTGTACTCGATACGACGGGGGTTGCGGAAGCCCGGAAGCTTGGGCAGGCGCATAGCCAGCGGAGTCTGGCCACCCTCGAAGCCGGCACCCTTGGTGCCGCCAGAGCGGGAACCCTGGCCCTTCTGGCCGCGGCCAGAAGTGGTGCCGTGACCCGAAGAATTGCCACGGCCGACGCGCTTGCGGTTCTTGGTGGAACCGGGCGCGGGAGTAAGATCGTGAAGCTGCATTTGCTACTCCTCTACAATCTCGACAAGGTGCTTGACCTTGAAGATCATGCCGCGGACGGACTCGTTGTCAGCAATCTCGCGAACCTCGCGGATCCTGTGGAGACCGAGGGCACGGACAGTACGGACCTGGTCCTGCTTGCAACCGTTGGTGCTGCGGACCTGCTTGATCTTGATGGTGTCAGCCATGCTTAGTTCTCCTTACCGACGAACATCTCGGAGACCGTCAGGCCACGGCGAGCCGCGACGTCCTCAGGGCTGGAGAGCTCCTTGAGGCCCTCGACGGCAGCCTTGATGATGTTGAGGCCGTTGTCGGTACCGAGGGACTTGGACAGGACGTTCTTGATGCCAGCAAGCTCGAAGAGGGGACGCACAGCGCCGCCGGCGATAACGCCGGTACCCTCGACAGCGGGCTTGATGATGATGCGGCCGGCACCAAAGTGACCGAGAACCTCGTGCGGAATGGTGCCCTGATCGGTCACCGGCACGTGGAACATGTTCTTCTTGGCATCGAGAGACGCCTTGGAGATGGCCATGGGCACCTCAGCGGACTTGCCCATGCCAACGCCGACGTTGCCCTTGCCGTCGCCAACGACGACGAGAGCGACGAGGCTCATGCGACGACCACCCTTGACGGTCTTCGACACGCGGTTGATGTAAACGACGCGCTCCTCGAACTCGGAGGCCTCGCGCTGCTGCTTCTGATTACGAGCCATGTGCTACATACCTCCTAGAACTCGAGACCGGCGGCACGAGCACCGTCGGCGAGGGCCTTGACGCGGCCATGGTAGATACGGCCACCGCGATCGAAGGCGACCTTGGTGATGCCGGCCTCGATGGCGCGCTTGCCAACGAGCTGACCGACCTTCTCCGCAGCCTCCTTGTTCGAGGTGTGGGTGCCCTTGAACTCGGCCTCGAGGGTCGAGGCAGAGACGAGCGTCAGGCTGGAGCCCTTGCTGTCGTCGATGATCTGGGCATAGATGTTGGCGTTAGTACGGGTCACGCGAAGACGCGGACGCTCGGAGGTACCCGAGACCTTGCCGCGAACACGACGCTGACGACGCTTGAGGCCTTCCAGCTTCGCCTTATGCTTGTTCATACGTAAACTCCTAAAAAGGTTGATCTTGCCAGCACCTGACGGGGTGCTGGTCTTATGCGAGTGAGTCGGTTACGACTACTTGGCGGCCTTACCCAGCTTGCGGCGGATGTGCTCGCCAACGTAGTGGATACCCTTGCCCTTGTAAGGCTCGGGAGGACGATGGCCGCGGATCTCAGCGGCGATCTGACCGACCTGCTGCTTGTTGATACCCTTGACGTTCACGTGGGTGTTGTCGGGAACCTCGAAGGTGATGCCCTCGGGAGCCTCGACGATCACGGGGTGCGAGAAGCCCAGGGAGAACTCGAGGTTCTTGCCCTTCTGCTGCACGCGGTAACCGACGCCGGCGAGCTCGAGCTTCTTCTCGAAGCCCTCGGAAACGCCAACAACCATGTTGTGGATGAGGGCGCGGGTGAGGCCGTGGCGAGCACGGGTCTCACGCTCGTCGTCGGGACGGGAAACGGTGAGGACGTTGTCCTCGACGTTGATAGCGAGCTTCTCAAAGACATCGAGCTCGAGCTGGCCCTTGGGGCCCTTGACGACAACGTTGTTGCCGTTGACTGCCACTTCGACTCCGGCGGGAATCTGGACAGGCTTATTACCGATACGAGACACGGTGATCTCCTTTCCTTCTACCTACCGAGCGAATTACCAGACGTAAGCGATGATCTCGCCGCCGACGTTGTGCTTGCGAGCATCGCGGTCGGTCATGACGCCATGGCTGGTGGAAATAATGGCGGTACCAAGGCCACCGCGGACGCGGGGCATGTCGGCAACGCCGGTGTACTTACGCAGGCCCGGCTTGGAAATGCGGCGGATGCCGTTGATGACCTTAGCCTTCTTGGGACCATACTTAAGCGTGATGTGCAGAGTCTTCTGGGGAACGGTGTCCTCGACATCGTAGCCCTCGATGTAGCCCTCCTCGTGCAGAACACGAGCGATCTCGACGAGCTTCTTGCTGCTCGGCATGGAGACCGTGGCCTTGTTCACAGAGTTAGCGTTACGGATGCGCGTAAGCATATCTGCGATCGGGTCTGTAAGGTTCATACAGATTCTCCTTCGTTCTTGATGAACACGTGCTCTTGGTTCTTCGCCGCCCTTAACGGCAAAGCCTTTTTAGCGCGTTTTCCCTGTTCCAAACTGATGCTTGAAACGCTGGTAGTGACTTACCAGCTGGCCTTCTTAACGCCGGGAAGCTCGCCCTTGAGTGCAAGCTCGCGGAAGCAGACACGGCACAGGCCGAACTTGCGGTACACAGAGTGCGGACGGCCGCAGCGCTGGCAGCGCGTGTACTCACGAGTAGAGAACTTCTGCTTGCGATTGCACTTGACGATCATCGATGTCTTAGCCACTTATATCCTCCTCACATAGAGTATTGTTCGCCCCAAGCGCCGCCCCCTTGTGGGAACGGCGCTTATAGGGCAGGTGAACCTATTTCTTGAACGGGAAACCGAAGGCGTCCAGAAGGGCCTTGGCCTCCTCATCGGTGTTGGCGGTGGTCACGAAAGTGATGTCCATACCACGCTGGTGATCGACGGAGTCGAAGTCGATCTCGGGGAAGATGAGCTGCTCGGTGACGCCCATGGAGAAGTTACCACGGCCGTCGAAGCTCTTGGCGGAGATGCCGCGGAAGTCGCGGATACGGGGGATCGCGACGGAGGTCAGACGATCGAAGAACTCCCACATACGGTCGCCACGCAGGGTAACCTTGCAGCCGATCGGCATACCAGCGCGCAGGCGGAAGGTAGCGATGGACTTGCGGGCACGGGTGATCATCGGCTGCTGGCCGGTGATGGCGCGCAGGTCACGCACGGCACCGTCGATGGCCTTGGAATCGGTAGCGGCCTCGCCGACACCCATGTTCACGACGATCTTCTCAAACTTGGGGATCATCATGACGTTCTCGTACTGGAACTTGTCCTGAAGCTGCTGCTTGACCTCGTTGTTGTACTTGGTCTTCAGACGCGGCACATACTTCTCTTCTGCCATTGTTCACTCCTTCTTGGGGTTTTAAGCACGGGGCGTGGCCACGATGGGTTGTCCTCGCGCCTCCTGGCTGCATCCGCGCCGCTCATGGCATTTTGCGGTTTGGACTCGACGCAGCAGGAGCCGACAAAACAATCGGTACTATACGCGCATCGGGAGCGTATTTCCAGAAAAACCTCGTCTGCCTGCACAACTCCACAACTCCCCCGCACAAATGGATCCCAAAAAGCAGTTGCGGTGAAATAGGGACTGTTTGGCGGCCTAACAGGCTTAAAGGGGGTGCGGACGATTTCTTGGACCGCGCCTAGGCGTATCCAAGCTTCCTGCGGTACTCCATCGGGCTCAGCCACCCGAGGGACTTCTTGATCCGCTCCTCACGATAGTACACGAGG
>CABUSD010000002.1:0-187773 GCA_902494165.1 uncultured Collinsella sp. | reverse complement strand
CGACCGATTGCAAGCGGTCGGCGGGGCCATTGTGGCTCTTGACAGCGGATTGGGTCATATGAGCGAAAACGTCCCTAAGCGAGCAAGGTGACGTGAAAGAGGAGGGAAGCGTACTTTGGTACGCGACCGACGATTGAACGTCAGATTGCCGCTTAGGGGCGTTTGCAGCGTCGGTAGGTTACGGCGTTCTACGAACGCCGTAACCTACAAAGCATCGGCGCAGCGCTTGCAAATATGCGCGTGGCCGTTGTACTCGCCGACGGTGGTGCGGTAGTTCCAGCAACGGTCGCAGCACTCGCCCTCGGCAGCCTCGATAGCAACGGAGAGCTCCTCGCCCTGGGTCAGCTCAACATCGGAGACGATGTAGAACTCGGCCAGGTCGACAGCCTTGTCGCCGGTCAGCAGCGCGTACATCTCGGCGGGAACGACCGCCTTGACGCGAACCTGCTGGCTCTTGGTGAAGGTGCCGGCAGAGCGGGCATCCTCAAGGGACTTGGTCACGGCGCTACGGAGTTCGAGCGAAGCCTCGAGCACACCCTCAAACTCATTGGCCTCGTCGACCGTGATGGGCGACTTGTACCAATCGAGCAGCGCGGCGTACTTCTGGTGATCGACGCAGCCGGCGGGCGCATAGGCCATGGCCTCATCGACCGTGTAGGACAGGATCGGCTGCAGGTCGCGCATGAGCATCGAGAAGAGCTCGGCCAGCACGGTCTGGGCGCTGCGACGCTCGAGCGAGCCGGGCTTGTCGCAGTACAGACGGTCCTTCAGGGCGTCGAGGTACACGTTGGAGAGCTCGGTAACCACGAAGTCATAAAGCGCACGGTAGGCGCGCGGGAACTCGTAGCTGGCGTAGGCGTCGTCGACCTCGGCCTGAACCTGAGTCAGGCGGGCAACCATGAGCTTGTCGAGCGGCAGCAGGTCGGCAAAGGCGACGCCGTCGGTCTCGGGCTCAAACTGACCCTCGAGCTCGGAGAGCAGGAAGCGCAGCGTGTTGCGGAAACGACGGTAGGCATCGGACGTACGAGCAAGGATCTCGTGGTCGATGGACACGTCGGAGCTGGTATCGACGGATGCAACCCACAGACGGATGATGTCAGCGCCCATCTCGTCGCAGACCTTATTGGGGTCGATGACGTTGCCGAGCGACTTGGACATCTTACGGCCCTGGCCGTCGAGGGTGAAGCCCTGCGAGACAACCGCCTTGTACGGAGCGTGGCCGTTGGCGCCCACCGAGGTGAGCAGCGAGCTTTGGAACCAACCGCGGTGCTGGTCGGAGCCCTCGAGGTACACATCAGCCGGATACTCCAGCTCGGGACGGTACTCGCAGACGGCCTTCCAAGAGACGCCGGAATCCCACCACACGTCGAGGATGTCCTTATCGGCCTTGAGGTGATGGCCGCCGCACTTGGGGCAGACGCAGGCCTCGCCCAGGTAGCTCTCGGGAGCGTCGGTGAACCAGGCGTCGGAGCCCTTCTCGTGGAAGAGCTTGATGACGGCGTCGAGCGTGGCGTCGTTCATGACCTTCTCACCGCAGTCGGCGCAAGTGTAGCTGGGGATAGGCACGCCCCAGTTGCGCTGACGGCTGATGCACCAGTCGGGACGCTGCTCGACCATGGCGCCGATGCGGTTGGCCGCGTGGGCCGGATACCACTTAACGTTCTCGCGGACCTCTTTGCCAGCCTGCTCGCGCAAGCCGGTCTTGTCCATCGAGACAAACCACTGGTCGGTAGCACGGAAGAGCACCGGGTGCTTGCAGCGCCAGCAGTGCGGATAGCTGTGCGTGATCTTCTTCTCGAGGACCAGGGTGCCGCGCTCGCGCAGGAACTCGATGATGTGCGGGTTGGCCTCGTCGGTATCCATGCCGCTGAAGGGGCCGCCGGTGCCAAACTCCTCGCCGGTGTAGAACTTGCCGTCGTCATCGACCGGCATGCAAATGTCGGTAATGCCCTCCTTGAGGCAGGCGAAGTAGTCGTCGACGCCGTGACCGGGCGAGTTGTGGACGATACCGGTACCGTCATCGACACCGACGTAATCGGCCAACAGTGCCACGCCCTCAACACCGTCAAAGATCGGCTGCTTATAGTGAATGTGATGGAAGGTCTCGGCGGGAACCACATAGGGCTTGCCGTCGACCATAACCGGGGTGTACTCCCAGCCAAACTCCTCACAGCACTTGGGAGCCAGGTCCTCGAGCATGACCTCGGCACGACCATCGTGTTCAACGGCAACGTAGGCGGCGCCGGGCTTGAGGGAAACGGCCTGGTCGGAGGGGATGGTCCACGGCGTGGTCGTCCAGATGATAAAGTCAACCGGGCCGTCGAAGTTCTCGAGGCCGGCGGGCTTGGAAGTCATCTCGAAGCGCACGAAAATGGACGGGCTCGTCTCGTCGGAGTACTCAATCTCGGCCTCGGCTAGCGCGGTGTGGCAGTGCTTGCACCAGTGAACCGGCTTGTGGCCGCGATAGATCATGCCCTTATCGAACATGGCCTTGAAGACCTCGATGTCGGCGGCATCGTGCTGGTGATAGAGCGTCAGGTAGGGGTTGTCCCAGTCGCCGAGCACGCCCAGACGACGGAAGCCGGCCTTCTGCAGCTCGATGTTCTCGACAGCGAACTCGTTGCAGAGCTCACGGATCTTGGCCGTGGGGGTCTGGTTGAACTTCTCGGTGCCGAGCTTCTCCTCGACCTTGTGCTCGATCGGCTGGCCGTGGCAGTCCCAACCGGGGACATAGGGAACCTCATAACCCTGCATCATCCAGTAGCGGTTGATCATGTCCTTGGAGATCTTGTTCATTGCATGGCCGATGTGGATCGGACCGTTGGCGTACGGAGGGCCGTCGTGCAGCACGAACTTCTTGTGACCCTCGTTCTTCTTCAGAACCTGCTCGTAGACCTTGTTGTCCTGCCAGTCCTTGAGTCGCTTGGGCTCGGACTTGGAAAGACCGGCACGCATGGGAAAACCGGTCTTGGGCAGATTCATCGTCTGCTTGTACTCGTTTGCCACGGTACCCCTTTCATGTCGTGGGCGCGCACGCCCATTGGGCACCAAAAAAGCGCCCGTCCCTACAAGCTGGGACGAAGCGCCACAAAACGAGCTGTACGCCCGCAAAAGCTCTTCGCTTAACCACCCAGCTTAGATGCCCTCGCCCGCGTAATCGCGCGCTCGCATCCGTTACTCGGCTGGCCTGTATCGACGACCATCTCGGCGATATCTACTAAGATGTGCCTGTGCGGCACATCCGTTGGGACCGCAGCTCCGGGGTGATTTTCATCGGTCGCATGCACGGGTTCTCAGCGCTCCCCGCTCTCTGTAGCATGCGGACGGCCGACTACTCGTCCCCATCAATGCTCATGCGGTGTATGCTAGCACGTTCCGCGCCGGCGAAAAACCCTCAACATTGGTTTCATATTTTAGAAATTTATCGTGGTCGCGAGCATTCTCTAGGAGCAAAATACCTGAAAGCACTCCATCTCACGAAAGAAGGTACCTATGCGCACAATTGGAATGAGCGACTATACCGTCGGCGAAGATTGCTTTGACGAACTGCCCGCCGCACTGGCGGAGTACGGCGCGAAGAAAGTCGCCATCATTGGTGGCAAGCGAGCCCTAGCTGCGGCGCTGCCGGGCATCGAGGCGGCGCTTGAAGGTACCGACGTCGAGATTCTGGAGACGCGCGTCTACGGCACCAACAGTACGCGCGCCAATATCGCCAAGGTCGTGAACTCCCCCGCTTGCCAGCAGGCAGACGTGCTTATCGCCTGTGGCGGCGGCAAGGCACTCGACACCGTCAAGACAGCGGCAATCGAGCTCAAGAAGATTGTCTTTACGGTGCCGACGATTTGCTCTAACTGTTCCGCCGCGACCGCCATTGCCGTCGTCTACAACGACGATGGATCGCTCGAGGGCTATTCGTACCCCAACCGACCGGCGCACATCTTCATCAATCCCAAGATCATCGCCGAGGCTCCGGCGGAGTACTTCTGGGCCGGCGTGGGCGACGCCCTGTCCAAGCAGCCCGAAGTCGAGTACGCCACGAGCGCCGGCGACCTGGAGCACACCGCCGGCCTTGGCCTGGCTCTTGCCCACACCTGTTCCGAGCCGCTGTTTACCTACGGTGTTCAGGGTCTTGAGGACGTTCGTCAGAATCTGTCGAGCGAGGCCGTCAAGCAGATCGCGCTCGACATCGTGGTCAACACGGGCTATGTCTCGAACCTGACCAACCAGAACGATTACTACTACAACTCGAGCGTGGCGCACGCGTTCTACAACGCCACCTGCAGCATTCCGCGTGAGGGCACCTACCTGCACGGCGAAGTCGTAAGCCTGGGCGTGCTGGTGTTGTTCGCCTACACGGGCGACACCGAGAACCTTAAGCGCTATGCTGACTTCAACAAGCAGATGGGGCTGCCCGTAACGCTTGAGCAGGTCGGGCTTTCCGAGACCGATATCCCTGCCCTGTGCGAGCACGCGCACGCCACCAACGAGTGGAAGCAAGGCAACCCGGAGCCCTTCACCGACGAAAAATTCGCCGCCGCCATCAAGGCCGCCAACGCCTACGGCCACACGCTCTAGACCCAGGCCAAAACCACCACAAGGGAGCAGCACCTTTGTGGTGGTTTTTTATTGCTCCAGCATGCTGGGGTCGAACTCGCTAGCCGGGATCACGCGATAACCGTGGCGGAGCAGTAAATCAACGAAGACGCCGTTGCCCGCCGTGAGGGTGCCACTGAATGTTCCGTCGTAGATGAGGCTCGCGCCGCACGAGGGACTACGGTCCTGCAGGATGCACGCGGCGATCTCTTCCGGCCCACCCGCCTGCTCGCACATGTCGAGCGCACGTTGGGCGCCTAGGCGAAATTCCAGGTCAACGGACACGCCCTCGCAGGTACAGACCTCGCCGTTCACAATCTCGGACGGCTTGCGCGGCGTGGGCAGGCCCCCAAAGACCTCAGGGCACACCAAGAGGACCTCGGTCCCTGTACGCTCGCAGGCCTCGACCAACTCGCGATGATAGTTGTCGAGCCCATTATACTTGCAGCTCTCGCCCATCAAGCAGGCGCTCACCACGATCTTCATTTCCATCCCTCTCAAGCAAAACGCCCCATTTGAGAAAGCTGCTCAAATGGGGCGTCGGCGTTTACTGGCTCGGCCGCGGCTTTACTGCTGCTTGGGCATCAGCGGATTCTCGCGCGTGAGGAGGTTCATGAACTCCTCGCCCGTGATGGTCTCCTTCTTATACAGATAACGAGCCAGCTCGTGGAGCTTAAACTTGTTCTCCTTCAGAATCTGCAAAGCGCGGTCGTGCGCATCCTCGATCAGCTTGGCGACAATCGCGTCCACGCGCTCGGCCGTACCGGGGGCGCAGGTGAGCGACGTGTCCTGATTGAGATACGCGTTCTGCACGGTACCGAGCGCCATCATGCCAAACTCGTCGGACATACCAAAGCGCGTCACCATATTACGGGCGAGCTTGGTGGCCTGCTCGATGTCGTTGGCGGCGCCGGTCGTCATCTCTCCAAAGATGAGCTCCTCGGCTGCGCGGCCACCGCAATAGACAGCGAGCTTGTCCAAGACCTCCTGGCGCGTCGTCAGGAAGCGCTCGTCCTCCTCGACCTGCATGGTATAACCAAGAGCACCGCTCGTGCGCGGCACGATGGTGATCTTCGTGACCGGCGCAGAGCCCTTCTGGCGAGCGGCAACGATGGCATGGCCGATCTCGTGATAAGAAACGACCTGCTTCTCGTGGTCGGACAGCACCGTGGACTTACGCTGTTGGCCGGCAATGACGACCTCCACCGACTCCTCGAAGTCGTCCTGGGTTGCACGCTTGCGACCCTCGCGAACGGCGCGCAGGGCGCCCTCGTTGATGATATTGGCCAGGTCGGCGCCCGAGGCACCGGGCGTGGCGCGGGCAATCGCGGTCAGGTCGATCGGCGGCTCGGTCTTCACGCTCTTAGCATGCAGCTCGAGGATGTTCTTGCGGCCGGTCAGATCGGGCAGCTCGACGGGGATGCGGCGGTCAAAACGACCGGGGCGCAGTAGAGCGGGATCGAGACTGTCGGGGCGGTTGGTTGCGGCAAGGACAACGATACCCTTGTGGTTATCGAAGCCATCCATCTCGGTCAGCAACTGATTGAGCGTCTGCTCGCGCTCGTCGTTGCCGCTAAAGCCGCCGCCATCGCGCTTCTTACCGATGGTATCGATCTCATCGATAAAGACGATACACGGTGCCTTTTCCTTGGCCTGCTTAAACAGGTCACGAACCTTAGCAGCGCCGCGACCGACAAACATCTCAACGAACTCAGAGCCCGAAATGCTAAAGAACGGAACACCGGCCTCGCCGGCAACAGCCTTGGCAAGCAGGGTCTTACCGGTACCCGGAGGGCCAACAAGGAGAGCACCACGCGGCAGCTTGGCGCCGATCTCCTCGTAGCGCTGCGGCTTCTCCAGAAAGTCGACGACCTCCTTGAGAGACTCCTTGGCCTCTTCCTGACCGGCGACGTCCTTAAAGGTCACGCCCACGTCCTTGGAGGCGATCACGCGCGCGCCGGACTTACCCAGTCCGCCGCCGCCAAAACCGCCGCCGCCAAAGTTCATCGACGGGCCGTCATCGCCCATAGCCTTCTTCATGCGGCGGTTGAGCCACCAGCCGATCAGGAAGAAAATCGCCATGGGAAGGATAAGGGTGAGCAGGTAGTAGGTCATCAAACCCGAGTTTTTATCGGGAACGACCGACTCCAGCGAAGCGCCAGACTCAAGCACGCGATCGGTAAAGCCCGCGTCATTCGGCACACCGGTCGTCTTGTAGGCGATGTTCTCGTCCTCGCCCTTCTTGGTGTAATAAATCGAGTAATCGTCCGTGTTGTACTCGACCTTGTCGACGCTCTTCTTATCGAGCGCTTTGACAAACGTCGAGTAATCGGTCTTCGTAATCTGCTGCGTGTGACCGATGTTGGGGAACAGAACGGTCGAGAGCACGAGGTAGACGACGAAGGCGATGAGCACGTAGAGAATCATATTCCGTCTACGTTTGTTGTCATCCATCTCCATCTGCTTGAACTCCATCTACTGGGGTTGATAATGCTTTCTAGAATACCCAACCCGGACGGCGATAAACCGACGCCGGGCACGAAAGGACAGAGATGGCATCACTGTAAGTCGGCAAGGTTCAAATCTATACAGGCGACGGCAAGGGCAAGACGACGGCTGCGCTGGGGCTCGCGCTGCGCGCGACGGGCTACGGGCTCGACGTTCTTAGGCTGCAGTTTGCCAAGAAACTGCACTGCGCCGAACACGATGCCGCGCCGCGCCTGGGGCTGCGCATCGTACAAGCTGACCGCGACACGCCCGAGGCTTGCGCCGCACAGATCATGGAGCTCGCATGCGAGCAGATATCACAGGTCGACGTTCTGATTTTGGACGAACTCGGCGAGGCCATGCGCCGCGGCTTCGTGACACGCGAGGATGTCGAAGCGCTGATCGCGATAAAGCCCGCCACCACGGAACTCGTGCTCACCGGCCGCGGGCTGCTGCCGTTGGCCGACCTCGCGGACTTAGTCACCGAAATGCGTCCCATCAAACACTACTTCGACGAAGGCCTCCTAGCCCGCCAAGGCATCGAATACTAATTGATTCGTTTTCCGCCAACACCTACAGCTCATAAGGAAGTTGCGGTGGAATAGTACTTGTTTGACGGTCCGCAAGGGCTTTTCAGGAACTATTTCACCGCAACTTATCAGGGGTATCTGACGGATGAGCTAGGCGGTGGCGCGACCTAGCCAGTTGCCGCTGTGGTGGTAGATGGTGAACATGGTTGCGGTGATGAGCCAGGTTACGGGGTAGACCAGCAGTAGATGCTCGAGCGACGGATCGAAGGGCATGATCGCAAACACCCAGATCACCCTCAAGACAACGGTGCCAAAGATGGTGAGCATCATAGGCTGCAGACTCACGCCGGCGCCGCGGATGGAACCCGAGGCGTTCTCGATAATCGAGAAAATCGCATAGAACGGCGCAATGAAATGGAGGATGGTCGTGGTGTACGCCGAAATCGAAGCATCGTCGACAAACAAACACGACAGCGGGCCCGAGAACACCAGCAGCACGGCAGACAGGCCACCAATGAGCATAAACGACAGCACGAGCGACGTATGGTAGCCCTTGCGCATGCGCTCGTAGTTGCGCGCGCCAAAGTTCTGCGCCGAGAACGTGGTGACCGATACGCCGAGCGCCTCGGTCACCATCCAGATAATGCCATCCAGGCGCCCAGATAGACCCCAAGCAGTCGTGACATCGGCGCCAAACGAATTAACCGACACCTGGATCAGCACGTTCGAGATCGAATAGGCAGCCGATTGAAAACCGAGTGGCAGACCACACGAGATCATACTCTTGCAAATACCGCGATCGATACCGAGCTTAGACAGCGAAAGACGCCATGCACCCGGAGCGCGCATCATGCGCAACACGATCATCGTTGCATTGGAGCAAATGGTCAGCGTCACTGCGATGCCGCAGCCCAGCGCCTCCATATGCAACACAGCGACAAAGATGATATCCAGCACCACGTTAACAAGGCAGCCAGAGGCAATGATCACGGCGGGCCCGCGCGTGTCGCCCACGGCACGCAGCAGTGCGGTTCCCATATTCAGCAGCAGTGCCGCAACCATCGCGGCAAAATAACAGCGAGCATAGGCCACACCCTCGGCCAATAGTTCATGCGGCGTGTTCATAAGCACCAGCATGGGCTCAACGAACACTATGCCAAGAATCGAGAAAACGATACCGCCCACCAGCGCGAGCGTCATGGCCGTATGGACCGAACGACTCAGTCGTTCATCATCGTGCTGGCCAAAATACTGACCGGTAATGACCGCACAGCCGGCGCCGACGCCAACGCAAAAGCCAATGCAGAGCTCGGTGAGCACCATCGTGGCTTGAATGCCACCCAGCGCGAGCTTGCCGCCAAACTGGCCGACGATATACGTACCGATAAGCGTGTAAGCCTGTTGAAAAAACGAACTAAAGAAGATGGGGACGCACAGCGACAGCAGCTGTTGCCAAATGACACCCTGCGTTACATCGATAGCCGTAGATTTCTTAGCCACACGCCCTCCCCGCCAACGTATGTTAAACAACAAAACGGCAATTTAAGACCAAAGCCAATATCAGCTTAGCACCGACTGGCGTCGACCGAAACACCCCGAATCAGAGCCAGGTGCGAAATATCTGCCTAGTGATACAAACCCGTCTGGTAGTGATACTCATTGCTCACGTGCGGGCACAGCTGCCAAAAGGCGACGGCGCTCGCCGCGGCCACGTTAAGCGAATCGACCCCGTGCGCCATCGGAATGCGCACCGCGTGGTCACAGCCGGCAATGGTCTTGGCGCCCAAGCCGGCACCCTCGGTACCCATAAAGATTGCCAAGCGGTCAATCTCCTGCAGCACGGGATCGTCCAGCGATACGGAATCGTCCGTCAACGCCATAGCGGCACACGAAAAACCGGCATCGTGCAACGCGCTCAGACCATCATGCGGCCACACACGAGCCTCGCTGCCAATGCGCGTCCACGGCACCTGAAACACGGTGCCCATGCTCACGCGGGCCGAGCGACGGTACAGCGGGTCGCAGCACGTCGGGCTGACCAAAATACCGTCAACGTTCAATGCGGCAGCCGAGCGGAAAATAGCGCCAACATTGGTGTGATCGACAATACCCTCAAGCACGCACACACGCACCGGACGATCCCCCGCCGCCTCGACGACACCGCCCAAGAACTCATCAACCGGAATCTGACGCGGGCGACGGAACGCCGCGAGCGCACCACGCGTCACGTTAAAGCCCGTCAACTGCTCCATGAGCTCCATGGAGGCCACGAACACGGGAACCGGACCCGCTCCCTCGCGCACGACAAGCTGGTCAAACAGCGGCATCATCTGGTCGAGCCAGCGCTCGCCCAAAAGAAAGCTCACCGGCTCATATCCAGCGCGAACCGCACGCTCGATGACCTTGGCACTCTCAGCGATAAAAATGCCCTTCTGCGGCTCCAGCACGCAGCGAAGCTCACGCTCGGTCAGTCGCACATAGGCATCGAGCCGCTCGTCCTCGAGCGAATCAATTCGCAGAACCTCAACGGCATCAGTCATAGCAGCCAGCCCGCACCCTTCTTTACAGCACATCTATACCAAACGAGGCGACGCTAAGCGCCGCCCCATGCATTCAATCAACCCGATGATACCGTTCACGCCAGACGATTTACGCCTCAACGCGATGATACGTCAGGAACTCATAATCGACGCCCTCGTCACCCTCACCGGCGGCAATCGTCGCGACCCCGCTACGCTGCGCAATCTCCCACGCGGGATCGGCGTCCAAGTCGGGAAAGTACGTGTCCACGACATGCACGCAGTGGTTATGAGTGACCTCGGCCTCCACGCAGTACGGCAAAAACTGCCGATAGACATCGCCGCCACCGATCACCCAGGCAACGGGCTCATCGGCAACCGCAGCGAGCGCTTCGTCAACGCTATGCACCACGTCGACGCCCTCGCGGGTAAAGCCCATATCGCGCGTAAGCACGATATTGCGGCGGTTCTTGAGAGGACGCCCGCCGGGAAAACTCAGCAGCGTCTTGCGTCCCATGATAACCGGGCAGCCCTTGGTGCAGGCCACAAAATGGCGCATATCGGCGCGATTGGACACCACCATATCGCCCTCGCAGCCAATACCCCAGTCGTCACACACGGCGACGATGGCAGAAAGCTTACACGTCATGCGCGTCACCTACACCGCAATGGGGATGTTCTTGACCTGAGGGCCGTGCTCATAGCCCTCGACGATCAGGTCATCGGTCGTAAACGCATAGAAGTCATGCACATCGGGGTTGAGCGTTACCTTGGGTGCCGCAAACTGCGGACGCTCGATAAGCTCGCGGACGATATCGACATGACGATCATAGATATGGGCGTCGGCGATCACGTGCAGCAGCTCACCGGGAATCATATCGACCGACTGCGCGACCATCATCAGCAAAATGGCGTACTGGCACACGTTCCAGTTGTTCGCGGCCAAAATGTCCTGGCTGCGCTGGTTGAGAATCATGTTGAGCGTCGGCTTGTCGTCCTGAGGACGCTGCGTCACGTTATAGGTCACGCTATAGGCGCATGGATAAAGGTGCATCTCGGACAGATCGCTAAACACGTACGTATTGGTCATAATGCGGCGACTATACGGCGTGTGCTTAAGGTCGTACAGTACACGGTCCATCTGGTCGAAGTCGCCCTCGGCGTAATGGCTCTTCTGACCAATCTGATAGCCGTAGGCTTTACCGATGGAACCGGTCTCATCGGCCCACTCATCCCAGATATGGCTGTTGAGGTCATGCACGTTATTGGACTTCTTTTGATAGATCCACAGAATCTCGTCCATGGCAGACTTAAGCGCCGTACGACGCAGGGTGAGCGCGGGGAACTCCTCGCGCAGATCATAGCGCGCCGTGACACCAAAGTTTTTAATGGTATAGGCAGGGGTGCCGTCCTCCCACACCGGGCGGACCTTTTGACCCTCGGTGGTGGTGCCATGGTCCAAGATATCGCGGCACATGGTTACAAACTGTTGATCAGCTTTGCTCATTGACCCTCCTGTCAGTCGCCTACAAGCGAGATTCATTGTAGCCCAGGCGCACGCGGCCCCACAGCCCAAACATAAGCCCTCATTTTCTGACATATGCCAGAAATTCCTTGCGTAAATCCGCACGTTCGCTATTCTATTGTTGACATATGTCAGATTTGGAGTGTGCATGGCAGGAAGACGCGAAAAACTGCGCCGCGTCGAGATCATCCCCGAATACCGCGGCTTTACCCCCGATGGCCTGGCCAGCGGAGATGCCATCGACATGACCGTCGACGAGCTTGAGGTGCTGCGCCTGTGCGACCTGGAGGGTCTCAACCAAGAGGCGGTCGCCCAGCAGATGGGCATCGCCCGCGCAACGGTGGCGGCCATTTGCAGCCGCGCGCATCGCAAGGTGGCAAATGCGCTGGTCAACGGACGGGCGCTCGTTATCGAGGGCGGCAATATCGCATACTCCCCCATCACCACGACAACGGCCGCATGGCCAGCAAAGGAGGTCGACACCATGAGGGTGGCAACGACGTACGACAACGGCAACATCTTTATGCACTTTGGCCGCAGCGAGCAGTTCAAGATCTACGACATCCAAGATGGCAAGGTGCTCAACGAGCAGGTCGTAGGCACCGGTGGCACCGGCCACGGCGCCTTGGCGGGCCTGCTTGCCAACGGTGGCGTTGACACGCTCATTTGCGGCGGTATCGGCGGCGGCGCTATCAACGCGCTTGCCCAAGCCGGCATCACGGTCTATGCGGGCGCCCAGGGCAGCTGCGATGCCTGCGTCGAGGCCCTCATTGCCGGCACGCTCGCACAGAACGGCGAGGCCACCTGCGACTGCCATGGACATGATCACGAGCACATCCACGAGCATGGCGAGTCCTGCGGCTGCCACGGTCACCACGACCATGACGGGCACGAAGGCTGCGGCTGCCACTAGCGGCAAGCACCTCGTCGAGAACGCGCTTCCACGCGTGCGACAACCAGCGAACAAACGGCAAAGGCCGCCTGGAATACCATCCAGGCGGCCTTCGCCATACACGACTCAACTAGTCGTTACTTCTTGTTGCGCATCTGCGCTTCCATCTGGCGCAGCAGGTCCATATCGGACTTGGGGCCGCCCGTTCCCAGGCCGCCCATGCCGCCCAGCCCCATGGCATCCAGACCGGGAATATTGGGCATGCGCATCTTTTTGCCCTTCTTACCCTTCTTGCCCTTCTTGCCGCCGGCCTGCGCCTGATTGGCCATCGTGCGCATGCGGCCCATCATCTTATTCATCTCGCCCCACTGCTTCATAAGGCTATTGACCTCGGTGGGGGTCACGCCGGCGCCCTTGGCAATGCGGGCACGGCGCTGGCCGTTGATGATGGAGGGGCGAAGGCGTTCCTCCTTGGTCATCGACATGATGATGGCCTCGTTCTTATCGAAGATACCTTCGTCCAGGTTACCACCCATCTGGTTAAGCGCACGCTGGCCACCGGGGAGCATGCCCAGAATGCCCTTCATGCCGCCCATCTTCTTGACGGCCTTCATCTGGTCGAGCATGTCGTTCATGGTAAAGCCCTCGCGCAGCATGCGCTCGGCGGCCTCGAGCTGCTCGGCGTCGGCCGCCTCCTGGGCCTTCTCGATAATGCCGACAACGTCGCCCATACCCAGAATGCGCTTGGCCATACGATCGGGGTAGAACGGCTCCAGCGAATCGGGCTTCTCGCCCATGCTCACAAACTTGATGGGCTTGCCGGTCACCTGGCGCACGGAAAGCGCGCCGCCGCCACGGGCGTCGCCGTCGAGCTTAGAGATAATCACGCCGTCAAAGTCGGTGCGCTCGGCGAAGGTCGAGACGACGTTGACGATATCCTGACCGGTCATGGCATCGACGACCATCAGCACCTGATCGGGCTTGACGGCCTTCTTGATGTCCACGGCCTCCTGCATCATCTGCTCATCGATCTGAAGACGTCCGGCGGTATCGACGATGACCACGTCGCGCAGGTGGTCGACGGCCTCCTGGATGGCGCCCTTGGCGATATCGACCGGGTGCGCACCGTCGCCGCGGAAGACCGGTACGCCGATCTCGCCACCGAGCGTGGCCAGCTGGTCGGCAGCAGCGGGACGGTAGACGTCGCACGCGGCGAGCAACGGCGAGCGGCCCTGCTTCTTGAGCAGGTAGGCCAGCTTTACGGCAGCCGTGGTCTTACCGGAGCCCTGCAGACCCACAAGCATGATGACATTGGGAATGCGGTTGCTAAAGACGAGCTTGCTCTCGGTTGAGCCAAGCATCTCGGTGAGCTCGTCGAGCACGATCTTGACGACGTTTTGCGCCGGCGACAGCGACTCCATGACCTCGGCGGTCATGCAGCGCTCCTTGGTCTTGGCGACGAACTCCTTGACGACCTTAAAGTTGACGTCGGCCTCGAGCAGCGCCATGCGAATATCGCGCATGGCCGAAGTAATATCGGCCTCGGTCAGCTTGCCCTTGCCGCGCAGGCGGTCAAATGTGTCGTTGAGGCGATCGCTCAGGGAATCAAACACTAGTCACTCCTTAATTGGACTCGCCCACCAGGGCGCGGCAGAAATCTTTGGCATTGAACTCCTGCAGATCATCGACCTGCTCGCCCACGCCCACGCGCAGGATCGGGAGCTTGAGTTTCTCGGCCACGGCCATGGCGATACCGCCCTTAGCCGTGCCGTCGAGCTTAGTCATGATAATACCGTCCAGGCCCAGCGCCTCGTTAAACTCGAGCGCCTGGTTCAGACCGTTTTGGCCCGTCGCGGCGTCGATCACAAGCACGACCGAAACCGGCATGGGACCGGCGGCCATATTGGCGGCGCGCTTACGGGTCACATTGACCACCTTGGCAAGCTCGCGCATGAGCTCAGGGCTCGTGTGCAGACGGCCGGCGGTATCGATAAGCACCAGGTCGCTGCCGCGCTTGTCGGCCTCGTCGAGCACGTCGTAGCAAACACTTGCCGGGTCGGAGCCGCGGTCGCGCTTGATAACCGGTACGCCGGCACGCTGCCCCCACACATCGAGCTGCTCGATGGCGGCGGCGCGGAAGGTGTCGGCCGAACCGATCACCACGTTCTTGCCGCGGGCGGCCATGGCGCTCGCGATCTTACCGACCGTCGTGGTCTTGCCGGCACCGTTAATGCCCACAAACAGCACGCAGCTCGGCGTATCGGAAAACGGATCGCGCTCGATGGGCACAAAGTGCTGCTCGAGCTGCTCGGCCAGGGCACGGCGAAGCTGCGGAGCGGTCTTGAGGTTCTTCTTGGCCGCGGCATCGCGTAGGTCATCGGAGACCTGAATGGCGACCTCGGCACCCATGTCACCCATAACGAGGGTGTCCTCCAAGTCCTCCCAAAAATCCTCGTCGACCTCGCCGCCAAAGTAAAAGACCTCGTTGAGGGCCTCGCGGCTGCGCTCAAGTCCGCGCGAGAGTGCGTCAAAGAATCCCATTATGCATTCACGACCTTTCCGGTTTCGCGATCGAGTTTTTGCGAGACGACGCGACTGACGCCGTCGGCTTGCATCGAGACGCCATAGAGGACGTCAGCGTCCTCCATAGTACGGCGCTGATGCGAGATGACCAAGAGCTGCGTATCGGAACGCAGTACATCAAGGGCGCCGATGAGCTTGGACAAGTTGGCGTCGTCGAGCGCCGCCTCGACCTCGTCCAGCACATAGAACGGCACCGTACGCGTGCGGTACACGGCAAAGAGCAGGGCGAGCGCCGTCAGGCTCTTCTCGCCACCCGACATGAGCATCATCTTGGTGATGCGCTTGCCGCGCGGCTGCGCCACGACCTCGATACCCGTATCAGCCGGGTGCTCGGGGTCGGTCATCTCCAGATGCGCCTGTCCACCCGGGAAGAGCATAGCGAAGATCTCGCGGAAGTTCGCGTCGACCTTCTCAAGCGTCACCAGGAAGGCCTTCCGCATCTTGCGATCAATGGCCACCGTGATCTTGGTGAGCGCCTTGCGCGCGCTCTCCAGATCGGCCAGCTGCTCCTCGATATAGTCGGCGCGGCGCTTGAGCTGCTCGTACTCCTCCATGGCAACTTGGTTAACGGGACCAAGGTTGTTGATCTGGCGCACAAGCTGGTTGAGCTCGCGCTCGGCGGCGTCGCGGTCGGTGGGCGCGGGAAGCATGAGCGCTTCCTCGAGTACCGTGGTGCCATCGGCGGTGATGGCCTTGATGGCGGCCTCTACCTGCACCTCGAGCTTGCCGCGTGCGACCTTGAACTCGTTTTGCGTGGCAGAGGCGGTATCGACTCGTTCCTTAGCGCGGGCAACCTCTGCCTTGGCATCCTCGATGGTCTTCTTGAGCGAAGCGGAGTCCGCCTCCTCCAGAGAGGCCTGGTCACGCAGGCGCGCTGCCCAATCCGACGCGCGTTCCAACAGGGCAGAATAGCGTTCGTGCATGGGATCGACGCGCAGGCGCAGCAGCTCGAGCGAGCGCGAGGCCTGGCGTGTTCCGCGGATACGACGGTCGATGCCCTCAAGACGATGCTCCAGGTCGGGCACGCGGCCCTTCAGCGAACGCAGGCGTTCACTCGTCTGGGCTAGGCGAACCTTGGCGTCGGCGAGCTTGCCGGCAGCCTCGGAATCGTCACGGCGAACGCGGTCGAGTTCGTCGTTGGCCTCGGCAATCTGCAAGCCCAGATCGCTTGCCTGCGCACGGGCCTCGTCACGCGAACGGGTGAGCTCGTCCACGCGCGGGCGCGCGGCGCGAACGGCTTCGGAGGCCTGCTCACGGCGCTTGGAGATACGCACGCGCTCGACCTCGGCATTGTTGGCGCTTTGCTCCAGACGGCCGATCTCGGACAACAGGGAGCGGCGCTCGCCCTCAAGGCGGGCAATCTCACCGGCGGCATCGCCCTCAGCGGCACGCGCTTCCTCAACGGCCGCATTGGCCTCGACGACCTGATCCGACACATGCTCAAACACAGCGGCCAAATCGGGCTCAAGCCCCTCCAGCTCGCGAATGCGACGCTTACGCTCCAGAGCACCCGACGCCTCGCCGGCATCGAGGCCCACACGCACCAGGCCGCCGCAGGCGACGCGGGCGCCATCGGGGGTCACGTAAGTCACGCCGTCAACGACCGGCGCCGAAAGCGCGGCAGAAAGATCGTCCACTACGTAATAGCCGCCGAGCAGCGCCTCGACGACGGGTCCGTAGCCTGCGCGCACGGACAGACGATCAACCAGGCGGGTACCGGCAGCGCCCTCAACGGCGGTAGAGCCGCTCACGCCGCGCGCCACCAGCAGTGCCTCGCCCGAGGCCTTCTTTTGGTCCAGAGCCGCACGACCGGCACGCTCAAGCGTGGCGGCGTCATCAAACAGCAGCGCATCGATATCGCCGGCGAGCAATTGCTCAACCAGGCCCTCAAGCTCGCGCGGGGCTTCGAGCACGTCACCCAGGCGGCCCGAAACATCATCGCCCAGCGCACCCACCAGACGGCTCACGAGCGGCGAGCTGTCGGCCATGCGGGCATCGAGTTTCTTTTGGCTGGCAAGCTCCGAGCGCACCTCGGACAGCTTGTTGCGCGCCTCACTCTCACGATTACGCAAGTCCTTCAGGGCTGCACGGGCGACCTCGGTGGCCTCACGCGCATCGGCCTGGGCCTGGCGCGCTTCCTCAAGAGCGCCCTCAAGCTCCTCGGCGCGGTCGCGACGGCTCTCGAGCGAGGCCATGACCTCCTCGAGCTGCTCGTCGATCTGCTCCAGGCGCGAGGCATACATGTTGTCCTCGACCTCGGCATTGCTCAAGGAATCCTTCACCTTGGCGAGCTCGAGCGCGGCGTTATCGGCTACGCGCTGCACATCGCGTTGCTCGCGCGTGAGCTGCGATATCTGATTGTCGAGCGCCACGCGCCGCTCGTGGAGCTCGGCGGCGGCAGGACCGGCGGCGTCAACGTCCTCCTGGGCCTGCATGTGCGCGCCGGTCACTTCCTCAAGCTGCGCACGCGCGTCCTCGAGCTCCTCGACCACGCGACGTCGCTGATGTTCGGAGCTCGAGATCTGCCCGCGCATGTCGGACAGGCGCGACACCATGTTGTGGCCCTTTTCCTCGAGCAGGCGCATGTCGGAGTTAATGCGGCCGACCACATCTTGCATATGACGGCGTTGCTCGCCCAGATCGCCCACAAACAGGCCCTTTTCCTCGAGCATGACCTGGAGCTTCTCGAGCTCACGCTCCTTTTCGCCCATGCGGTACTGCGCAAGCTCAAGCTCGGCCGCGCCCTCCTTGGAGCGGCTCTCCAGGTCGTTCCACTGCGACTGCAGCGAACGCAGCTCATCGACGGCTAGCATCTGCGTAAGCTCGTTCGCGCGCGAGGACAGCTCTTTGTACTTACGTGCGCGATCGACCTGACGCTCCAGTGGTCGCAGCTGACGGGCGATTTCCTTATTGATGTCGCGGGCACGCGTCAGATGCTCGTCCATCGACTTAATCTTTTTGAGCGCACGCTCCTTGCGGCGCTTGTGCTTGGAGATGCCGGCGGCCTCCTCGATAAGGGCGCGGCGCTCCTCCGGGCGGCTCTGCAAAATGGCGTCGAGCTTGCCCTGGCTGATGATGGAATGCGTATCCTTGCCCAGGCCCGAATCGTGCAGGATGTCCTGAATGTCCATCAGGCGGCACGGACTCGAGTTGATGAGGTACTCGCTTTCGCCCGAGCGGTACATGCGACGGGTGATGGCGACTTCGTCAAAATCGACAGGCAGCATATGGTCCGAGTTATCGAGCACCAGCGTGACCTCGGCAACACCCACCGGCTTGCGCGCTGACGAGCCCGAGAAGATGACATCCTCCATGGCCTGGCCGCGCAGCTGCTTGGCGCTCTGCTCGCCCAGGACCCACAGAATCGAGTCGGAGATGTTCGATTTTCCCGAGCCGTTGGGACCGACGATGACGGTCAGGCCCGGCTCAAACGTCATATGGGCGCGGTCGGCAAACGACTTGAACCCTTTGAGCGTGAGGGACTTGAGATACACGGTTCCTCGCTTACACGTGCTTCTTGTTCAGAATCACGCCGTTGGTGGTGTAACCCATGCGGTCGAGCGCTTCGAGCGCGGCGGCTCCCTCGGCTTCCTTCTTTGAAGAGCCGGAGCCGCGACCCTGGCGAATACCATCGATCAAAACCACGGCGGTAAAAGTGGGCGCATGCGCCGGGCCCTCGGAGCCAACAAGCTTGTAAGCCGGGGGTTCGTGGCCGTCGGCTTGCACGCACTCCTGCAAAAACGACTTGGGGTTCGCAGGATGCTCGGCACGCTCGGAAGCCAAATGCGGCTTAAGCGTACGATGGATAAACTCCGCTGCGGCATCCCAGCCGGCATCCAGGTACAGTGCGCCCACGAGCGACTCGTAGACGTTCTCGAGCGCCGAATGCAGGCCGCGCGCACCGGTACCGGTCTCGGAGGCACCAAAGATGATGATGTCGTCGATGCCCAGCTCGTGAGAAACCTCGGACAGCGTAGCGCCCGAGACAAGCGACACCTTCAGGCGCGTGAGCTTGCCCTCGTCAAACTCCGGATAGGACTCAAACAGGGAGCGTGCGACCACAGCGCCCAAAATGGAATCGCCCAAGAACTCAAGGCGCTCATAGCTGGCAGAAACCGGCTGGCCCTCGACTGCCGAGGGATGCGTAAGGGCCGCGCGCAGCAGCACCTTATTATTGAACTCGTGGCCCAGAATTTCCTGGGCGCGCGTAAGTCGTTCAGACAAAGCCAAGACCTAGGCCTCCCTGGCGTTTTCGATAGCGTCGACGGCGTCGGCGACAGAGTTGAGCGAGAGCAGAGTCTCGTCATCGATCTCGAGGTTGAACTCGTCCTCGATAGCCGTAACCAGCTGCAGGCGCTCGAGCGAGTTGGCATCGAGGTCGTCAAAGGTGGTCTCATCGCTAATTTCGGCAACATCGACGCCCAGAACGTCAGCAGCGACCTCGGCGATCTTGTCGAAGATTTCGGAGCGGTCCATAGCGCTTCCTCTCATAGTGCATGAATACCAAAAGAATGGTACCGCCCGGGCGGTACCAAGACACGGTTCTGATTCTACCCCACGACGTGCGCCGCGAAGCACATAACAGCGCCCTAACTCGCTCTTATAAAACGATACCGTCCATAGAGTTGGCGACATTCTCGACCAGCCCGGCGCGCACGGCTTCGGCCGCCGCGAGCGTACCGTTTTTGACAGCCTCGACTGAGGTGGCGCCATGGCCGATCAGGACCACGCCGCGCAGGCCCAGAAGAATCGCGCCGCCCTTGGCGTCGCCAGAGAGCTTGGCCTTAATCTCGCGCATCTGCTTTTTGATGAGCAGCGCGGCAATCTTGGTGCCGAGCGAAGACATAAAGACACCCTTGAGCTCCTGCAGCAAAAACTTAGCAGCGCCCTCGGTGGCCTTGAGCGCAATATTGCCCGACATGCCATCGGCAACGATGACATCGAAGTTACCCGAGGTGATGTCCGTTCCCTCGCAGTTACCAACAAAGCCGGGAACGGCGGCTTTCATGGCCGGGAAGCAGGCCTTGGTAAAGTTGGAGCCCTTCTCGTCCTCGGTGCCGTTGGCAAGCAGGCCCACGCGGGGATGCTCGATGCCCAGGACGACGCGGGCATAGGCGCTACCCATCTGAGCAAAACGCACCATATCGTCAACCTCGACATCAGGGTTGGCACCCATGTCGCACAACACCGTCAGACCGCCGGCGCGATTGGGCAGCGCATTGGTCAGACAGGGGCGCACCGGCTGCTTCTTGCCTTCGGCCTGATACCTAAACGGCGTCACGTAGGCTGTGGCAGCGGCCGTCATGGCGCCGGTGGAGCCGGCAGAGAAGAACGCATCCGCGTTGCCCTTCTTAATGGCGCGGCAAGAAAGCACGATCGACGACTTACGCTTGGTCATCACGGCGCGAATGGGATCGTCATCCATGGCGATAACGTCGGGCGCCTCAAGGGCCTCAACACGTGCGTGGGAAGCTGCAAAGGGATTGACGATTTCGGCGGGGCCAGCTGCCAAGACCTCGATATCGGGATCGGCGGCAAGCGCAGCCTCGATACCATCGAGAACGACCTGAGGTTTCTCGTCTCCGCCCACAACGTCTACACAAACGCGAACGTTACTCATATACATGCTCCTTATACAAAAATGGCCGACTCATTGAGCCGGCCATTGTGGTTCCATTTGGAACGGCATCGCATCCAGAGTATACCGTTACTCGGTAACGATAACCTCGCGGTCCTTGTAGAAACCGCAGCTGGGGCACACGTGGTGCGGAAGCTTGACAGCGCCGCAACGGGGGCACGTGGACTGAGCCGCAGCCGAGATCTTCATGTTGGCGGAACGACGGGTGTGAGTGCGGATACGACCCTGCTTTTGTTTAGGTACGGGCATAGTGACCTTCCTTATGAACTATCCAGTGTGGCGATTACGCGCAAGTAGCGATACTACCACAGTTTTACTCATCGAGCTTGAGATTCTTCAATGCTGCAAATGGATTTTCCGTGGCCTCGGCCCATTCGGCCTCGGCTTGGGCAGCACAATCGCATTGCTCGACGTTGAGATTGCAACCGCAAGTGGGGCACAGACCGCGGCAATCGGGCTTGCAGAGCACCACGAACGGCGTGTCCATAACGACCGCGTCATTGATGGGCTCGCCCAGATCGACGAGACGGTCCTCACCCAGGAGCTCGTAGCCGTCCTCGTAGGCCTCGGGATCCTCGGGCTCCTCAAAGAGGTAGAACTCCTCGATCTCGCCGGCGATATCAAACGAGGCGGGTTCCAGGCAACGGTCGCACTCGCCGGTGGCGTGCGCGCGGACCATGCCCGTGAGCAAGACACCGGTACCGGCATTGGTAAAGACAACGTCGTAGTCGATGCCGTCCTGTAGCTGGTACTCCTTCTCGCCCACCGTGTAGGTGGCGACATCGACCTTACCGGTCAGCGGATACGAATCTCCAGGAAACTCGAGCTGCTCGGAAAGATCGACGGTAACGCTCGGGAACTCAGCCATTACCACTGACCATTCTGTTGGGCAGCACCCTCGTTGAGCTGCTGACGGCAACGGGTAACGGTGCCGGTCAGACTCTTGAGGTTCTCCTCCAGGTGCGTAAAGACCTGCTCTGCGTAGTCCTCGGCAGCGTAACGCGTCTCGCGCTCGTACTGCTGGGCACGATCGCGGATGTCGTCGGCCTGCTGCTGCGCTAAGCGGACAATCTCCTGCTCACCGGCAATGGTGAGGGCCTGCTGCTGAGCGTCGGCGATGATGGAATCGGCCTGAGCGGCGGCGGAAGCCATAAGCTCCTCGCGCTCCTTAAGGATACGGCGGGACTTCTGCCACTCCTCGGGATAGCTCATACGGATCTCGTCGAGGATGTTGAAGAACACGTCGGCGTCGATGACCTTGAACTGAGCGTTCTTGCCGAAAGGCGGCTTGGCTTCCTCGATCAGCCCTTCGAGCTCATCGACCAAGCTGACGATCCTATCGCCAGGAAAATTCTCGCCCGGCATCCGGTCTCCTTTCATAGGTAACATATCATCGTGCTAGTTTACCACATGCCACCAGGCAATAAGAAACGTCACGAAAAGCGATGTCTGAGCGCTTCGACCACGTTGGGCGGGACAAACGTCGATACGTCACTACCGAGCGAGGCGATCTGGCGAACAACCGAGCTTGAGATATAGCCGTACTGCGGCGCACTCATGACAAAGATGGACTCCAGCTTGTTATCCAAGCGATAGTTGAGGTCGGCCTGCTGCAGCTCGTACTCAAAGTCGGTCATGGCGCGCAGGCCCTTGACCACGGCCCCCGCCCCCTGCTCACGAGCGAAGTCGACCAAGAGGCCGGTAAAGGGCAGGACCTCGACGCCGTCGATATCACCGAGCGCCTCGCGGGCCAGCGCCACGCGCTCATCGAGCGTAAACGTGGTGCCCACACCGTTTTTACCCTGCGACTCGGCAACAGCGACGATCACGCTGGGAAAGATGCGGCGGGCGCGGCGGATCACATCGATATGGCCAAACGTGATGGGATCGAAGGTGCCCGGGACGATCACGCGATTGATAGTGTCACTCATGAGCATCCTCCTGAAACGTCGTAGCATCGTTGTTGTCGGCATCGGTGCCGGCGCTATCGCCCTCACCATCGTCATCGCCGACCCAACGAAGCAGGTCGACCGAGGTAATGCCGTAGCGCTTCTCACGTACAGTCTCAAAACCTGCCGGATGCGCGCCCGCATCGGCGGCGGCATGCTCAAACAGGGCATAAGCGCCAGACGCAAGTAAACCCTGCTGAGCCAGGTTCTGCAGCAGTTCCTCGACCGGCTCGGCAGCAAAAGCATAGGGCGGGTCGAGCAGGACCAAATCAAAGGGACCTCCCGGTACACGACCGCGCGAGGCACTCGCCAGCATGTCGCCCGTGACCACGCGCCAACGCGCACGGTCACGGCAGAGCGACTCGATATTCTTGGTAATGAGCCGCGCGGCGTTGCGATCGATCTCGAACGTCGTGAGCGAGCGGGCCCCACGAGAGAGCATCTCTAACCCTAAGGCACCGGAGCCGCCAAAGGCGTCCAGCACACGAACCTCGTCCAAATCGAAATCGAATGCCGACATGACCATAGATGCGCACGCCTCGCGCACGCGATCAGTCGTGGGGCGGGTGACATCGCGACCACGGGGCTCCTCGATTTTACGACCGCGCCATTCGCCGCCGATGATTCTCATCCTCCGCTGACCTCCTTAAAGATATGTCGATAACGCATGGCGACCGCGTCGCGCAAGGGACGCGTCGCCACAGAGTCAAGGTTGCAAGCATACCGCAAGAGCTCGACCGCGTCCAAATGGGCCCATTCGATAAGGTCCTCATCGGCATCCAGGTCGACAAAGCGCAGGGTCACACCACCATGCTGGCGATAACCCAGGATCTCGCCTTCATGGCGCAGGCGCAGGTCCATCTGGGCGAGCGTAAAGCCGTCCGAGGTCTTTTCGAGCGACTGGAGACGGTCTTTTGCCGCCGATGCGCCGCCGTTGCCCTTGGAGTGCGTCATGACCAGACACGTGCCCGACACGCTGCCACGGCCCACGCGACCGCGCAGCTGGTGCAGGGCAGCCAAACCAAAGCGCTCGCCGTTTTCGATGACCATGACGGTGGCGTTGGGCACGTCGACGCCCACCTCGACCACCGTAGTCGAGACGAGCACGTCAATCTCGCCACGCTTGAAGGCATCGATAACCTGGTCCTTCTCCCCCGCTGGCATACGGCCGTGAAGGCGCTCGATGGCAAGACCCGGCAACGCCAGACGCAGGCGATCGAGCTCGGTCGCCGTATCGTGCAGCGGCACGGGGACCGTCACGCGGCCCTCGTCGTCGCGGGCGATACCGGGCACGTCTTCCAGCTCATCGGCCGAGTCACTCGGCTCTACGAGCGGGCAAATCACGTAGGCCTGCTGCCCCTTCTCGTGCGCCTCGCGAATGGCGCCATAGGCGAGGTCACGACTCGACTCGGTGAGCACGCGTGTCGTCACGCCAGCGCCAGGGACTGGCCGATGGCGGATGATACTCGTGTCCAGATCGCCGTAGACCGAAAGCGCCAGCGTACGCGGGATGGGCGTTGCCGTCATAACGAGCAAATCAGCACCCGGGCCCTTCGCGCGCAGGGCGTTGCGTTGGCCGACGCCAAACCGGTGCTGTTCATCGATGACCACGAGCGACAGCTGCTTGAACGCAACGTTATCCGAAAGCACCGCGTGGGTGCCAAAGAGCACGTCAAGCTCGCCCGATTCCAGCTGTGCATGGATGCGCTCGCGCTCTGCTGCCGGCGTGGCACCCGTCAGAAGCGCCCAGGACATGCCGGCCTGCGAGAGCAGAGGGCCGGTCTTATCGGCATATTGGCGCGCCAGCACGCCCGTGGGCGCCATGACGCAAGCTTGCGTGCCGCTATCGGCAGCCACAGCCAGCGCGCAAGCGGCAACGGCGGTCTTACCGGTACCGACATCGCCCAGCAGCAGGCGGTTCATCACCTGCCCGCCATCGCACATATCGCACAAGATATCTTGGAACGCAGCCTCCTGCTCGTCGCTCAGCGAAAACGGCAGGGCTTGCTTGAGCGCGGCCAGGTGCTCGCCCGCGGTGTGGGCATAGGGAACCACATCGACCAGGCCGCCGTCGTTGCGCAGGCGCAGTGCCAGCTGCAGGTAGAGACACTCCTCGTAGGCAAGCCTTGCGCGCGCGATATCGCGCTCGGCCATACTCGATGGAAAATGGATTGAGCGCAGCGCGCGGGCATTGCTCATCAAGCGACGCTTAACGCGCAAGCGTGCAGGAATAGGATCAAAGGGATTGCCGACGACCTCGAGCGCGCCGCTTACGATGCGGCGCATCCACGCCTGGCTCACGCCATCGCTCACGTAATGGACCGGCAGAATGGTGCCTGCGGCGCGCCCGTCCTCGAGCTTTTCAAAGTGGGGCGAGGCCATCTGCTTAAAACCGTAGGCAAACTCGACCTTGCCCATCACGGCCAGGCGGTCGCCCTGCTTAAGCTGCTGGGCAATCCAGGGCTGGCGGAAAAAGGCGACCTGCAGCACGCCCGCCTCGTCAACAAGTGAGACCTCAGTCACCTGCATGCGCGGACGCGGCTGCTTTTGGACGATACGGTCGACCGTGGCGATGATGGTGCACACGGTACCGATGGGCGCCATCTCGATAGACCAAGAACGGGTAAAGTCGAGGTATCGATGAGGGATATGGAGAAGGAGGTCCCCCACCGTCCGAATTCCCAGACGGCGAAGGGCCTCCTCACGTTTACCCGAAACATATTTGAGTCGCGCGATATCCTCGTCGAGCGCATTGCTCTGGGCAAAGCGCTCCGAGACGCGCGGCACGGAGCACAGCTCGGACATGGGCAGTTGCCTACTCGATCGAGAAGATCACGGGATAGAGCGGCTGCTCGCCACGATGGGCGTCAATCTCCAGATCGGGCTGAGCCTCCTCGATAGCGTCGACGATCTCCTGGAAGGCCTCATCGGACAGCTCCTCGCCGGCCAGAATCGTCAGCGCGTCGCCCTCCTCTTCCTCCTGCATGCGGTTGATGCAGTCGAGCGTGACCTGCTTCACGTCGGAACCGACCACGTCGATGGAGCCGGCAATGATGCCCATGACATCACCGGAGTGAATCGGCGAGCCGTCGGAAGCGCTGGAGTCGCGCACGGCGCGGGTGACCTCGCCATCGCGGACCTCGCTGATGGCGTCGACCATAGCGGCAACGGCATCCTCGAGCTCGGAATCGGGCAGGACCGCGAACAGCGCGGAGAAGGCCTGCGGAACGGTCTTGGTGGGAACGACGGCAACCTTCTTGTCCGTGCAGGCAGAAGCGGCAGCCTCGGCAGCCATGCGGATGTTACCGTTGTTGGGCAGAATGATGACTGAGGTCGCGTTGACCTGGTCCACCGCGCCCAGCAGGTCTGCAGTCGAGGGGTTCATGGTCTGGCCACCCGACACGATCACGTCGACGCCGAGGGACTTGAGGATGTCGGCCTCGCCAGAACCGGCGGCAACGGCGACAAAACCCAGCGCCTTGGCGGGCTCGGCGGCTTTTTCCTGGTCCTCGTGAATCTTAGCGGTACGGTCGTGGGCCTCCATCTCCATGTTGTGGATAAAGACCTCATAGATCTGACCGAGCTGCAGCATGTGCTCGAGCACCAGGTTGGGGGTGTTGGAGTGCACGTGGATCTTGTAGTCGGGGTAGGCGCCCACGAGCAGCTCACAGTCGCCCATGGAGCCCAGGAACTTAAGGCACTCGTCCTCGTCAAACGGGGCGTCGGCCTTAAAGAGGAACTCGTTGCAGTAGCGGAACTCCGAGCCCTCCCAGTCATCGTTGGCCTCGATCTCAACGCGACCGAGGGCCGCATCGCGGGCAGAGCCGGCAGAATCAAACGTGGCGGAGAAATCCTCGACAACGGTGCTGCGGCCGAGCGCAGCGGCAACAAAGTTCTCCAGGAAGATGGCAAAGCCAAAGGCGCCGGAGTCGACCACGCCGTTCTCCTTCAGAACCGGCAGCAGGTCGGGCGTGCGGGCGACGGACTGGTAGGCCTCGACAACGATGGCATCGAGCGCGTCCTCGGCCGAGAACTTCTTCTTTTCGCACTCGTCGGCCTTGGTCGAGACATCGCGCAGCACCGTGAGAATCGTGCCCTCGATGGGCTTGCGGACGGCCTGGAAGGCGACCTTGACGGCACGACGGAACGCATAGGCGATGTTGGCGGACGTGATGGGCTCATCGGCAGAGACGAGACCCTCGGCCACACCGCGCAGGATCTGCGAGGTGATGACGCCGGAGTTGCCGCGGGCACCCATCAGGGAGCCGTGGGTGATGGCGCCGGCGATGGCTTCCATGTCGGCGTCGGCAGGAAGGGCGGAGAGCTCCTTGGTCACCGAGGCGAGCGTGAGCGACATGTTGGTACCGGTGTCGCCGTCGGGTACGGGGAAGACGTTGAGCTTGTTGATCTCCTCGGCCTTGTCGGAAACAGCAGCCGCAGCGATCGGAAAACAGGTGCGAATGGTCTTTGCAATCATGGGTATTTGAATCTCCGTTTTCGGATGCTAGTTCAGACGGCTCTTGAGCGCGTCGATGTGGATGCCGATCTTAAGGCTGGCGGGATCGATCTGGGCGATCTCCTGCAGAGTGAAGGCAACGGAGCTCGAAAGATTGTGGCAGACGGACTTCATGTTGACGCCGTTCTCGAGCACGACGTGAAGATCGACCGTAAGGCCGTTCTCGTCGGCGGAGACAAGCACGCCCTTGCGGAGGCGCTGACCGGCAAGCAGGCGCACGCTCTCGGCGCCCTGGAGCTGCTCAGCCATACCGACGACGCCATAGCACGTCATCGCGGCATAACCGGCAATATCGGCAATAACGTCGTTCGAGACGCTCAGGCTGCCGTTAATGGTCTCAGACACAAGAATCTCCTTATCTGGTGCTCGCGGCACCATCTCGTGGGAGCAATCATTGCAATATTCTACAACGACCGCGCCATGTTGAGGTGGCAGGCCTCGGGATTACATCCTCGACACGAAATGTTGATACGGTAACGTTCGCGAACGGCGATCGCGACATGAAAAAACCCGCCGCATAAGCGACGGGTTTTACAACCTGGCTCCCCGGGTAGGACTCGAACCTACAACAGCGCGGTTAACAGCCGCGTGCTCTACCATTGAGCTACCGAGGATTAGGTGCGTGCTCTCAAGCAACGAAGTTTATTATACGGACGAATCAGCTCAGGGCAAGAACTTTTTTGAGAATTTTTCCGACCTAGTCATTGGAGACGTCCCCAACTGCCACCCAACTGCCAAGCAATGGAGTTGCCGCAGGTAGAGGACGGACAGCGAGCGACGTCCAGAGCGAACAAGTTGGCATGAAAAAGGCAAGGCATAGACCTTCTGGTCATGCCTTGCCTTTTGAATGACAAATTGTCGCTCTGGGCGGCGCGCAGCGTCGACTGGTCCGCCGTTCGGTAGAACGGCGGAACCCTAAGACTCGATGTAGTCCTTCAGCTTGCTGGAGCGGCTGGGATGGCGGAGCTTGGCCAGGGTCTTGGACTCGATCTGGCGGATACGCTCGCGCGTGACGCCAAACTCGCGGCCGACTTCCTCGAGTGTACGGGGATGTCCGTCGACAAGGCCAAAGCGCAGCTCGATAACCTTGCGCTCACGATCGGCAAGCGAATCGAGCACCTGGGTGAGCTGCTCCTGCAGCATGGAGAAGCTGGCGGCATCGGGCGGAACGATAGCCTGGGAGTCCTCGATGAAGTCGCCCAGCTGAGAATCCTCTTCCTCGCCGATAGGGGTCTCGAGCGACACGGGCTCCTGCGAAATCTTCTGGATCTCGCGGACGCGATCGGCACTCATGTCCATCTCGGCACCGATCTCCTCGGGGGTCGGGTCGCGACCCAGGTCCTGGAGAAGCTGACGCTGCACGCGGACGAGTTTGTTGATGGTCTCGACCATGTGCACGGGAATACGGATGGTACGGGCCTGGTCGGCGATAGCACGCGTGATGGCCTGGCGAATCCACCACGTGGCGTACGTGGAGAACTTAAAGCCCTTCTGGTAGTCGAACTTCTCGACGGCGCGGATCAGACCGAGGTTGCCCTCCTGGATCAGGTCCAGGAACAGCATGCCGCGACCGACATAGCGCTTAGCGATGGAGACGACCAGGCGCAGGTTGGCGCTGATGAGCGCCTGCTTGGCCTCGAGACCGACGTTCTCGATACGGGTCAGGCGACGCATCTCGGCGCGGGTGAGCTCGATCTCGCCCGCATCGGCGGCCTCGAGCTTCTCGGTGGCATCGAGACCGGCCTCGATCTTCATGGCCAGATCGACCTCTTCGGAGGCGGTCAGCAGGTCGACCTTACCGATCTCCTTAAGGTACATACGAACCGGGTCGCCGGTCAGCATCACCGTGGAGGCATCGATGCCACGCACGCGCGAACGCGAACGGGACGTGCGCACGGTGCGCTTCTTCTTGCTCTTGGAAGAACCCATCTCGGCGTCGGCCTGACGGGCCATCTTAAGCTCGTGATCGTCGAGCGAGCCGGAATCGTGCTCGTCGTCATCGAAATCGTCGGTATCGCTATCGTTATCGTCATCGTCGACGTCCATGGGGGCGTCGTCGTTACCGCTCGCGGAGATAATCTGGATGCCGCTGTTGCGCAGCGCGGAATACACCGCGTTGAGCTGCTCGTCAGATACATCGATATCCTTCAGGGCGACCTGAATCTCGTCCTCGGTTACCGAAGTCCTGTTTGAGCCGTTGCCCATGAGCTTTGCAACGTAAGATTCCAGCCCAGTACCCGTGCTCTCACTCTTTTTTGGCACAGATTCTCCCTTCATAGTCCACAGGACTCATTACTTTAGCACACACATAGACTTCTATACCCAAAATTCAGACTGGATATAGGCGTAAATACGCTGGTTGACCACAACATCTAGGCTTGGTCGGCGCCCGTCGTGTCCAAACCGATCAAACGGAACGGGTCTGCCACGCCGCCGATCGACTTTTGGAGCTCGCGCTGGCGCTGAGAATCTTGCATCGCCTGCATCGTCAGCACACGGCGCGCCTCGTCGTCGAGCGACCGGTCCTGACGTAGCTTGGCCTGTGCGGCGCGCATACGACGTTTGATGGTGTAGAGCTCGAGGGTATCGAGCATAAACACGATGTTCGTCTCGGTGGGGTGCTTGCTCGTCGACGAAATGCGCCCGGCGCTGACAAGCGACGCTGCCTCGGGACACACCGCGCGCGCCGCATCCATGCACGCCGTGGGATCGGTGCCCGGCGGCGTCGCGAGCACGGCCCACGCGATGGACTCGTGGCGCGGATCCACCCACTCGATCGAGCAGATGCGGTCGGCATACGTGCGGAAGAGGTCGGGGTAGCTCGTGAGCATCGTCAGCAGCTCGCGCTCCCCCGCCAAAGACTTTCGCTCCAGGTCGGTCAGCACGATCGGCATCGTCGATGCCGCAGACACGTCCGTTGCATCGGCAACCGGCGCCGCGCCATCCACACCAACCGGCACATCGATCGGCGGCATATCGTCGACGACCTCGACCGGCGCGGCCCCGTAGGCCTCGAGCGGAACATAGTCGTACGGTTCTTCCTCGACCGGCGTGGACACCGCCGGTGTCGCCCCCGACGCCCAGGCACCGCGAGAAGTCCCTTGTGAACCGGACGCCCGACCGCCCGTGCTGCCTGCACGCTCGGCCTGCGCCCGCTGGCGCTCGTAGTTCTGCTCGCGACGACGCTCGGCATCCTCGCGCTTGGCAACATCGCGAAACACGCGGCCCGAGCTCGAACGCACCGTGTCCAAGTCCAACCCCAGCAGGTCGGCAATCTGGATAAAGTACGTATCGATCATGTAGCTATCGCGCAGCGGATAGATGAGCGTCAGCGCGTCCTCAAGCGCTTTGGCACGACCGCCCGGCGTGGTAATGTCGCTCGACTCCTGCAGTGAGCGGTACACAAAGTCCATGAGGGGTTCGGCGGCGTCGATACGTACCTGCAGTGCCTCGCCGCCATGCGCCGTGATGAACTCCATGGGGTCGTTGCCGTCGGGAAGCACCACGCAGCGCAGGTCCATCGAATCCTGCTCGATAAACTGAATCGCGCGGCGCGCGGCCTTTTGACCGGCCGCGTCGCCATCGAACATATATACAATGCGCTTGGCAAAGCGGGTGAGCGTCTTAACATGATGTTCCGTCAGCGCCGTGCCCAGCGTGGCGACGACGTTTTTAATCCCCGCCTCCCAGCAGGCGATGCAGTCGGTATATCCCTCCACCACAATGGCGGTATCCTGCGCGACGATAAACTCCTTGGCCCAGTTAAAGCCGTAGAGGTTTCGCTTTTTATGGAACACGCTCGTCTCGGCGGTGTTGAGGTACTTAGGCTGTCCGTCGCCCATAATGCGCCCGCCAAAGGCGATGTTATGACCCTGCTCGTCAAAGATGGGAAACATCACGCGGTCGTAAAAACGGTCGGCAAGCTGCCCGCGCCCACGGCTCACGGCCACGTTGGCGTCGATCATCTCCTGCGGGGTAAAGCCCGCCTGCGACAGATGCGACACCAGCGCGTTGCGACCCGGAGCAAAGCCAAGGCAGTAGCGGCGGCAGACGTCGCCGCCCATACCGCGGCTTGCGAAATACTCGCGCGGACGGCTGTCCTTACCGCGCATGAGCATGGTGTGGTAGAACTGGGCGGTTTCGGCACACAGGTCATAGATGCGGGCGCGCTTGGTGCCGCGCTCGCGATAAGCGCCGGTATCGTGCAGCTCAATGCCGGCACGGTCGGCCAAGTAGCGAATCGACTCGGGAAAGCTCAGGTTCTCGCGCTTCATAATGTAGGTGAAGACGTCGCCGCCCTCGCCACAGCCAAAGCAGTGCCACACCTGCGTAGCAGGGATAATGTGAAACGACGGGGTCTTTTCGCCATGGAAGGGACAGCAGCCCCAAAACTCATGGCCGCGGGGCTTAAGCTCAACCGTTTCCTGCACGATGGCAACCAAGTCGGACGCAGCGCGCACCTGGTCTTTTTCCTCATCGCTAATCACGGATGCTCACCCCCTGCTCACCCAAATGATGACGGATATCGTCAATATTACCCTCGACGGTCGCGATAAGCTCGTCCAGCGAATCGAACACGCGCGACGGGCGCAGCCAGCGCGTAAACGCCAGCGACACCGAGGCGCCGTACAGGTCGCCCGCATACCCGATCAAGTTGGCCTCGAGATGCGCCGAGGAGGCATCGTCGGCATACGTCGGCGGCAGGCCCACGTTGACGGCGGCAGGCCATACGGTATCGTCGACCAGCACCAAGCCCTCGTAGACACCATCGGCAGGCACCTGAATACCCTCAGGCACCTGAATATTTGCCGTAGGAAAACCCATGTCGGAGCCCTGGTGACGACCGCCGGCAACAATACCTCGCAGCATATACGGGCGGCCGAGCAGCTCAGCGGCAAGCTCAACATGACCCTGGCGGAGCTCCTGGCGAATACGGGTGGCGCAGATCGTCTTCCCGTCGACGCACAGCAGCTCGTGACCAAAGACGTCTACACCGCGCGTGGCTCCCCACGCCTGCATCTCGCCAACGCCCGAGGCGCCGCCGCGACCCAACCTAAAGTCGCTACCCACGCGAATCGAGCGGATATCGACGACGCGCGACAGCAGCTTAAGAAAGCCCGCATGGTCGAGAGCCGCCACCGCAGGCGTAAAGGGAACGGCCACGACCGCATCGACCCCGGTGAGAGCCAGGGCATGAAGACGGTCGGCCGTCGTCATCAGTTTTTGAGCGGGCGAGGGGCTCACCACCACATCCGGGTCGGGATCGAAAGTAACCACGACCGCCTTGCAGCCGTGGTCACGCGCATCGCGAACGACCGCGTCGATCAGTTCGTGATGCCCCCGATGTACGCCATCAAACACACCGATGGCGATCGACGCGGCGCCCAGGCACGCGCAATCATCAAATGCATCGGCGGCGACGATGCGAGCCTCATCCGACTCGCCCGCGAAAAAAATACGCGCGAGCTCGTGGGGGGTCAGCATCATCGAACACCGCCGATCGCCTGCGGAAAGACGTGCTCCATTACAAAGCGACCGCCCTCGATACGGGCGAGCGCCTTGAGCCCGCCATCGAGCACCAGCGCAAACGGCGCCTTCGACGCATCGAAGCCCGCAAGCGCGCGCTCAATAGGAATACGACGTCCGCACAGCAGATCGTCGGCAAGATCACCTGGCAAGTCGACGCGCGTGGCGCCCAGTGCCGCAATGGGATCCAGGGCAAAGCCGGCAGCGGACTCGGCAGAAAGCTCCTTGACCGTATGACAGGCACCAATGGAAACAACGCCGGAGGCTGTACGGCGCAGTGCGGAAATATGTGCCGCGTTATCGCAGGCACGACCCAGATCGCGAGCGAGCGCACGGATATAGGTGCCCTTACTCACCGAAAACGCCACGGTCCAAACGCAAACGTCGTCCTCACCGCTCACGGCAATCAAGTCGGCGGAGTACACCTCGATCGGACGCGGGGGCAGTGACACGGCATTGCCCTCGCGCGCAGACTTATAGGCGCGCACGCCGTTGACCGAAATGGCCGAAAACGCCGGCGGCACCTGCATCTGCGGGCCCAGCATGGCGGACAGGCGCTCGCGAGCATAGGCCGGATCGCGCAGGTCGGCGACAATGGGCACCTTGCGGACGGCCTCGCCTTCCGCATCATCGGTATTGGTCTCGACGCCAAACGAGATATCGGCGACGTAGCTTTTGGTATCAAGCGTAAGCATGCCCAGCAGACGTGTGGCCTGACCCACGCCCACCACCATGACACCCGATGCCATGGGGTCGAGCGTTCCGGCATGACCGACGCGCCGCTCATGGAGGGCGCGTCGGCATTGCGAAACCACGTCGTGGGACGTGCAGCCCACCGGCTTATCGACGGCGAGTAGCATATTAAGTTGAGAAGGTGTACGACGAGCCATGTACCATCCAAAAAGTTAGAGCTCGACGGTCACCGAAGCGGGATCCTCCCCTACCAGCTCGGCCAGCATGGGAAGTGCCGCGGTGAGCGTCTCGGAAATCGTTCCGGCGTTGGTAAAGCCGGCGGCAGCGTGGTGCCCACCTCCGCCAAAGTTGGCCGCAATCTCGGAAACATCAAGTTCGCCCTTGGAGCGCAGGTTACCGCGCACCTTGGTATCGCCCTCGATGCCCTTAAGGAACAGGCAGACCTCGACGCCCATCACCGAGCGCACCACATCGACCAGGCCGTCGCACTCATCAGAGGTGACGCCGCATTCCTTAAGGTCACTTTCGTACGCATAGCTATACGCCACGCGCCCGTGCGCGACCGTCTTGATGCGACCCATGACGATGGACTTGAGGTGCAAGAACTCGACACGCATGCTCTGATAGACCTCGAGCGCGACGCGTGCCGGATCGGCACCGTGCGCCACCAGGCGAGAGGCAGCATGAAACGCGGCAGCGTCGGCGTTCTGATACTGAAAACGACCGGTGTCGGTGACCAGGCCACACAGCAGGCAAGTCGCGATGCTATCGCTTGCGGTAATGCCACAATCGGCCAAAAAGCGGTCGATAATCATGGCGCAAGCAGCGGCATTGACACACCTAAGGCTGACCTCGGCAAACTCCTCACGCGCCGGGTGATGGTCAAAGCACGCCACGTGGGCCGAGCGACGCAACACCTCGACGGAATTATTGAGGCGCTCGACGACCGGCACGTCTACCGAGATGAACAGGTCCGGGTTGCCGGTGTAGGCAGATGCCGGCACCAGCAGATCGGCGCCCTCCATAAAACGGTAGATGCGCGGAACGGGATCGTCGTCTGCCAGCAGCAGGGCGATGTCCTTGTCGGGGAACACCTTCATAAGCGAAAGGCCCAGGCCCAACACGGAGCCCAAGGCATCGCCGTCGGGAGAGGTGTGACCCGAGATCGCAATGGAGGACGCACCCTCGATAAGCTCGAGGATGCGTCGTTTAATATCTGCAGACTCGCACGAGGCGAGATCGGCGGAATTAGTCATCTAAAGCTGCCTCCTGGGCGGCATCCACAATTGGGTAGCCGTCCTCGTCCTTTTCGATCGCAAGCGTGGCCGGAACGTTTTCCAGCGCACGCGTGATGCGCTCGGCCTCATCGGTCGAGCGATCGATGCGAAAATCGAGCTCGGGCGTGACGCGCCAATCGAGCGAGCGAGCCAACAGGCTGCGAATACGGCCCTTGGCGCTGGAGAGCGCCTCCATGACCTCATCGTAGCGACTCGCATCGCACGACACGTACACGCGCGCGAACGAACGGTCCACCGCGACCTCGACCGCGGTCAGAGTGACCAGGTCGAGACGCGGATCGGAAACCTCAAAGAGCAGGATATAACCAAGCTTCTCGCGAAGCTGCTCGCCCAGACGGCGGGTTGCCTGCGTTTGCTTCATAGCGCTACCCCCTACTCGGTACGGGCAACCTGGTCGATACGGTAACCCTCGATCTGGTCGCCGGGCTTGATGTCCTGGAAGTTCTCCAGGCCAATGCCACCCTCGGAACCGCTCTTGAGGCTCTTGGCCTCGTCCTTGTAGTGGCGCATCGAGGCGATCTTGCCGTTGAAGACCACGATGCCGTCGCGCACCAGGCGCACGGAATCGGTCGCGGCAATCTCGCCCTCCTCCACGCGGACACCGGCGGCGATGCCGACTTTGGGCACCTTGAAGGTGTCCAGGACGGTCGCGGTACCCGTGGAGACCTCGACCTCGGTGGGCTTGAGCATGCCGATGCGGGCAGCGTCGAGCTCCTCGAGGCACTTGTAGATAACGTCGTAGCAACGGATCTCGACGCCCTCGCGCTCGGCGGCGGAGCGGGCCTTGCCGTCGGGACGCACGCCAAAGCCGATGATGATGGCGTTGGAGGCGTCAGCCAGGACGACGTCGGTCTCGTTGATGGCACCGACGGCGGAGTGGATCGTGTTGATGCGGACCTCGGACTGATCCATCTTGTCGAGCGAGTCCTGAAGGGCCTCGATGGAACCCTGGACGTCGGCCTTGATGATCAGGTTGAGCTCCTTGACCTCGGCGTCGGCGATGGTCTCGAAGAGGTTCTCGAGCGTGACGTGCTTCACGCGGCTCTGCTCCTCGATACGGGCCTTGAGCGAACGCTCATCAGCCAGGGCGCGAGCCTCGCGCTCGTCCTCGAACACACGGAACTCGTCGCCGGCGTTGGGCACGGACTGCAGGCCCAGGATCTCGACGGCGTCGGAGGGGCCGGCCTCGGTGACGGCGTTGCCCTTGGGATCGAGCATGGCGCGGACGCGGCCGTAGGTAAGACCGGCGACCAGCGTATCGCCCACGTGCAGGGTACCGCGGGTCACGAGCACCGTGGCAACCGAGCCGCGGCCCTTGTCGAGCTTGGCCTCGAGGACGTTACCGGAGGCAAAGGTGTCGGGGTTGGCCTTGAGTTCGAGAACGTCGGCCTGGAGCAGCACGGTCTCGAGCAGGTCGTCGATACCGATCTTCTGCTTGGCCGAGATGTTGACGAACATGTTCTGTCCGCCCCACTCCTCGGGGATGATGCCGTACTCGGTGAGCTCCTGGCGCACGCGGTCGGGGTTGGCGCCCGGCTTATCGATCTTGTTGACGGCGACGACGATGGGTACGCCGGCGGCCTTGGCGTGGTTGATTGACTCGATGGTCTGAGGCATGACGCCGTCGTCGGCAGCCACGATCAGGATGACGATATCGGTCACCTTGGCGCCGCGGGCACGCATAGCCGTAAAGGTGGCGTGGCCCGGGGTATCGATGAAGGTGATCTTGCGGTCGTTGATCATGACCTGCGAAGCGCCGATGGCCTGGGTGATGCCGCCCGCCTCGCCGGCAGCGACGCCGGTGTGACGGATGGCGTCGAGCAGGCTCGTCTTGCCGTGGTCGACGTGGCCCATGACGGTGACGACCGGGGCGCGGGGCTTAAGGTCGGCGGGATCGTCGTAGAACGAGAAGGTGTTCTCCTCCTCGGGGGTGATGATCTTGATCTGACGGCCCAGGTCGTCGGCAACGAGCTCGACGAGGTCGTCGGACATGGACTGCGTCATCGTGAGCGGCGTGCCCAGCAGGAACAGGCGCTTGATGATGTCGTTGGCCGGAACGTCGAGCGCCTCGGCGAGCTCCTGGACGGTAACGCCCTGGGAGACCTTGATAGCGTCGAGCTCCTCGGGATTCACGCCCTGGGCCAGCGCCTCCTCTATCTTGCGCTCCTCCTGAGCCTTAGCGGCCTCGCGCTCGCGCTTCTCCTTGCGCTTCTTGCGGCGACCGGTGGACTCGCGAGAGGCCTCCTCGACGGCGGCGCGGGCCTCCTCGAGCACCTTCTCGCGGCTGTACTCCTCGGCCTCACGAGCCATGCGGCTGTAGTGGTCCTCATCGTTGCCGTGACCGCCCTTGCGCTTCTTGCCCTTGCCCTGCTTATCGGGGTTGGGGAAGTCCATGCCGGCAGCGACGTTGTTGCTGGCGTTGGTGCGATGGCTGTGCGGACGGCTCTCGGAGGCGTTGCGATCGGAGTTGCTGTCGGAGGCGTTGCGATCGTTACGACGGCCACCGCGACGGTCGTTGTTGCCGCCACGACGGTTGCCGCGCTCGGTGGCGCGCTCGGCCTTAGCCTTCTCCTCGGCGTCCTTCTTCTCCTTGAGCACGGTCTCCTGTGCGGCGATCTGGTCGAGCAGCGAACGGAAGCGCGAACCAGAGTCGGAAGCGGGGACGGCGCGACGCTGGGCCTCGCGGGCAGCCTCCTCCTTCTCGCGGGCAAGGCGCTCCTGCTCGGCCTTCTTCTTGGCCTCGGCCTCGGCGCGCGCGGCCTCCTCGGCAGCCTGGGCGGCGGCGAACTGGCGGCGCTCCTCCTCGCGTGCCTTCTCGGCGGCGATGCGCTCGCGCTCGGCCTCGGCAGCACGAGCTGCCTCCTCGGCGGCGGCTGCCTCCTCCTCGGCCTGCTTGGCGGCCTCGACTTCCTTCGCGCGGGCCTCGATCACCGAGGCGAGCTGCTTGCGGACCATGGCGACGTAAGCGTCCTCCAAGGCGGAGGAAGCGGACTTAGCGGGAATCTTCATTTCGGCGAGATGACCCATCAGTTCCTTGGAGGTCATGCCGAACTCTTTGGCCAGGGTGGACACACGGACTTTTGCCATATGACTTCACCTACCCTTTCTGGCACCTTGGGTGCCTAGAGACTGAACGAGCGTGGGAGATGCGCCGGGACCTGCCCAGCGCGACCGCGCGCTAGATCAGGTCCTCCGCATCATCGAAGGCGTCGGTGTCGTGGACACCGCAGAAACGGGAGCCCGGGCGGGCCTGGTTGCGGCACTGGACGCCGTCCTCGGACACGTACTCGCAGCGACGGACGTCGTCGTCCTCCTCGTCACCGATCAGGTCGGCGGCGGGCTCCTCGTGAACGGGGACGTTCTTGAGGATGTCGGCGGCAAGGGTCTCGGACTTGATGTCGATGTGCCAGCCGGTCAGGCGAGCGGCGAGGCGGGCGTTCTGGCCCTCCTTGCCGATGGCGAGCGAAAGCTGGTCGTCGGGCACGATGACGCCGGCGTAGGCCTTCTCCTCGTCGATGAGGACGCGGGTGACCTTGGCGGGCGAAAGGGCGTTGGCGACGTAGACGGCCGGATCGGCATCCCAAAGGATGACGTCGACGCGCTCGCCGCGGAGCTCGCCCACGACGGCGCGGACGCGACTGCCCTTGGGGCCGACGCAGGCACCCACGGGATCCAGGCGGTCGTCGAGCGAGTGGACGGCGACCTTGGAGCGCTGGCCGGGCTCGCGGGCGATCGACTTGATCTGGACGGTGCCCTCATAGATCTCGGGCACCTCCTGCTCAAACAGACGACGCATGAGCTCGGGGTGGGTGCGGGAGATGACAATCGGCGGACGGCTGTGCTCGCCGCGAACCGGCTGCAGGGTGGAGTTGGGGTCGCGGACGTCGATGATCACGGCCTTGATGTGCTGGTTGTGCAGGTAGCGCTCACCCATCGGACGCTCATTGCGCTCGTTCTCGTAACGGCGCTGGTCAAAATGCGGGAGCTCGGCCTCGACGCCATCGCGGATCTTGACGATCGTGAAGTCGGGCGTGGACTGCAGCACGGTACCGCTGATGAGGTCACCGATACGGCCGGCGAACTCCTCGTAGATCTGCTCGCGTGCGGAGTTGCGCACGATGGCGTTGATCTCGGCCTTGGCGTGCTGGGCGGCGATGCGGCTCGTGTTCTTGGGGGTGACGTCGATCTCCTCGAACTCGGTGAAGTTGCCCTCCTCGTCCATGGAATCGTCGATCGGCTCCAGGCGGTACACGTAGATCTTGCCGGTGGTGCGGTCGATGGTCACCTTGGCGCCCCACTCAAGATGCAGGATCTCGGCATAGCTCTTGGCGAGCGACTGCTCCAGGCGGTCGATCAGGTAGAGCTGGTCGATGTGCCTCTCCTGGCAAAGCTCCATCAGGGCGGACATCATGTCGGATGCTGCCATCTTACTTTCCTTCCTTCGCGGGCTTGAAGTCATAGGTGGGCTTCAACTTGCACTTTTTAACATCAGAGAAATCGAGGGTGACGGACTCTCCGTCCTCGAGTTCGAGGGTCACGTTCGTCTCGGTCGCGGCGGCAATCTTGCCGGAGTACTTGCGACGGCCCTCGGTGGCGGTGGAGGTGAGCTCGCAGTCCTCGCCCACAAAGCGGGCAAAGTCGCGCGGGCGGCGCAGTGGGCGCGCCATACCCGGGCTCGACACCTCGAGCGTGTAGCTCGAAGAAATGGGGTCGAGCTCCTCGATCACGTCGCCGACCCACTTGGTATTGGCCGTGACGTCGTTGAGCGACAGGCTCTGACCCTCGGCACCCTCGATACGCACGCGCACGCAGGGGGCCTTGGTGGCGCCCACGAGCTCAACGTCGACAATATCGACATCGTGCTGGGGAGCGACGGCCTCGAGCGCGTCGATGATCGCCTGCTCGGTCTTGGTCTTGACCATTGCGGCACCTCCATCCATACAAAAAAGAAGCGGGGCCGAAACCCCACTTCTTTCAATTACAACTTCATTTGCAAGCAAACTATACCAATACCTGCGAAAACGTGCAAGCGCAATAGAAATTCGCAGGTCAGCGCGCCCACAGCTTCTCCACAAGAATAGGACAATTGACCGCAGACATCAGGGCAGGTACATGAAAAACGAGGGACGACCCAACCGGATCGCCCCTCGTCTTTTATGCGTCAGTTAAGCGCGCAATGCTTACTTGACCACCAGGTTGACCAGCTTGCCGGGCACGCAGATGGCCTTGACGACCGTCTTGCCGTCGAGCCACTTGGCGACGGCGGCCTCGGCGGCAGCCTGCATATCCTCATTGGAGGCATCGCGGGCAACGTCGACGCGGCCACGGACCTTGCCGAGCACCTGGACCACGATCTGCACCGTGTCCTCAACGGACTCGGCCAGGTCGAACTCGGGCCAGGCGGCGGTGTAGGCGTTGCCCTCGCAGCCGAGGGCCTCGTGCCACAGCTCGTCGGCCCAGAACGGGCAGATGGGGGCAAGGACGCTCACGATATCCTTAGCCACGCCGTAGCACAGCGCCTTGTCGCGGGCGGTACCCTCGGTGGCGTTGAGATAGGCGCTCGCCGCGTTGACGAGCTCCATGACGGCCGAGATCGCGGTGTTGAACTGGCCGCGATCGAAGTCCTCGGTGCACTTGGCGATGGTGCGGTGACGCTCGCGATAGAGCTTCATCGCAACCTCGTCGAGTGCGGACTTGTCGAAGGTCACGTTGGCGTCACCCGACTGGACGAGCTGCCACACGATACGCCAGGCGCGCTTGATAAAGCGGTTGGCGCCCTCGACGGCCTTGGGATCCCAGTCGAAGTCCTTCTCGGGCGGGGCGATAAACAGGATCGCCAAACGCATGGTGTCGGCACCGTAGGGCTCGATGACCGAGCTCGGGGGCACGACATTGCCCTTGGACTTGGACATGGTGTCGCCGTTCTCGTCCTTGACCATGCCCTGGCACAACAGGTTGGTGAAGGGCTCGTCAACACTCAGCAGACCCAGGTCGCGTAGTGCCTTGGTAAAGAAGCGGCTGTAGAGCAGGTGCAAAATGGCGTGCTCGATGCCGCCAATGTAGTTATCGACGGGCATCCAACGGTCGGCGGCCTCACGGGAGAAGGGCAGCTCGGTGTTGTGCGGATCGGTATAGCGCAGGTAATACCAGCTGGAGCAGGTGAAGGTGTCCATGGTATCGGTCTCGCGCTTGGCCGGGCGGCCGCAGACCGGGCAGGTGGTCTCGTAGAACTCCTTGCACTCAGCAAGGGTTTCGCCGGCGCCCAGGTCCAGGTTCTCGGGCAGCGTCACCGGCAGCTGATCCTCGGGCACGGGCACGATGCCGCAGTGCTCGCAGTGGATGGCCGGGATGGGGTTGCCCCAATAGCGCTGGCGGCTGATGAGCCAGTCGCGGAGACGGAACTCGACCTTGCGACGACCGCAGCCCATGGCCTCGAGGTCGGCCACGATCGCAGCCTCGCCCTCGGAGTGCTTACCGCCGCGCATGCCGGTGTACTTGCCGGACTGGACGAGCGTGCCCTCGGCAGCGTGGGCGCAATCCCAGTCGACGGTCTCGGCATGGAAGGTATCGATGGTCTCGCCGCTGGCCTCGACGGCAGCACGGTCGTCATCGTCCAGGATGATCGGCACGATCGGCAGGTCGTACTTACGGGCAAACTCAAAGTCGCGCTGGTCGCCACAGGGAACGGCCATGACGGCACCAGTACCGTAGTCGGCAACGACATAATCGGCAACCCACACGGGGACCTTCTCGCCGTTGACGGGGTTTACCACATAGCGGCCCGTGAAGGCACCGTGCTTCTCGAGGGTGCCCTGGGCACGCTCGACGGCAGAGATATGCTTGGAGTCCTCGACGATCTTGGTGACGGCCTCCTCGTACTCCGTGCCCACGACGAGCTCGTGCAGGCCAGCGTACTCGGGAGCCAGGACAAAGAAAGAGACGCCAAAAAGGGTATCGGCACGCGTGGTGAAGACGGTGATCTTGCCCTCGTCGCCCTCGATGGGCTCGCCATCCTGGTCGCACAGGGTAAAGTCGACCTCGGCGCCCTCGGAGCGACCGATCCAGTTGGCCTGCATCTGCTTGACGCGCTCGGGCCAGCCGGGGAGCTTCTCCAGGTCGTCGAGCAGCTCCTGAGAGTACTCGGTAATCTTGTAGTACCACTGCTCAAGGTCGCGTTTCTCGGGCTCGGTGCCGCAGCGCCAGCACTTACCCTCGGTGACCTGCTCGTTAGCCAGAACAGTCTTACAGGTGGGGCACCAGTTGACCGGGTTCTTCTTGCGGTAGACCAGGCCCTTTTCCCACAGCTTTTCAAAGATCCACTGACCCCAACGGTAGTAGTCGGGACTGCAGGTCTTGACCATGCGATCCAGATCGTAGGAGAAGCCCATGCGCTTCATCGTGGCGAGCGCCTGGTCCATGTTCTTATACGTCCAGGCGGCAGCCTGCGTATTGTGCTTGATGGCGGCGTTCTCGGCAGGCAGGCCAAAGGCGTCAAAGCCGATGGGATGCAACACGTCGAAGCCGCGCATGCGGGCCTGACGGGCCATGGCATCGCCAATGGTATAGTTGCGAGCGTGGCCCATGTGCAGGTCGCCCGACGGATACGGGAACATCTCGAGCACGTACTTTTTGGGCTTGCTGTCGTCGGTGTCGACGGCAAAGAGGTTGGAGTCCTCCCAGGCCTTCATCCACTTGGACTCAATGGCCTGCGCGTCGTAGGCAGGGATCTCGTCCTTATGATCTGTGCAATCGCACATATCAGCTCCTTTAATCTTAGCTGGGGTCGGGCGGCTTGGCTTTATTCGCTACTGCGGACAGTCCTGCGCAAGACGAAGAGCACATTAAGTGCTCTTCTTTGCGTGCGGAACTTGTAGCGAACAAAGCCAAGCCGCCCGACCCTAAGGTTAACTTGACTGATAATAGCAAATACGACAAGCGAGATGCCTGCGACTTGCAGGCATCTCGCTTTATCTAAATAACGTGGTTGATACTCAACCTTTATGTGAAGCTCTTACCTTATCGATAAGATACGGACTGCTGGGAATCTTTGACGACTACGTCGTGGGCTCCGCCTTCGACGATTGAGGTCGAGCTGACCAGCGTTAGGCGTGCCTTTTCCTGGAGCTCAGGAATCGAGAGGGCACCGCAGTTGCACATCGTGGACTTGACCTTGTAGAGCGTGCCGCCCACGCCGTCCTTGAGGGAGCCGGCATAGGGAACGTAGGAGTCGACGCCCTCGACGAAGCTGAGCTTCGCGGCGCCGCCCAGGTCGTAGCGCTGCCAGTTGCGGGCACGCGCGGAACCCTCGCCCCAGTACTCCTTCATGTACTGGCCGTTGACATTGACGCGCTCGGTCGGGCTCTCGTCAAAGCGGGCGAAGTAGCGACCCAGCATCATAAAGTCGGCACCCATGGCAAGGGCGAGCGTCATGTGGTAGTCGTAGACGATGCCGCCGTCAGAGCACACGGGCACGTAGACGCCGGTCTCCTCGTAATACTCGTCGCGAGCGCGGCAGACGTCGATCAGCGCAGTGGCCTGACCGCGGCCGATACCCTTGGTCTCACGGGTGATGCAGATGGAACCGCCGCCGATACCGACCTTGATGAAGTCGGCACCGCAGTCGGCCAAAAAGCGGAAGCCCTCGGCGTCGACGACGTTACCGGCACCGACCTTGACGTCCTCGCCGTAGTTGGCGCGAATCCACTCGATGGTGCGCTTCTGCCACTCGCTGAAGCCCTCGGAAGAGTCGATGCACAGGACATCGGCGCCGGCCTCGATGAGCAGCGGCACGCGCTCGGCATAGTCGCGGGTGTTGATACCGGCACCAACCATGTAGCGCTTGTCGTTATCGAGTAGCTCGTTGGGGTTGGTCTTGTGGCTGTCGTAGTCCTTGCGGAAGACGATGCCCATGAGGTGATCGTTGTCGTCGACGATGGGCAGAGCGTTGAGCTTGTTGTCCCAGATGACGTCGTTGGCAACCTTGAGGCTGATGTTCTTGTCACCCACGATGAGCTGCTCACGCGGGGTCATGAACTCGGAGACCTTCGTCTGGTGGTCATCGCGGCTGGGGCGATAGTCACGGCTGGTGACGATGCCCAGGAGCTTACCCTTGGGAGTGCCGTCGTCGGTGACCGGCATGGTGGAATGACCGGTCTTCTCCTTGAGCTCGATGACCTGCTCCATGGTCATGTCGGGGGTCAGCGTGGAATCGGACTGAACAAAACCAGCCTTGTGATCCTTGACAGCCTTGACCATAGCTGCCTCGGACTCAGCGCTCTGGGAACCGTAAATGAAGGACAGGCCACCCTCGGTAGCGAGCGCGACACCCATGTCGACGCCCGAGACGGACTGCATGATGGCGGAAACCATGGGGATGTTCAGGGTGATTGCCGGCTTCTCACCGCGCTTAAAGCGGGTCAGCGGCGTCTTAAGAGAGACGTTGTTGGGGATGCACTGCGAGGACGAGTAACCAGGGACCAGCAGATACTCCGAAAACGTGTGGGACTCACCGGGAAAGAACGTAGCCATGTTTCTCCTTTTTCCATGCGACCGATCGGCTGCAGGCCTCGTAGGACCCAGCCCAACCTTGGGCGCCCAATACTGGGGAAGTATCTTAACGCACTTTGACTGCTACAATGCATGATTTAAGAAGAGCACATGAGGGTTTGACGCAGGCTTTGCGTTTGCCCAGCAAACACTTTAGCGGGGAGACGTGGAGCACATGGAGTACAAGACGACGGCAAAGCTGGTCATTCAAGCGTGCGACAAGGATCTGCCGGGCGTCTTCGGCCACGGCTGCGTCTTGCTGCTGCAGGGTATCGCCCGCGAGCACTCGCTCAACCGTGCAGCCAAGAGCATGGGCATGGCGTATTCCAAGGCCTGGCGCATTGTGAACGAAGCTGAAGGCCAGCTGGGATGCAAACTCATCGAGCGCGACGGCGCCCGCGGATCCACGCTCACCCCCGCCGGCGAGCGAGCCATAGCGGTCTACGAGGAGCTGCAGGCAGAGATCAACCAAGTAATTGCAACAAGGGCCAACGATCTCATCGCCAGCATCAAAGAGTAGCTAATTTGCGTAGGGCGTTGTCTAGAGTGGCGGCCACGATCAAGGGATCGTCGGTGCCGGCGAAGAGGCGGATGGTGCTCCCCTGCTTGCCGCGTGGGGCCGAAAGTCGTGTTGTTGCGCCGCCGGCGGGCGATGTGCGGAACTCCCCCGGCAAAGCATCGAACAGCTCGCGCGCGCCACACTCGATAAGGTCAAATTCAACTGCCGGGCCAAAGCCGTGCTCGAGGATTCCCGTTGCAACCGCATGGTCGGGATGCGAGCTCAGTCCGGGATAGCGCACGTTGCGCACCATCTCGTTGGCGGCCAGATACTCGGCCAGCGCACGGGCGCGGTCGAAGTGTGCCTGCATGCGGGCGTCGAGCGAGGAAAGCCCGCGCTCCAGCACATCGGCCTCCTCGGTAGAAAGGTCGAGTGCCAAAGAACCGCAGCCCGCAAACAACGCATGCGCGCACTCTGCAGAAGCATCCACACGATGGCGCTTAAGCTGCGAGCGCGCAGCCGATACGGCAACCAACTTGCGTGAAGCATCACCGGCGCACACGCGGTCGAGCGCCTCGAGCGACAGGACGGCACCCAGCCGCAGCGGATCGCAGCCAAAGACGCATGCCACGGTGTTGTCCACAACCAGCAGCGCATGGGCCTCGCGAGCCGCACGACCCAGCGCACGCAGATCGGGCACACGCAGGCCAAAGCCGCCGATTGAGTTCACAAACCACCACAGGTGCGGTCCCTCGGCATCAAACGAAGCATCAAAGTTCTCGGACGCGGCGGCAAACGCCTCGACGGACGGCGAACCCACCAGCGCGACATCGCAGCAATCAAAGCCGCTCGCAAACGCATCGGCAAAGTCATCGGCAAACGCAACCAGGCGGTCACCGGGGCGCACAATCCCCAATTGCGACAACGCTGCTGGCACATGCGAGGCAGCGAGCAACCGCGCCCCACGCGCACCGGTCCTCAAAGCCCAGGCCTCTTCTAGCTGCTGTACGCCCATGCGGTACCGTCCCTTCAAAGCAAAAACCCACGATGCGGGTGTTCCCCGCATCGTGGGCAACGGCTGCAGTATAGCGCCGATATGCGACGAATCGCCTAGATGTTGAGCGTGTGATAGTTCACGCTCGCACCCGGAGCGTCAACGGTCACGCCATAGGCCTCGGGATAGATGCGCGTCGAAAACACGAGCGCGCCATCATTCACAAACACCTCGACCGACGAGACATCGCCGACAATGCGCACGTTACGAACCTCGTCGACGGGCTCCCAGCGCACGGTACGACCGCAACCGGCAGAAGCGCGACCTTCATCGGTAAATCGCATCTCAAAGCGCGCGGGCAGATCGCCCTCGGCGGACACAAACGCCAGATTCAGCTCGCTATCAACGGTCGCGGTAAACGCGTCGTCGACACCGTCGACAACAACGTCAAAGCAGGTATCGCCGGCAACCTCCAACGAGCCCTCCCCCACACGCACCGAGGCATAATGGCGCTCAATCTCGCGCGCCGGCTGCTGCAGTACCACGCCGCCGTCACCGGCCGTAAGCTCGCGCGGCACCGTCATGCAGTGCTGCCAGCCGCACACCACGGTCGGCGCGTTGCCATAGGTCGGCTCATCGGGCATGCCCATCCAGCCGATCAGAATATGGCGACCGTCCTCGGCCGTGAACTCCTGCGGCGCATAGAAGTCAAAACCGGCGTCCCACAGGCGGAACTCGCCCAGCTCATAAGCGTCCTTGCCACCCGTAATGTCGCCCGATACAGGCATGTAGCCAGCGGCATACACATTGCCGCGATCCCAACGACCGCCCTCAAGGCCCTGGGGCGAGAACGACAAAAATGCAGCGGTATCGCCATTCGCATCGAGCTCAATATAGCCAGGGCACTCCCACATAAAGCCAAAGCGCTCGGGCGTAGACACACGGCTCTCGAGCTCCCAGCTCAGCATATCGGCCGAACCATACACCAGGATCTCGCCCACATCGCGCCCGGCACCCTCGCCGCGCATCGCACAAAAACGGCTCCCGACATGCGGCCCATCCACACGACGACGCGCGCCCAACACCATGTGGTAACGCCCATCATCATCGCGCCACACCTTGGGGTCACGTACATGGCAGGTCAAATCCTCGGGATAATCCTCGGACGCCAGCACCACGCGCTTTTGGCTGAACTCCCGACCGGCAAGGCCATCAACGCTCTCGACATAAACAGTATCGGCTCGTCGACCGGTATTGACGTAGTCGTACGTACCGTCCGAATCGGAAAGCTTCACGTTGCCCGTATAGAGCACGCGAATGCGGCCGTCCTCGGCAAGCGCGGAGCCCGAATACACGCCATGGCAATCAAACGGCTCGTCGGGCAGCAGTGGGGCACCAACGTAATCCCACGTCATAAGGTCGCAGCTCGTCGCATGGCCCCAGACCTTAACGCCGCCCTCGACATCAAACGGCGCATACTGAAAATAAGCGTGGAACACGCCGCCCGCTTGGCAAAGACCGTTGGGGTCGTTGAGCCATCCCGCCGGCGGCATAATATGAAAGCGCTGGCCATATGCGCCATGACCGCACTCAGAGGCGGCGGCGTCAACAGCGGCGACCAGCTTTGCAAGGTCACGACCAAGTGCATTAGACATATCAAAGTCCTAACGGATCGAAAGTTACAAGGCGCCAGAGATCGGCACCAGATACGGGAAACGCCCGCGAGCATACAACCCGCGGGCATTCCCTCAATCAAAAGCTCTTAGGCCTGCTCGGAAGCCTTGGGCTCGTCCTTGTACAGGACAAACGAGACGGCAAAGGAAACCAGCGCGGCGACCGCAAACATGATCGCGTACTGCACGGGCTGGGCCAGGCACAGCAGGATACCGAAGATGCCGGTAACGCCGGTGCCGGAAGCGGCAAGCGAGGTGAGCGCGCAGACCAGGGCACCGCAACCGCCGCCGATGCAGCCGGCGATGAAGGGCTTAAAGAAGCGCAGGTTCACACCAAAAATGGCCGGCTCGGTAATACCCATGAAGGCGGACAGAGCCGAAGGAAGCGCCAGGCCCTTGATCTTGGCATCGCGGGTTTTAAAGGCAACGGCGAGCGCGGCGCCACCCTGTGCGATGTTGGCAGCGCTGGCGATGGGCAGCCAGTAGGTCACACCGTACTGGGCGAGCTGGCCCAGGTCGATGGCGGTGTACATCTGGTGGATACCGGTAACGACCGTGGGGGCATAGAACAGGCCGACGATAAAGGAACCGATGCCGAAGGGCAGAGTCAGCAGGGCCTGGATCAGACCGAGGATGGCGTTCTCGGCCCAGACAAAGATGGGGCCGACGGCAACGAGCGTCACGAGCACGGTCACGAACACGGAGACGAGCGGGGTCACAAAGAGGTCGAACATCTCGGGAACGATCTTGTGCAGGCGCTTCTCGAGGAAGGCCAGAATGGCGCAGGCGATAACGATGGGGATCACGTGGCCCTGATAGCCGACCCACTCAAAGCTGTACACACCGGGAATAACGGTGACCATGGTCTGCACGCCCTCGGAGGCAACCGTGTAGGCGCTCTGCAACGAGGAGTTGATGAACGCACCACCGACGACGGCACCCAGATACGGGTTGGCGCCGAAGGCCTTAGCCGCGGAGTAGCCGATCAGGATCTGCAGAATGCCAAAGGACGTTCCCGAGACCAGGTCGGCAATCTTGTAGATAAAGTTATTGGTGTCGAGCGCGATAAAGCCGTTGGAGGCCATAAAGTTGAGGGCACTCATAATGCCCAGCAGCAGGCCCGAAGCCACGATGGCGGGGATGATGGGGACAAAGACGTCGCCGAGCACCTTAATTGCTCGCATAAAGATGTTCTGCTGCTGCGCCGCGGCCTCCTTGACCTCGGCCTTGGTGGCAGCCTCGACGCCGCTGAGCGCGATGAACTCTTCGTAGACCTTGTTGACGGTGCCGGTGCCAAAAATAATCTGGAGCTGGCCCTGGGCCTCAAAGACGCCCTTAGCGCCGTCGATATTCTCGAGAGCCTCCTTGTCAACCTTGGCGTTATCGGCAATCACCAGGCGCAAACGCGTGGCGCAATGCGCGGCAGAGACGACGTTGTCGGCGCCACCGATGTTGTCGAGCACCTCTTGGGCTGATTTGCGGTAGTCCATGACTTCCCTTTCCTCCAACGGGCGTATTTACACCCGGCCATCTTTGACACTTACACTGTAATCGTTTTCAGTTTCATATGACTGTAATCGTTTTCATATAACGGTGAACGGTAGGAAAAGGCCGGCGAAAGGTAGTTTTAAGGCAAAAACAGGCGACTCAGAGGCAGACAGACGTGCCCAAGACCTAGACATTCATAAGCTGATGGCCGAGCTTGAGCGTCTTGAGACCGCTCTCCCCCTCCACGCCATCGAGCGTATTGAGCAACATATTGGTCGCCTCGACGCCACTGGTCAGATACCCATAATGCACGGTGGGAATGCCTCCCGTCAGCGCGCGCAAAAATGCGTTGTCGCCAAAACCGCTCACGCGGTGTATGCCCTCGCCCATGCCGCGAACCTCATCGATAGCACGCAACGCGCCCGCCGCCATGGTGTCGGTCGCGCAGGCGATAAACGAAACATCGGGAGCGACGGAAAGCAGCTCACGCGCCGCACCATAGCCCGAATCGAGCGTAAAGGACCCCTGGCGAATCAGGCTCGGATCAAGTGCCACGCCCGCGGCGCGCAAGCCGGCCTCAAAACCACGACGGCGGTCGTAACCAGCAGCGCGGTCCTCATCGGTAACTCCAATATAGGCAATCTTGCCGTCCACGCGACCCGCAAGTGCATGGCCCAGCTCAAAGGCGGCCTCGTAATCGTCGTGATAGACGCACGCCGCGCCCTCAACATTCTGGCCGATCAGCACGATGGGCACGCGGCACGATTCAATCGCCCGACGGTGCTCGTCGGTAATCATAGTTGCCACCAGCACAATGCCATCGACCGGGTGGTTTTGGAATAAATCGAGGTATTCGAGCTCACGATCGGCCGCGTTGTCGGTGTTGGCAAGCAGCATCTGGTAGCCACGGCGACCGAGCACCTGGCCAATGCCTGCGGTAATGCGACTCACGGATTCCGAGTTGATCTTGGGCACGATGACGCCGATGAGCTTGGTGGAGCCGGTACGCAGCGCGCGAGCCTGGCTGGACCGAACGTATCCTGTCAGCTCAATCGCCTTCTTAATACGCTCGGCCTTGTCCGTCGATATGTAGCCACCGTTGAGGTAGCGCGAGACGGCGGCGCTAGAAACGCCGGCCAGCTCGGCCACATCCTTCATCTTTACCACGAGCACCCCTTTTGCTGAAATCGCTTTCACCATAATACCTGTTCGTTCCGGCGTTCTAACGAACGCCGGACTGCTCGACGCTGCGCGGGCATCTGCCGGGCGATCTACTCGCTGGGGTTCTAGCCGTGATATTCGCCGTTGTACTGGATGAGCGTCAGGTCCTCAACGCCATCGAGCGCACGGATGGCGTCCGCATAGGGCATATCCACACCGTCCGAGAACACCTCAACGGCCATCTCGACCTTGTCGCCGCGCATGGTCTTGGACTTGACGGTGAACTTGGTGCGCCCAAATGCACGCACGATATCATCACCAGTGGTCTGACCCGTGTAGTGAATGACCATCATGTACACGCGCGCCTTGTCCTGGTGGCTCGCAAAGCCGGCAATCATCACCACGATCACCACTGCCGTGAGCCCCACGAGCGCATACATGCCGGCACCTGCCGTAATGCCCGTGGTAATGGCCCAAAACAGATACAGCAGGTCGAGCGGGTCCTTGACCGCCGTACGATAGCGGACGATAGACAGAGCACCGACCATACCGAGCGAGATAACCACGTTGGTCGAGATCGCGAGCGTGACCATGCAGGTGAGCACGCACATGCCCACGAGCGTCACGGCAAAGCTACGCGAATACACCACGCCGGTAAAAAAGCGCTTGTACACGTAATAGATCAGGATGCCCATGGCGAGCGCCACGAGCAGCGACAGGCCAATCTTGGCAGGGTCGACCTGGCCAAACGCCTCCAAGACGGAGTTCTTAAAAAAGTCCCTGGTGCTCATGGTCTAAATATCCCCTCGGGTCTCAAAATCCGATTCCCAGTAATTAAATCCGCGCAGGTAGGCGGTCTTTTCGTAACACAGGCAGTACTTGGAGACAGCCGTGAGCTCGGCCGCGCCCGGCGGCACCATATCGCGCACCAGCTGCGGGCAAAACTCCGTAAACTTGACCTCCATCACAAGCTTACCGGGCTCCAGGACCGGCAGCGCGGGCAGCGTCGCGTCAAAGATATCGTAGCTTCCCACCGCGGCACGCACGTTCATGTCAAACGTGATGCGCACGGTACCCTCATCCATCACCCACGGCTCGCGCTCGTAGTCCACGATGGTCCGTGGGCGCATCACGTTGCAGATGCACTCGATGTAGAACTCGCGACAGAGCGGATAGGGGCTCCTCAGCAAAAAGTCGTAGTCTCCGGCCAGGATCTGCTCAAACTCGCCGCGCGTGAGCGGCGCGTCCTCCTTGTAGATCCAGCTACCGTACTTCTTTTTGCGCTCGAGCTTAATCACCTTGTCGCCGCCGTTATAGATGCGCACGCGGTACTTTTTGCGCATGAGAATACCGGCGTCTTTTTCCTCGTAGGCCGAATTGCAGTAGTCGTCAAAGTACAGGCTGCGGATGGTGTAACCGCCCGCCTGCGCATGCTTGTCCAGCTTAAACACCGGCGCCATGCGACAGGCAAGCGCAGCGTGCTCACCCTCGTTAATGAGATATTTGAGCTCGTGGCGGTAACGCTCCTGCGCAGTACGCACAGGAGGTGCCGCCAGGCGCTCAAGCAGCGCGTTAGCCCTCCTCATACGTGTCCTCCACGACCTTACCGCCGTCCTGCACGTAAAAACACTTCATGCCGTACTGTTTGCCGCCGTCGGTCACATAGCAGTCAAACGCATCTTGCGTATAGCCGTCAGAGTTGGTGGCGCGCACACGCACAAAATACTGGCCGGAATCGGGCGCATCGCAGGTCACCTCGGGAAGTAACACGTCCTCAGTCTTAAAAAGCACGTCGCTTATGGCATAGTCGCGCGCAAGCTCGACGGTATAGCGAATATCGCGCGCCTCAAAGTCGTACGCGGCATCCCAGTTCATGCGCAGCTTGCCGTTATCGATCTTCGGCACGCCAATGTAGAACGGCATGGGCTTTTTATAGCTTTCGCAATAGCTCTTGTAGTTCTCCTCGATCTCAGAAGGAATCGACGTAGCGATTTGCTCATATTGATCCATAGTGACAGGCAGATTGTCGATATCGGGCGAAGCAAAGACCAGAGATTCGGTCACCTCGCGATAATGCTTGATCATCTTGGCAAGACGTGCCTCGGTCAAATACGAGCGCAAGTCCTTGACGGCACGATCGAGCTCACTGCGAAACGCCTTGCTGCGCAACGCGCGGTTAAACAGCACGTTGCCCCAGTAGTTGCTCACGCCGCGTTCCCAGCTCGCATAGTCCGAGAACCCCTTCAGGCTCAGCTCGAGCTTACGCAGCATGCCGTCGTTATCCCAATCCAAAAAGTACCAGGTTTTTGAGTTGAGCGGGCTGTACAGATAGCAGTTACGGTTCTGCGTATCGCAGTTGCCTGTCAGGATCTGAAACGCCAGCCAATAGACCAGATTCTCGGTATCAAAGTAGGCATCGAGCACGTCATCGATCTTTTGCGATTCGTCGTTGAGCGCATCGAGCATCTCGATGAGCTTGGTGTGGTCCGAGTCGCCCTTAATCTCGAGCATGCCCTCAAAAGCCGCCTGGTTGTAGTCGGGATCGTCGGCAAGCTTAATGGTGTCCTCGTAGCGATAGAACTCAAAGTTGTTCACCTTATACAGGTGTCCATTCTTATCTAGGCCATGTGCCTTAAGCGCCGTCTTATTAAGCTGCTCTACCTGTGTAAACAGGCCGTAGTCCTCAAAGGTGTCATTGGACTTTTCGGTCTGGTCGCACACCCACAGGTGAACAAACTGTGTGCGCAGGCCCATCATCTGGGGAATGCCACGGATAAGGTCGTAGGCCATCTTGTTGCGAAAACGCATACCCTCGGCCATATGCTTGTTGAGCGCAATCGCGCGCTGCTGGCGCCAGGTACCCTTTCCTTTTTTGAGCTCCACCTTGTAATTCTTCTGCGTATAACCGCTCGACGTCTGGCCGCGCACCTGCACGGTAGCATTGGGCGCTTCCTCGCCATAGCCAACCTCGCCGGCCACCGGGCCGTCTTCGTCGCCCGCCTGCAGCAGGCCCATAACCTGATAGCGCGCCACGCCCATGTCGGCGTAGTCATACACCGAGTACGTATTAATCTCGGCCCAGCTATGATCGGTGTTCTCGGAGCTGTTGCCACGCGAGACCGTCAAATACATGGTCACAATGCCCGAGTCATCGTAGACCTCGTAGAGCTCGTCCTTGTCGCGCAGGTGCTTGGCCTCATTCGAGGCCTCGGCCTTTTTAATCTTGCCCTGCTTTTTGACCTTTTTGGTCGAGGAGTCTTCCTGCACCGAGCAGCCCGAAAGCAACAGTGCACCGGCAGCCGCCTCAATCAGGCGACGGCGAGACATCATCCTATCGGTCATCAGAACCTCCCCAATGGTTGCGATACACACGGACCACCGTGCGCTCAAAAACGCCATGCGGCTCGCCCTTATGGCGACCTTCCTCATAGCGCTGCTCGGCACGGTCGAGCAAGCGGCCCAGCTGTGTAAAGCGACCAGTTTTGTCGGTCGCCACCATGGGCTGCTGACTCAGGATACGATACGGTAAGTTGGCGGTATAGGTATCAAGCCGAAGCAGAGCCACGATAAAAAACACCGCCGCACCCAACAAAAAGCCAAAGCCGTAAAACTGCTGCGGCAAAAGCAGCGACACGGCGGTCGCCAGCCCAGCCACACCGGCAAACAGACCCGAGGCCAGCACGGCCCCCTTGTAGTCGGTAAAGTACAGCAAGATGAGCATCACCGTATTGCCCACGGCATACAGGCCATAGCCCACGCACAGCGTGCGAAAATACCCGTGCATAAGACTGTTAAAGCCCAATGGCAGGGCCGAAAGCACCGTGGTCTCGAGCGAGATGACCGCCGCGGTCACAAACAGCTGCTTGAGCGCGCAAAAGCGCAGTTCGCTGTTGAGCGTGGAGAGCATCTCCTCCTCGGCCACCAAAATATCGCGCACTACGCCGCCGTCGTTGAACAGACTGTAGTAATCGCGGTAGCGCGGATAGAAGTTGACCTCGACCGAGACCACAAAGTTGACGGTCGTGACCAGAATGGTCAAAAACGCGATGAGCGCCGGCACATCGTGGTAGGGCGCACCATAAAACAAGCCCTTGACCTGCACGCCAATGGGACCGGCCCAAATAATCACCAGGTGCGCAAAGAGCCCCAGGTTGGTAAACAGGCCCGTGAGCGCCAGCGGCATAAACTGATCGAGCCACTGCAAAAAGAGCCAGGGGCTGCGGTCGCTCTGCGGAAAATACCGGTACAGCAGCACCACGTCCCAGGCGAGCATGACGCCGTAGCCCAGGGCGATTGATGCCAACAGGCCCTCGACCGGCGGCAACCCCAGCGCCAGCGCGGCCAGAGCGAACAGGCACGCCACGCCAATGGCGGCCGCAAAGCTGCACAGGATACCGCGGTAATCCTTGATGGCCGTGAGATAGCTCATGCCGTTCCAGTTGACGATCATAATGTTGAACAGCCACAGGCACAGCAGCCCCTGCAGCAGTGTGGCGCCCGAGAACAGCAAAAAGACGCCGTAGAGCACCGTGCCCGCAACCAGCATGATGGCGTTGGAGCCCCAAAACGAGGGCAGAATCTCTTCTTCGCGCTCAGCGAAAAGCATGTCCGCCAAAAAGCGTGTGACCGGCATGGAGAAAAAGCTCGTGAGCGTGAGCGACGCTAGCAGCGTATAGGTCACCATGCACACCAGCAGATCCTGGTTGGCGCGGCCCACGCCCCACAGACCGCACAGCACCAAGATACCCACCTGGAGCAGCACGCCCAGCAGCATGGGACCCGTGCACACAATGCCGGCGTAGCCATAGGCGCGCATCGTGGCAAACAGGCCCTTGCGCCTAAACAGGCGCTTGAGCTCAAAACCGATTCCGGCCACTGGCTACTCCCCCTCTCTGGGCAGGTCAAACGCACGCGCCGTCTCGTCATACAGCGCGCGATAGTTGGCGAGCATCTGCTCGTGCAAAAAGTACGTGGCAACGCGACGCTGGCCGCGCTCCCCCATCTCGATACGGCGGGCGCGGCTTGCGCACATGCGCTCCATGGCATCGGCCAAGCCCTTGCGATACATGGGCGGCGTCACAAAGCCCGCCACGCCAAAGTCGTCGCCCGGGGCGCCTTCGAGTAGCTCGCGGCAGCAGCCCACCTCGGTCGTCACGCAGGGACGACGCGCGGCGAGCGACTCCAGCACGCTCAGCGGCTGGCCCTCGGAGATGCTCGTCAAAATGGTAAAGTCGAGCTTTTCCATGTACTCGACCACGTTGACACGGCCGGTAAAGATCAGGTCGCGCACGCCCAGGGTATCAACCAGCGCGTGGCACTCGGCGCCATACTCCTCGTCGTCCACGCCGCCCATAATGTGCAGGCGCACCTTGGGCAGGCGCTCGTGCAACTCAAAGAACGCATAAATCATGGTCTTGACGTCCTTGATGGGCGCCAGGCGCACCACCGCGCCAATGTCCACCCAGCCGTCATCGGGCTTTAAGGGAATGTCCTTAAAGCGATCGAACTGGATGCCATTGGGGATGACCAGGCATTTGTCCGCATCGCAGCCCATATCGATCTGCGTCTTGCGGGCGTTATGGAACAAACTGGTCACGCGGAAGGCGCGACGGTAGATCTCCTCCGAAAGGAGGTAGAAAAAACGGATCCAGCGGTCCTTAAACGACGGCACCACCCAATCGGCGCGAATGATCTCTTCCTCGCGCTCGCGGGTATAGATGCCATGCTCGGTCAGCAGCACCGGCGCATGGTGAACGCTTGAGCCCAGGCAGGCGAGCAGGCCACCGTAGCCGGTCGAGATGGCATGGTACACATCGGCCACCGGCACCTCGCTGCCCAACAGGTAGAGCGCGGGCAGCAACATGGAGCGCATGGTGTGGAATGCATCGGCAAAGGGCGTGTAGGGATACTCGGCCAGGCACACGTCGCGAAAGATATCCATAAACGTGCGGCTCTGCAAAAACGAGAGCGGATGCACACGACGGCGGTGGAAGATATCGAATAACACGTCCCAGTCCGGATTGGAGAGCGACACCAGACGGCGTAGCGCCTCGCGCTCACGGTCGTTAAAACTGGCTTCATGTTGCTCGCCCGAAAGCCGCAGGGCATCGTCCAGGAACACCTCGTGCACCTCGACCACGTTGCTGGGCAGCTCGTAGACAAATTTGCCGTGGTCGGCAGCATGCGCGCCAATCACCCACAGCACGAACTCGTGCTCGGGCATGGCCTGGATATAGCCATGCATCCATGTAGATACGCCGCCGTGCACATAGGGGTAGCAACCCTCGAGTACCAAGCAGATTCTCATCTGTCGCCACCCTCCTTGCGCTCGATCGTCAGGGTCTTATCATTTGCCTTGAGCAGATACAGATTGCCCGTAAGGTGCGTCAGTTCGCCACCCGTCACCGCACCCGGCTCGCCATTATTGGCGCGGAACATGAGCCACGCCTCGTCGTGGAAATTGCCAAGGCTGAGCGTCCAGGCATCCGCACTGGTATCCACGCTCACCGTCACGGACGAAAAGCGCTGGATGGCACCGGAGCACTCCGACGCCGTCTGACGCCGCAGGTCGGGCGCGGATTTGGTAAGCCACTCCAGATAGTCGACCAGGCCGCCCTTGTAGACCTCCCAGCCCTCCTTGGCGCCGCGATCGGGATCGAGCAAGTCGTCCGGGTGCATAAAATGCGTACTCACATAGTGCATGTTGAGTTCGGACACGGCTGCCAGACGCATATAGGAATCGTTGACCATGCCGCCCGAAACAATACGTGGCTGCTCCACAATGCCATCGCTCGCCACGCCAAACTCCTGCACGTACGGCAGGTCGGTGCCATCCTCAAAATACGTGCTGGCGATGGTCTTAATGCGCGGAACGTCGGTGCCGATAAGCTTGCGTGCACGGGCCGAAAGGATATTTGACGGCGGCACGTAAACCGAGCCGTGCGCGTTGGGCAGCACCTCATCTTGGAAGGCGATAAGCTCGTTGAGCGATGCGACGAGCGTTTCCTTGTTCTTCCAGGTCTTGTAGTCATACAGCGTGCCATAGTCGGTATCCCAGAGCGCCAGAGGCTGATGGTTGTAGCCGTGAAAGCCCGGCTCTCCGCCCATCTGCAGCAGCATGCCGCCAAAGTAGCGGAACTGCGTGGTATCGGCCTGGCGCGCGGGCTCGGTCTGGTTGACCGCGTCCTCGTAGTTTTCGATCATCACGCCGGTATAGCGAATGCCGTATTTTTGCGCGAGCTTTTGCAGATCGGGCCACCAGACCTTGGCATAAAAATCGGCGACGGAAAGCCCGTAGTCGCGCTTGATGTAGGTGCCGTCGCCCGAGGGCACAGGGCTAGGAAAGTCGTCCAAATAGAACACGGCGCTGTTGATGACCGGATAGGCCGTGGCATCACCCAGCAAGCTTATGGCCGAAGCATAGAACCCACGCATGACCTTGTCGTAGATGCCAATGTTGCACACCACGGTGTGACCACTGCCGCAATCGTTAGACCAAATGAGCGGCGTGCCCGCGTCACCGGTCTTTGCCCATACGTGCGCCGTATCGCGCAATGAAACCGAGAGCGAAGAATCGAAGGGATCCGAGAACTCGTAGCGCTCTCCTCCGCCCAACATAAAGTCCTCGCTCGGAACGATACTTTCGGCTTTCGCATAGTCATATCCGGCCGATTCGATCCCAAGCTTGGAAGCAATAGCCTGCAGGTAGTTCGAGTTATCTGGCGTCATGCCCAGCATGAGTGAGCCGCCCGCACTCACCCAACTCATCAGATCGGTCAGATGCGTACCCAGTCCGTCAAGCGAGGGCATAAGCACAATCACGCGATCAAACGACGTGAGCGACGGGATCGCGTCCGCACCGTCGGTGGCAATATCAACACCGCGATGGGCGATCTTCATGTCCAGCAAAATCTGGTCGAACTGGTCTTTAACGTCGTCGACGCTATCTTGGTCCGAGTCAGTAATGACCAGGCACGTGGGCTTTTGGCCAAAGATTGCCGAGCTTGCAGGCGTAGCGTCGGTGGCGGCGAGCATGCCCAGCTTGTGCTGTCCAGAGCTGTACTGCACGCCGGCGCGTTCGATCAGCAGCACGGCGGCCATGGCAATAAAGACCGCCCACACCACGAGGAGTCCCATCCAACGAAAGCGGCCTGCACGGTCGCGGATATGTTGTGCCACGCTCATCTGGCCTCCTCCCCGTCGCGCCAAAACGCCAACTTTTTGCGGTTGTCGGCGCTCAAATACACATGTTGCTTGTCAATCGCATCAATCACACGGTGGACCTCGTCACCGTCGCGGCGCATCACGGCCAGCCGCAGGCAAAGCATCCAAACCTCCTGCTCCTCGGGCACGTCGAGCACCAGCTGGTCGGTCACGGCCTGCGCCTCGTCGATCTGTCCGACATCGGCCAGCGCCGTCGCGTATCGAATGCGCAGCTCAAAAGTGTCTTCGCGCTCGCAGCGACGCGCAAGCAGGCGCGCGTACTGTTGGCGCTGAATCTGAGCAACGCGCCCCTCAGCCAAGCCCGAGCCCAAGTATTCACCAAGAAAATCGCAGTATTCGTTGAGGTTTTGCGCGCTCGGGTCCGTCTTAAAGGCACGCTCCAGCTGCTGCAGTTTAAGGTCGGACTCCTTGGAGATCTGCGCCACCGCCGTCGCGGCATAGTGCGCCACCTCAACGTCGTCGTTAAGCTTAGCCGCCTGCAGCTGCGCCAGGTACGCGTCGGGCTCCTCGGTGAGCATGGAGAGCATTAGGCGGCGCCGGTATGCCGGGTCGTTGACGATGAGCGCCTCCTCGAGCGGGACCACGCTTACATCGGTGTCACGGTCGTGCACCAGGATGCTGCGATGCAGGTCGTCGTTGAAGCGCAGCGACTCCAGCGCAGACTCTTTCAGCCCCTCGCCAAACACCGCGCTGCGGACCGATAGCAGAACCACCAGCAACGGGCCCCACAGCAGCACCAACACTATCACAGCCAGCATGTGCCCGCGCACCGGCAGCAGGCCCAACTTCATGAGCGTCCACAGCATCAGGCAAACCAGCGCATGAATCAGCAGCAAGACGGCAGCAACGACAAGCGAGATCAAGCGGCACCCCCCTCACCGTCACCGGTGTAAGAGATGTGCTGCAACAGCGCCACGATGTCCTCGCCGTCGACGGGCTCCACCGCAATATGCTTTGCGCTCAGGCGCTCGCGGATAATGGGCAGATCGCACGCCTTTGCCTGGCGCATAAGCAGGTAGAGCACGTCGCCGTCGACCAAGCCCGCCGCGTCACTCTCGCGGATTGCCGACCCAATTGCGCCCACCAGCTCGCCGACAGGCTCCATGCCCGGTACCACGCGCAGGAGCAAAAAACTCCCCATCTTGCTATCTGCCAGCGCCTGCTCCGCCGCGAGCTCTTGGCCAAAGGCAGCCTGCTTGAGCACGCAAGTGCCGTCAACGCAGCGTTTATCCTGCGCCACCGCCTCGTAGTCAAAGGCACGGCCTAGCGCGCTTTCGACCAGCCCGCACAAGATGCGGAACAGGTTTTGATAATAGAGGGTCATTTGGTTTTCAGCCGCACTACGCACAAAGATCAACACGGCGGGTGCCCCGTCGCGCTCGATCGCGTATCCAAACATGGGAAGCCCCGGCGTCAGCTCGCGGTTCACCCACAGGTTCGAACGACCCCCGTCGCCCAAAAGAGGTGCAAGCTGCTCAAGCGTGAGCGAGCGTGCGGCATCTTCGGCAATCGCGGGACTTGCTGCCACCAGGCGTGCAAATGCCCCGCCCGAAACATGGTAGATCGCCACCGAATCGTTCTCGAGGATCTCGCCCAGAAGCTCGCAGCACTTGCGATAGATATCGCGTGGGTTGAGCACGTCGAGCTCCTGCGTCACGGCAAAGATCTTGCCAAAGCTGTCGTGGCGACCCACGATCTGGCGCCTGTACGCGCGCTTGTCCTCGATCGCGTCGTGGTAGAGCTGCGTAAGGAACGTATTGCGGTTGCGCACGAGCTCGTTTTGATCGCGCTCCGCCCTAATGGCCTCGCTGTTGCGCAGCTGCACATAGCCGCACACGGCACCCACCACAAAGTACGCAATAAACGGCAGCCAGTTGGACGGCTCGTAGAACAGGCCCTGGAAGGTATAGCCGTACTGAGTAAAGTAGCTCGCGGCCAAACCCACCGACGCAAGCAGCGCCGCAACCAGGCCAAAGTCCAAGCCATACAGCGTGCCGATCAACACCACGTAGAGCAGGCGATAATCGAGCACGTTGAGCTGGGCCGATTGTGAGAACAGATGCTCCAGCACCTCGAACAGAACCCAGGCAACGCCCGTCTCCAGGCATTTGATGGGCAGCGAGCGCATCTGGATGCGGTCGATGGCGGCACGCAGCGGGTTGATCTTTTTGATGCGTCCAGCGCCCCAGCGAGCTTGAATGGTCGAGAGATCGCGCAGCAAGTCATAGCGCTGAAACCAGCCATAGCGAACGCGAACGGTGTCGCTGACGGGCAGGGCATAGCCGGCAGAATCGCCATAGGCAACTGAGAGCCCAGGGAACAGCGCCTTGAGGGCCTCGCCCACCTCACCAGACGTGCGATGGAAGGTATCGGCAACGTCGAGCGTCTCAAAGGAGGCGTCCCAGCTGTCAAAGATGCGGCGTACCAGCACCGCGAGCTCCTCGGCACACAGCAGGGGAAACGCCGCGTCCTCCGCGCCCTGCAAAGCGACCGATCCGGTTAAGCAAGAATCGAACAGCGGCACAAAAAACGGATCATCCAGCGCGGCGGAGGCAGTGTACAGGAAGGGCGCGCGCAGAATCTTTGCCTGAACGCCTTCGCGCACAGCGTAGTAGCGGCAGAGGTCGTTGGCCGCGCGGGCGATAATTCCCTTGCCCGTTCGCCCCACGGCGCCGGAGGCACCCTCGGCACTCGCGGGCCCCGCTACAAACAGCAGCTGGACCCGGCGACTCATGCACGAACGAAAGACCGAGCGCAGCAGCTCGATATCGCCCACGGTATCGGTATGCGGGGTAAGGAAATTAGACAGGTAGACTACGCGGTCGAACTCGTAGGCCTGCTCCAAGTGCTGGAGGAGCTCTTTCCACGAAGCATGAGGCGACGACTCATCGTGGCGCGCTTCCGCGGCAGCGACGACCTTAACGTGGTCCCCGGGGAACGCCTTGGCGCAAAAGTCATCGTCAACATATGCGGTGTTGCCAACAACTAGCACTTCCATGGCGCATTCCTCCCCTAAAATCCACTTTTGTCCTAGTCAAACATGCGTATTTTACACTGTCAACGCGAGCTAGAACGCCTTTAAGGCTGTTTTAAGGAACTTTTTTAGAGGATGTGGGGACATCGAGAGTGCTAAATGAGCGCCCAATCCGGAAGTGCGGTGAAAAACCGAGACCTGTCGACCAGACCCCAGTTTTGGGCATCCGCGACCTGCGGTTTTGTTGGCAAAAATCGGTGTGTGCTCGGCAAGTTTCGATTTTTCCCCGCACTTCCGGAGATAAGTGGCGAAGGGGACTCTTTAGAACAAACGAATACCCAAACCCCTCTTAATCGCCTTGTTCATAACGTCGTTAAGTCGCTTAGGCCAATTCGCAATAAAGAAAAGGCAGGTGCAGCATGCGCAAAATGAATCATTGTTCAGACGTTCGATCTCATTGAGCAGAAGTTCAGAATGATTGATGCCCGCCACGGTCGCAGCTAAGTCAGCCAGAGACTCGTTTGCAATTGGCATCATCTGCTCATTAGTTAACCAAAGCGACCTCAGGGCATGGACGGCAATAATGCAGGCAAATGTAAAACCATCAATACGCCCAATATCCGCAAGCGAATCTCCCCTCCTGGCAACCCAGTCCTTGTAAGATCGCTTGCCAATAATCACATCTGAAGGAACAAGGGCGTCATCCAGAGAGAGACACTTCAAGGGATCAAAATCACGATATGCTTCAACCGATGGATAGCTCAGATATAGCTGACCCATATCAGTGCTATCGCAGTAATAGTCTTGCATTAGCTCAAGCCGTTTAAAATCGAGCCGATTGTCCTGAGGATCTAAGTCAAATATGAGCAAGGTGTCTGTAAAACTGGATTCGAGAAGCTGAGCCGCATCATCTTTATCCGAAAGAAGCTCAGCGACAAAGGGCTTAAGATCAATGGACTCAAAATCGCAACCGTATTCTTGAAAGAGCTTATCAAGAAAGTCATGAACATTGATCTCGACAGGAACAATTTGATGATCATCCGCGAGGCTAAAAGATTCAAATAAACGCCCCATCAGCTGAGGCTCGCGTTTAGCGCCTTCAACAATGAGCAGGACGTTCTTTTCAGACGCACCGTTCATGGCTACTCAAACTCTCCGGCTCGGAGGAGCTTCTCGATATTGTTGCCGAGCCTCAACTCACGATCGGTGGAATCGGCCAAGGTTCGAATACCCTCTTTTGCAGAAATTTGATAAACGCAGTCGGGCCTCGTTACGCCATTCTTAACAAGCGAAGTGTTGTGGGTGGAGCACAAAATCTGACAAGAGGCCTTGGAACCAAAGAACTTCAAAAGGCTCTCAGCCATCTCAAAGTGGCAAAAAGCGTCAAACTCATCTATGAACAAAAAACTGGCCGAGTCGTTTAGCTCAAGCTCAGAGAACAACATAACCAGGGTTCTTGTACCGCTAGAACATGCCTCGACAAACGGGACGCATCGCATGGGATGATTGAAATATAGAACAGGCGAGCCGTCGGACTCTTTAATAACGATCAGGGACTCATCGACTCCAAAATTGCGAATAAATGATTCAAATTCCGCAACTTTGTTCTCGCGTATGATTTTGTCGATTACCTTTTTTGTTTCAACCCCTTTTAATCGAAAGCTGTCCATGCGAATCAGCCTCATGTGCGAGACAAATCGGCGTAATTCAGCCAAGACACCTAAAACATTAGTTGGAAGACTGCTCGTTATATAAGAAAGAAGGCTCAACGAAGCGTCGAAGAATTCAAAATTAATGCCAGCAGCACCGATTCGTTCAAGGTGGTTCTCTTCGAAAACGCCGCGTGCGTTATTGAAATCGAAAATTCGTTCCCCATCAATCGATAGGGTCTCGTGAAGCCAAGTAGTCGGAGAAGTCTTCTCATAGCAGTAATTGATTTCGCGACCGTCAAATTCAAAGACATAGGTGAACTGTGCCGTACCTCGCCCGCAATCAGCATTCAAAAACAGACGATCATCCTGGTCAGAATAATCGAATGCCTCTGGAAAGCCGAACGTAATGTCGAATAAAGCTGAACCGAAATTCGATTTACCAGACGCATTTCTGCCGATCAAAAGTGCGGTTTTCACGGTTCCGTTTTTAACGTTATTTTCTGCAAACTGGTAATCACGAGAAGCTGCAAAATTAAATGAAACCGGAGCCGAAAAATTCCTATAGCCATCAACAGTAAAACGCTTAAGCATGAGAGTCTCCTATCTCTTGCCGTAATTATATTACGGCAAGAGATAGGAGACCTGCATCAATTACGCCACTACGGGAAAAGTCATGTGAGCAGAGTCCATGCGAACCATGAATACCCGCTACGAAAGCCGCTGGAAAACAACCCTTAAACGCAAAAACCGCCTTTAGGCGGTTTCCACGGACCAAGCCGGACGTACCGTCGCAAGGCCTCATCACGGTTGGAACTGTAAGGAAAAGCCCAGTCCCAGTCAATCCTTTACCGACAAACCGTAGCGAATTAAGGCTGAGCAACAACGCATCAGTAAAGTTACATGCCGGCAGAAAAACACCCGCAATTTCGCCTTTTTCCAGCTGGGATGTAAGTTTTGACAGGCCGAATCTTACATGCAAACAAAAAAGAGGGCCGACGCATCAACCCTCTTAAGGTGTCGCCCGAAGGCTTCCACCGCAATTGACTTTATTCTAGTTGATATCCTTAGCTTGTCTACGGGCGCGTCTTTCAGCGGAGACCCCCAAGTCGAGATGCCATAAACATAGGGGATGCCCCCCTTGGGAAGGAACCCCCTTACAAAACTTTGGCCTTAACAAGCAGGCTGCTGTTTTTCACGGAGCTTTGTAGCCGTTTACGACCGCATAATAACTCTCACGCCTCAGGCAATCTGTCGTAGAAGCATCAGTCGCCACCCCACGGCCCTCTAGGAGTTCAATTAGTTGAGCAAAAGTCTAAAGTTCTTTTGCCAAAGCAAGCTCCTAAAATCAAAGGGCCGTTGCCGGAAGCCTCCGAACAACGACCCTTCTTTGTCATCGCCTCACTTAGAGTCCACGACGACTGTATCACTATCGGTATAGTACCCTAAATTCATCGCTAATGCAGTGCATACGGGAATTACATTAAGCGTTCGGTGCGCGATGTAATGTCTGTAGTTATTTCTGCTCTTTAGCAATCGTGATTTGCTTATCAATACGCTCAATGGCATCAATTAGATGCGTCAAAATAGGTTTGAGCTCCCCTTCTGGCAGAGAGCAAATATGGTCACAAAAAGCTTGCTTTTGAAATTCGGAGATCACCTTTTTATCGCCATAATCTCCAAAGGTTTGCTTTTCCTGATAAAAAACCGACGTATCGAAATCGTCATCCAGCACTAGGGCATTTTCGATTCCCTTCTTAAAATGCTTTCTGGAGTCGTAAGTTTTCATTTTCGTTCGCAACACATTGTTGCTTAAACACTCATTAATCTTTTGATCGCAATCGAACAGGAAAGCAGTGAAGACCGAAGGAGGATTTGCATCCAAATAAGCGGCTGCTTTATTAAGCGATGGTGCGCCCGTGAATTCACATGATCCATCAGAACTCTTCTTTCCTATCCATTTAAATCGCAAGTGGTTATTAATATGGGCAAAAGAAAGTGCTTTATTGAAATACTGCTCATCGGTAGGCCCCTCTAGATAAACAGTGGGGGCTTCGTTCGCAAACCAAGAAACCGAAAAAGCATCCTTCACCGCTTGAACCGTACCAGGACCGTAAAACTCTGGATTAGCCTGTGCGACCACATCGCCAGATCCATTCCTGGCCAATACAATTACTTTGTCGTTGTATCTTTTTTCATCATGAATAATAAAGGGCGAGTGGGTTACGCAAAAGATTTGAGAAGTTTGGTTCCCGTCTTCGTCCTGAAACAACGATTTATAAAAGTGAAGAATCTTCTCCTGCCATGAAGGATGAAGGCTAATTTCAGGCTCGTCAATAAATACAAACGAACCTCTGAGCGCATGCGAGTCCTTCAGCATAAAGCACCCACGATAGACAATCTGCTTTTCACCAGAACTCAGTTGATCAACACGGACGTCATGGCCATTCTTTTTAAAGAGAATTTCTTTATGGCCGTTGCGATTATCAACACGGTCGTAATTCAAGTCGTCAAACATCAGATCAAAAGCTTTGGTGAACCTAGGCATCCTTTGAGGGACTTGAAGTCGCGAGAGCCCAGTTTCCATATTGTTCCTAGCAACCCTAGCGACATCAGCATCATCAAGAGCCTGAATATCAATAATAAGTTGATTAATTTCAGTGGGCAGATCACTTGACGAGCGAATACTCTCAACAGATTCATCAATATTACGACTTGTTACACTAGTTATTTGATCAGACTTAAAATTAATATCGACATCAGAAAAGATAGCGGAAGTGGGAAAAATCTCGGCAAATTCATCCGAACCCACCCAATTATCGAGGCCTAAGCCATCTTTGACATAGAGATAGTCGTGCCCCTTAATATCCTTGGCATAAAACTCGTATGTTCGTATTTTGGAGTCAAAGTCTACTTCGATCGAATCAACATAACATGGCATATCGTGATACTTATGTGCCATGATTTGATAGAGCAGCTCGACTAAGCTGCTTTTACCAATGCCGTTATTTCCAGCGATGATGACAGTATCAACGGCTTTATTTGAGGAGTCGGTAAAGTCCAACTCCAGATTACCTAATACCGGATGATTCGATAACTTCAACTTTCGAACTCGGATCATGAGAACCCCACTTCAAACTGCTTTTATAGCAGTTTACTAAACCCACGGTGCCAAATGATCGGCAATGCCGCGCAACCGTTTCGCAATATTCAACAGTGCCCAATTTAACAAACACCGCATCCCACCAAGACGCCAGTGCCCAACCCGTTCTAGTCAAAGAACAGCTTGGGCACACTCCATGAAACCACAGCGAGAGCCGGGACCAGACCTCGATCCAATAGCGAACACGCTCCATACCGCCACAAATCACCCCTCCCCGTCCATGGCCGTCCAGCTTACGGGTTCAATGCCCGGAAGAGACGAAAACAAGAGGGGCAGGCAACCTGATAGTTCCCGTAATTTGTCCTGCGCTGCATCGAAGCAGAGACATATACCGCTTTGCGGGCGCGAGTGACACCGACGTACAGCAGGTCCATTTCCTCAATAAGCCCGTCTGGCTTTTTCTTCACATCCACAATCCGGCATCCACGCGGAGAACGCGAGCACATACCAGCACTTTCGCACCGAGAGCAAATCGCTCCAGGCCAATCGGAACGCGTATCGCCCGGAATGAAAACAATATCCCACTCGAGCCCTTTAGCGGAGTGAATGGCCATCATCGAGATATCCGAATCAAGAAAATCGGAGAAAAGCCGCAGGGAGCCCTCGGAAAAGACGCTAACGAAATAGTCGAAGCGCTCCGACGGCCCCATGGCGAAACAGCTTATCGCAAGGTGCTTCCGCAACGCCCCAAGAAACATGACATAGGACCACCCCTACTCGAATCTTCTGGAGCCATGTGACAGTAAAGATACATGCAAGAAGAAAATCACTCGCTTTTATGCCAGTTTCCAATTCAGATGCTGGTTTTGACAGGGCATTTCTTACATCAGAATCACTTGATTGGATGCCAGCGCAACGGTGGTCTTCAGGTGGCGTTACAAAACTTTAGCAGCATGTCTAAATCATATTGTCGATAACCTTTGTTTGCCCACGGCAAAGAGTACAAGCGGCAACGTCACATAGTCATGACCGTTCCATAAAGCAAAAGGTGCTGGGGCTTTCAAAGCCCCAGCACCTAACCGGCCGGCCCCGACAAAATCAGACACATTTTCGTCTACCAGCGCGCTGGGCGTCTCCTCGACGGTCTTTCTCACCAGATTCTATATGTCCTTGCGCAGCGACTCCTCGTCGACTTATACGATGTTCGCAGACACGACCCGTATCCCTTCGTCAATGATTTGTTGTTTAGCCGCTAGAAATCATATGACGGGGCGCGGGCCGTGTTCGCCATGCGGATGTCAGTTTGCGAAAGAAATTACGTGTCACCATGCAAAGGCACATGCTTCAATTAGGCTCTTTGCCCAACCATTCTATTTTTCCACCAATCAAGACCGCTGTGTATAGCCTGCACATATCCAAGCCCGGTACGTTTTAAAACATATTGTGGCCAATGCCAATTGTTGTAGCAGAGCTGTGGAATTGCCTGGCCAACTACAAGACCCCAGGCTCCCCAGCTAAAGGCGCCACATAAAACGCAACTTACGCAGATTCCAGCAGCAGTTGATACCAAATACGCTTTGAAGTACGGAATCTCGTTCATGCTAACAATAATGTTGCAAAACAGAGAGTGCTGATTAAGCAGGAAGTAATAGAGGGCAATACCCAGGAACAAAACTGGATCGCAAATGAAATCATGCTTGAAAAGCGTGAGTATCGGCAGGCATGCCGTTACAAGAACTGTAGCGACAATATACATGCATACATAGCAGGAAATTCCGCGTTCGACCACCGCCTTCTGAGTCTGCTTGTCATCCCTGACATAGGCAGACTGGAAGGTGGGAAAGCATGAACGTAAATAGGCGCTTGAAATCTGGTGGATCGCCGTCGCGAACTGCAACATGACGGAATACGTACCAGTTTGTTCAAGCCCTAGGAAAGCCGAGCAAAGCAGCGATGTTGCCTGCGTGGCGCCATACCAGGCTAGAGATACGACACCATCACGCCACGCCACAAACGAAACCGTCTTTAGAACGTCAAGCATTTCGTCCTTAGCAACAGCTGCGGCATCGGATTTAATCCCCTCTTCGACGTCATGATGGCTCCGAAATGTCCTAATCGCAAATAACCTCAGCAAAGTGCTGTAGGCCAAGAAGCCGAGTGCGGCAGCGAGAAGGCTCAAGCCACAAAACAGAAGGACCGCCGTAATAGCAAGCTGCCCAATCCTGGCAAGCGTTTTAGCCCTGTTCTCACCGGCAACGTCTCCAAGCCCACGGAGAAACGTGAGACAGTAAAGAAAATACAAGTTAGTGAAAATGGAAACGACAAACACAATCCATGCAGGCAACGAACCCTCAATTAAAAAAGAATCGGTGACATAAGAAACGTAAAAAGTTCCCAACGTTGCCGCAACAAATAACGCGATGAGACCCAAGACAGCGTATATCGTTTTAGACGTATCAAGAACGACGCGCATCAAGTGCCAGTCAACTTCTCCATCAACAGAAGAATAGTCGCAGCCTTGTTTGGTCAGTTTCTTTGCCCCGCTCAGGCAATAAAGAATGTTGCGGGACAAGGTAGAAGTAAAACCGAATTCAAGCAGCTGCGCAAAACCCGAAATGGCTACGAACACGTACCAGAGACCGATTTGAGCACTCGATAAAAAAGATAGGAGTAGCGGCAAGAGCAAAAAGTTACTGCCCATAGACGCGATCGTGCCGACATAATTCCAAATCACATCTCTTTTGGAGACGGTCACTTTCTTGCTTTCGGCCATTTACCCTAATACCTCCGCACAGTAATTTCGTAGCGTCTCGGCCGTTTTGGTCCAGCTACATTCATCAAAATCGATGGAATCAAACAGCCGCTTGGAGTTAGGAGCTCGAAGCAATCCCTCGATCTTATCGGCAACCTCGATCGGGTCCTCGCAGTTTTTCACGACATCGGATCCCTGAATCGACATCACTTCGGCAATTCCGCAGTTAGTCGAAAGAAGGAGCGAACATCCGGCCTCAATCGCATCAAGGGCAGAGAGACCAAAGGGCTCATGCCTAGAATTCATAACGAATACCGAGCACTCTCGAAGCTCGTTCACAAACTGATCGGAGGCAACTTGGCCCCTATATTCACCGTCAGCCGAGGTCATGAGATTATCTAAGGAAGAGTTATCGGAGTACCGTCGCCCGTACACCCTTAAAGAGCAATCGACACCACGATCTCTGAGAATCGAGACGGCCTTCGCGACTATTTCGTTGGCCTTAATTGGACGGGTGCCCCCGCTAACAGCAACGATATTTTCACGTTGGCCTTCGAAGCCGCATTGTTTAAACCTTTTGACCCCAAGGCAAACGTGCTTAACCTTATCGGAGCATTCAGGCAGCTGTTTCTTAACAAAGTTCTCCTGGAGGAAAGAATTCGCAACGATCAAATCCGCAGTACGCAAATGCTTAATGATTGCCTTGACAGTTCTATCGCTATATCCGAGACCGTTGATCTCATTCTCAAAAGGGACGTACCCATGATTAAAGCAAATGACAGGTTTACCAAAGGCAGAAAGCACCCGATGCGCAATGATATCCGTCCAACCAGCGCCGCAAGAGACAATCACATCGCTCTTAAGACCCTCAGAAATAGCCTCATATAACTTGGAGATTTTACTTTTTGAATATAGCGGCCGTATCGAATCGCAAGAAGGCCAATATTCCACTAATGACTTGTGTACATTTGAAGGTCCAGTATTGCCTGTGACCTCACCAATTAGAAGAATCTTCATTGAATGCTTCCTTTAATGTAATGCAAGGGGTTGGAATCAGGTGCTAATGAGACCTTAATTCCGTACCCCCCCCCGCGCTTGAGCAAACCAATGCGAATTAGCAAACGTTTAAGCGATTGTTTGAAATACCTTTTGGGCAAAGACCTTCTTACCGCATCGGTAATTGATCTACCGCATGAAAGGTCCTCGAAGAATCGCGCTCGCGCAGATGGCTTCTCGGAGGGACTCCTCAACTGACCGTTATTCTTAATGGCGGTCTCGATATCAACCGTCATTAACTCAGCACCAGCAAGGTCTATCAGTCGCTGTCCTTTTTGATTCTGGATTAAAACCAGGGAGACACCCCGACGCATTTCTTCGGTAAGATTCGTCCCCCAGGAATCGCCTAATGTAACATCAGAAACTCTTTCAATGCTTGCATACCTGCAGTGATAACAGTTTTCCGTATAGTCCAGCCCCGCCAAGAAAGCTACTGTATACCCATCCAAAACACCGGGCAAATCAATCGTTCGCTCGTTCTCCCTTAGCTGAAAGCTGCCTTTAGAACGAAACTCAATCGACTCAAGCTGATTCATGTCAATCCCATTCTCACTCAGGAATTGACGGAGAATCGCAGGCGAAGGAGTACCGTGGCAAATCAAATCAACCGTATATAAATTCGAAAGAAGCTTGTTGCCGACAAAGTTTTTAAGAGAGGCCACCTGGCAAGGCAATCCTACAAATAAGACTTCTTTACCCTCAACCAGCAATTTTTTTATACGAGCGTAAGAGCCAATTGGATTGCTTTTAACGTACTTAGATCCTTTATATTTAACGGCATCCGCAATCGAGCTAGAAAACTCAAACCCAAACTGACCGTCCCGGAAACAGCAAGAGCAAACTACTCCTTCGGCAGAAATAAACCCTCGGATAATCGCGGCCGCCAAGCCGCCCGATGAGGAGGTTCCCCTGCTCTCCGAGTTAGAATCCCATCCTTGCAACCATTTACTAGGTTTAGAGCCTTGAGGCGGATTGCATTGTTGACATACAGCTGTGCACCTACCGCAATCAATGCATTTGCTTTGATCGATACTGGGGGTATAGTACTCGAGCCTTTCAAGAACAGCGATTGCATCTTTAGGACAGGCATCGACACATGCCATGCAGCCCGCACACATTTTGTCTTCGCAGATACTTTGCATTCATCTATTCCTTCAACGCGCGATCAAGCCAGGAGAGGCTGCGGTTGCGCTCCCCATCAAGAACCTCGCCAACATGCTGCCAATCGATATCGTCGTCCCAAGCATTGCCTTGGAACGTGTCCCAGGCCCTATTCTCTAGGCCAAAGAGTCTAAGAACAGATTTATTTCGCGCGGCATTAGCCTTTGGAAAGATCTCAACAAATGGGGTGCCGAGATTGATACAAAAAGCAGTGCCGTGGAATGAATCCGTGTATACGCAAGATGCATCCCTAAACAGCGCAAGGAAATCCTCCAGGGGCGGAAGAACGACCTGTTTTCCTACCCTTCTCCTAAACGTAGGGCACACACTTACAATCTCAAGATTGGAGCCAGCGGTCTTATCTTTAACGTACTGCAGCATATCTGAATCAGGATGGAGGTTATAGACGAGGGCGTAGGGCTTTTCAACGGGAGCCTTTTTACTGGCAATCTTGTTCCACTCGGAGCGATTGAGAAGCAGGGTCGGATCCAAAACCTGCTCAGCTTTGAGACCGTAGCTCTCAACGATATCCTTACCTGAATCCTCGCGGACGGAAATGGCATCGTAGCGCTTGAGCCAGTTACCAATTTGCGACTCATACCCCTTTACAACGCCACCACGTCCAAAACTAGCGGCGTAGGATACGACCTTCTTTCCCTCGACCTTAGAAAGCCCGTCCCAAAAGAATACCGGATCTAGAGAGCCATCGCCAAGTTCGTTCCAGACCTGATCGCTGCCAGTCAAATAGATATCTGTGTTAGGCAGCAAGGCGTCGATACTTGTTTCATCACAATGCGGAGAAAGAGTCAGATACTGCTCTCTCATGCTCTTAAAACGCTTCTCACCTGCACTGTACAGCAAACGCCAAACCGTGTTCCTATAGATGCGATGAGGCAGAGACCTACCTTCTGAATAACGCTTCACAAGAGAATCAAGGGTCTCAGCGCATCTCCGATAGTCAACAACAACAGGATCGTACCCCAAGTTTTTAACAACTTCTTGCGTAGCATAAGCCTGGAGGACAGACCCGTAGTTGAGAACGTTATGACGAGTAATAATTGAAACTTTTTTCATTCTGATACCTTTTCTAGATAATGGACTAATTCATAGGGGGTTGTCGTTTCTGATATCTTTTTATCCACTCACTTAGGAACAGAGACGAGATGGCTAAAAACCAAGTCGTTGGAGTAAAGAGAGATGAGGTGAGCTTTCCAACAAGCGGCATGGAGAATATGCCCGAAGAAAGATAGGTATACGAAATCATCGAAATAGACAGCGGGGACCCACCATGAAGCATGCGAGCATGCTCATAGAGGTTTGAATAAAAAAGACCAGTTAAGAGGCTAAATAGCGCAGTACCGCCAAAACCGAAATCGTGATACCACAATCGAAATACCGTGTATACATTACCGAGATCGATTGAACCCCAAGAACGAAACTCATGGTTACCGGATGAAACTAAATTAGTAAAGCCAAAATTTCGTCCAAAAGAAGAATATAGTGCTACGAAAGTCTCCGAGCCAAAGTACTTGCTTGCAACACCAGGATTTTGAAGAAATTTATCAAATAAAACAAATGAATAGCCAATGTAGCTGCAAATATAATCCAATGGTCCAAGAGTAACTTCTCGTCCAACAAACCAAGAGGCAACCCAAAATAAGAAACAGGCAAAAACAAGAGCGAATACAATTTTGATAAACTTCCCAAGGGTTATTCTTATCGTCCACCCACTGTTAATCGATAGTAAAATCCATATGCAGCAAACGCATGAACAGACAAAAACAATGGCACCTAGCCTTACGCCATTCAATAATTGACAAATTGCATAAAACGCAGCGGGGAGAAGCATGAGAGCATCTTTGATGCTAAATCCATCGCAAATAATATTGTTAAAACCAATAATTAGATATACAAACGAAAAAATGGTAAGCAATTTAAAGCATATATTGGATAAAGACGAAAGCCCGACTGAAGGATCATCGCCGCTATAAGCAGATGCAGTTCGGTAAGAATTCATTAAAGAATTCCAGTCCCCAGCAACAGGACCCGAAACAGCTGATCGAACATCTTTCAAAAACAAAACGGCAGTAACGACCCCAAGGACAACAGCCAATAGAACAAGAGATGTCGGAACTTGAATCCTTACAAGAGTCGTCGATTCAACACTAGCATTAAGTTTGCTTCGCTGCACTTTCATCTGTCTAAAATAAAGCAAGAAAAATAGCGATGCGACATCAAAGACGGTAACAAAGAAGCAAATAAGTAATCCTCCATGGAGGGAGACTTCAGTACCGAAGACAAGGCAGTTATACAATTCAGCGAGTGAGCAAATAAAGAAAGAGGCGTTACAAATTGATGCTGGATTCATCCAATCACTTTTTGATAGCTCTTGAGAGATTGCAAGCAGCAAAAGAAAATATAACGTCATTAATGATAGAACTAACATTGTTTAAGCTACTTTCAAGTTAGTTATTGCATTAATCCAGATAAGCGACAGGCAGAACAAAATACGGAAAAAATTCTTCTTCCGCAGCAGGCAAAAAATGCTGCCAAGCGTTCTCTTTTTCTAGCTTCGAAATCCTTCAGAACAGGCAAACGAAATGTAGATAAGTTATTCCAAAGGTCATCGCGGTCTTTAAGGTCGCTTTCAGAGACCCCAGCCATCGGAATCTGTGCGTAAACCATCCTACAAACAGAAAAGCAGCGCGAAGCGGCGGCTTTACTTAGGTCCGGATACCAATTACAAATATCCTGGTAGAGCCGATCGGCAATTATCAATGCAGACTTGCCTTTAATGTGTCGATATTCTTGCCTGATAATGCTGTTACTTCTCATGCGATATGCATACAACTCACGGCAATCGACAACGGCAACGGAATCAACCTTGTGAATAATCTTATAGACGCTAGCGAGATCCTCGTAATACAACCCCTTAGGGAACGGGTCAATGCCCAGTGGCGCCTTTGCGTAAAGGCGCCACGGGGCACCGGTGTCCAGCGTCTGATATAACATCAGACGCTGGACATCGGGCGAAGGCAGTGCCTTCGCAGGCGCCACGGGGTCAAGAGACTCCACCAAAGGGCAAGCATCACCATCATTGAACGGCTTGCCAAATGGAACAGCAGATATCTGACATCCCGTATCGCGGCAGGCGTTAAAAAGAACCTCGATAAAAACAGGAGAAATGTAGTCGTCGCTATCAACGAAGGAAATCCAGTCGCCCTGAGCAATACGCAGCCCTGCATTACGAGCGTCGGAAAGACCGCCATTTTCCTTATGCAAAACGGTGGTACGGTCGTCGCTTGCAGCAAGAACATCACAAAGCTCGCCAGAACCATCAGTCGAGCCGTCATCGACAAGAATAATCTCGATGTTACGATAGCTTTGACGGCAAATGCTATCAAAGCACTCCCGCAGATAAGGCTTAACGTTATATACCGGCACAATCACCGATACCAAGTTACTGTTTGCCATCTAATTCCTTGAGTAGAGATCTAGATATTTATAAGTCAGTCGCTCGCCTTGCAACTCAATGTTGTAATCGGCGAATTGCCCACTTGAGATAGACAATCGACCCTCATACGAGTACGGCAAGAGTGAATCGATTTCATCTGCCCACACGACAGGGCTATCAATCGACAAGAACTTACACTCCCCCGTTACGTCTACCTCACGCGTAATCGCATCGCTCAACAAGCACGGTAAGCCAGACACCTGTGCCTCGACGCCGACGAGGCACAGGCCTTCGTAAAGGCTTGGCAGAACGAACGCATCAAACGCCTGGTACAAGCGATTGACATCGCTTCTCTGCCCCAGAAACTTAACGCGATCAGTAAGACCGCGTTCGTCCACCAAGGCCTTTACGGAGGCCCCGGCTTCGCCGGTACCGGCAAGCAGCAGGACAGCATCGTCGCGGCGCTTTGCGACCTCAGCAAAAACGTCAATCAAAAACGCATGGTTCTTCTGGGCAGTAAAGCGCCCCACATGTCCAATGGCAAACTGGTTGCCGACGAGGCCCAGGTCGGCTCGCGCTTGCGCACGAGCCTCCGCATTGAAGCGAAAGCGATCCAAATCGATTGCGTTGTATACGACCTCGAAGTGCGCAGCTTTACCGAAAAGCCATTCACCGGCAAATTGACTACATGCAAATCGGTGTGTTGGATATCGATTCGATTGCGTTTTCAGCACGGCCTTCAGGGCATTCTTGGCATACTCCCCCTTACCGCTCGTAGAGTGACTATGGGCGATCCGCACAGAAACACCCGCCTTCTTCGCAGCACGAAGAGGAAAGACCGAAAGCGCGTTGATGTGACTGTGGACAATCTTCCAGCCCTCTTGCTTAAAGAGACGCTGAAGCTCTCGCTGGTATTCAGCTATATGCTGATAGGGCGGTATCTCAAAGACCCTGCCACCGAGCGATTCGATCTCGTCACGGGGAACAAGCGTCGAATCGGAATCAACAAGAAAGTCAAACTGCACTTTACTGCGATCGATGTGACGATAGTAATTCATAACGACAGCTTCGACGCCGCCGCCAACCATCTTGCCAACAACCTGAGCCACCCTAACCGGTTCAGTCATTTAGCAAGCACCTCCACCGGTAAAGACCTCAACGACCGTGAGGAGAACAATCTTCAAGTCCGTGATGAGGCCGCGCTTGGCGATGTACTCCAAATCACGGCGGACCATCCCGTCAAAGTCGGTATCGTTGCGGTCGGTCACCTGCCACCAGCCGGTGATGCCGGGCTTGACGGCCAGACGCTGCAGGTCGAATTCTGTGTACTCGGCCACCTCGTTAGGCAGCGGCGGGCGCGGGCCCACGACGGACATCTGCCCCAGGAACACGTTGACGAACTGCGGAAACTCGTCGATGGAATGCTTGCGGATGAACCTGCCGATCTTGGTGACGCGGGGGTCCTCCCTCATCTTGAACATGGCGCCGGCGATCTCGTTCTGCCCCTTGAGCTCGGCGAGGCGCTCGTCGGCGTCCCTGTACATGCTGCGGAACTTCCACATGCGGAAGGTGGACAGGCTGCCGTCGCGGTGGGTCTGGCCCACGCGAATTTGACTGTAGAACGGGTTGCCCTCGCTCTCCAGGCGGATTGCCGCGGCAAGCACCAGACTCGGCACGGCAATGACGGCCAGCACGCAGCCGCTGAACACGATGTCGAACGCGCGCTTGACGGCACGGTAGGCCAGGCGCGAGTTGTCCCAGTCCATGATGGATTGCACAGCCTTATATCGACCGGTGCATTCACGCTGGTCCATAGCCTGAGCAATCAGCGCTGCCCCCGCGGGCGCATTGCTCTCTGTCACTTCTTTATTAGCAGCCACAATAAAACTTACGTTCCTGTCCCCAGGAACCCCCCCCCATCTATGAATCCAAAATCAAGTAATTTGCTAGTGCAACGTCTCCCTTACGTTTTGCTGGGAACGTCAAGCGGTAGCAGCTCCCTAAAAACGGAATCGCCATCGCCCACGTCTACCAGGCACCAGCGTTTATGACGGTCGATCTTTTTAACGCGAGCCTCTTGCCCCACCAAGGGACCCTGTTCTATGTGCAACACGCCATCTTCTATGCGCGCAACGCTGTTGCGCACCACTCCGTCGTCGTCCAGCACGCTGCGGTACCAATCCTGCGCATCGTCCGGCATGGGCATGTACGCCCGCTCCCTACTGCCGGCGATGCGACAGCCAAAGCTCAACTGGGCCAGGGCCCTATCGAGCGCGGCAGCATCGTGCGTAGCGACGAAGAAATATTCCTTGTACATAGGTTTGGTTTGGAGCGACCATGCGCCGTCCCGCTTAAACCAGAACTCCTTTTGCATCACAAAAGCATCCTGCATAAGGTTGTTCGGGATAATACGGCGGACCTTTTCGCAGGTCTCGCGCTCTTTTCCATTGGGGGTGTGAACCAGATACCAGCGGACGCGGCCGTGTTGACTGTTGGTGGTGGCGCCGTTAAATGCGCCCGGCAGCTGCTCTTGGCGCCGTGCCGTCTGTTCCATGTTCTCGCCCCCTCTTTTGGCTTTGCGATGCACACAAATGCAGGGGCGTTTAGAACAGGCTTCTCGCTCGCAGCTAGGCGCAGTCGCAAAAGTACAGGTTTTTGTATCTTTCGACAGATGACATTATACGAGCAATTAATCAGCGTTTGCCCAGATTACGCAAAATGTACTGCTAGTAGGTACATCTCCATACCCCTCTACAAAAACCTGTACCTTTTTGTGCAACAAAAAAAGCCGCTCAACCAGCGGCTTTTCTTATTTCGGCATGAAAAAGGCGACCGCCCTATGCGGACGGTCGCCTTTGTTAATTGTTGTGAAGCTTGCCTTAGGCGCGGGTCTTGATCTCCTCGGTCACCTTCGCAACAAACTCGTCAACGCTCATCTGAACGGTCTCGTTGGAGCGATCGCGAACGGAGATGTTGCCGGCCTCGACCTCCTTCTCGCCCAGGATGAGCATGTAGGGCACGCGGTCGATGCTGCGGGCCTCGCGGATCTTGTAGCCGATCTTCTCGTCGCGGTCGTCGCAAACCACGCGAATGCCGGCCTCCTCCAGCTTGGCGCACACCTCGTGGGCGTAGTCGCGGCTCTTCTCAGAGACGGGAAGCGCCTTGACCTGTACGGGAGCCAGCCAGGTGGGGAACTTGCCCGCAAAGTGCTCAATCAGAATGCCGATGAAGCGCTCGATGGAGCCAAAGCATACGCGGTGCAGCATAATGGGGCGCTTCTTGGTGCCGTCGGCGTCCACGTACTCCAGGTCAAAGTTGAGCGGCATCTGGAAGTCGAGCTGAACGGTGCCGCACTGCCAGGTACGGCCGAGCGAGTCCTCCAGGTGGAAGTCGATCTTGGGGCCGTAGAAGGCGCCATCGCCCTCGTTGACCTCGTAGTCCATGTGTAGCTGCTCAAGAGCGGTACGCAGGCCCTCCTCGGCGCGAGCCCAGTCCTCATCCGAACCCATGGAGTCCTCGGGGCGGGTCGAAAGCTCAACGTGGTACTTAAAGCCAAACTTTTGGTACACGGAGTCGATGAGGTTGACCACGCCCACGATCTCGTCGGTCAGCTGGTCGGGACGCACAAACAAGTGGGCGTCGTCCTGGTTAAAGCAGCGCACGCGGAACAGGCCGTGCAGGGCGCCGCGCAGCTCGTGGCGGTGCACCAGGCCAATCTCGCCGGCGCGGACGGGCAGCTCGCGGTAGGAGTGCGGTTTGGAGGCGTACACCAGCACGCCGCCCGGGCAGTTCATGGGCTTAATGCAGTACTCTTCGTCGTCGATGACGGTGGAGTACATGTTGTCCTTGTAGTGGTCCCAGTGGCCCGAGGTCTTCCACAGCTGCTTGTTCATGATGAGCGGCGTGGAGATCTCCACGTAGCCGGCCTTGTGGTGGATCTCGCGCCAGTAGTCCAGCAGCGTGTTCTTAAGGATCATGCCGTTGGGCAGGAAGAACGGGAAGCCGGGGGCCTCGTCGCGCATCATAAAGAGGTCCATCTCGCGGCCGATCTTGCGGTGGTCGCGCTTCTTGGCCTCCTCCAGCATGTGCATGTGCTCGTCGAGCTCTTCCTTGGTGGCAAAGGCAACGCCGTTGATGCGGGTGAGCATCTTGTTGTCCTTGTCGCCCTTCCAGTAGGCGCCCGAGACGCCGGTGAGCTTAAAGGCCTTCAGCACCTTGGTGTAGCAGATGTGGGGGCCGACGCACATGTCGATGTAGTCGCCCTGCTGGTAGAAGGTGATGCGGGCGTCGTCGTCCAGGTCGCCGATATGCTCGACCTTGTACTTCTCGCCGCGCTCCTCCATAAGGGCGATGGCCTCGGCGCGGGGCTTCTCAAAAACGGTGAACTTGAGGTTCTCCTTGACGATCTTCTTAATCTCGGCCTCGATCGCGGGGAAGTCGTCCTCGCTGATCTTGACGCCCTCGGGCAGGTCGACGTCGTAGTAGAAGCCGTTGTCGGTCGCGGGGCCGTAAGCAAAGACGGCCTCGGGGTACAGGCGCTTGATGGCCTGCGCCATGATGTGCGCGGCGGAGTGACGGATGACGTGCGTGACCTCGTCCTGCGGGAGCTCGGCCACCGAACCGTCATTGTAGAGTGCCTTCATGGGTATGTTTTCTCCTCTCGGATGCCTGATGCAAGTGCGTGCGATGCGCTCGGTGTTTTTGACTTGCATCATTATAGGCAGGTTGCCTTGGTATACAAGCGCCCGCCGCACCTTAATGGCACGGCGGGCGATTTTCTACGCATGCTTCATCGTGTGGGGCGGGATGAGAGGCGCGCGTGGCTTGCGACGTGCCCGTGGCTTGCGGCCGGCCCAGCGATGGATGCGTTACTGAATGCGAGTTCGGCAGTAGGGGCAGACCTTCCAGTGCGCATCAAGCGGGCGATGGCAGCTGGGGCAGACGTTGCGAACCTGGGTATCGCACACCGGGCAAACGACGAAATCCTTCTCGATGGGCGCGCCGCACTGCGGGCAGGTGCCGTACTGGGCAAGCTGGCGCTCGCGCAGGGCCATGTCCAGCTCCTGCTCCTCGCGGTCGGACGCGTAGGAGTGCGGGCGCAGGACCAGGTAGGCAATGAGGCCTACAAACGGGATGAGGGCGATGATGCCCCATGCCACGTAGGCGCTGGCGCCGCGGCGGCGAGCGTCGATAAACACATAGACGACCGACAGCACATACAGGGCGATGATAAAGCCAACAAAGGCATAGACGACGCCCATAAGCTGCGGCGACATGAGCTCGGAGATGTACTTGGACATTACGGGTACCTTTCGGAATATTAACAGTTCGGTCAAGTTTACCACGGGGTTTGTTTATATGGGACCACGGCTAGGGGCGGGGCTGGCGCAGACACAAACATCTCAATCTGTAACAGTTACTCGGCTAAAACAGTCCCAGACGTTACAGATTTAGACAAACCCTTCTCTCCCCGACTTAAACCTCGATCTGTAACATCTAGAACCCAAAAACAGTTCTTACTGTTACAGATCGAGACAACCAGAATCCGTCGGAAAGATTGTCTCGACCTGTAACAGAAAGGAACCAAAAACCCTGCCAGCTGTTACAGATCGAGACATACGAGTAACCCGACGGGCTACCGTCTCGATCTGTAACACGTAGGACCGCAATTCCCCGCCTATCGTTACAAATCGAGATGAACGTGCGCCTGTGGACGCAGCATCTCAATCTGTAACAGGTAACGGCGACGACCGCGATGTTTGGTGGGAAGATCTCGCGGTCTAACGTGGCCAGCATCCGTGCTGGGCCAGCCCGCGCCTGCCGTTGGCGGGTGTTGCAGGGCTGTTCGCCGCATTGCCGTCGCACTGGGGGTGTGCAGACCCTAGGATAGTCTTATTGACGGTCTGTCAACTCGTCTGGGAGGCACTGTGACGGAAACGTTTGATATCGTGATTGTCGGCGCGGGCATCACCGGATGCGCCATCGCGAGGCAGCTCGCGCGCTATGACCTGTCCATTTGCGTGGTCGAGGCGGCTAACGATATTGCGCTGGGCGCGTCGAAGGCCAACGGCGGTCTGGTGCACGCCGGCTACGATCCGGCACCGGGAACGGTAAAGGCGCAGGTCAACGCCCGTGGTTGCGAGCTATATGGCACGTGGGCCCAGGAGCTAGGCTTTTTGTTTTGCCGTACCGGGTCGATGGTGCTGGGGTTTAACGACGAAGACGGCGCACAACTGGAGCAGCTGCGGTGCAACGGCCTTGCCAACGGTGTGCCCGAGCTGTCGATCGTCGGACCCGACCGCATCCACGAATTGGAGCCGCGCGCCAGTGCCGATGCAACGTGTGCGTTGTGGTGCCCCTCGACTGGATTTGTCGACCCGTTTGAGGTTGCCATCGCCGCGCTGGAAAACGCCGTCGCCAACGGGGTGACCTTTATGCGGTCCGCGCCGGTGGAGGCGATCGAGGTAGCTCCCGGCGCTGGCGACGGGAGCGGTGACGGGACCGCTCGCTTTACGCTGGTGACACCGACCGGTGATGTGCGTTGCCGCTATTTGATTAATGCCGCGGGCAACGGCGCCGCAAACATCTCGCATATGGCGGGCGCCGAGGAGTTCCAGATGGTCTGGCGCCAGGGCAACATCGTGGTGCTGGACAAGGAGCCACGTGCGCTCATGCCGCTCTTCCCCGTTCCCACGCCGGTTTCCAAGGGCGTCATCGTTACAGGCACCGTCCACGGCAACACGGTGATCACCGCGACCGCCGCCGTGCGCGATCCGGGCGACACGCAGACCTACGCCGGCGACGTTAACGCGCTGCTGACCGGCGCGCGCAAGCTGGTGCCCGATCTGGATACGCGCCGCGTGGTGCGCGCATTTGCCGGCGGGCGTCCGGTCATTCAGGGAACGAACGACTTCTTTATTGGGCAGTCGGCCGTGGTGCCGGGACTGTTCCAGGCGGCAGGCATTCAGTCGCCGGGCGTGGCGAGCGCGCCGGCCATTGCCGAGCGCATGGAGCAGGTTATGCGCGACGCGGGTGTGGTTTTGCGCGAACGGGATGACTGGAACCCAATTCGCCGCGCGCCGGACGACTTTGACCGCGCACCACTGGCGCGCAAGGAGGAGCTGATCGAGTCCGATCCCACGTGGGGCCAGATTGTCTGCCGCTGCGAGACGGTGCCCGAAGCCGAGATCGTGGCCGCGATCCGACGCCAGCCGGGCGCGGTTTCGGTCGAGGGCGTCAAGCGCCGCTGCCGTGCCGGTATGGGCCGGTGTCAGAGCGGCTTTTGCCAGAGCCGCGTGGTGGCGATTCTGACGCGCGAGTTGGGCTGCAACCCTAGCGAGGTATTACTGGAGGACGCCGGCTCCTGGTTGGTCGAGGGACCTTTGAAGGGGGTGCGCTAGGATGGAGGAGTTCAAATCGAGTGCGATTGATTGCGGCGTCGTAGAAGCCGTACAAACGCAAGCCTTCGACGTGGTCGTTATCGGCGGCGGGCCTGCAGGCATGGCGGCCGCGCTGGCCGCGCATAAGGCCGGCGCACGCGTGGCCATCGTGGAGCGCGAGCAGCACCTGGGCGGCATCCTCCGCCAGTGCATCCACCCCGGCTTTGGCCTGTCGCACTTTAAACAGGAACTCACCGGTCCCGAATACGCACAGCGCTTTATCGACCAGGTGCGCGCAACCGACATTACGCTGTTCCTGGACTGCATGGTGATTGGGATTGATTCGGGCGAGCCTACGGAAGACGCCGCGGTCCATACCGTCACGCTCATGAGCCCCGCCAGCATGCTACGGCTCACCGGGCGCGCGGTCATCCTTGCCATGGGTTGTCGCGAGCGCACGCGCAGCGAGATCAAGATTCCCGGCAGTCGTCCCGCCGGCGTGTTTACGGCCGGCCTGGCGCAGCGATACATCAATATCGAAAACCTCAAGCCCGGCTCGCGCGCTGTCATTTTGGGCTCGGGTGACATTGGACTTATCATGGCGCGCCGCTGCACGCTCGAGGGGATTTCGGTCGAGGGCGTGTACGAGCTCATGCCGTACGCTAACGGCCTGCGCCGCAATGTGAAGAACTGCCTGAACGACTTTGGCATTCCGCTGCACCTGTCCACCACCGTCACACGCGTGATCGGGCACGACCGCGTGGAAGCCGTCGAGGTAAGCCAAGTCGACGAGCGCCTGGCGCCCATTCCGGGGACCGAGCGCATCGTTCCGTGCGACACACTGCTGCTTTCGGTGGGCTTGATTCCCGAGAACGAGCTTTCGGTTGCCGCTGGCGTAGAGCTTGACCCGCGAACGCGCGGCGCCGTGGTGGACCAGAGCCTGCAAACGGGCGTGCCGGGCATCTTTGCCTGCGGCAACGTGCTGCACGTGCACGACCTGGCAGACAACGTAACGACCGAGTCCGAGAGGGCTGGCGCAGCTGCAGCGGCGTACGCGCTGGGGACCGGCGCGGGCACCGTTCCGGACTGGGAGCTCACGGTCTCCCCTGCCGGCATCGCGGGCTACGCGCTGCCGGGACGCATTACGACTGTGACACTCACCAGACTCAACTTCCGTGTGCGCCGACCGGTCGATGCCGCCCGCGTGCGTATTCTAGCAGGCGACGAGGAACTACTTACAGGCAAGGTCCGCCCGTTTAAACCGAGCGTCATGGAGAGCCTCCCGCTGCCGCCAAAGGTGATTCAGCGCGCACTCGACCTAGGTGCTAGCGAAATTGTCCTGTCCGTCGATCCCATCGAGGAGGCGTAAGACCATGAGCATAAACGCGATCGAAACGTTGCAGTTCAACTGCACAACCTGCCCATCTGAGTGCCTCCTGACCGTAGAGGTAGAGCGTGACGAAGACGGCGCCGTGGTAGAAGTGCGCTCCGTAACCGGCAACAACTGCCCGCGCGGCGATAAGTTCGCACATCAGGAGCTCACCTGCCCCATGCGCGTGCTCACCACCACCGTGGCCGTCTCCGGCGGCGACGAAGCCCTGCTCCCCGTGCGCACATCCGAAGCCATCCCGCTGACCCTCCACGCCCAAGCCATGGACCTCATCCGAGGCCTAATCGTCAAAGCCCCCATCCGCATGGGCGACGTCGTCCTCCCCGACCTCCTCAACACCAACATCAACCTAATCGCCAGCATGGACATCGACCCAGCCTAAGCAGCTCATTTAGAACGGGGCTTTTAGTTACGCTGCCATCCATCCCACCCCTCCTCAATTGCGGTGAAATAGTTCCTGATTTCCGCCAAAACCCCGGCATCCAGGAACTATTCCACCGCAACTATCCTTGGGATCGGTATTCAGCTTGTGCCTACTTTAGTGCCATTTCAAAACTATGCCGGATTACGGGGCCGATTCGGAGACCCCCATCCATACCGGCCATTTTCAATTTTTGACAAGCCATCTATATGCGGTTTTAATTTCGCGATTTTTGCCATGGTCAAGTAATACAGGTCCAGCCCCGTAATCCGCCATACTTTTGAAACCAGCCCATTTGGGACGGGCCTCTTATGGCTACTTTTACCTATTAGCCCGCAAGTTTGACGCAGCTAAAATAGCCCCGTCCCAAATTGACTACCCTGGCATTGGGGATACCATGGTGGCAACCAAGCGAAAGGATGTTTCATGGCACATGTCGATGACCAGCGCGTGGCGCGCGTGCTCGATGCGCTCGAGGCTCAGCACCCCGGTGCGCAGTTGCTCATAAATGACCCGTGGTCGATCTACTATCTAACCGGTTTTTATGCCGATATGTTCGAGCGTTTTTGCGGCGCGCTGCTCGCACGCGGTAGCGAGCCCGTGACCCTGGTCAACGCGCTGCATCAGCTGCCCGAGTATGACAATGCGCGCGTTGCCTACCACACCGATACCGACGTCGTGGCCGACGCCATCGCTCGCGAGGTCGATCCGAACAAACCGCTCGGCATCGACACCGTCATGCGTTCCGGCTTTTTGATGCCACTCATGGAGCGCCACGCAGCCAGCGAGTTTTTCCTGGGCGACTTTGCCGTCACCGCCGCGCGCACCCACAAGGATGACGCCGAACAGGAGCTCATGCGCGCGTCCTCGGCCGCTAACGACGCCGTGATGGCCGACGCTATCAAGCTCGTTCACGAGGGCGTGACGGAACGCGAAATTGCCGACCAGATGCTCGGCCTGTATCGCAAGCACGGCTGCGAGGGCTTTAGCTTTCCGCCCATCGTGAGCTTTGGTGCTAACGCCGGCGACCCGCACCACGAGCCCGACGACACCGTGCTCAAGCGCGGCGACGTGGTGCTGTTCGACATTGGCGGGCGTCGTCGCAACTACTGCTCGGACATGACGCGCACGTTCTTTTGGGGCGATCCGGACGAGGAGACGGCGCGCATCTACGACATCGTGCGCCGCGCCAACGAGGCCGCCGAGGCACTCATCGCACCGGGTGTGCGCATGTGCGACCTGGACCGCGCCGCGCGCGATGTGATTGAAGACGCGGGCTATGGGCGGTACTTTACGCATCGCCTGGGCCACTCGATCGGTCTTCAGGACCATGAGCCGGGCGACGTCTCGCTGGTCAACGAACAGGTTATCGAGCCAGGCATGACGTTCTCCATCGAGCCGGGCATCTACCTCCCCGGCCGCACCGGCGTCCGCATCGAGGACTTGGCCCTAGTTACCGAGTCCGGCGTCGAGATTCTCAACGCATACCCCCACGATCCCGTCCGCCTAGACTAGCCAATGTGACAAAGGGACAGCCCCTTTGTCACATTGCGATTACGTCGCGCCACGAAAACGAGCTATCTACTACGTTTAACCCGCATGGGTCGACCATGCGGGTCTTTTTTGAAAAATGGCAGGCCCTCTACCTGCAGTTTTGATTTCGCAATTCTCGGTATGGTCGAGGGTTGCCGGTCAAACGTAGTAAATAGGCCCATTTCGTGGCAAGCGAGTCAACTCGGGGCACAGGGCAGCTAAAAAAGCCCCGTCCCAAATTGACTGCTTTTGAGTTGCGGTGATATACGGACTGTTTGGGGCTCCTGGCTTGTAAAACAGTCCCTATTTCACCGCAACTGATGAGGGGATGGGTTAGCGCAACAGGCCGGCTACTTCGCCGGCTAGGGTGATGGTACCGGCAGCTACGAAAGGCTCGTCTGCGGCATCGAAGGCAGCGAGGGCCTCGGACACACTCGGATATACGCCCGTGAGCTTATCGGCGTCCACCAGGGCGGCGAGCTCCTCTGCCGGCAAGGCGCGATCGGAATCGGTCTGGGTCACGACCACGCGCGGGAAGGCCGGAATCAGCACGTCAACGATACCCGCCACGTCCTTGTCTGCCAGCGCGGCGCACAGCAACGTTGGGCGATTCTCTACGCACGGGTCGATCTCGTCCAGTGCGCTCACAAAGTTCTCGCAGCTCTGGGGGTTATGGCAGGCGTCGATCAGCTTGAGCGGATCGGTTCCCAGCACATCAAAGCGACCCGGCGTGGGGCAGCCCATAAGAGAAGCGTCGAGCGACTCGTGGTCGAGCTCGCGGCCCAGATAGCCCTCGCACAGCATAATCGCACACGCGGCATTCTGCGGCTGATATGCCGGCTTGACCATACTCGACGTATAGATCGCACGCGGCGTGGTGCAGCTGAACTCAACCGTGTCGCCCACATGCGCCGGCACCTTAGTCGTGACATGGCTCACCACGAGCGGCACCACACCGCATTCGCGGCAACGGGCATCCATCACGCGCTGAACACTTGCCTCATGCGTGCCCTCGCCCAGAACAACCAGGCGTCCGGGCTTAATGACCGCAGCCTTCTCACCCGCAATGGCCTCGAGCGTATCGCCCAAAATACGTGTGTGATCGAGCCCAATACCCGTAATGGCAACGGCGACGGGATCGGTCGCACTCGTGGCGTCCCAACGACCGCCCATGCCAACCTCGAGCACGGCAACATCCACCGCGGCCTCGGCAAACACCACAAGTGCGGCGGCCGTCAGCAGGTCAAACGGAGTAATGGTATAGGCGCGCTCCCCCGCCGCCACACGGTGCGCATTCACCCGACGTCCCGCCTCAACAGCGGCAGAAACGCCACGGGCAAAGGCCTCGTCGCTCACAACGCGCCCATCGACCTCCATGCGCTCGGGATAACGCACCAGCTGCGGCGACGTATACAGCGCGGTTTTTAACCCCTCACCACGAAGGATGGCAGCCGAAAAACGCGTGGTCGAAGTCTTGCCATTGGTACCGGCGACCTGAATGCAATCAAAGTACTCGTCCGGGCGCCCCAACTCATCAAGCATATCGACAACCGTCTCGAGCAGAGGCCCAGCATCCCCAGAAATCCGCCCCGTATCAGCAGCAAGCCCCACAGCCTCATCAAACGAAAGCAACTCAAACGAGAACGGAACGACATACGACCCAGAACGCTTAGCCATAACTCAAAGTCCCCCATAACAGAAAAAGAGGCCCACCAAAAAGAATGAGCCCCTCGCGTTCAAAAAATCAGCCAAACACCGCTTTGCAGCGACCTCAAGGCCACAACCCAGTGGCCCTAACATTCCGGGCGCAGACAACCACGTAAACGAACTGGGAGCGGTTTGGGGCTTTGCTCGATACAAGTTCCGCACGAGCCGAAGGCCACTTAATGTGGCCTTCGTGCGAGCAGGACTGTTCGCAGTAGCGAGCAATGCCCCAAACCGCGTCCCCCCAGTAACGCTTACGAGAAGTCAGCAACCTGAGCAGTCAGCGCCGCCAGGATCTCCTTGAGCTCAGCTGCACGGTCCCTCTTCTTCTGGACCACCGCAGGCGCGGCCTTGGCCACAAAGCCCTCGTTGGCCAGCGTCTTCTCGCAGCCGGCAAGCTCCTTCTGGGCCGCGGCAATCTCCTTCTCCAGGCGTGCCTTCTCGGCCGAAAGGTCAACCTTGCCCTCGAGTACCACAAAGACCTCGACGCCGCTGTCGACCACGGCGATGCTCGCGGCCGGCTTCTCAACGTCGGTACCCATGACCAGCGAAGCGGTGTTGGCCAGCGGCTCAATGGTCGAACGCAGGCTCTCGAGTTTCTCGATATCCTCGGCACCGGCGCGCACGACCACGTCGAGCTCGGCCTTGGGGCTCAAGCGATAACGCGAGCGCGTGGCGCGGGCGGCGGAAACGACGGCGCGGCACAGCTCAAACGCGCGCTCGGCGTCCTCGTCGACATACTTGGCGTAATCGGCGGGCTCGGGCCACTTGGCAATCATGAGCGCCTCGGCGCGGTCGACGTTGCCCTCGGCATCCAGGTCGAGCACGCTGGCCGGCATGTTGTCCCAGATCTCCTCGGTAACAAACGGCATGAGCGGGTGCATCAGGCGAATGGAGGTATCCAGCACAAAGATCAGGTTGCGCTGAGCCTGCAGACGGCCCTCGCCCTTCAAGCGGGCCTTGGTGACCTCGACGTACCAGTCGCAGACCTCGTTCCAGAAGAACTGCTGCACGCCGCGGGCCATATCGCCAAAGGTGTAGTTCTCAATACCCTCGGTGACCATCTTAACGGCCTTGGCCAGGCGGCTGAACATCCAGGCGTCGGCCGGCGTCTCCACGACGGGCTCGCCGGGCGTGTAGCCCTCCATGTTCATAAGCAGGAAACGGCTGGCGTTCCAGATCTTGGTCACAAACGACTTGGCCTGGTCGGTACGCGGGCTGTCGATAAGCTTCTTGGTCTTCTTGTCAATGTTCGCGTCGAACTTGACGTCCTGGTTGTTGGTGCACAGCGTGAGCAGGTTGTAGCGCATGGCGTCGGCGCCGTACATGCCAATGAGATCCATGGGGTCAACGCCGTTGCCCTTGGACTTAGACATGCGGCTGCCGTCCTTGGCAAGGATCGTCGGGTAGATAACGACGTCCTTAAACGGAACCTCGTCCAGGAAGTACAGCGAGCTCATGACCATGCGGGCAACCCACAGCGCGATAATGTCGCGCGCGGTGACGAGCGCCGTCGTGGGGTGATGGCCCTCGAGCAGCTCCGGCTTTTGCGGCCAGCCCTGCGTGGCGAAGGTCCACAGCTGCGAGCTGAACCAGGTGTCCAGCACGTTCTCGTCCTGGTGCACGTGATGGCCGCCGCACTTGGGGCACACGTCGGTGTCCTCGGTCAGGGCGTCCTCCCAGCCACAGTCCTCGCAGTAGAACACGGGAATGCGGTGGCCCCACCACAGCTGACGGCTGATGCACCAGTCCTTGAGGTTCTCCATCCAGGTGGTGTAGGTCTGCGTCCAGCGCGCGGGGTGGAAAGTGACCTTGCCGGAGTTGACGGCGTCGAGCGCCGGCCCCTTGAGCTTGTCAACGGCCACGAACCACTGCTCAGACAGCCACGGCTCAAGCGCGGCGTCGCAACGGTAGCAGTGCATGACAGAGTGATCGAGGTCCTCGACGTGATCGAGCAGGTCGTGCTCCTCGAACCACTTGATGACGGCCTCGCGGCACTCATCGCGGTTCATGCCGGTAAACTCACCATAGCCCTCGACGACCACCGCGTGCTCATCGAAGATATTGATTTGCGGCAGGTCGTGGGCCTGACCCATGGCATAGTCGTTGGGGTCGTGAGCCGGGGTGACCTTGACAAAGCCAGAGCCAAAGTTGGCGTCGACGTGGTAGTCGGAGAAGATGGGGATCTCGCGGTTAACGATCGGCAGCATGACGGTCTTGCCCACGAAGGCAGCCTTCTCGGGGTCCTTCGGAGAGACGGCGACGCCCGTGTCGCCGAGCATGGTCTCGGGGCGCGTGGTGGCAACGACGATGTAGTCCTGGCCGTTAACCGGCTCGGTCAGCGGGTAGCGCAGGTGCCACAGGTGGCCCTTCTCGTCCTTATACTCGGCCTCGTCGTCCGAGATGGCGGTGGTGCAGTTGGGGCACCAGTTGACGATGCGCTTGCCGCGGTAGATCAGACCGTCGTGGTACCAGTCGCAGAAGACCTTGCGCACGGCCTGGGCGTAGTCCTCGTCCATGGTGAAGCGCTCGTTATCAAAGTCGACGGAGCAACCCATGCGCTTGATCTGCTCGACGATGATGCCGCCGTACTCGTGGGTCCAGTCCCAGCAGGCGTCGACAAACTTATCGCGACCGATCTCCAGGCGGCTAATGCCCTCGCTCTTGAGCTTCTTGTCGACCTTGGTCTGCGTGGCGATACCGGCGTGGTCGGTGCCGAGCACCCAGCGGGTGGACTTGCCGCGCATGCGGGCCATACGGATGATGGCGTCCTGGATGGAGTCGTCGGTGGCGTGACCCATGTGGAGCTTGCCGGTCACGTTGGGAGGCGGAATGGTGACGGTGCAGTCGCCCACGCCCTCACGGCGCTTGTAGTAGCCGCCGTCGAGCCACTTCTGCAGGATCGCCGGCTCGTTGGTCGACGGATCGTAGTTCTTGGGCATCTCTTCCATATATCTCTCCCTGTCCCATCGGCGTGTCCGCCTGCTTGGTTTTCGCTCGGTCAGGTCCTGGCTCGCACGAAGAGCACATTTAGTGCTCTTCGGCTCGTGCGGAATCTACGAAAACAAAGCAGGCGGACACGCCTTAGGTATCGATTACTTCAGTCTGTAATGACTTCGCTGAGGCTTAAACAAACACACAGAATAACACAGGTAGTTGGGGTTATTGCGTATATATAAAATAGCCTCCGACCGCGGGTGGTCAGAGGCTATTTGCAAGCACGTTTTAGGCTGGTTTAACCGTAGATACGCTGGGGTTGTTCTTCGCCCTTTACGGAGGCTTCGGTCACAATGACCTTGGCGACACCCTCCTCGCTGGGCAGGTCGAACATCGTCTGCTGCAGCACGTCCTCGCAGATGGAACGCAGGCCGCGGGCGCCGGTCTTACGGGCAAGCGCCATACGGGCGATCTCGTGCAGGGCGGCGTCCTCAAACTCAAGCTCAACGTCCTCGAGCTGGAACATCTTGCGGTACTGACGCACCACGGCGTTCTTGGGCTCGGTCAGAATCGACACCAGGTCGTCCTCGTCGAGCGCCTGCGTCTGGGTGACGACGGGCGTACGTCCCACAAACTCGGGAATCATGCCAAAGGCGTTGAGGTCCTGCGGGAGCACCTGGCGCAGCAGGTCGTTCTCGTCGACCGAGGTGGGGCCGGCGATCTCGGAGTTAAAGCCCACACCCTTGTTGCCCACGCGATCGGCGATGATCTTGTCCAGACCCACAAAGGCACCGCCGCAGATAAACAGGATGTTGGTCGTATCGATCTGCAGCAGCTCCTGCTGGGGATGCTTGCGGCCGCCGGTGGGCGGAACGCTTGCCACCGTACCTTCAAGAATCTTAAGCAGCGCCTGCTGAACGCCCTCGCCCGAAACATCGCGGGTGATGGAGAGGTTCTCGGCCTTGCGGGCGATCTTGTCGATCTCGTCCACGTAGATAATGCCGACCTGCGCGCGCTCAATATCGCCATCGGCGGCATTGATGAGCTTGAGCAGGATGTTCTCCACATCCTCGCCCACGTAACCGGCCTCGGTGAGCGCGGTGGCGTCGGCGATGGCAAACGGCACCTCGAGGATACGTGCGAGCGTCTGGGCGAGCAGCGTCTTACCGGTACCGGTGGGACCGAGCAGCAAAATGTTGGACTTGGCGAGCTCCACCTCGTCCATATCATCATCGAGCTGCGAGTCCAAACCGTCGTCAAAGGCCGAAAGCGCAGCGCCGCCCTCGATCACGCGGCGATAGTGGTTGTACACGGCCACCGACATGGCACGCTTGGCGTCCTCTTGGCCCATAACATAGGCCGAAAGCTCGTCATAGATCTCGTGCGGCGTCGGCACATGCGTAATGACCTGGCGGGCATCGTCCTCGAGCTCAAAGCCCTCGGCCTCGGGATCCACGGCAGGCTGCCCGGCAGCCTGGCCGTGATCGTTGAGGAAGCCCGGCAGCTTGCCGTTGCGGGCGGCGTCCATAAAGTCCGAAGCCAGCGACTCCTCAAGGATCTCGGAGCAGGCGGCGACGCACTCGTCGCAGATAAAGATATTGGTCGGGCCCTTAACAAGGCGACGAACCTGTCCCTGCTCTTTTCCGCAGAAGGAGCAGCGGATAGGGTTGCCGTTCTCGTCGAAGTTGTCCTGCATGTTACCGGCCATCCTAGGCGTCCTTAGCGGCGAGGTCGCGCGAGGTGACGATGCGGTCGATCAGGCCGTAGTCGAGGGCCTCGGCAGCGGTCAGGTAATTGTCGCGCTCGGTATCGGCCTGGACCTTCTCGATGGGCTGGCCCGAGGCGTCGGACAGGATCTGATTGAGCTCGCGACGGGTCTTCTTAATCTCCTCGGCCACGATCTCGATCTCGGTCTGCTGACCCTGGGCACCGCCGCTGGGCTGGTGAATCATGACCTTGGAGTGCGGCAGGCAGAAGCGCTTGCCCTTGGCGCCGGCCGAAAGCAGCACGGCGGCCATGGACGCGGCCATACCGACGCAGATGGTGGAGACCTGCGGCTTAATGAAGTTCATGGTGTCCAGAATAGCCAGGCCGGAGTAGACCTCGCCACCGGGCGAATTGATGTAGAGCGAGATATCCTTCTCGGCATCCTGGCTCTCAAGATGCAGCAGCTGGGCAACGACCAGGTTGGCACTGACGGAGTTGATCTCCTCGCCCAAAAAGATGATGCGGTCGTTGAGCAGGCGCGAATAGATATCGTAGCTGCGCTCGCCGCGCGGCGTCTGCTCGATAACGTATGGCACGAGGGCGGAATCGAACTTAGCGATCATACGCATCTCCATTTCTCTCTTGCGGACCAAATTGGTTCTAGATAAACGTACGGTGCCCGCATGCTATGCATTGGCTGGCACCGTACGAAGCAACCGGATAACCGGTGTATAACTTTACCCCATCACGGGCGCACGCATGCGCTCGCGGGCAAGGTGGCGAGAATTACTCGGCGTCCTTGGCGGTCTCGTCGACCTCGGTCACCTTGGCGTTCTCGACCAGGTGGTCGACGGCCTTGGAGCGACGGATGGACTCGCGGACGGCAGGCATGCGGCCATCGGCGATGAACTCGGCCTTGGAAGCCTCGACGTCCTTGACGCCCGCCTTCTCGAACTCGGCGTTGATGTCGTCCTCGGTGACCTCGATCTTAAGCTCACGGGCGAGGGCGTCCAGAGCCAGGGACTCACGGGCAACGTCGTTGGCCTGCTTGTGCAGGTCGCCGATGAACTGCTCCATGGTCAGGCCGGAAGCGGGCAGCCAGGTGTCCAGCGTCATGCCGCGGGCAGCGAGGTTGGACAGGAAGTTCTGGCCAAGCTCCTCAAAAACGGACTGCTCGTAGTCAGCATCCATCTCGTCGAGCTGCAGGCGCTCGGCGAGAGCGGAGACGCAACGGTTCTCCTTCTCGGCCGGCAGGCGGGAAGCCTTGTCCTGCTCGATCTCGATCTTGATGGCGTCGCGCATGGCGTCGATGCTGTCAAAGCCAAAGTCGGACTTGACGAGCTCATCGGTGAGCTCGGGGGTGTTGCGGACCTTGATGCCCTTGACGGTGACCTCGACGGTGTGGGTCTCGGCCTCCTCGCCCTCCTCGACCTCGTCGGTCCAGGTGACGGTCTTGACGTCGTCAACGTTAGCGCCGATCAGGGCCTCGTTGAACTCCTTGGGGTTGCTGTCGCTACCGGCGATGAGCATGCGGCCCTCGGCGGCAAAGTTGTCGGCGTTCTCGACGGCCTTGAGGTCGACGGTGATGTAGTCCTCGGCCTCGACGGCGCGACCCTCGACGTCCTCGAAGGTGGCACGGTAGTTGAGAAGCATCTCGACCTGGTTGTTGATCTCGGACTCGGTGACCTCCGCAGGGGGCATCTCGATCTCGACAGCGTCGAAGGAGGAGAGCTCAGCGGCGGGACGCAGGGAGAACTCAACGGTGTAGGTGTAGTCCTCGTGATCCTTGGCGAGGTCGAGCTCCTTGTAGTCACCGTTCTTGGTGGGGACGATGTCCAGCTCGTTGAGGACGGCGGGCTCGTTGGCGGCGATCAGGTCGTTGGTGGCCTGAGCGAGTGTAGCCTCGGCGCCAAGTGCGGAGTCGATGACCGGACGGGGAGCCTTACCGGCACGGAAGCCCGGGAAGCGGTACTTCTTGGCGGTGTCCTTGTAGGCCTTCTTGATCGCGGCGTCGACGTCGGCGGCCGGGATGGTGACCGTAGCGGTGAGCTTGGCGTCCTTGACGTCAGAAGCGGTGATGTTCAACACGTTCCTCCTCATACTGCCCAGCTTATCTGAGGTGCTGGTACCTTTATGCAACAAAGTGTCGCGACGGCCAGGGCCGACGCAAGTGCGATGGTGCGGGCGAAAGGACTCGAACCTTCACGGGAATCCCACCAGAACCTAAATCTGGCGCGTCTACCAATTCCGCCACGCCCGCATGAGCGCACAGACTAGGAATGATAGCAGATACGAACGGCAAGCGCACGCACACCTTTTACAGGCTCACGACCTCACCACGAGTGCAAAAGGCGGGACGAGTTGCCCCGCCCCGCCAATTACGACTTGTTCGCCGACCCGCTACTCCCCCAGCAGGGCCTTCTCGGGCGTGATGGGCAGTGAGCGAACCTGATGGCCGGTGGCGTGCGCCACGGCCGAGGCTACTGCGGCGAGCGGCGTGTTGATGACGACCTCGCCGATCGACTTGGCGCCAAACGGGCCCGTCGGCTCGTAGCTCGGCTCAAAGGCCACGCGAATGCTGCCGATATCCAGGCGCGTGGGCAGCTTGTAGCTCATAAAGTTGCCGGTGCGCAGGCGGCCGCGGTCATCGTGCTCGACAATCTCGTAGAGCGCGTGGCCGATACCCTGGGCAATGCCGCCCTCGGCCTGGACGCGCGCGAGCGCCTCGTTGATAACGGTGCCGCAGTCGACGGCCGCCACGTAGTCCACCACGGTCACCTTGCCGGTGGCCTTGTCGACCTCGACCTCGGCAATGCCGGCCATAAACGGCGGGGGCGAAACGGGCAGGCAGGCAGAGGCATGCGAGGTGAGCGCGTCGCCGCCCGCGATGTTCTTTACGCACAGGTTGGCAAAGTCGCGCAGCGTGAGGTAGCGGTTCTGCTCGCGCGCGGCACGTTCGTCGGACAGGCGCACGTACTGGCCATCGAAGACCACGTCGGCGGCGTCCACGTCCCACATCTGGGCGGCCTTGGCGCAGATCTTCTCGCGCAGCTCGGTCGCGGCGTTCTTGGCTGCCAGGCCCGTCACGTACGTGCCCGAGCTCGCGTACGAGCCGGCGTCGAACGGCGACACGTCGGTGTCCACGCCGCGCACCACGATCAGCGAACTCTCCACACCCAGCTCCTCGGCGGCAATCTGCGCCAGGATCGTGTCGACGCCCATGCCGTTATCGGTGGCGCCGGTGCCGATGGTAATGAAGCCATCTTCCTCCAGGCGCATGTCGATGCCGGCGATATCCACGTTGGAAATGCCCGAGCCCTGCATGGTGAGCGCGCAGCCCAGGGCGCGCACGCGGTCGCCCAGGTCGACGGCCAGCGGCTTGTCGCGCCAACCGATCATGTCCATCGCGCGCAGCAGGCAGCGGTCGAGTGCGCAGGCGTTGAGCTTCTCGTTGTAGTATTGCGGCATAATCTCGCCCTCGTGAACCATGTTCTTAAGACGCAGGTCGGCGGGATCCATGTGCAGCATGTCGGCGAGCTCGTTGACGGCGCTCTCCACGGCAAACTGGCCCTGGGTGGCACCGTAGCCGCGATACGCGCCGCCGCGGTTAGTGTTGGTGTAGACGGCGTCCCAGCTAAAGCGGCTCGCCTTCACGTGGTTGTAGATGGGCAGGCTCTTGTGGCCCGAAAGGCCAATCGTCGTGGTGGCGTGCTCGCCGTACGCGCCGGCGTTGGACAGCGTGTGCAGATCGATGGCCGTGATGGTGCCGTCGTTCATGGCGCCCAGCTTAACGGTCATCTGCATCTGGTGGCGCGAGTTGCCCGCGGTGATGGTCTCCTCGCGGGTATAGCAGCAGTAGCTCGGACGGCCGGTCTGCTGCGTCACGAACGCCACGAAGATCTCGCAGCAGCCCGTCTGCTTGGAGCCAAAGCCGCCACCGATGCGCGGCTTGATGACCTGCACCTGCGACTGCGGAATGTCGAGCGACTGCGCGACCATGCGGCGCACGTGGAAGGGCACCTGCGTGGAGGTGGTCACCGAGATGCGGCCGAACGCGTCGGTCGTCGCGAAGGCGCGGAAGGTCTCCATGGGCGCGGTCTGCGTGGCCTGGCTGGTGTAGGTGCGCTCAAAGACAATGTCGCTCTGGGCGAAGGCCTCGTCCAAGTCGCCAAAGTCGCTCGTACCGCTGCACACCAGGTTGCGCGGGACATCACCGCCCTGCGGGAACATAAAGGTCACGTCGCCCTCGGGGTGGACCACGATGTCATTATCGAGCGCCTGGGTAAAGTCGAGTAGCGGCTCGAGCACCTCATAGTCGACCTTGATGAGCTTGAGCGCCTTGTCGGCGGCCTCCTCGGTCTCGGCGGCGACGATCGCCACCTCCTCGTTTTGGTAGCGTACGAGGTTCTCAAGGATCAGGCGGTCGTAGGGACTCGGCTGCGGATAGCTCTGGCCAGCGATGGTAAAGCGGCGCTTGGGCACGTCCTCGTAGGTGTAGACGCCCACCACGCCGGGCACCTTCAGTGCGCGCGACGTATCGATGGAGCGGATCTTGGCGCGGGCATAGGGGCTACGCTTGAGTTTGACGATGAGCGCGCCGGCGGGCACCAGGTCACCCGTGTAGACGGGACGGCCCTCGAGCAGCGCCTTCGAGTCCTTCTTGGGCTGCTTGTGGGTGATCTGCTTGTACGCGACACCATCGCAGCTGGTGTCGTTGACCGGCAGCTCGGGCATCTCAAAGCCCACCTGCACGCCGGACTCGTTGAGGAAGCGGACGATGGCGCGCAGCTGGCTCTCGTAGCCGCTGCAACGGCAGAGGTTGCCGGCGAGCTGGCGCGACAGCTCCTCGCGCGTGGCGACGAGGCTCGGGTCCTCCTTGGCGGCGCGGGCAAGCGCCAGTACGTTCATGATAAGGCCGGGGGCGCAAAAACCGCACTGCTCGGCGCCTTCGGCAGCCATCGCACGGGCCAGCGCCTCAGACTCAGCTTTGAGGCCCTCGAGCGTGGTGATGGTGTGGCCCTCGACGCGAGCGGCGGGAACCGAGCAGCTCAGCACCGGGTCGCCGTCGAGCCACACCGTGCACAGGCCGCAGTTGGTGGTCTCGCAGGCGCAGCGCACCGACGCGCAGCCCTGCTCGCGCAACAGCGCAAAGAGCATGGTATCGGGGGCAATCTGAACCTTGACCTTGCGGTCGTTGAGCGTAAAGGAAAGATCGATGAGTTTGGCAGCCATTAGCGCACCTCGCTAGAATCGACGCCGGGCACGCGGCGGCAGGAATACTCGTCCGTGGCAAACTTAGGAATCTGCACGCCCTCGAGCTCGTGCGCAAGCGCGGCCGAAAGCTCGATGCCGGCGGCGCGACGCACAGCCTGGACGGCAAGCGGGGCCGAGATGCGGCGGCGGTAGTCGGCCGAGCCCCACAGGTTGGTGCCGTAGCTCAGCGCGCGTACGGACGCGGCCAGGGCACGCAGCTCGTCCTCGGAAGGATGCTCGTTGGTAAGGCCGCACGCCTCGCCCTGCAGCAGGGTCGCGCGCAGCGGGCGGGCACCCACAGTGACGTGCCAGGTGTTGTCCCACCAGGCGGCGGTAACGTTCAGCGAGGGAAAGTCGGTCGCGGCCTTGCGCACGGCCTCGTAGCTCGCACGGTAATCGTGCTTGACGACCACGACATGCTCGATAACGTCGCGCACGTAGCCCATGTCAACGAACTCCGCGAGCGGCACGCGGCCGGCGCCCGTCAACTCAACATAGGAATCGAGCGCGAGAAAGGCGGAGAGAACGTCCGAGAAGCCAAAGCGGCCGTAGATGCTGCCGCCCACCGTGGCGGTATTGCGCAGCTGCACGCCCACGATGTCGTGGACGGCGAACTCAAAGACATTGTTGACAAGCGCGTTGAGCCCGGCATGACGCTCGAGCTGGCGCAGGGTGCACATGGCACCGATGCGAAACTCGGTCTCGGTCTCCTCGATCTGATCGAGTCCGCAGGCCGAAAGGTCAATCGCCGTCGCCACGCGACGCGAACCCAGGCGCATCCAGATGCCGCCACCCACAATCTTGTTGTTGCGGTTCTTCTGTAAGAGCTCATAGGCTTCGGCCGCGTTTCCAACACGGACGTAGGTACCGAACTTGAGCACGTTCTCCCCCATCTCTTCACTTGTCCAGTACTTTTAAGTGTACCAAACGAGCGGCCGCGACCTTCCACAGCACAAAAACCTCCCTCCCATCCATAACTTGCGGTGAAATACGGACTGTTTGTCGGGCTTAGGGCGCCCAACAGTCCGTATTTCACCGCAACTTAAGGGGCGTCCGGCAGAGGGCCGAGGGAAATGATCCGTTTTCCTCCGTCCCCTTCGGATCAAAAAAGGCTCCCAGCCAAGATGGCTGGGAGCCTTCTGCGATGCTATATCGAGCGAAGATTTAGCAGACGCCCTGGGCGAGCATAGCGTCGGCGACCTTCAGGAAGCCGGCGATGTTAGCGCCCATGACAAAGTTGCCCTCCTGGCCGTACTCCTTGGCGGTGTCGTCCACGTTGTGGAACATGCCGCGCATGAGCTGCTCGAGCTTGCCGTCGACCTCCTCGAAGGTCCAGGACAGGTGCTCAGCGTTCTGGCTCATCTCCAGGCCGGACACGAGCACGCCGCCGGCGTTGGCAGCCTTACCGGGCATAAAGGCAACGCCGTTCTCCTGGAAGTAAGTCGTGGCCTCGATGGTCGTGGGCATGTTCGCGCCCTCGCCGACCACCTTGCAGCCGTTGGCGACGAGCGCCTGGGCGTCCTCGAGCAGCAGTGTGTTCTCGCGAGCGCAGGGCAGCGCGATGTCGCAGGGCAGCTGCCACACGCCACGGCCGTCGCCCTCGTGCCACACGGCGTTGGGCTTCTCGTCAACGTACATAGCGAGCGTAACGCCCTTGTCGTGGCCGGAGCGCTTCTTGTTGTAGACGTGCTCGAGCACGGTGTAGTCGATGCCGTCGGGATCCTCGACCCAACCGTGAGTATCGGAGCAGGCGAGCACCTTGCCGCCGAGCTGGGAGACCTTCTGGACGGCGTAGATGGCGACGTTGCCGGAGCCATGAACGACGACGTTCTTGCCCTCGAAGGAGTCGCCGCGGCTCTTGAGGTACTCGTCCACAAAGTAGGCCAGGCCGTAGCCGGTGGCCTCGGTACGGGCGAGCGAGCCGCCAAAGGAGAGGCCCTTGCCGGTAAGGACGCCGGTCCACTCGTTGGTCAGGCGCTTGTACTGACCGAACAGGTAGGCAACCTCGCGGCCGCCAACGCCCAGGTCACCGGCGGGAACGTCGGTGTTAGGGCCGATGTGGCGATAGAGCTCGGTCATGAAGGACTGGCAGAAGTGCATGATCTCGTTGTTGGACTTGCCCTTGGGGTCAAAGTCGGAGCCGCCCTTGCCGCCGCCCATGGGAAGGGTGGTCAGGCTGTTCTTGAGGATCTGCTCCAGACCCAGGAACTTGAGCATACCCAGGGTGACCGTCGGGTTAAAGCGCAGGCCGCCCTTGTAGGGTCCAATGGCAGAGTTGAACTCGACACGGTAACCGCGGTTGACCTGAACCTTGCCCTGGTCGTCGACCCAGGGAACACGGAACATGACGATGCGCTCGGGCTCGACGAGGCGCTCCAGCAGGGCGGCCTCCTCGTACTCGGGGTGGGCGTCGAGCGCCGGCTGGATGGTGCCGAGGATCTCGGTCGCGGCCTGGATGAACTCAGGCTGCTCGGGATAGCGGGCCTTGAGCTCTTCGAGAACTTTCTGCGTGTAGCTCATGCTTCCTCCAATGATGGGAAACGAAAAATGTTGGTCGCGGCACCCTATGCGCCGCGAACTTTATCGAGTATGGATAATATCGCACTGTTGCGGGAAAGTTTCGCATAAGCCGACGAGCAGATGTTTCGTTTTGATTACGATGCAGGTAGAGGCGTTTTTGAGTGCCTGACGTGCAAAACCCGTGTTTCAAACCTGTTTCGTCCACGTGTTCCAAGCCACCACATTGGGAACAGGCACCTTTGTGGTGGTGTTGATGGTTAGAGGATGAGCTGATGGTAGTCGGCGGGGGTTATACGGCCTTCGGTGGCGGCACGGAAGGCCGCGAGGGCATCGCCGGAGAACGGCATAACCCAGCAAAGCCCACAGCCGGCGGTAATGGAGCCGGGCAGCGGCATGATGCGCCCGGGCACATCGGCGGCAAGGCACAGCTGCTCGCATTCCATCACATCGAAAGTGCTGTCGAACGACACGATGATCTTGCGTTCGTGGTCGAGAGCATCACCGGACGGCACCTGGCGATGCGACTCGCGATACGCAGCCGCCGCTGCCTCTTCCTCGGCCGTATGTCCACAGCCGCCACAGCCGCAGGTGCAAGGCTCGGACCCATCGCAAGTGCAAGGTTCCCCAGTATCGGGGCAAATATCATGTGACACGGCATCTCCCGTCATTGATGTGTGCAGATCTAGGCGAGCAACTCGGCCGCCGCAAACTCCTCGGGCGTATTGACGTTCTCGAAGCAGAGCGTCGAGCCTGCGACCTTAACGATCTGCGGCTCATCCATATAACCAGCCTGAACGCGATTAATCAGGCAGCGAATGCGCTGACGGTCGCAGGCGAGCAGCTCTTGGGCGACCGGCGCACACGCGTCACGGCGCCAGACGGCGCAAAGCGGCTCAATCCCCCGCTCCTCGCGCGGCACGCACACGTCGAGCGCCTCGGCCTCAACACAGCCAGCAAGGGCACCGATTAGCTCCGAAGAGACAAACGGCATATCGCAGGCGACGATCGCCACGAGCGGCAATCGGGCCGCGTCCAACGAGCTCGCGATGCCGCGCATGGCACCCGCCGACCCTTCAAGGTCGGCCACCACACGTGGCACAAGGCCGCCAAACGTGCGCTCCTCAAGGTAGGCAAGCTCGCTGGGACGCGACGTCGTCACGACCAACTCACCGGCAACTGGCGCCAACCGACCCAGCACGCGCTCGATGAGCGGCTCGCCGCAAAACGCCATGCGCGCCTTATCACAGCCCATGCGCGAGGACAGCCCACCCGCTTGGACGACACAAGAAAGATCGGCACGTCTTACGGTAGTCATACGGCAAAACACCTCCATCGGCATGCTCGAAACCCGGTGCACGAAGCTAAATACAGCCACCGAAATAGCAGCGCTACGAAAAACTCGTGCAAAAACAAAACAGCGCCTTTGCGGCACGCAGCAAGACCGCGAGCACAAAAGCGCTGGTAGCGTATGGCGGGAACGTATGTGAATCGAACACATCCAAGACGTTTTGCACGCCTCGCAACGGTTTTGAGGACCGCGGAGCCCACCGGAGCCCATCCGTTCCCAAGTGCGGCGGTATTTTACCAAACCGAAACGGCTCCATCCCAAAAAGACGAACAAGAAGTTGCGGTGGAATAGTTCCTGTATTTGCTGCCAAAGCCTCCAAATAAGAACTATTCCACCGCAACTGAGGAGGCGGGAGCGAGTGACCGGCTTAGCGCAGGGACCTCAGGCCGCCGGCGTCCTTGTCGAGCACCGTAAAGCGCACGGCATCCAGGTGCTCCAAGATGCTGATGGCACGTTTGCGCGACACGCCCAGAGCCTCACGCAGCACGCTCGTGGTGGCAGCGCCGCCGGCTGCCTCAATGGCGGCGGCGACGAGCTCACGCGCATGGGCCTCGGCGGCGGCAGACAGGGCAACGTCGCGCTCGATCTTAACGATCGAGCGATTGAGCGAAAGCTCGCGCAGGGCACGCGTCATGGTGTCGCGATCGAGCTGCAACTGCTCGCCCACTTCGGGCAACGTCGGTGCATCGAGGCCGGCTTCGTCCAGCAAGGCAACGATACGTTCGCAGGCCTCGCGCACCACACGCGCCGCGGCGGCAGCGGAGTGCGGGTCGAATACCTCGGCACCCTCGGCGGCACACACGCCACGCGAGCAGCCCTCGGCAATCAAAGCCGCGGCAACGCCATCATCAGCGGCAGGCCACGCAGCATGGGCAACGGCGCCGGGCGTAAAGCCCGTCTCCTTGGGAGACGCCGCGTGCATGGCTGACAGGGTCGCCGCCAGTGCATCCATCGTGGCGTCGAGCACCACGGCGTCCGCCAAGTAGTCCGCATCACCCACAGCAAGCTTGCGAACAGAGCCCTGCGACACCAACCCGCGCAGTGCGGCATCGACCTCGCCTACACCAAGATCCAAAGCGTCGGCAACATCAGCCGCCGCAACCGGCAGCATCTGCAGAGCCAGCCAAGCGCCCACACCGCCCGCGGTATCGCCGGACTCAAGCGCCGCAAACAGTGCGCGCTCGCCGGCAGAAAGCTCGCGCGAGCGACGGCAGCGCGAAAGCAGCACGCGCCCGCCGCCGATGAGCATAACGGGCGAATACGACAGCACCACGGCATGGTCTCCGGCACACAGCGGCAGCGGCTCCTCCAGGCGCACCTGCACGGTACGGGTCTCGCCCACCGCCATGGGGGCCTCGCCCTCCAAAAGCATGATGCGGCCGACGACCTCGGCCGTGCCGGCCATCACATGCACACGCGCGCCCGACTCGAGCACGCGCGGCTTGGTGCCCTCGCGGCCCAGGTAGGTGAACGTCATCATAAAGCGCAACGTCTGGCCAAAGCGGTCCGCCACGCCCAGCATCTCGCCACGGTCAAGCGCCGCGACACCGTCACCAACTAGGTTGAGCGCCACACGCTGACCAGGCAGCGCGCGCGGAGTATCGCCATGCACCTGAATCCCGCGCACGCGACAGACCGTACGCGACGGCAAAGCCATCAGCTCGTCGCCCACCGCAACCGGCGCATCGTGCAGCGTTCCCGTTACGACAGTGCCGACGCCCTTAATCGTAAAGCAGCGGTCAATCGGCAGGCGCGGCGCGGCATCGGTACGCTCGGCACGGTCGCGGCAGGCATCCCAGCAGGCACTTACCTGCTCGTCGAGCACCGCAAGCAGCCCGTCGATCCCCTCGCCCGTCTTAGACGACACGGGCACAATCGGCGCGCCCGCAAACACGGTACCCGACAAAAAGTCATCGACATCGAGCTCGGCAAGCTCGGTCATCTCGGCATCGGCCAGGTCGCACATAGTCAGCGCCACCACCATATGCGTGACGCCCAGCAGCTCCAGCACGTGCACGTGCTCGCGGGTCTGCGGCATCACGCCCTCGACGACCGAAACCACCAGCACGGCAACGTCGATGCCCGTGGCGCCCTGCACCATGGCGCGCAGGTAATGCGCGTGGCCCGGCACGTCGACCAGGCCGACGATCTTGCCACTCGGCAGCGCCAGCTCGCCAAAGCCAAGCTCCACCGTCATGCCGCGACGACGCTCAACTTCCAGGCGGTCGGGGTTTTTACCCGTCAGCGCCTCGATGAGCGCCGACTTACCGTGGTCGACATGTCCCGCCGTACCTACGATAACGGGGCATTCCACCAACGCTTCGGCCTCACTCATCGGCGCACCGCCTTCTCAACGCATGCGGCAAGCGTCGATGCCGCCGTCTCGATATCGCGGTCGCCCACAAGCGTACGGACGTCAAACAAAATGCGATCGTGCGAGGTTCGCGTGACGACCGGCGTGTCGAAGTCCTGGACAAGCGAGCGCTTGAGCGCATCGACCGTCAGGCGCGCGTCAACAAGACGCACGGCAACGCACATGGTGGGCAGCTCGACGGTAGGCAGCGAGCCGCCGCCGGGAGTCGACGATTCCTCGACGATCTCCACCTGAACGACGCACGGGCAACCGGCCTTTTCGAGCCCGGCGACCATACGATCGCGCAGCTTGCGGGCACGTCGCTCCAAATGGGCCTGCGGCAGCGTAAGCATGCTGAGCACCGGAATATCGCGATGGGCCACGTCGGCACCGTCCATGTAGATACGCAGCGTGGCCTCGAGCGCCGACAGAGCCAGTTTGCCCGGACGCAGAGCACGCATGAGCGGATGTGCGCCGCAGGCCTGGACCAGATCGCGACGGCCCATGATAATACCCGCCTGTGCGGCACCGAGCAGTTTATCGCCCGAGCACGACACCAGATCGAGCCCAGCCGCTACCGAAGCCGGCGTGGTTTCTTCGCCGCCGCGCACCAAGATGTCGTCGGGCAACAGCGCGCCCGACCCCTGGTCCTCGTAGAACATCAGGCCATGCTTGTGAGCAAGCGCCGCAAGCTCCCGAGAACCCACCTCCTCGTGAAAGCCCTCGATGCGATAGTTAGAAGGATGGACCTTAAGGATCATCGCCGTATCGGGCGTGATGGCGCGCTCGTAGTCGCCCAAATGCGTGCGGTTGGTGGCGCCGACCTCGACGAGTTTGGCGCCCGAAGCCGCCATGACATCGGGGATGCGGAAGCTGCCGCCGATCTCGACAAGCTCGCCGCGGCTGACGATGACCTCCTTGCCTGCGGCATGGGTCGCCAGCACCAGCAGCACCGCGGCGGCATTGTTGTTGACCACGAGCGCGTCCTCGGCACCGGTGAGCGAGCGAATCAGCTGCGCGGCGTGCTCCTTGCGCGACCCGCGCGAACAGGTGTCCACACTGTACTCGAGCGTACTGTACCCGCGCGCAACCTCGGCCACGGCCTTTGCCGCCGACTCCGCGAGCGGGGCTCGGCCCAGGTTGGTATGGATGACCACACCCGTGGCGTTGACGGCAGGACGCAGGCTTGGCAGTGCGGATCGATGTGCACGCCACTCGATCGCCGAGGCCAGCTCGCGCTTAGAGCGCGGGGCGGCACCGGCGCGAATGGCGGAGCGCTCCTCGTCGAGCTCGGCCGTGACGGCGGTATGCACCACCGCGTCGCAGGTCTCCCCCGCCGCCTTCACAACCGGCCACTCTGCGAGCAACTCGTTGACGGAAGGAATAGCGCGAAGGCGGGCGCGTACCTCATCGGACATGTTCTGGCTATCGCTCATGTGCGGCCTTTCAAAACCAAAGGTGAATCAATCGTTCGAACGTCAAACCATCAGCCAATTCGATCGGCTGAGTCAATCAATCGCTATTATCCTCGCGCGCCGCGATCTTTTCCACGCGAACGGCGTTTTCCTGGGTGAGCGCGGCGCCCGTCAACGGGTCCCAACGCAACGGTGTATGGTCGAGTGGGCCGACGCCCAAGCCTTGAGCGCCACCGGCATCAGCGCCAAACGAACGTCCGCCGGGGGCGGCCGACGTAAAGATGCACGCCGGATGCAGGTACGGCGTCGTCTCCACGCGAACGCGGTCGCGGCCCATATCGCTCACGAGTTCGACGATCTCGCCGTCGGCAATACCCATGCACGCAGCAGCATCGGCATTCATCTGCACGGCATCCAGGTCCGATCCAGCCTCGGCGGCACCTTGGGCCGCAAGCCTTCGCGAGGTATGCGACTCAAAGGGACGATTGCCGCTAATGAGGCGAAACATCCCCGGACCGGGCTCCACCATGGGAGCGATCCAGTTGGGTACACGACCCATGCCGGCTCGTTCCCATACGTCGCTTGCCAGCGCAATCTTGCCGCCGGCAAGCGGAATCACCGGCTCGCCCGTACGCGACGGCAACGCAACACCCGTGTCGGCCCAGCCGCGCTCCTTGAGCTCGTCCAGATTGATCCCAAAAGGCGCCACCTGGGCAGCCGCCAGATCGTCAGACGTAAACTGGAAGTACTCGCCCACGCCACACGCCTGCGCCAGACCGGCAAAAATCTCCCGACCGGGACGCGTGTCGTCATGCTGCACGGGCAGCACGGCGTTGCGGTAGAACACGCGCGCATCGTTGACGCCCGCCACCGTTCCCACGCCGCGGTCGGCCTCCAGATACGTCACGTCGGGCAGCACGAAGTCAGAAGCGCGCGCTGTCTCGGACCAGCGAATATCAATCGTCACGAGCAAGTCAAGCTGCTGCAAAATACCCAACCAAGCCTGCGCATTGCCATAGCCCGCACCGGGGTTACTGGCATAGACGATGAGTCCACGCAAATCGCCGGCAAGAATCGACTGACCGATGGTCGTGCACAGACCGCGCACCGGATCGACCAGCGGATAGCGCTCGGACCCCAACTTGGGCTCACGCGGCATTGACGGCGTCGCAAAGCGTGCGGGATCAAGGTCGCCCAGCGCAAGCGGTGTAGGTGGATTGAGCGCGCCGCCCGCATGTCCAATACAGCCCAGCAGCACATCGACCAGACAAATCGCGCGCGCGGTCTGGGTGCTATTGGCATACGCGATGCCAATGCCGCCATGAAAACCGGCGTCTACTACGGCAGCAGGCGCGGCGGCAGCCAGATCGCGCGCCGTGGCGGCGATCTCTGCGGCCGGCACGTCGCACATCGACTCGGCCCACTCGGGCGTCCAAGCACTCGCCGCCTGCGCCAGCTCGTCAAAACCCGTGGTATAGCGGGCAACAAACTCGTGATCGTACAGGCCCTCGGCAATCAACACGTGGGCAATACCCAACAGCAGCGCCAAGTCGCAGCCCGGGCGCACGCGGAGCCAGCGATCGGCAAGCGCGGCCGAGCCGCTGCGCCGGGGGTCGACCACGATAATCTTCGCCCCACGGCGACGGGCATCGTTGAGCGCATCAACGGCCCCCATCGTCGACGAATCGACGATGGAACGCCCCAGGTACATGATGCAATCGGTATGCGCCAGGTCGGAGGCGGGACTATAGCCCAAGCTGTGCTCCCAACCGGTAAGTCGGCTTACCTCACAGGCACCGTCGGCACCGTACACGTTGGGCGAACCAAGCGCATGCATAAAGCGATGCGCCCAGTAGCGGTCGAACGAGGGCACGCCGAGCGTCATGCCCAGCGCACGGGGACCATGCCCGTCAACAATCTCCCCAAGGCGCGCTGCGATCTGCGCGAACGCCTCATCCCACGAAATCGCATCGAACCCCGAGCCATCAGCTCGTCGACGCATGGGATGCAAAATCCGGTCGCGCTCGTCAAACGGCATGTCCAGGCGATGGCGCCCGCGGGCGCACAGGGCACGCGCCGCGCACGGATGCCCCGGCACCGGCAACTCGGCCACCACGCGACCGTCCTCAACGTGTGCCGCAAAGGCGCAATCGGCATAGCATCCCCCGCATGTGGTCACCACGGCGCGACCGTCACGCTTAACAGCAGATGCCATCTCGATTACCCCTTTCATCAGCCAAACACAACAGGCCAAAAGCCCGACAACGAGCCCCAGACCCAAAAAGCCTCCCGCACGGCAACGCCCCGCGGGAGGCCCAACGTCAAACAGACGATACCTTACGCCTCGGATTTCTTGGCGTAGATAAACCAGTAGCCGAGCGCGACCAGAACCGCGCCGCCCACGATGTTGCCCAGCGTGGCGGCGGACAGGTTAAACGCAATGCCCGCGACGTTGAGCGCATCGGCGCCGGCGACGTCGGCACCATAGCCGCACGCGTGCATTACGGCACCCATGGGCAAAAAGTACATGTTGGCGATGCAGTGCTCAAAACCGCAGGCCACAAAGGCGGCGATGGGCAGCAGAATGCCCACAACCTTATCGACCACGGTCTTGCCGGCGGTGCCGATCCACACGGCCAGGCACACAAAGATGTTGCACAGGATGCCGCGGAAGAAGATCGTCACCCAGTCGATCGTCACCTTGCCGGCGGCGACGCTCACCATGGAATTGGCAACCGCCTCGCCGTTGAGCTTGTAAATGCCGGCCATGTACACCAAAAAGACGATGAACAGGGCACCGGCAAAGTTACCAAGCCACACGACGAGCCATGCCTTAAGCATCTGAGCCAGGGTGATCTTTTTGCTCTTGAGCGCGCAGACCATAAGCGAATTGCCGGTAAACAGCTCGGCACCGCACACCAGCACCAGCACCAGGCCCAGGCCCAGGCAAAAGCACAGGCCGCCCACGACGCGCTGGGCACCCCAGCCCAACGTGCTGTCGCTCAAAAACACCGTAAAGAACAGGCCACCGAAGGCAATAAACGCACCGGCGAACATTGCCAACAGAAAGGCCTTTGCGACCGGCAGGTTGGCCTTGGTCACGCCGGCGGCCTCGGTCTTGACCTCGATCGCGGCGGGCGCCAGGCAATCGGGAGCGGGGTACTCCACCTTGGAATCTGCCACGTCAATCACTTCTTTCCTAATCAGCAGGGACAAGCGCTCCTATTGCTCTTGCCCCAAGCGGACAAAGTGGGAAAAGTCGTTGGCGGCTACGGCGTCATACACGGCGTCGACGGCGTCAAAGACTTCCGGGGACATGGGGTTGTAGAACTCCGTGTCGCCCGGCTGAATCCCTATGAAGACGATATCTTCGCACGATTGCTCGATTTCCTCGATCAGAATCGACAAAGGGAGCGAATGCGTGGTGAACATCGACTTGCGGGCCACATCGCGCTTATCGAGCAGGCGGATAGACCCGACGGGCAGCGCCATGTCGGCGGCATCGACCAAAACCAAACGCGGCGGACGCTCGCGCTTGACCTCGATGATGTCATCCTCGGGCGTTTGCCCACCGTCGATGGTGTACCAACCGGCGATGGGCGCGTCCTCCATCTTTTTGGAGAGCACGGGGCCGGCGGCATCGTCGGCACGCAGCACGCTTCCCGCCGTGAGCACGATACCCGCAAACGGGGCGCCATTCACACGGCCATCCACAACGCGACCCATTACTGCAACCTTCCCGTCAGATACACGCCCGACACATCGCGCACGCGCTCAACCAGATCGCGAAACTTCATTAAGAACGCGACCTGCTGGGCATGCAGGCCAAAGTCGTCGTCGAACACCGAGATGCCGGCCTTGGCCGACCCGCGAAAACCGCGCTCGTCGAGCAGCGCATCGCAGGCCTCGAGCAGTGACGGCACCGCCGCCTTGTCGAGCTGGCACTCACCAAAGGAGCGGATGGCCTCGAACTTGGTTTTGGCCTCCCCCTCCGGCAGCGCGTCGACGAGCGAATAAAACACGTCCACCGGCACCGACAGGCGCGGCTCAAAGCAGTCGAGCACGCCGGTGTGGTGGCCCACGACGAGCGTGTAGTACAGCACGTCGCAGGCCTCCTGGGGAACGTCTTCCTCGGTCTCCACAAACTTACGCGTGAGCTCGTAGAAGACCACATGGTCGGGCGCATGGCCCAGGCAGGGGTCGGCGACGCCCTCGGCGGCCTCGACGCTTGCGCGCGAGGCGTCGCCAAAGGAGCCGCCGAGCATACCGGGGCCCGCAAAGTAACCAGAGCGGTCCGTGAGCTCCATCTAGCGACCTCCGGCCAGCACCAGATCCTGCAGCGCCGAGTAGACCTCAACGCGGCGCGGATCGTCCTGCTTGTCGATGAGCAGCGCCATGGCACCGCGGATATCGCCCTTGGGCGCGCCCTCGAGCGTATCCATAAACTCGTTGGCCAGGTCGCGGCCGTAACGGTAGCCGCTCATGGCGCGAGCCTCGCGCTCAATGGCAACGCGCAGCTTGTACGGCACGCCGGGATGCAGGATATCGGCCTGCTCGCCGGCGGCCTCCACCGTGGTCTCGGCATGGAGCTTTTGGTCCAGCAGACCGAGCGCCATGGCAAAGCCGTAGACGGTCTGCGCAGGGCTGGGCGGGCAGCCGGGGATGTAGACATCGACCGGCAAGATTTTGTCCGTGCCGCCCCAGACGCAGTAGTTGTCGTAGAAGATGCCACCAGTGCAGCCGCACGCGCCATAGGACACCACGATCTTGGGATCAGGTGCAGCCTCAAAGGCGCGCAGGGCCGGCATGCGCATGGCACGCGTCACAGCGCCGGTGTACAGCAGCACATCGGCGTGACGGGGCGAGGGCACGACCTTGATGCCAAAGCGCTCGACGTCGAAGACGGGCGTGATAGAACCGAAGATCTCGATCTCGCAACCGTTGCAGCCGCCGCAGTCAACACGGTAGACGTACACCGAGCGCTTGATCTTCTTAAGAAGGGTCGCCTTGGCCTTCTCGATGCTCTCGTCGAGCTCGATCTTGGTCGGGCGGTACTGAAGCCGCTCGGGCAAAAGCGTGGGTTCGGCCATGGTTACTCCTCCTTCGTATCAAAATCCATGATGATGCCCTCGACCGGTGCAGGGCCGGCGGGAATCTCGGGCGCATCGGGGTTGAGCTCGCGGTCGACATACTCTGGGTTCACGCCGTGGCCGCCCAGATACTCCATGCCGGGGCCCTGGGGCTCACCGGACGCAAGCGTCTCGTTGGCAGCCATGCCGCGCGCGTTGCCGGTCTTTACGGCCGAGGCGGCGCGCAGGGCGTCGAGCTCGCGCTTGCACTCCTGGCACATACCGACGGTACGGGCGGCCTGCTCGGCCTCCATGCCGCCGGCCTTTTGCAGCAGGCGCTTGGCGTAGTCGATCTCCTTGTGCGGGGCAAACGGCTTACCGCAACGCGAGCAGTGCTCGAGCGTGTAGACGCTTTTGCTGGTGAGGTCGTCCTTGCTCATGACGGCCAGCTCAAACTCCTCGGTGAGCTTGATGGCCTCCATGGGGCAGGCCTCCTCGCAGCGGCCGCAAAAGATGCAGCGACCGTAGTCAATCGACCAGGTGATGGTATCGGCCGCAAGGTCGGTGTCCATGCGAATGGCATCGGCCGGGCACGCCACGCCGCAGGCACCGCAGGCGATGCAGAGCTCGGCGTTGTGCTCGGGCTTGCCGCGCATGTCCTTGTTGGTGGGGAACGGCGCAAACGGGTACTTGACCGTCGCGTCGCCGGCCTTGGCGTTAACCTTCCAAAGCTTCAGCATATTAGAGCGCCTCCTCATCGAGCGGAGCGGCCATGGTGCCCTCGCCCGCAAGCGGCGACTTGTCGCGCCAGACGTTCTCGAACTGCTCCTTGTCGAGCACGTGGTCGCGCTTGGCGGCAACATCGGTCACCGTCACGCGGTCGGTGCAGGAGTAGCACGGGTCGAGCGAGCCGACGATCAGCGCCGCATCGCCCACGGTGTTGCCGCGGAACATGTAGCGCAGGACCGGCCAGTTGCTGTACGTGGCGGCCTTGGCGCGCCAGCGGTAGCACTTCTGGTTATTGCCGAGCATGGCCCAGTGCACGTCCTCGCCGCGCGGCGCCTCGGTGGCACCGATGGCGTACTTGTGCGGGGTGTACTCCCAATCCGTGGTGAGGATGGGGCCCGACGGGCAGTTCTCGAGCATGGTCTCGATCATGTCGATCGAATCGTAGACCTCCTGGATGCGGACGGCGGTACGGCCGAAGGCATCGCAGGTGTCGGCCGTGGCGGCGTGCATCTTTTGGACGTCCGGATCGGCGTAGCCGTCAAAGGGATGGTCAAAGCGCACGTCGCGGGCATAGCCCGAGCCACGCATGAGCGGGCCGACCGGCGAGAAGTCGCGTGCGATCTTGCGGTCCAGAATGCCGATACCGCTCGTACGCTCGATAAAGTTGGGCGTGGAGAGCAAGACGTCGACGAGCTCCTGAACCTCGGAGCGCAGCTGGTGGATGGTCGTGAGCGTGGAGAGCTTCTGCTCGGCCAAAATGTCGCGACGCACGCCGCCAATCACGTTGAGGCCGTAGGTCTTGCGGTGACCGGAGAGCTTCTCGGCCAGGTCCATGGACTTCTCGCGGACGCGGAAGAACTGCTGGAAGCCGGAGTCGAAGCCCGTGTAGTGAGACGCCAGGCCAATGTTGAGCAGATGCGAGTGCAGGCGCTCGACCTCGAGCATGATGGCGCGGATGTACTGGGCGCGCGGCGGGACATGGATGCCCTGGGCGCGCTCGACTGCCTCGGCGTAGGCCACTGAGTGGGCGCAGCCGCAGATGCCGCAGATGCGGTCGGCGAGGAACGTCACGGCGTCATAGTTCAGGCGCGTCTCAGCGACCTTCTCCATGCCGCGGTGCACGTAGAACAGACGGTAGTCGGCGTCGACGATCGTCTCGCCCTCAACGAACAGGCGGAAGTGGCCGGGCTCGTCAGAGGTAATGTGCAACGGGCCCATGGGGACGAGCGTCGTCTCCTTGCCCTTGGTATCGGCCAAGAACTCGTAGTTTTCCATGTCGCTCGCGGGAGCGGGACGGAAGCGGTAGTCCATGGAGTCCTTGCGCAGCGGGTACAGACCACTGGGCCAATCGTCGGGAAGCACCAGGCGACGGCGGTCGGGCAGACCCTCGGGAATCAGGCCGAACATGTCGCGAAGCTCGCGCTCGCCCCACACGCAGGCGGGGACGAACGGCGTCACGGACGGGAACGTCATCTTGGCGGGATCGACCTCGGTGCGCACGGTCACCCAGCCGGGGTCCTCCCCCTCCATGGAGATGACGTAGTACACGGCGTAACGGCCGCACAGACTGCGCTCGTCGTTGCCGATGATCACAGGAATCCAGCCGTAGCGCTCGTAATACAGGTAGTGGACGGCCTCGGGCAGCTTGTCCTGCTTGACGGTAATCGTCAGCTGGTCCTCGCACTGCCACTCGACCTTCTCGATGCAGCCCGGAACGGCGCGGCGCAGGGCCTCGACATGGCTCTCGCAGCGGCGGGCATACACCTTGTTCTCAGTTTCAATCATTCGTTACTCCACCTCGCTCTGAGCGGTCTCGGTACCGAACACAGCGCGGTACATCGGCGTCGCGTGAAGTTCCTCGGTGCTCTGCTCGAGCACGATGCCGGTAGCGGTCTCCACACCGTGCACGAGGGGCAGCGGGGTGGCGATGCCAAACCACAAGATCATGATAGCCAGGATGATTTCGGGGATAAGCATGAGCACCGGGGCCTCATGCTTGCCCATGCCCTGGGGCGCATGGCCGAATACCGACTTGAGTGCGATGCGGGTGAGCGCGGAGATGGCCACGGTAAGACCGAGGGCGACCACGACGACCAGCCACATGGGACCGGCGGTAACACCGGCGACAAACGTCAGGAACTCGGAGATAAACATGCCGAAGGGCGGGAAGGCACCAAGACCGAGCAGCGCCAGGACGGCGAGCGCGGCGGTTGCGGGGGCAACCTCGACGACACCCTGGATCTTGGCCAGGCTACGCGTGCCAAAGGCGTGCTGGATGTTGCCGGACACGCAGAAGGCAAGCGTCTTGGTAAAGCCGTGGAACACGCAGTGCAGCAGGGCCGCGGCGATACCCAGCGGGCCGCCGATACCCAGGCACAGGGCGATAACGCCCACGTTCTCCACAGACGAGTACGCAAAGCGGCGCTTGAGGTCGTCCTGACGGAACATCGAGAGTGCCGCCACCAAAATGGACAGCGTGCCGACGATCAGCAGCAAAAGTTGCGGATACTCGGCGCCCACGGCCTGGATGGTAAAGCCGTAGAAGCGCATGATCACAAGCATGGCGCACTTAAGCAGCACGCCCGAGAGCAGGGCCGAGACAGGGCTCGGGGCCTGGGAGTGGGCATCGGGCAGCCAAGTGTGCATGGGGAACAGGCCGGCCTTGGTGCCAAAGCCGATCACGATAAACGCAAAGGCGAGGCGCATGAGCGTCGGGTCGAACTGGTCGGCATACGGCAGCACGCACGACAGGAATGCGGCCTCGTGGGCGTTGGGAATCACGTCGGCGGCGTTGGCGTAGATCAGCAGCGTACCGAACAGGCCAAAGGCCACGCCGGCGGTGCAGACCATCGCATACTTCCAAGAGGCCTCGAGGGCCGTCTTGTTCTTGTAGATACCCACGAGGAACACGGTGGAAAGCGTGGTTGCCTCCACGGCGGCCCACGTGAGGATCATGTTGTTGGACAGGCACGCGAGCAGCATGGTGAACACAAACAGGCTAAACAGCGCAAAATACTGCTTGGCGCGCTCGGCGGGCATGGAACCCTCCTCGATATCGGCCTTTACATAGGGCAGCGAGAACAGCCCCGTAAGAAAACCGATAAAGCCGATGAGCAGCACAAAGATGGCGCCCAGCGAATCAAGGTGGAACCACAGGCCAAGAGCGCTCGCGGTGTCGCCGCTCATAAGGACGTCACCGGCCGTCATAATCGACAGCACCAGGACGGCTGCGACGGAGACCAGGTTGAGACCGGCAAACACGTTATAGGACGTGTTCTTGGGCAAAAACGCCATGACCAGCGAGAACACCAAAGGGGTCGCGAGCAGGGCGAGAATCAACGTTTCCATGGACTACCCCCTCAGCTCGGACAAGTCGCGCGCATCGAGCGAGTGGGAGTCGTCCCAAATGCGACGCACGACGATGGACATGATGATGACGGCAAAGATGGCGTCGGTGGCGATACCGATCTCGATGATCTCAGGAGCGGTGGGGGCCAAAAGCGCGAGCGTCACATGACTGCCGTTTTCCATAAGGCAGTATCCAAAGATCTGCTTCATGATGTTGCGCTGCGAAATGATGCAGGTGAGGCCCACAAAGAAGTGAGCGAAGCTAATAGCGAGCGCAGGCGTTGCGACCTCGGCCGTGGGCAGGCTGATCTGCGTCACAACGGCAAAGCAGATCGCGACCTCCACGGCGATGATGCAAATAGCCCACGCGGGCTTAAGGCCGGCCTTGAGCGATGCGTCGCTCGGCTCGCCCATCTTCTTGTACGCACGGTTGAGGATATAAGGGACCAGGACGACCTTGGTGATAAAGGCAGATCCGGCCCACATAAGCAGCTCCTGCGCACCGGTAGTGGCACCGAGCGTAGCGAGCAGTCCCACGAGCACCAGCGACTGCACCGCATACCAGCGGATGGCGTGCTTGATGTTCTTGGAGACGACCACCATGGTGGACGTGACGATCAGAAGGCCGCCAAGGATGTTGACGATCGAATAACCCATGTCGTTCTACCTCCTAACCGATCCAGCTGGCCGAAAGCGGGCCGCTGACGATGACCATGATGATGAGCACGATGAACACGAACGCCATCGCGCGGGGAAGCGGGGCTCCCGCAGCGACCTCTTCGCTCGGCTCGCCGGGCAGGCAATAGCCCATCCACTTGAGGAACCAGGCAAAGGTGGCAACCGTCTCGGCAACCATGATGCACACGAGCACCAGGATCGCGACGTTGCCGGCACCCACAGAAAAGCCGCCGGCGATGATCTGGAACTTCGAGAAGAACGTGTTCATGGGCGGCACGCCGGCAATGGCGAGCGCCGCGACACCAAAGCCCACGCCCGAGATCGGGTACTTCTTTACGATGCCGCGAAGCTTGGGCAGCATACGCGTGCCGAGCGTAAAGGAGAACGAACCGGCGATCAGGAAGAACAGCGTCTTGGCGAAAGCGTGGTTAAAGATGTGGCAGACGGCGCCGTCAAAGGCCAGCTGGCTGCCAAAGACCGAAAGGCCCAGACCAAAGAACACATAGGAGAGCTGGGCGATCGTAGAGAAGGCCAGCAGACGCTTCATGTCCTTTTGCGGCAGGTACATCAGGAAACCAAAGAGCATGGTGACCATGGCGTCGATAATGGCAACCCAACCCACGATCTCGGGAATCTCGCCGGCAGAGACGAGTGCACGCGCGAACACGCACACGCCGACCTTGACCATCGAGGCGCCATGCAGGTAGGCCGAAACAGGCGTCGGCGCCTCCATGGCCGAAGGCAGCCACATGTACATGGGGACCTGTGCGGACTTGGCCCAGGCCGCAAACAACACGAGCAAAAGGACGATAGCCTTGAGCTTGGCGTCGAGGCCGGCAATCGCGGTGATGGCGAAGGTGCCGGTGTGGGCAAACACGATGGCGGCACCCAGATACAGGCCGAGTGCACCGATATGCGTGATGATCAGAGCCTTCATGCCGGCCTTCTTGGCCGTAGGCGACATGTAGTAGCTAATGAGGCCCCAAGAGCACGCACCCGTGATCTCAAAGAACACGAGCTGGCCCAAAAGGGTCGAGCTGTACACGAGGCCGGCCATGGCGCCGATGAAGGTCGCGAGGTACGCGTAGAAGCGACGACGCGGTGCGTCGGGATGCTCACGGTTATTCTCGCTCATATAGGGAATCGAATAGATCACGACAAGCAGGCCGATACCCACAAAGGCGGGCGCGAGCAGCGTGCTCATGCGATCGAAGGTAAATCCCATGACGAGGGTCTGCCCAAACGAGATCAGGGGGACCTGCGTGTCGGGCATGCCGGCGCCAGCGAAATTCGCGGCGAGGGCGATGGTGCAGGCCGTCGAGACGGCGGCACCCAAAACGCTGAACCACTTGGCGTACAGACGGGGGAACAGGGCGACGAGCACCGAGGCCACCATCGGGGCCGCGATAGCGACCAAGCCGAGAAGGGACAGACTGACTGCAAATGACATTGTTTCTCCCTTCTCCTACACGCCGACGACCACGAAGACAAACGCCAGAACGGCGATGCCCACGACGGCCCAGGTCTGATTGCCGAGCACCTTAAAACGCGAGCGCGAGCAGGAGTTCTCGATCACGCCGCATACGACAAAGTCGATCAGGCACTTCACCAGGAAGATGACCGCGCCCAGAACGGCGGCGACGCCCACGGTCGCGGGCTCGCCCCAGGGGACGAAGATCGCGCAGAACCAAGCGACGACCAGGACCTGTTTCATGGACATGGCAAGCTTGGCCATGGCGAGCGACGGGCCGGAAAGCTCGGCGAGCGGACCTTCCTGAAGCTCCTGCTCGGCCTCGGCCTGGTCAAACGGCGGCTTGCCGAGCTCCATGTAGCAGGCGATCGCAAAGGCGATGCCGGCGAGGATCACGGCGACCGGCGCGTCGATGGCGCCCGTCATGATGTGCTGACCCATGGTGGCGATGTCAGTGGAGCCGCACACCAGGGCGGCGGCAAACAGCGCCAGCAGCATGGACGGCTCGATGAGCACGCTCATGAGCAGCTCGCGAACGCCGCCGATACCGGCGTAGGCGTTGGACGAATCCACACCGCAGAGGGCGAAGAAGAAGCGGGCGAGCGCCAGGCTGTACATGATGGTGATGGCGTCACCAAAAACCGGGATGGGGCTTTGTGCCGTAAAGAGCGGCAGACCCATCGCGAGCATAAAGGTGACGGCGAAGAACAGCGGCGGCATAATGCGCAGCGCAAAGCTCGCGTCCTCGCTCTGGGACTCGGGGCGCGCAAAGAGCTTGGCCAGGTCGCGGTAGTCCTGCATGATGCTGGGGCCGCGACGGTTGTGCATCTTGGCGCGGATAACGCGACCGAGACCGGAGAAGAACGGCGCGACGGCCATAACGACCACGCCCTGCAGAACGGCAAGTACGATGTTGTTCATGCTCTCCCCTCCTTAACCCATTTGCACGGCGAGCACGAGGAACACCACGAGTGCCGCGACGATGTAGCAGATATAGATGCTGTAGTTGCCGCCCTCGAGCTTAGTCGCGAGGTCGGCGAGCTTCTCGACACCCTTATGCGGGGCATCGACGAGAACCTTGTCGGGTACGGGCTCCACAGCCTCGGCCACACCGGTAAGCTTCTGGAAGAGGTGCGCGATGGACCAGCAGATGGCCGTGCAGCGGTCGCGCAGCGTGTAGAGCGGCTGCATAAACCAGGACACCTCGGAGGCAAAGGTCGTGGCCACGACGGGCATATGCTCGTTGGGAGCATAACCGCATGCCCACGGCTGGGACTTCTGCACCTTGCCGACGGTCTTGAGCTTGCGATAACCGCAGGCAAGGCCAACGAGCACCACGAGCGCAATGGCGATCGCGGGCGTGGAGGTGGCAGCGCCGGAGTATTGGTTCATGAGCTCCATGCCCTCGGCGGCAAACACGCCACCGTACGGATGCAGCACGGACGCGGCGACATCGACCAGCACGGGCGCGATCACGGGAGCGCCAATGCCCAGCACGACGCAGATGGACGCGAGCAGGCCCTGCGCAAACACCATGGGGGCGGGAACCTCCTTGGCATTGGCCGCTGCCTCGGAGCGGGGCGCGGAGGCAAAGGAGACGCCATAGGCCTTGACGAAGCACGTGACAGCCAGCGCGCCGGTAATGGCAAGCGCGACGGCAGCGAACACGGCCACGATCATGACGGCCTTGTCGCCCTGCATGGCGGCGTTAAACAGCGACTGGTAGGTAAACCACTCGGACACAAAGCCGTTGAAGGGCGGGATGGCCGAGATGGCCAGCGCGCCAACAAGGAAGCAGATGGCCGTTGCCGGCATACGACGGAACAGGCCGCCCATCTTCTCCATATTGCGCGTACCCGTGGAGTACAGCAGCGCACCGGCGCCCAGGAACAGCTCGCCCTTAAACATCGCGTGGTTAAACGTGTGGTAGAGGGCGGCCATCAGAGCCAGGACGGCGATGCCGACAGAGTTGAGCGCCATGGCGGCCATGGAGGCGCCGACGCCGAGCAGAATGATGCCGATGTTCTCGACGGAGTGATAGGCCAGCAGGCGCTTGATGTCATGCTCCTGCAGGGCGAAGGCCACGCCGAGGACCGACGAGATCGCACCGAAGACCATGACCATAAGGCCCCACCAGAACTGAACGCCCGAGGCGGAGAGCAGGTCGAGACCAACCTTGAGGATGCCGAAGATACCGATCTTGATCATGCCGCCGGACATGAGGGCCGAAACGTTGGACGGCGCCTCGGGGTGTGCCTTGGGCAGCCAGCCGTGCAGCGGGATGATACCGGCCTTGGCGCCAAAGCCAAAGAAGGCGAGCACGAAGCACACAGATGCGACCGCGGGGCTAAACTGCGTAGCGCGGAAATCCGCAAAGGCAAACGAGCCGCCGGCGAAGTTGGTCATGAGCAGGAAGCTCGCCATGATAAGGACAAAGCCCACGTGCGCGATGACGAAGTAGAGCCAACCGCCCCTAATGGAGTTCTTGTTCTCCTCGATAACGACAAGGAAGTAGCTCGTAAGGGACATGAGCTCAAAGGCGACCAGGAACCAGAACACGTTGTCGGCGGTGATGACGAGCATCATCGAGGCGACGAAGGTGTTCATGAAGAAACCGGCGCGCCCGACCTTGCCCGGGTACTCATCGAAGTAGGACAGACCGTAGATGAAGCCCGCAAAGGCGAGGATTGAGATGAGGACCACGATCAGGCCCGCAAGGCCGTTGAGCAAGAGCTCGAGACGGGCGAACGGGAAAAAGAAGACCGTGTTGAGGGACGAAACGTCGCCAAGCACGGCCTCGAGGCCCGCGATGAACGACAGCACGGCCGCGACGGCGCCGATCAGGCAGCCGGCGGTCTTGGCGGCGTTATCGGCCTTGATCAGCAGAACCGAGGCGAGCGCACCGATGCACGAGACGGCAAGCGATGCGATAAACAGCGTCATGCTATCCATTGTTTACGCTCCCTTCTGCTTTCTCGGACAGGCCCTGGGCCACAGCGGTAACGTCGACGACTGGACCGTTTTCGATCGAGCGCAGGCGCTTGGCCTCGTCGAGCTCGCGATCGGCCGCGCCGCCCATGACGGTCATCGCCTTGGTGGGGCACGCCGCCACACAATGCGGGCCGTCCGGATCGAAGGCACACAGGTCGCACTTGACGGCGCAGGTGTACTGGCCAGGAGCCCACGTAAGCAGGCTGCTCAGGGACTTAGGATACGAAGGCGTCGGGTCGCACATGCCTGCGACACCGGCGATAGACGTGCCATCGGGATGGATGGCTCCGAAGGGGCACGCGATGGCGCACAGCCTGCACCCGATGCACTCCTGCTCCTTGACGTGGATGCGATCGCCATCGTGCTCGATGGCATTCACCGGGCAAACCTCGGCGCAGGGAGCACCCTCGCAATGGTGGCAGGCAAGGGCGGCCGAAATACCGCCGGTCTTCACGAGCGCCAGGCGCGGCGTATCCTGAAGACCCTGCATCCGGTGGGCGTCGGCACAGGCGGACTGGCATGTTCCGCAGCCGATGCACCTCTCCGGGTTGATGTCGATGAAGCGGTTCATCCCCACTTCCTTTCAAAATAACGGGCCGGGCTCCCGAACGTACGGGACGCCCGGCCCAAAAAGCCAACGAGAACGGGACTACACGATTTGGTTCACGTGCGTCTCGTCGTCGAACTTGGCGGCGCCGGGCTCAACGTCCTGGGGAGCAGCGGCGTCCACCAGAGCCTGCTTGAGCTCGGTGTACTGACGCTCTACCTCGCCCTCTGCCCAAACCTGGTCGGCAATGGCGTCGACCTGGCAGGCGGAGAACTTGTCCTCGGGCGTATGCGAGACCGGGTCGACCTTGTGAATGGTCAGCTCGTTGCACTTGCCGATCCACCACTGGTAGGTCATGTAGACCGTGCCCTTATTGATGCGATCGCTCACGTCGGCGCGGCTGTATACCTGGCCGCGGCGGCTATGAATCGAGACGATGTCGCCGTTCTTGATGCCGCGCGCCTGGGCGTCCGCGGGATTCATGCGGACAAAGCCGGGCTCGTCGGCGAGCAGCGCCAGCGTCTTGCAGTTGCCGGTCATCGAGCGGCAGCTGTAGTGACCGACCTCGCGGACGGTGCACAGAATGAGCGGGTACTCATCGTCGGGAAGCTCGGAGGGCGCCTCCCAGTCGTGCGCCATCAGGTTGGCGCGGCCGTCCTTGGTGGTGAACTTGCCACCAGCGAACATGTCGGGCGTACCGTGGTCGTTCACATCGGTGCTCTTGACCGGCCACTGGGCGTAACCGCCCTCGGGAGCCATCTTCTCGTAGGTCGCGCCCACAAAGTTGGGGCACAGGCTAATGCACTCGTTCCAGATCTGCTCGGTGTTGTCGTAGTGCATGGGATAGCCCATACGCGTAGACAGGTCCGCGAAGATCTCCCAGTCGTGGCGGCACTCGCCCTTGGGCGGAACAGCCGCGTCAAAGTGCTGGAAGCTACGGTCGGATGCGGTAAAGACACCCTCGTGCTCGCCCCAAGAGGTAGCGGGCAGGATGACGTCGGCGAGCATGGTCGTCTGCGTCATAAAGATGTCCTGGCAAATGAACAGGTCCAGCTCGGAGAGCGTCTTGCGCATTCCGGCCGAATCGGGCTCGGTCTGCACCGGGTCCTCGCCGTAGTTGTAGAAGCAGTGCACCTTGCCCTCGTCGACCAGGTGGCCCAGGTCGGTGAGCTTGTAGCCCTCCTCGAGCGGGAGCTTTTCCTCGGGCACGCCCCAAGCCTTGGCAAACTTGGCACGCACTGCCGGGTCGGTGACTTTCTGGTAGCCAGGGTACAGGTTGGGCAGCATGCCCATATCGCAGGAGCCCTGGACGTTATTCTGGCCACGCACGGGCGCGAGACCGGAATTGGGTTTGCCGATCTGACCGGCAACGCAGGCGATGGAGGCGATGGTGTGCACTGTCTTCAGGTTCTGCTTCTGCTGGCATACGCCCATGCCCCAGCCAATAATGGCAGAGGGCTTCGCCGTGGCGTACATCTCGGCAGCTTGGTGGATCAACGCAGGCTCGACGCCCGTGATGTCCTGTACGGATTCGGGAGTGTAGTTCTTGATGGTCTCCCACCACTCGTCAAAGCCGTTCGTGTGCTCGGCGACGAATTCCTTGTCGTAGAGGCCATCGTTGACCAAGCAGTTGGCAAAGGCGTTGAGGAACGCGACGTTGCAACCATTCTTGATCGGAAGGTAGAGATCGGCGATACGCGCGGTTTCGATATGGCGCGGATCGGCGACGATGATCTTGCAACCCTTTTCTTTGGCTCGCACGATACGCCTTGCGACGATGGGGTGCGAATCGGCAGGGTTATAGCCGAAGAGGAAAATGCAGCCCGCATCCTCCATACCGGGGATGGAGCATGACATGCAACCTGAACCAACCGTGTCCATCAGACCGAGGACAGTAGGGCCGTGTCAAGTACGGGCGCAGTTGTCCACGCTGTGGGTGCCGATGCACGCACGCGTAAACTTCTGCATAACGTAGTTCGCCTCATTGCCGCCGCCTCGCGAAGAGCCAGTGGTCATGACAGCGTTAGGACCATATTCGTCAATTATGGCCTGCATCTTAGATGCGGTGAAATCCAGTGCCTCGTCCCAGCTTACGCGCTCAAGATCCGCGCCCTTAGTGCGGCGGATCATCGGGTGCAGTACGCGAGGAGTCAAGATCTTGGTGTCGTTGATGAAGTCGTAGCCGCTCATGCCCTTAAGGCACAGCTCGCCCTGATTGGTGATGCCGTTGAGCGGTTCGGTACCCACGACCTGGCCGTTTTGGACCAAGAGGTTAAACTGGCAACCGGCGCCGCAATACGGGCAGATCACTTTATGCTTCTCCATGACACCCTCCTTCCTTTCTCTGCTACCGATTAATCGGTACGTATTTGACAATCGTTGGGCTTGTATGGCCGCCCGCCTACGCCTCGTTTTCGATGGTGGCGCGGGCACGCTCGGCAGTCAGCTCCGCCAGGCGCTCCTCGTCCACCAGGGTGAGGCCCTTGGTCGGACAAGCCTCGGCACACGCCGGACCGCCGGGACGGTCCACGCACAGGTCGCACTTGAGCACGAAGCTCTTAGTCTGCGAACCTACGCGCACGTCGCCCATCAAGACGGGGACCTGCGTGGTCGCCACGCTCACGGCGCCAAAGGGGCAGGCCATGACGCAGCTCTTGCAGCCGATGCAGTTGTCCTCGTTGACGCCGATGCGATGGTTCTTTGGATCAAAGAACAAGGCGCCCGTAGGACAGGCCTTCGCGCACGGGGCATCCTCGCAGTGATGGCAAGCCACCGGTGCGGAGATCTCGTACGTACGCGTCACGCGCAGGCGCGGCGCGGCGATGTTACCGGGGATGTCGTGCGCCTCGATACACGCCGCCATGCAGGTTTGACACCCAATGCAGCGCGAAGAATCGGCTACGACTCGCTTATTACCCATGTTGTTCACTCCCTCCTGAATCCCTTGTCGGAGAGACCCTGTCGACATTGACCCAAGCCGCCCGTGGCCTGGCATCGACGTATCGAATGCATGCGGCGAAACATGCACTCGGTAGAGTTTCTCCAACGATATACAGGTTAAAAATACGCAGTTGCAGGGGGCAAACTTGAGCATAGGCCCTGCAATACGGGTGTATTGCAGGGGTTTTGGCAGGTTGGAATTATTCTCTAGAAGCTATAAAGGTGAGTGTATTACATGCGTACGCCTCAGAGATTTTTACGCGCTCTCATTTTGGATGTACTACGCTTGTATTCGTGTTAATGGTTATTTACTTGAGTAAAATAAAGTAAAGGTTATAAGATTCTAAGATGTCGGTGTATGCCGCATTTGACCGACTATATTGCACGTTAGCTAAGGGAGGGCAGTGATGTCATCGACGCAAAAACGAGCCATCCTGCAGGTGCGCATTCGCGAAGAGGACAAACAGCATGCCGAGCGCCTCTACGACGCCATGGGCACATCGCTTGCCGAGGCCGTCCGTCTATTTGTCGCGCAGAGCATTTTGATGCGCAAGCTTCCCTTTCAGCCGGTCGGCGTGCGCTCAAAGGACGGCACCGCCGCCTATAGATCGCTCAAAGCATATGGGGACCCCAATCGCCGCTCCGAGGAGCGCAATGCTTGGATTGAGTACCTTGCTACAGAAAGCGACGATTCGATTTTGGGTCCCGAGGAAGTAGATATCCATGAGTAGCACCATCATCGACGAGACCGTCATCCTACGCTACCTGCTTGACGACGACGAAGTTCTGTCACCTCGCGCTGCCAAGGTCATCGCCACGCGCACCGCTCGTGTCTACCCCGAGATCATCACGCGCGTCGTGGTCACGCTGCGCGACGTCTATAAGGTTCCCCGCGTTGAGATTGCTACGGCCATGAGAAGGCTGCTCGATGACGTCATGGTTGACGAGCCCACCGTTGTCGCCCTTGCCATCAAACTCTTTGGCAAGACCCATATGGACTTTACCGACTGCCTCCTCGCAGCCCGAACCGCCATCTACAACGATGATGTCGTGAGCTTTGGCAAGCCCATCATCCAAGGCATGATCGATTACCGTCGCAAGCGCCAAACCGCTGCCGAAGTCCGCGACCGTGCCGCCGAAGCCCGCAGCCGAAGCACCGACTCCACCATCGACAAGCTCCGCCACCACGGTCGCCACTAACCGACAAGCAACGGCATCACCCGCCCCTCAGCCCCATCCCCTCCTAAGTTGCGGTGAAATAGTTCCTGGATTTAGGCTTATTCAAGCTTTTCAGGAACTATTTCACCGCAACTTTCTGTAAGGGTGGTTTTTAGTGCCGCCGAGGGGCACTAATCAACCGTTTGCCGATATGTTTGGCTCTGACTCATGGCTCTGACCTGCCCCGTCAAGCTTTTGGTCAGTTCATGGCAAGGACTGGCGGACCAAATATGGGATAGCGTAGTGTCATTCACTCCCCCTCGAGACCATGGGGTCGAAAATGAGCCATGATAAACGCTGTTCCAAACCGCAAGTAGAGCTGTTCTTCCGGTTATTCGAGGCCCATCATGGCGGGCACCTGTTTGTAGCTACCAAAAAATGGGATGAACGCTGTGCTTACGCGCTCATGCAAAAAGAGATGATTATTCGACTCTACAACCATGTCTACGCTGATCCCGCGTATTGGAATGACCTCGGCGTCGAAGATCGCATCTTTCAATTGGCATCCGCTATTGCGGTCGTTGAACCGGATGCCGTGTTTTGCGGAGCAACGGCGGCACTGCTCTATGGCATCGGTTCTGCATATTCGCTTCTCGACAAGGTGCAGGTGCTGCTGCCGCGTTCCACCAGACGCGATACGTATGAATTCGTTGAATACCGACGCTGGCGGCCGGGCGACGTATGGCAGCTCGGCCCGTTTACGTTAACGGATCCATATCGCACGGTGGTCGACATCGCTCGAACGAGCGCTTTTCGATATGCACTAGGCTATGTCGACGGATTGGCTCGTGAGTACGGTGTCGAGCGTGAAGAATTGCGTGCATATGCACAAGCGAACTGCCGCGGACTGCACGGCATCGCGCGCGCATTTGACGTTTTTGAACACATGGATGGCAGATCGGATAACGGTGGAGAATCCGAAGCACGAGCGGCAATGATTCTGGCGGGAGTTGCCGCTCCTGAACTTCAGGTTGAAATCACTCGACCGGGAAACGCCGGCTATTATTTGGCAGATTACGGCTGGCAGATGCCAAACGGCTCTTGGATGCTGGCTGAGCTGCATGGACTAGGCAAGTTTGAGGACGATGCCCAAAATGAACCGGAACATACTGCGGCAAAAACCTATCGAGCTGCCCTCATGCGCGACGCGAACCTGCGTGCCATGGGCCACAACGTCATTCATTTCAAGCTCGCAGACACCTACGATGTCAAAGCGTTCGGCTCCATGATGCGCGGCTACGGTATACCAACCACAAAACCCTACGCAGGCTCCTGACCGGCTGTCCTCATCTTCTCGACAACAGAACCCATCATCGACCCAGCCCGCTCGGCCTCAATAAGTTGCGGTGAAATAGTTCCTGGATAACAGCTTTTGCGGCTAATCCAGGAACTATTTCACCGCAACTTAGGTGGGGATGTGGGGTCCCGGCATGTATATGAAACCGGCTCTGGCACCAAATAGAGCCAAAGCCGTTAAAACTATCCTATGGAGCGGGCGACGGGAATCGAACCCGCGTCATCAGCTTGGAAGGCTGGGGTTCTACCATTGAACTACGCCCGCAAGATATGGTCGGGACGACAGGATTTGAACCTGCGACATCCTGCTCCCAAAGCAGGCGCGCTACCAAACTGCGCCACGTCCCGAAGGTGTTGAGCAGCTAAGGTCTAAACCTTGCGTGTCCCAAAGCGAAGGAAATTATAGGGGAGACTCCCCGCCTGTGCAAGCGCAGAAACCCTAGCTCCTCGAATGTGCAACAAAACGACTATGGAGCAGGCCGATTACAAAGGCAACCACGGCAACCGGCGCCCACGCGGCACCGATATCCGCCAGCGGCAGCACATCAAACGGTAGCCACGCGCCCGCGAAAAACGCATCGCGAACCGAAGTGATTACGCTCTGCACCGCGACAACGCCGCCGACCCAGACCCACACCTGCGGATGCGCATCGCAAAAACCGTGCACCAGGCCCATAAGTACCAGCACAATGGCAACGGGATACAGAGCATTGAGCATAGGCACCGAGAACATAAGGATCACGTCGAGGCCTACGTTGGAGAGCACGCACGAAAACGCTGCAAACACAAAGGCGAGAACCGCGAAGGGACGGCGCATGGCCTCCTCGGAAGCCTCCGCTCCCCCTTCGACCACATACGTCTCGCAGAAGTACCGCGAGCAGCAGCTAATAAGGCCGATGCACACGTTCATGCAGGCAAGGAAAAAGATCGCAAAGACCACGACCGTGCCGGCAAGGCCAAAGTGCATGGAGGCAGAGCGGGCAAGGATGGCGGCGCCGTTGGTGGCATCGGGCATCACGGTGCTGAGCTGCGTGCCGGCAAGCGCCAGGCCGCAGTAGATGATGGCCATGAGCACGCCGGCGATCACACCCGAACGCGAAATCTCGAAGGCCACGCGCTTGTCATCGGTAACGCCCAGCTCGTGGATGGTCTCGGCGATGATGATGCCAAAGGCGAGCGACGCGAGCAGGTCCATGGTCTGGTAGCCAGTCAAAAAGCCCTGCACGGCAGCACCGGCATTGTAGGGAGCCTGCGGCGCGGCAGCGGGACCCAACGGCGAGACCACGGCGGCACCCACGACCAGCACGATGAGCGCAATGAGCGCGGGGCCCGTAATGCGGCCGAGCACGCGCGTGATGACGCCCGGACGCAGCGTGAGCACAAACGCGACGACAAAGAAGCCAACGGCAAACACCAGGCGAGCCGTGCCAAGCGAGACGCCCTCGGGCAGCAGCGGCACCAGCATCTCGAAGGCCGTGGAGCTCGTGCGCGGAATAGCCAGGCACGGGCCGATGGCCAGATACACCGCCGCGACAAAGAACTCACCGAACTTGGGGTGTACGCGGCCGGCAAGCTCGCGCGCCGTTCCGGCAAGCGCCACGGCGATAAAGCCCATGACGGGCAGGCCGATGGCAGCGATGAGAAAGCCGAGCATGGCGACCGGCGTGGCAGAGCCTGCCTGCAGCGCCAGCAGTGGCGGAATAATGAGGTTGCCGGCGCCAAAGAGCATCGAGAATAGGGCGATGCCGACGGTGACGACATGGTCGGAGCGCAGACCGCGCGGCGCGGATGAGGCCATAGACACACCTTTCGGGTCGAAACAAAAACGGGACGGGCAAAAACACCCGTCCCGCAAGTATATACGCTCTAGCAGGCTAAATCGCGCAAAGCGTCAATCGCAGTGTCGACTTCCTCGTCCGTGTTGAAATACCCAAACGAGAAGCGGACGACGCCCTGGCGCTCGGTCCCCAGCGCGCGGTGCATGAGCGGAGCGCAATGGGCACCGGGGCGCGTCGCAATCCCCCACCCTTGCATGAGCGCGTCCGAGATCTCGGCAGAGTCGATATCACCCACGTTGAGCGACACAATCGCAGAGCGCGTCGGCTGGTCAAACGCACCGTAGAGCTTAATCCCCGGAATCTCGCGCACGCCAGCGAGAAAGCGCTCAGCCAGCGCTCGCTCATGCGCCGCGATCGCCTCGACCCCGCCTTGCGCCTCGATAAAGTCGAGACCGGCAGAAAGGCCCGCGATGCCGTGGCCGTTGAGCGTGCCCGCCTCGAGGCGCGTGGGCCACTCAAGCGGCTGCAACGCATCGAAGCTGTGCACGCCCGTGCCGCCCATGGCCCACGGAGCCACGTCAACAGCCTCCGCCACGGCCAGGCCGCCGGTGCCTTGAGGTCCCATGAGCCCCTTATGGCCGGTAAAGCACACAATGTCGAGCCCCATGGCCTGCATATCGATATGCATCGCGCCGGCAGACTGCGAGGCGTCGACGATCACCAGCGCGCCGGCAGCATGGGCCATGGCCGCCACGCGCGCAATGTCGACCGCGTTGCCGGTCACATTGGAGGCGTGCGTCACCACCACGGCACGCGTGCCCGGCGTGACCAGCCGCTCGAGCTCGTCATAATCGAGAACGCCGTCCGCGTCGCAGCCCGCATGCTCAACGGTCACGCCCTGTTCTGCCGCCAAGCGGTTGAGCGGACGTAGCACCGAGTTGTGCTCGAGCACCGTCGTGACCACGCGGTCGCCGGGGCGCACCACCCCGTTGATGGCGGTGTTGAGCACCGCGGTGGAGTTGAGCGTAAAACAAACATGGTCAGCACGCGGGCAGCCCAGCAAGCGCGCAAGCTTGGCGCGGCAGCCGTGGATGGTACGTGCCGCATCGAGTGCACCCGACGTGGCGCCGCGCCCGGCATTGCCGAGCGAGCACATCGCCTGCGTCACCGCATCGATGACCTCCTGCGGCTTGTGCATGGTCGTCGCCGCGTTATCCAGGTAGATCATCGCACGACCTCCCACATATCAATCACGGTATAGCCCTCGGTGGGAACGCCCGCCGCGGCGAGTTCGCCGCGCAGCAGCTCCTCATCGGCAGGCAACGCCTTCCACGCCAGACCGCAGCCAGCAGCGACCTCCCCGGGCACGGGAATCGTTCGCCCGGGAAGGCCGCGCTCGATGCACAGGGACTCGCACCCCATGGCGGCCGCCGTGGTGGGAAACGTGATGACAAGCGCCGGGCGCTTCTCCCTCATGGCAACTCCAACCAATACGCTACGGGCGCACGACGCGCACAGCCTGCTCCATCTTCTCCACGATCACGTACATGTTGGTGACCTCGCCCACCGCGAGCTGGTCTTTAATGCCATAGTGGTCGAGGCAGGTACCGCAGGTAAGGATCTCGACGCCCTGCTCCGCCAGGCCCTTCAGGTCGTCGAGCACTGGCGAGCCCTCGACGGTGAGCTTGGCGCCGCCGTTGTAGAACAGCATGGTCGCGGGCAGTTCCTCCTGCTGTGTCACGGCAAAGATAAACGCCTTCATGAGCTTGTGGCCCAGCTCGTCGTCGCCACGGCCCATGCAATCGGTGTAGACGGAAATGACGAGTTTGCCCTTGCCGGCGCTTGCGTCGCAAAAAGCGGCACCGTCCTGCTCGGGGTCCACAACGGCCACGGCGCCAGAGGTCGCCACGGTCACGTGCCACTCGGCGTCAGAAACCTTCTCGACCGAGGCCGTGCAGCCCTTCTCCTGCGCCATCTTGGAGATGTTCTTGACGGCGGTCTCGTTATCGACCGAGGTCACGACAACGCCCTCGCCATCGAGCTGCTTCAGGGCTTTAAGCGTCTTGACGACGGGCAGCGGGCAGGCATCGCCCATGGCATTGACTTCAATCTTAGTAGGCATAGTTTTTCCTTTCGAAAGAACCGTTCTAGAAAACGGTAAACAGTTACATAAACGTGCGGGCTAGCGGACAACGTGGACGGCAGGACCGCCTGGCACCGGCTCGCACACGCGACCGACGGCGGCGGCGATACGTCCTTCGGCATGCAGACGGCGCGCAAGCTCATCCACATCGGCAGCAGGTGCCGCGATAAGCAGGCCACCAGACGTCTGTGGATCGTACAGCGCGTCGAGCATACCCGGCTCCAGGTTCTCGTCGGCAGCCACGCGCGGGCCGAAGAAGTCCTGGTTGCGATAGGAGCCCGCGGGGATAATGCCCAGACGTGCCATGTCGAGCACCTGATCAAAGAGCGGCACCGCCCCCGACGCAAGTTCAATCTGCACGCCCGAGCCTTCGGCCATCTCGCACGCGTGCCCGATCAGACCAAAGCCCGTAATGTCGGTGCAGCCGTGAAGCTCAAGTCCCTCGGCCAGACGAATCGGCGCCTCGTTGAGGGTGCGCATCGAGTCAAACATGGCTGCGGCCTCGTCATGCTCGATGAGCTCGCCCTTAATAGCCGTGGTGATGATGCCCGAGCCGATCGCCTTGGTCAGCAGCAGAACATCGCCCACGCGTGCGCCGCTGTTGGCGAGCATGCGGTCGAGCGCGACAAAACCGCTCACGGACAGACCGTACTTGGGCTCGTCGTCGTTGATGGTGTGACCGCCCGCGATGGAGCAACCCGCCTCGACGCACTTGTCGGCGCCGCCCGCCAGAATCTGACCGGCAACCTCAACGCCCAGACAGCTCGGAATGCACAGCAAGTTCATAGCATGGCTCGGCCGCCCGCCCATGGCGTAGATGTCCGACAACGAGTTGGCTGCGGCGATCTGGCCGAACAGATAGGGATCGTCGACCATCGGCGGGAAGAAGTCGACGGACTGCACGAGGCCCAGGTTTTCGCCAACACGAAAGACACTCGCATCGTCGGAGGTATCGAACCCCACGAGCAGGTTGTCGTTATGCACATTGGGTAAGTCGCCCAGGACCTGGGCGAGGGCTCCAGGAGCCAACTTAGCGGCTCAACCGCTCGCGGCCGTCATGGACGTGAGCCTCATGGTGTCCTTAGCCATACGAACCCCCTTCTAACAAATCAACGACTTTAAGTATACGCCCCAGGCACGCTTCCCAAGAGACCGCCGACGGCTCGAACGTCGAAGGCGGATCCGCAAGCGCCTGCGCGATAGCATCTGCCAGTGCGCGCTCAAACAACGGAAGGTCGGCCGCCACGGGCGTGTCGACATCCGTCATACGCGGCGACGCCACCCACGTCACGGGAGCACCGGGAAGCATCGCCTCCATCCAGGGACGAACGCCGGGCAAATCGGTCGCCACAACTTTGCAGCCGCACGCGAGGGCCTCGATCGTCACGAGCGGCAGGCCCTCGTAAAACGAAGGCAGCACTAAGACGTCGGAACTGCGGTAGGCACGCACGAGCCCATCGCTATCCAGGCGCCCCGCCAGCGTCACCGGCACATCCGAGGCCGCGGCCAAGCGCTCGATACGCGCGTACTCGGCATCGTCCCCGCGGCCGCGCACAAGTACCAAGCCAGATGGGCGGACGCCATCGTCAATCGGCAATGACATGGCTCGAACCAGCGACTCGACGCCCTTTTTAAAGCAAATCTTGCCCACGTACACAAGCGATCCCGGCCGCCTCGCCACGCTTGCGTCGCGGCAGAAGACGCGATGGTCGTAGCCCGTCCCAATCACGTGGATGCGATCGGCATCGACGCCGCACACCAGGCCAATCTGCTCAGCCTGCTCAGCATGGAGCGCAAAGACGGCATCGAGCCGACGAACCGCACGTACGATGCGATCGCGCTCGAGCGTATGCGAACGCAGCTGGCGCAGGTCGGTCGAATGGCACACGGCAACAACCGGCACGCCCCGGACGCACTCGCGCGCCAATGCGGTCACCAGATACAGGTGATGGCAGAGCACCAGATCGGGCCGAAACTCAGCCACCGCCCGATCGATTGCAGCAGCAAATGCCCGCTCAAATGCCTTGAGCATCGAAGGCGTCAGGTCACGATAGCGTGTAGAGGGATAGGGCATGACATCGGACATGCCGCAGATGGGAAACGGCAGCTCGGGCGACTCGAACGGCACGGCAAACACAGCAGCACGCCGGTCCAGCTCGCCTTGGGTATCACCCGGCGCCGCACCGCAAAGCACGGCGGCGCGATGCCCTGTCTCGATCTGCTCGCGCACAAGCGCGGCAAGGTAGGTGCCGCTGCCGGTGCTATCTGGTTTTTGTGCCGTGATATTGAGGATGCGCATGTCGCGGTACACCCCTAGGCCAAAGCGGCGGCGCGGACAGCCGCGCCGATCGCTCCGGCAAAGCGAGCCTGGGGCGAGGTGGTCACCGGCGACCCCAGTAGCTCGCCCAACCGCTCCACCACGAAGGCGTTCTCGCACAGGCCACCGGTCAGGTAGTACGGGGCGCCCGCCGCCTGCCCGGCCATAGTGGCCACGCGCGACACGACGCTCTCGATCACACCGCGGGCGATGTTCTCGCGCGGCTCACCGCGACCGATCAGGCTGATGACCTCGCTTTCGGCAAACACCGTGCACATGCTGCTGATCTTGGTGGGCTCGCCGGAACGCGCCAGGTCGGCCATCTGCTGCTGGGAAATGCCTAGGCGGTCGGCCATGATCTCCAAAAAACGCCCCGTGCCGGCAGCGCACTTGTCGTTCATGGCAAACTTGGCCACGCGGCCACTTTTAAGCTGAATGACCTTGGTGTCCTGACCACCCACGTCAATCACCGTGCCGTGATCGCCAAACAGGCGCACGGCACCGGTGCCGTGGCAGGTAATCTCGGTCACGACCTTGTGCGCATAGGGCACGGCGACACGGCCGTAGCCGGTCGCGATCACGCGAGCATCGTCGGCCGTCACGTCGTAGCCGGCCGCTGCCAGCGCCTCGCGCAGCCGTTCGGAAGCATCGACCGAGGAGAACCCGGTTGGCTGCACGCACGTCCACGCCACCGAACCCTCCCCGTCGACCACAGCGGCCTTAGCCGCCGTAGACCCGATATCGATCCCGATCCCTATCATGGCTCTCTCCCAATCTAAACATCAAAGGTAGCGGCGCGTTCAGGCGCCTTAGCTCTAGGTTTCTCAGGTGCCGGAGATTGCCCCGAAAGAGGAGCGCAGCGTACTTTGGGTACGCAAGCGACGGTTTGAGGAGCAAGATCCGGTGCCTGAGGAAGCTAGAGGGTTTCGATGAAGGCGGCGATGCGGGTCTCGATCTGGCCCATGTCACCGTTGCTGTAGTCGGTCTCGATCTTCATATACGGAATACCCGCACCCTCGACAGCCTCCTGCATGCGCGCGCTCTCAACGTTGAAGGTGTGGCAGGCCTGTAGCACGCTCTCTACCACGCCATCGACATGGTACTTCTCGCACATGGCCAGCGTGTTTTCCATGCGGCCGTCGTTGGGCGTCATGACCGAACAGTTGATATCCAGGTAGCGGTCGGCGATGGCGCGCAGAATGTCGGGCGCGTCCGGGTCGATCATCATAGCCGCCGTGCGCTCGCCCGAGCAGTCGTCCATGCACACGACCACGCCGCCGTTGGACTCGATGGTGCGACCGATCTTGTTGATTACGCCGCCCACCGGGCAGCCGGTGATCAGAATGCGCTTGGCATCCGCCGCGACCGGGCGCTCGCCCGCGTCGTAGGCCTCGCGCAGCTTGGCAACCTTTTGCTCCAGCTGCTGCGTATAGGCCTCGATATCAAAGCTGAACGTACCGGCAAACATGGTACTCATCAGGTCGACGCCGCTCATGGCCGCCGGCTGGTTGGCCTGCAGCGCAAACATCTCGAGCTGGGCCGCACGCAGGCGATTGCGACGGCGCACGGCAGCGCGCAGATCATCGTCGGTAATCGCGATGCCGTAGAAGTTCTCGAGCTCCTCCTTGAGCAGGCGGCACTCCTCGTACCAGCCCTCGCGCTCGTGGGCGCGATCGCGGCTCTGCGGCAGGTGCAGAATGTGCGTGCGCTTGAGCTCGTTGAGCAGCTCGTACATCTTCTTCTTGCCGTCGCAGGTGGTCTCGCCGATGATCATGTCGCTAAAGTACGTAAACGGGCACTTTTGCGAATAGGCAAAACCATACGTAGACTTGATGAGCGGGCACAGGTTTGCCGGCAGCACCTTCTCGGCCTCGGGAATCACCTCGTCGGACGTGCCGCACAGCGCCACGCTCGCAGCCCCCGCGGCATCGATAATCTCGAGCGGCGTGTAGCTGCACAGAAAACCGACCAGGCGATTACCCGCCTGCTTATAATCCTTGACGCGAATAAACGCCGCCTTGCGCTGCTCGTTGAACTCCTCAAACGTGCTGGGCAGCTTGACTTCTTCGATTGCTTCAGCCATAACGGTTCCCCTCTTGAACCAAAAATGAATAGCTACGGTATTGCTGCACGGTGGGTGGCGAAAACCCAGCCGCGCCTAAACCCGGAATTTTAGGGAACCTGCCTTGCGGACGGTTTTTTAGTTGTGCGTCGTCTCTCCCGGAGCCGTGAACATACCTGCTCATATGCGGCTCCGAGCCATATATAGGGCACGCGCGGCAACGCGGCGAATGTATGTCGTCTGCGGCATGTGCGCACCCTCCTCTACAAGTTGAGGTCAACTATATCAACGGTCGTCGACCATGCGAACACCGTTGACATTCGTACGACAACCTCGTGTGCCGTCGTTTAATAAATAATTATCTGTGTTGATAAGAGTTTGTCATTCCCCATTCGGCGAGCGGCAAGGCAAAGCCGCCGAGGCTTATATCCCCGACGGCATTACCCGGCGCTATCGACAAACCAAATGGATCCTGCTGGCATCAAAATGCATACGCAGGGTCTCGCCTTCTTGCGGTAACCCATCCGCTGGTACGCTCAATTTGTTGACCTTCCACTGCAGACGCGTTGGCGCATCGGCCCGCGGCGCATCCAACAGCACCAGGCGCTCAAAACGCGAATCGCTCACGCGCGCCACGTGCAGGTCGTAGCTGTTGCGACCCCGCTCGGCACGGTTGTCCACATGGAAGTAGCTCGCGCGAATGCCCAGGTACGCCACATTATCGGGAACCTCGCGACCCACGTTAAAGGTCATGCCCCAATCGAGCGCCTCAACTTCTTCGTCGCCGATCTTGCGCGCCCGGCTTGTGTTCTTGCAGCCCGTCAGGCGCAGTGCCGCCAGCGTCTGCGGACGACGGACCACGTCCTCGACGGAGCCGATCTCCTCCACACGCCCGTCGTGCATCACGCAGATGCGCTGGCACAGGCGGCACGCTTCGTCGATGTCGTGGCTCACGTAGAGCACGGTGCGGTTGCATACATCGAACAGGTCTAGCATGTTCTGTTCGAGGGCGCTCTTAAGATAGGAATCGAGTGCGCTCATGGGCTCGTCGAACATAAAAATGCCCGGATGCGCCGCCACCATACGGGCAAGCGCCACGCGTTGCTGCTGCCCGCCAGAGAGTCGCGCGGGGTAGCGGTCGGCAAAATCGGCTAGACCAAAAATGCTCAGATAGCGCTCGGCGAGCTTTTTGCGCGCGGCGGCGTCGCCCGCATCCTTTACACCGGCGCATACGTTATCGGCCACCGTCATGTTGGGAAACAGCTGATAGTTTTGGAACAGCAGGGCGCATTTGCGCTCCTGGGGCGACAGGTTGATGCCCGCCGCCGAGTCAAAGAAGATCACGCCGTTGACGACGATCTTGCCCTCGTCGGGCGTCTCCACGCCGGCAATGCAGCGCAGCGTGCAGCTCTTGCCGCAACCCGAGGCACCGAGCAGCGCCACACGCTCCTCGCCAGCCTCAAGTTGCATGTCGAGCATAAACCCGGGATAGTGCTTTTTGATATCCAAAACGAGTGACATGGCCTATCGACCTCCCTGCGGCGCCGCATCATCGCGCATGAGCTCAGCCAATGCCTCGCGATCGATACGCAGGGCATCGCCGCCCGCCGGGTCGAGCGAATCGCCCTGACCGGCGAGCTCTTTGGCCTTCTTGCGCTCCGCACGGGAAAGGCCACGCTCGCGGTACTTTTGCGAATGTGCCGTATACATGTTGATGAACAGGATGACCAAAAAGCTAAAGACGATCACGACGGCGACCCAAAAGAGGGCCACCGAGGTGTTGCCGCCCATCCACTCAAAGTAGATGGCGATGGGGATGGTCTGGGTAATGCCGGCGTAGTTGCCCGCAAAGAACAGGGTGCAGCCAAACTCGCCCATCGCGCGGGCAAAGGCGAGCACCGTGCCGGCGGCAATCGAGGGCCAACCAAGCGGCATCATAAGCTTGGTAAAGATGCGACGCTCGGACCATCCCAGGGTTCGCGCGGCGTCGAGCATCTGCGTGTCGAGGCTCTCGAAGGCTCCGAGTGCCGTACGATAGACGAGCGGGAACGACACCACCACGGCAGATATCACCGCTGCGGGCCACGTAAAGACGATGGAGACGCCGTGCGCGATGAGCCACTGGCCCACCCCGGTCGAGCGACCAAACAGCATGAGGAGCAGAAAACCGCAGACCGTGGGCGGCAGCACCATAGGAATCGTAAAGACCGAATCGAGCAGGCCCTTGATGCGACTCGAGGTACCCATAGTCTTCCACGCGGCGAACAGGCCCAACGCAAAGGAGATCAGCAGTGCAAGGCCGCTCGTTTTTATGGACACCCAAAATGGGCGATAGTCGATGTCGCCCAATAAGGAGGCCAGAGAGGTCAAGGGCCCCTGCTCATCCCGCAACACGACAGACGATGCCTCTACCATTTGAGCGCTATCAAGCCAACGCGCGCCGCCCTTGGCATCACCCGAGGCTGATGCAATCACCACATAGCGGTCCCCATCCACACCGCGCTCGTCAAAGCTATAGGTATACCCGCCAGCATCAAACGTTGTTTCCGCCGTAACATACCAAGGAAGATCCACGTCCCCTAGCTGCGCACCTCCCATGCAGTTTGCGCTGTCGAGCTTACAGACGAGGGCCTTGAGACCCGATACGCACTCGTTGTCCTGCGGATCCAGTCCATACTTCTCGACCGCCTTGGGCGATATCCACACCACAACGCGATCGGCAGCAGGCGCCACTACAAGGTCCACGTCCTCGTCAACGGGAAACCGGTAGCCCTCAGGCTGGCCCTCCATGGCACGAGCGGTCCCCTTGGCCAGCCGCTCAAAACCCTCGATCCCGTAGGAAAGCCCATGAGCGGTCGCAGCAACCTGGGCCCCGTCCTCAGCGCCCCCAGCAAACGCAAATCCCGGCACCCAGCAAAGCGCGAAGGTCAAAGCACAGGCGACAAACATGCGGAATCTATTAAGCACGAAAAGCTCCAAGTGAATACAAGGACGGAGTGAAACACAAAACGATGGAATTATCGCGCCAAGCCGCACTACGCGGAAAGCTCAAAGCCGTACTTAGCCCAAATCTTCTGAGCCTTCTTGTTAGACAGGCAGAAGTCGATAAACGCCTTGGCCTCGTCGGCGTGCTCGGAGCCATCGGCAACGGCACCCGGGTACACGATGGGCTTGTGCGAATCCTCGGGGCAAACGAAGGCCTCCTCGATGCCATCGTAGCGGAAGATGTCGGAGCTGTAGACAAAACCGGCCACGCAGTCGCCTGTGGACACATAGGCGGCAGCAGTGCCAACCTTGTCGGCCAGGGCGACCTTGTCGGCGATCTCGGGAGCATACTCGCCGTCGTCGCCCTCGGTGCCGGTATAGAGGCCCACGGAGGCCAGGGCCTGGTTGGCGTACTTGCCGGCGGGGACGGTCTTGGCGTCGCCAATGGCGATCTTGCCGTCCAGGTTCGCGACGTCGGCGATGGCCTCGACCTTGGTGTCGGAGCCCTCGGCGCGAATGATCACGAGGTCGTTGACGAACATATCCTCGCGGGTGTCGGTGTCGACGAGCTCAGCGGTCTCAGCGTCATCCATGGTGCCCTTGGAAGCAGTGATGAGCACGTCGACCGTGGCGCCGGCACGCATCTGCTCGACGAGGTCGCCGGACGCCTTAAACTGCGTGTCGGCAAACGTGGTGCCGGTCTGCTCGGTGTAGAGCTCCTGGACCTCGGGCAAGGCCTTCTCGAGCGAGTTGGCGGCAAAGACCTGCAGCTCGACAGTCTTCTTCTTAGAGGAAGACTTGGCGGAGCCGGCATCGGAACCAGCAGGCTCGGACGTCTTGTTGCCCGAGCAGCCGGCAAGACCGAGGCCGGCAGCGGCGACAGCAGAAAGCGAGACGAATCCGCGGCGAGAAACCATATCGAACATATTCAACCCTTTCGAACGCTACGCCCGGGCACCCCGCCGCGGGCTTTAATCTGCAACCAGATTATACTTCTGCGCGAATAATGATAGTGAGATATTATTCTCGTCAGAGAATATAGTTTCAAGTTACCGTGCACCTCGGCGTCGCTTCGGCGGAAAACAAAGGCGGAGCAGCCGTTTAGGTCGCCCCGCCGCAGGTAAACCGCTTAGTTGGTATGTCCGCCGCCCGCTGTCATCTGAGCCGCGTGCTCCAGCTGGTCTGCTATGGCCTCCCAGCTTTCGCGGGCGGCCTTCGTAGAACCGGGAAAGTTTACGACAAGTGTATGACCTCGTTGCATGCACACGGCGCGCGAGAGCATAGCGCGGCGCGTCTTAGTCATCGAGTACGCGCGAATCGCCTCGGCAATACCCGGCACATCGCGGTCGCAGACGGCACGCGTCGCCTCGGGTGTCACGTCGCGCATCGAAAGACCCGTTCCGCCGCAGGTGAGCACGACATTGGCGTGGCACTCATCGGCGGCTTCCGCAATGGCATCACCGATCTCGCTGACGTCGTCGCGTACGACCACGCGTGAGGAGACCGTCCAGCCCTGCGCCTCGATAAGCTCCTCGAGCGCGGCTCCGGCCTCATCCTGCGCAAGATCGCGCGTGTCCGAACACGTCACAATCGAAATCTTCAACTCCATAGTCTTCCTCCTACAACACCGTTCCCTCAGGCAGGTCGACGCGCACGACGTCCACGGCAGCGCCAGCCTTGAAGTCGCACGGTCCTTCGTCAATGCGCAGCAGGCAGTTGGCCCGCTGCATCGTGCCGAGCAGCGCCGAATTCTGCGTCTTGGCCTCGGTCACCAACAGCTCACCGGTCTCGGGGTCGCGCAAAACCGTCGCGCGATCGAAGAAGCGGCGATGCTGTCGCTTTTTCACGTCGTGTGTGAGCGTCGCCTGCTGCACGGGACGCGCACCCTCGGCAAAGCCGCGCATCTTGCGAATCGCCGGGCGGGCGAGCATCTCAAAGCCCACATACGCCGCGGCCGGATTGCCTGAAAGTCCCAGGTAGGGCTTACCCCCGAGCAAGCCAAACGTGATGGCCTTGCCCGGACGCATCGAGATACGGTCAAACAGCACCTCGCCCTCGCACCGGACGAGCGCCGTCACGAAATCGTAATCACCCGCCGAGGCGCCACCGCTCGTAATGACAAAATCGCACTCCTGCACGGCGCGATGCACAAGCTCGGAGATCGCCTGCTCATCATCGGGCGCAATGCCGTAGAACACGGGCTCGGCACCGGCATCGAGTGCCTCAGCCATCAGCGCCGACGAGTTGGAGTCGCGAATCTGACCGCGCGCCGGTACCTTGCTCGGTGCGACCAGTTCCGTGCCCAGCGAGATGATGCCCACACGTGGGGCAGCGTGCACCTTCACGCTCGCGTATCCGGCGCTTGCCAGCAGACCCGCGCCCGCCGGAGCCACAACCTCGCCAGCACGCATCACGACGTCGCCGGCATGGGCCTCCTCGGCGGCAGAGCGAACGTTCTCCCCCACCTTGGCCGGCGCCGAGAACCCCACACGCGAGCCCTCGTTGCCGTCACCGTCGAGCACATCGACGATCTCGTACTTCACCACGGCATCGGCACCCTCGGGTACCGGCGCGCCCGTCATGATGCGGACCGTCTCGCCCGCGCCGATTGCGCCCTCAAACACATGGCCCGCGGCCTCGTGTCCGATAACGTCGAGCGTCACCGGCGCCTCGCCAGATGCCTGCGCCAAGTCCGCCGAGCTCACGGCATATCCGTCCATAGCGCTGTTGGCAAACGGCGAGATGTCGATATCGGCCACCGCGTCCTCGGCCAAGGGAAAACCAGCCGCCTGCCACACGGGAATCTCGACGAGATCGGTCGGAGCAACGTGCGACAGGACAATCGACTGCGCGTCCTCCAACGGAATGAGCTTCTCTGCCATATGCACCTCTTAATGCCACGGCGCACAACAGGGGCGCCGATTCTTTATGCTTGTCTCAGTATAATCCCCCGACGCACGACCGCGACTCGGCCTGTACCCGCAAATACACCTGTCGGTTGCAGGCCGCGAAACAGAATGGAAACCAACCCACCGGCTCGTCGCGTTTACCGCGTTTTATAATGCTTGCGTTGCAACCTAAAAGAGGAACGTATGGCTCATAACGACAAAACCGAAAGCGCAAACGAAACGCAGGATCATTCCCAGCCGCTCGACGACGGCGGCTTTTTCTCCCTGAACGACGTCATCACGGCAGGCAGGCATCAACTTACCCGCTCCGAGCATCTCCTGGCTGCCGACACGCGCCGCAACGCCCGCAACCTACTCGCGAGCGCCAAGTTGCTCGCGCTCGTCGTCATTGTCTCGCTCGCCATGGGCGTTGCCGCTTGGGCGTTTTTGGCCTCGCTGAATATCGCCACCGACTATCGCGAGCACCATGCGTGGATTTACGCACTGCTTCCCGTTGTGGGCGTTGCCACCGCATGGGTGTACAAAAACCACGGTCTTGCCGCCAAACGCGGTAACAACCTGGTCATCGACTCCGCTCTGGGCACACGCCTCATCCATATGCGCATGGCCGTCCTCACCTTCGTCTGCTCCACGCTCACGCACCTAACGGGTGGATCGGCCGGTCGCGAGGGAGCCGCGGTTCAGATTGGCGGCACCATCGCCAGCAACATCTCGAGCCTCGCCCACCTTAAAAAGCATGACCACCACGACCTCATGCTCGCCGGCATCTCGTCGGCCTTTGGCGCCGTATTCGGTTCGCCCCTTGCCGGAGCTTTCTTTGGCATGGAGATGTGCTTTATCGGCAAGATCGACTACACCGCGGGCATCTACTGCCTGGTCGCCTCGTTTACCGGCTACTTTACATCACTCGCCCTGGGTACCGAGTACGAGGCGAATGTTATCGCCAGCGTTCCCAACATGACACCACGGACGGTTGTCATCGTTGTTATCAGCGCCATTATCTTCGGTCTGACGGCACGCCTCTTTGCCTGGTCAGTTCGAACCGTCAAGAGCCTGTACGGTCGCTTTATCACCAATTACCTCGTTCGCGCACTTATAGGCGCACTCGTGGTTTTGGCCGCGTATGCCCTCCTCGACGCCTGGGACTACGCCGGCCTTTCCACATGGCTTTCCGGCGCCGGATTTGCCGGCAACACCACCCTGGCGGACGCAGCCATCAAGTTGGTCGTCACAGCGCTCACCCTGGGTGCCGGCTTCCAAGGCGGCGAGGTCACGCCCCTGTTTGGTATCGGTGCGGCGCTCGGCGGCTGGATAGGTTGCCTCGTCGGAATCGATCCCAGCTTTCTGGCAGCGCTGGGCATGCTCGGCGTGTTCTGCGCCGGCCTTAACGTGCCTATCACCACCTGTATGATGGCCATCGACCTGTTCCACGGCACGGCTGCCGGGTTCTTTGTCATCGTGGCCTTTATCAGCTACCTAACCGCCGGACACCGCGGCGTGTACCCCGCCCAGCGCATTATCTCGCCCAAGCGCCGTTCGCTTATTGTGGATGAGGGCGGTACGGTAGCGGATGCTATCGAGCGCCACAACGACCTGATAGAGTAGACGTAAGTACTCGACGTGCAGCCACAATCGGGGGCAATTCGACCTGAGCGCGACCGCATCGTCACGTCATACGCCGGGAGTCGCCCCATGCACGCAACTGATTTTGGCCGCACGCTCATCATCGCCAACCCAGCCGCCCAGTCGGGTGCGGCGCACGAAGTTGCCGAGCGCATGCAACGCTTTTTGGATATGACCGCGCGCGCATCCCAGTTTGACCTGGTGCTGACCGAGCGCATGGGACACGCCAAGGAGCTGGCCGCACAGGCAACGGGCTATCGCACCGTTATCGCCCTTGGCGGCGACGGCGTGATCCACGAGGTCGTCAACGGGCTTATGGCGCAGGATGAGGCGGTCCGTCCCGCCCTTGCCGTCCTGCCCGTAGGCTCCGGCAACGATTTTGCCCAGACGCTCGGCATCGACGATTTCTCCGGCAAGGATTTTGGCGCGCTGCTCACCTGCGAGCTGCAGCGTCAGGACATCGGGTGCATTCGCTCGTGGAGCCCAGCGAGCGGCAGCGGCGAGGCTACCGTTGAGTACTACGATCAAACGCTTTCGATCGGCATCGATGCCGCCATCGGCCTTGGCACCACCGAGCTGCGCAAAAAGACGGGCCTCGCCGGCGCTCCGCTCTACACCCTATCGGGACTTGAGCAGTTTGGCCTGCGCTATCGCAACTACCCCATGACCATCAGCTTTGATGGCGCGCCCGCCGAGCGCGTGCGGGCGATCATCATGGCAATTCAGCTGGGTCCTACCTATGGCTCGGGCTATCGCATCTGCCCCGATGCCGACCCCTGCGACGGCGTACTCGACGTCTGCTACGCCTGCGGCCCCGTTCCGCGTGCGGTTGCCCTGCCTATGTTTCTTTCGGCCAAGGACGGCCACCATACCAAGTTGCCGCCGGTTCGCATGCGCCGCTGCCGCCATGTCGAGCTCACCTTTGAGGAGCCCGACTACCCCATCCAGGCCGACGGCGAGCCCGTTGTCGCCTCGCGCATCGAGGTCGACATCCTTGCCGGCGTCCTCCACGTCTGGCATCCCACCCGCTAACCCACCTAAGTTGCGGTGAAATAGGGACTGTTTATGCATCTAAAGCCGCAAAACAGTCCCTATTTCACCGCAACTTATTGATAAGATCATTCCTCCCCGCCCAGCTTGCGACGGTTGGCCTTTTTAATGGCGTTGAAGTGCTTGTCGTTGAGCCTGCGCTGGCGAGAGCGCTGAGGCACCTTGGTCTTTACGCGTCGACGCGGTGGACGCCCGCGACGCTCAAGCTCAGCGCGCAGCTTACGCAGACAGCTCGCGCGATTCTGAAACTGGCTGCGGCTCTCACGCGCCGTCACGACAATCCCCGTGGGCCCATGTTTCATGCGCACCGCAGAGTCCGTCGTGTTCACGCCCTGCCCGCCCGGACCTGTCGCGCGAAACACCTGTACCTCGCAATCGTGCGCCAGCTCCTCGACCGACATCTCGGCATAGCGCGCATACTCACGCCATCCCATCTTGTTCTCATCCATATCAACACCTCCCCTCATAAAAAATGTGACAAAGGGAAAGTCCCTTTGTCACATCGCATACCAATCGCTTGTGTTGCGCGCTTAGGCGAAGGTGATCTCGCCGTTCTCGCAGTCCATATCGGCGATACGGGCCAGGCTCTCAACGCGGAAGCCGCGCTGACGGAGCTTATCGCCGCCGCCCTGGAAGCCCTTCTCCACGGCAATACCGATGCCGGCAACCTCGGCGCCCGCAGCCTCGCAGATCTTGATGAGACCCTCAAGCGCACAGCCGTTAGCCAAGAAGTCGTCGATGATCAGAACCTTGTCGCCCTCGGACAGGAAGCGCTTACCTACAATGACCGGGTACTCCTTCTGCTTGGTGAAGGAGTAGATGGTCGTGGCATACTGCTCGCCATCGAGGTTGATGGACTGCGCCTTCTTGGCAAAGACCACCGGCACGCCGCCAAAATGCTGAGCTGCGATGCAGGCCATGCCAATGCCCGAAGCCTCAATCGTCAGGATCTTGTTGATCTCGACACCCTCGAACAGACGGGCCCACTCGGCACCCATGTGGTCGAACAGCTCAACGTCGCACTGGTGGTTGAGGAAGGCATCGACCTTAAGGACGTTACCGGCCTTTACGATGCCGTCATGGCGAATACGATCCTCAAGCTCCTGCATGGCGCAACCCCTTCTCGCGGCAACGATACCGCGCGATTAATAAACGTTGTTCGATAGTCTACCACGGACCGACCCCCGCCCGTCCCACAAGCCGCATCGCACCACAAACCAGTCTTTTTGGGACGGCGCGAATCGTGGCAGACAGCCTCCCAACACGCTAATGGCGGGCGCGCATCTTCACCAAACGCACCATGGCAAGCGCAAAGCCCACAGCGGCCACAGCCATCAACACATAGAACACCGAACGGAAACCAAACAGGAACACATCCGGACGTCCTGCAACAAAACTGGTCACGGCCTCGCCCATCGCCACGCTCATCTGTCCATACAGGATATTCGACGCCACCGTAATGCCGAGTGCCATACCCGCATAACGCGCCAGGCTACCCAGACTACCCGCAAAGCCGAGTGCTTCGCGCGGAGCCGAGCCCATGTACAACGAGTTGTTAGGACTCTGGAAAACCGACGTACCGCACGACATAAACGCGACACAGCACACGATCACAGGGATAGAAGAGCGCTCGTCGAGCGTGCTTACCGCAAAGAGACCGCACACATACACGCCCAGGCCGACCGCCGTAGGGCCCTCGCAGCCAACACGGTCCGAAACCGTACCCGAAAGCGGCCCGATAAAGGCATTCACCATCGGCAGCGCCAAAAAGAGCAATCCGGAAATGTCGGAACCAAAGCCGTGGGCGTCCTGAAAATAGAACGGCAGAATAAACTCGGATGCGCCAATGCCAACGAACACGATGAGCATGCAGGCAAGGTTGATGGTGAAGGCCGAATTTGCAAAGCAGCGACGAGCGGCCTCGATCAGGGACATGGGGCGCTCGCCGGCCTCCGGCTTAACATGCGGCAGCGTGTAGAGCCCCACGATAAACGAGATCACGCCAATAGGCAGGTTGATGAGGAAGATACTCTCCCAGGGAAAGCTTGCCACCAGCATGCCGCCAAGCACGGGGCCACACATCATGCCGAGGGCCACAAAGGTCGCGAGAATACCCATGGCACGGCCACGTTCGCGCGCCGGAAACGACTCGGTGATGATACCCATGTTGTTAGCCATGGCCGCCGCGCAACCGACGCCCTGAACAATGCGTGCCAGGATAAGAACCTCGAGCGAACCCGAAAGGCCGCAAAGCAGCGAGCCGGCCGTAAAAACGATTACGCCCAGCTGGAATACGCCCACCTTGCCGCGCACGTCGCCCAAGCGGCCAAACGGCAGCATAGCCACGCATGTCGCAAGCAGGTACACCGAGCTCACCAGCTGGATGCGGTCGAGGCCCACGCCCAGCTCCTTTTGCATCACGGGCAACGCCACGGTCACGACGGTCGAATCCAGACACGACATAAACGTCATGATGAGCACGGTAAACAGAATCGCCCATTTGTTCTTGCCATGGGTGTCGCCCTCTAGAGCAATGTGCTCGCGGCGCAACTGCTCTGCAGTTTTCTCCATATCCATCCTTTCGAGTGGCCTAACGCAAAAAACGGGGCCCCGATCGCCTGCAAACAGCCGCGATTGGGGTCCCGCCTACGGAATCGGAACGAAAGGTCACCGAAGCTTTCTGCCAGCATCGGCACCTTGTACGGAGCTAGCCTAGCACTGCTCGAGTGCCTGCTCAAGGTCGGCAATCAGATCGGCCGTGTCCTCGAGGCCGCACGACAGGCGCACCATGTCGGCGGAGATGCCACAGGCGATGAGCTCCTCATCGTTCATCTGGCGATGCGTGGCATTAGCGGGATGCAGGCAGCAAGTGCGGGCATCGGCCACGTGCGTGGCGATCTGGGCGAGCTTGAGGCTCTTCATAAAGGTCTCGGCCGCCGCGCGACCACCGTTAAAGCCAAAGCTCACAACGCCGCAGGTACCGTTGGGCATGTACTTCTGAGCCAGGTCATAGTACTTATCGCCCTCCAGGCCCGGATAGCTCACGAAGCGCACCTTGGGATGGCTCTGCAGGAACTTGGCAACGGCCAGGCCGTTCTCACAATGACGCGGCATGCGTACATGCAGGCTCTCGAGCGAGCTGTTCAGGAAGAAGGCCGCCTGCGGGTTCTGCATGGGGCCGAGGTCGCGCATGAGCTGCGCGGTGGCCTTGGTAATGAAGGCGCCCTCGCGACCGAACTTCTCGGCATAGGTCACGCCGTGATAGCTCTCGTCAGGCGTGGTGAGACCCGGGAACTTATCTGCATGGGCCATCCAGTCAAACTGGCCGTGATCGACGATCACGCCGCCCAGGTAGGCCGCATGGCCATCCATGTACTTAGTGGTGGAGTGCGTGACGATGTCGGCGCCCCACTCAAAGGGACGGCACATCACGGGCGTCGGGAAGGTGTTGTCGACCATCAGTGGCACGCCGTGGTCGTGCGCGGCCTTGGCAAAGCGCTCAATATCGAGCACGGCAAGGGCGGGGTTGGCGATGGTCTCGCCAAAGACGAGCTTGGTATTGGGCTCAAAGGCTGCCTCGAGCTCCTCGTCGGTGCAGTCGGGGGCAACGAAGGTACAGGTCAAACCCATGCGCTCCATAGTATGGGCGAGCAGGTTGTAGGTACCGCCGTAGATAGCAGAGCTCGCGACCACATGATCGCCGGCACCGGCCACGTTAAAAATCGCGAGGAAATTCGCAGCCATGCCCGAGCTCGTGAGCATCGCAGCGGTGCCGCCCTCCATCTCGCAGATCTTGGCGGCAACGAGATCGCACGTGGGGTTCTGCAGACGGCTGTAGAAGTAACCAGACTCCTCCAGGTCAAACAGCTTGCCCATGTGCTCCGACGTGTCGTACTTCCACGTGGTGGACTGGTAGATGGGCACCTGGCGCGGCTCGGCATCTCCCGGGTGATAGCCGCCCTGAACACATGTGGTACCGATGGTCTGCTCGCTCATATCTAGCTCCCTAGCCTGGGTTACGTTTCATTCGGTTCACGATACCGCTACCCTGCACCCCTCTCAACCCATCCCCAAGGTAGGTTATAGGACAAATTGATCAGGGGTATTTATCTCAAGCCTTGGGCATTTGCTCGATAGATAAAAATGAGGCATACATGAAGCTCTCGATGATTACATACCCCGTCACGGGTACCATAGGCGGGTACACCGTAACCAAGGAGACAACGATGAAGCAAATCGATACGGCCCAGCTCGACATCACCGCCTGTCAGGCTCAAGCTGCCGAATACCACGCCCGTGGCTTTAACTGCGCCCAGGCCGTTGCCTGCACGCTCGCACCTGCCGTCGGGCTCGACCCCCAGACTGCCTTTACCCTCACCGAGGGCTTTGGCGCCGGCATGGGTGGCATGACCGAGACCTGCGGCGCCATCTCGGGCGCTGTTGCCATAATGGGCTTTGTAATGAGCGACGGCATGGAGAACCCCAAGACCAAAGGCCAGACCTACAAGCTGTCGCGCGAGATTGCCAAGCGATTTGGCGAGAAGAACACGACGACCGTCTGCGGCACGCTCAAGGGCATCGGATCGGATAAGGGTCCGCTCCGCAGCTGCCCCGGCTGCATCGACGATGCCATCGAGATCGCCTGCGATGTGCTAAAGCAGCTCGCCGAGTAAACGGCAGCAACATAAAACGACGGCCGGCGCGTTTGGGATCCATCCAAAAAAACGCCGGCCGTCGCCGTTAGAACTCGGCAAATTTGGGAGCGCCGACCTCGATCTCTTCGCGCCCCGCCATAAGCTCGCGCATCTTGGCGCAAAATTGCTCCTGCTCCCCCGCTTTGAATACCAGGTGAAGTGTCACGGCATCCGCGTAATCGGTATCCGAAACCTTGGCACCCGAATCCTGCGCCAAACGAAGCACCTGCTCATACTGCGGATAGGCCACATGCACGTCAACAGGCACGACACTCGTCATCTCGACAATCTGCCCGGCCTCCCGAGCAGCTGCCACCGCCGCCTGCGTCGCCGCAGTATAGGCGCGCACCAAGCCACCAGGTCCCAACAGCGTGCCACCAAAATAGCGCGTCACCACGCAGCAAACATTTTTGAGCTCTGCGCCGCGCAACACCTCGAGCGTCGGCATACCGCTCGTGCGGCTCGGCTCACCATCATCGCTCTGGCGCTCGCGTCCATCGACTAAAATCCACGCGGGAACATTGTGTCGAGCGTCGTAATGACGCTTGCGAACCATCTCGATAAAGGCATTCGCCTCATCCTCGGACTCAATATGGACCAGCTGGGCAATAAACCGGCTCTTGCGGTCAACGAACTCGCCCGTAGCCTCAATATTCGATTGCAGAGTAAAATAGCTGTCCAACAAAGCCCCTCAACAACAAGCAAAGCAACAAACAGCCTCAATAATACGGCAAAGACAGCACCGTTGCCCTCTAACAAGAACGGAAACGCCAATGATACCGTCACCAACAGCGAGAACCCGTCAGCGCGAGCAAGGTGCCTTGAAAGACGAGGGCATTGACCTTATGGTCATGCCCGAAGGCTTGAAAGGCAGATTGCCGCGCTGACGGGTTCGCAGCGTCAACAAAGTGCCGAGTGGGCTTGTAAGCCGGGTTCTGTCGTGAACGGTCATTTATCTTGTCTGCACGTTACCGTGCAGCTCCACGCACGCTACCCGAACGCGGACCGGGCCGGCCCATAGCGTTCCTATTCGCGCTTGCTCCGGATGGGGCTTGCCAAGCCGCCGTGTTGCCACGACGCTGGTGGTCTCTTACACCACCGTTTCAGCTTTTCCCTTTACGCCTTGCGGCGCAGGTGGGAGTCTTCTTTTCTGCGGCGCTTTCCGTCGGATCACTCCGCCCGGCCGTTAGCCGGCATCCCGCCCTCTGGAGCCCGGACTTTCCTCACGCGTACTGCAAGCAGCACATCGCGCGACCGTCTGGCCCACTCAGCAGTGCAAGAGTGTAACACACCGTTGCCGCAGGCAATGGCACAACGCAAACGCTCGACACGATAAACCAAGAACCGCCATGCGCTACAATGGTCCTGTCGATGGGCAACGTCGTCAGTCGAGACGCGACCGCGCTCCGCACCCCTCCGTCTACTCGGTGCGTTCCCGCCTCCTCCCCGAGGCGGGATGTCGGCGTTTTTTCATGCAGCGACAACCAAATAGCCTGTGGACAGCATGGGCAGCATCGTGCATCTCGGCACCAAATGCAAAAAGGGACCCGTCCATTACGGACGGATCCCTTAAAACAAGTGATCGTCAAACCGATTTACTCGGCGTCGGTCTCCTCGTCCTTCTTCTCGGAAGGAAGCGGGGTAACCTCGATCTCGACGCCCAGAGTCTCAGCAGCGGACTTCATGGACAGGGAGATACGACGACGGTCGAGGTCGATCTCCATGACCTTGACCTGAACCTTGTCGCCCACGTGGGTGACCTGAGAAGGCTGATCGACGTGCTTGTTGGCCATCTCGGAGATGTGCACCAAGCCCTCGATGCCCTCGCCCAGGTCGACGAAGGCGCCGAACGGGACAAGCTTGGTCACAGTGCCCTCGACGATAGCGCCGACGGGGTACTTCTTGACCAGTGCGCGCCACGGATCCTCGGTGGTCTGCTTGAGACCCAGGGAGATGCGCTCGCGGTTGAGATCGACGTCGAGAACCTCGACCTCGACCTCCTGGCCGACCTTGACAACCTCGGAAGGATGGTTGACGTGGTTCCAGGAGAGCTCGGAGATGTGGATGAGGCCGTCGATACCGCCGAGGTCGACGAAGGCGCCGAAGTCGACGATGGAGGAAACGGTGCCCTGGAGACGCATGCCAGACTTGAGCTTGGACAGGATCTCGGAGCGCTCGGCCTTACGGGACTCCTCGAGCACGACGCGACGGGAGAGGACGACGTTGTTGCGGTTGCGGTCCATCTCGATGACGCGAGCCTCGATGCGGGTGCCCATGTAGGAGGTGAGGTCCTTGACACGACGGAGGTCGACGAGGGAAGCGGGCAGGAAGCCACGCAGGCCGATGTCGAGGATCAGGCCGCCCTTGACAACCTCGATAACCTCGCCCTCGACGTTCTCGCCGGAGTTGAACTTCTCCTCGATGCGGTTCCAAGCACGCTCGTACTCGGCACGCTTCTTGGACAGGACCAGACGACCGTCCTTGTCCTCCTTCTGGAGAACCAGAGCCTCGATGGGATCACCGAGTGCAACGATGTCTGCAGGGTTAGCGTCCTTGCGGATGGACAGCTCGCGGACCGGGATAACGCCCTCGGACTTGAATCCGATGTCAACGAGCACCTCGTCATGCTCGATCTTAACGACAGTGCCGTTAACGAGATCGCCCTCATCAAAGTCGGTAATCGTACCGTCGATGAGGTTGTTCATCTCCTCCTCATTGACATCGTCAAGAGAGAAAATGGACGAGTTCTGAATCTCACTCAAAGGTGGACCCCTTTCGAACTACGGGGCCCCGATTGCTAGGACCTACAGAAGGGTGCGACAAGCACACAACGTTTAGGAACACTCGGGAGCCGACAGATACTAATGTGACGCTTATGCAATCACGTTCGTATAGGTTACGGGGAAATGAGTTCGATTTCAAGCGTGAACTGCGATTTTTTACTCGTGTGGAGACTTTTTCGTAATCTTATGAACACACGTCTCCGCAACTTGACGATAACCAGCCAGGCATTCGGCTTTGGGGTAAAGTATCCGGAGCCAACGATTCTAGATCGATTTTTCGAGAAAGGTGCCCGCGTGCTCAAAGCAGTCGTTTTCGATATGGACGAAACGCTTCTCAGCATCAACCTCAACGCGTTCATCCTTCGCTATTTTAAGGATGTCTCTTCGATGCTCGCGGATATCGGCCGCCGCAGCCGCGGTGGCACGATGGCACGCCTCGGCACCATCCTGGTCGACCTCAACGCCAATCGCCGCAGCGGCACGGACAACCGCACCAATCTTGAGTTTTACCAAGAAGAGGTCGAGCGCCGATGCGGGATCTGCCTCTCCGATCCCCTCATCTACGAGGCGTTTACCTACTACGACCGCGAAGTTCTTCCGTACAAGAACGACGATGTCATTAACGCCCACGCTATGCCGGGCGCGCACGCCGCGCTCCAGGCCGTACAGGACGCTGGACTGCGTTGCGCGCTCTTTACCAACCCCAGCTTTCCCCAGGGGGCCATCGAGTGCCGCATGGGCTGGGGCGACCTGGCCGACGCCCCCTTTGAACTCGTGACGCACATGGGAAACACTACCCGCTGCAAGCCCGATGCTACCTACTATCTAGAGCAGCTTCAGGTGATGGGGCTCGAGCCACACGAGGTCCTTATGGTGGGCAACGATCCCAAACGCGACTTCCCGTCCCCCGATTGCGGCATCCAAACCGCCTTTGTGGGCCAAGGCAAGCCCAGCCGAGCCACCTGGCGCGGAACCATGGAAGACTTCGCCCGCGAGTTCAACGCCGTAGTAGAAGCCTTCTACGAGCACCAAATAGCCGACGAACTGTCCTAGCACACTTGGGTTTTGCCGATCATGATGTTGAGGATCTCGACGTCGGTGTCCTTCATACCCACACGGCCTACGTAGCCCATGCTAGCGATTGTCTGCTCAACGGTATCTTGGATCAGGCCCTCGCCGGCGCGGAAGCCGCGACCCTGCATGGCCATATCATGGCCCAGAATCGCCGCATCGACGGCAGCCGAGATCTTGGCGGCACAGCTCGCCTTGGCGCCGTCGCACACGATGCCGCCCACGTTACCGAGCGTATTCGAGACCGTCGCGCCAATCTGCTCGCGCGTGCCACCGCACAGCCAGGTAATCGCAGCGCCGGCGCCGCACGCGGCGCAAATAGCACCGCAAAACGCCGAGAGCGCACCAATATAGCTCTTGATATGCACGGCGATCAGATCGGACAGCATCACGGCGCGCACCAGGCGCTCGTGGTCGCAACGCAGGTACTCGGCATACTCCATGACGGGCAATGCGCAGGTAATGCCCTGATTGCCCGAGCCGCACACAATGGCGACCGGCAGCGCGCAGCCATTCATGCGGGCGTCGGACCCGGCGGCCGCACGGGCACGGGCACGGCAGGCGACGTCATCGGCACGAGCACCCAGCAGCGTACGACCCACCTCGGCGCCCCAAGCGTGCGCAAGGCCCTCGGCACTGATCGCGCCATTCAGCTCAATCTGACGCTCAACGGCAGCGCGGGCGTCCTCAATGTCGCCGTCCTCGATAAAGTCGATGATGGTCTCGATCGACATGGGCGTGTCGGCCTTATCCGCCGCACGCTCGGCCACCACGCGCTCGGCGCAGGCGGCACACTCCCCCGCCGACTTGCCGCACACCGGAATACCGTCGAGCGTATGGCACGTGACATTGGTGTGGTGATCGGTAATCTCGACGACCGCGGTATGGCCCCCGGCCGTCGCAGTCACCTTGATGTAGAGGTTGGGCACGCCCTCGACAAGCGACACATCGCAGTAGTCGGCGTCGGCGAGGAGCTCGACCACGCGTGCACGGTCTTCATCGTTAACGCTCTCGAGCACCTCGAGCGCGCTCTTGGCGTCGCCGCCCACGGCACCCAGCACGGCCGCGGCCTCAATACCGTGCATACCACCCGAGTTGGGCACGGTCACGCTCTTGACGTTCTTGATGATGTTGCCCGAGCAGGCAACATCCATATGATCGGGTTCGCAACCAAGCGTCTGGCTCGCCAACGCCGCTGCATAGGCAACGGCAATGGGCTCGGTGCAGCCGAGTGCACAGACAAGCTCGCGGTTCAAAACATCGCAAAACGCGGCATCGCGAAGAGAATCGGCAGGCATAGGTATCTCCTACTTGTATAACGGACAGGGCTCTCGAAAATAATTAGCTCTTTTATTTGATAACAATGCATCAAAAACCGCAACCCAAGTTCCGGCGGACGGCGTTCAAGCGCAAACTGACGGCATTAATACATGAAAAGCTAGTCTTGTTGCATGCTAAAGCGTTTGACCAAAAAACGCCCGAGCGTTTCCACAAAAGTCGCGCTATCATGCAGTCGAACGCGGTAAAACCTTTAGCAATTCCGCCGCACGGACCAGAGAGGAACCACTCATGAAGATTGGTATCGGTAACGACCACGCCGCCGTCGAGCTCAAGAACATCATCTCCGAGCACCTGAAGGAGCGCGGCTGCGAGGTCGTGAACTTTGGCACCGACACCTCCGAGAGCTTCGATTACCCCATCGCCGGCTACAAGGTGGGTAAGGCCGTGGCCAACGGTGACGTCGACCTGGGTATCCTGATCTGCGGTACCGGCGTCGGCATCAGCCTGGCCGCCAACAAGGTCGAAGGTGTTCGCGCCGTCGTATGCTCCGAGCCCTTCAGCGCCAAGCTCTCCCGCATGCACAACAACACCAACGTACTCGCCTTTGGTGCCCGCGTCGTGGGCTCCGAGCTCGCCAAGATGATTGTCGACGAGTGGCTCGACGCCGAGTTTGAGGGCGGTCGTCACGAGCGTCGCGTTAACCTCCTCAACGAGATCGACCACACGCGCGGCCTCAAGGTCGTCGACGAGGCCTAAACTACTCAGTGCCACAAGCTAACAGCAGGGGCCCGCTCGGAACACATATCCGAGCGGGCCCCTGCATAGATTTTGGAATAAAAGGGCGCCGCGGATGGAGTTCCGCGGCGCCCAAGCCACACGCTAACAGCTTTAAGGAGTCAAAGCTGGTTTAGCCAAAGAAGCGCTTGATCTCGATCTCGGCATTCTCCAGGCAGTCGGAGCCGTGGATCACGTTGGCGTTGACATCGACGGCAAAGTCGCCGCGGATGGTACCAGGAGCAGCCTCAAGCGGGTTGGTAGCGCCCATGAGGGTGCGCATCTTAGCAACAGCGGAGAGACCGGAAACGACCATCTTGACGACCGGACCGCTCGTCATAAAGTCGCAGAGACCGCCAAAGAAGGGCTTGTCGGCCAGATGGGCGTAGTGCTCCTCGACGGTAGCGCGCTCGAGCGTGGTCATCTCCATGCGCTCGATGACAAGGCCGCTGCGCTCAATGCGAGCAACGATCTCGCCGATCTTGCGGTCGCGCACGGCGTCGGGCTTAATCATGATGAAGGTCTTCTCGATAGCCATAAAAGTAGCCTTTCAAGTAGGTTCGCGCGTGCCCAAGTCCCATTCCGGCACCCGCCTGGACTGCATCGTAACAGAGTTTTAGCTGCAGTTAAACAAAAAGCTGTTTATTGAAACGTTGTAATTTATTAAAGCGCTCCATATGTGTCACTTCTGTTTCGAAGCCCGATTAGAGTACCATCCGACCGCCCATCAACCGCATCGAACAGAGCAGGCGGTCGGTTGCCGCCCGCGAACGTAACCCCTTCACAACCTGCCCAAAGGTCCTACAGAAGTTCTCGACAAGCCCCTCCCCCATAGCAACAAAACACGGGCGTCCGCATCAGCAGACACCCGTAAAAGCAAAAACGATTTATCAATAAATGGCCAAAACGGCTTCAGCCAAATCCCTACTTTACCCCGTGGCCCATCTCGACGACCTTAGTCAGTGACCCAAACACACCCTCGTCAGCCACGAGCTGTGCCTCGGCGCGATCAAGCTGCACGGCAACGGCGGCAGGGGCGGTGCCGCCCTCGGTCGTGCGCGCGGCGACAATCGACGGGATGTCGAGCGCCTCGGTAATGTCGCGCTCAAAGAGCGGGCTTGCCTCCTGGAACACCTCAAACGGCAGGTCCTCAAGATTGCAGCCGCGCTTCTCGCACATCAGGACCAGATGGCCCACCACGGCATGTGCCTCGCGGAACGGCAGGCCACGCTTGGCCAGGTAATCGGCAACATCGGTGGCGGCAAGGTGCCCCACGCCGCACTCGCGCGCCATGGCATCCTCGTTGACGGTCCAAGTCGAAATCATTCCGGCCATAACGGACAGGCACTGCATGAGCGTATGGGCGGTATCGAGCGCGCCCTCCTTGTCCTCCTGCAAGTCCTTGTTATAAGCAAGCGGCAAGCCCTTCATGGTTACCAGCAGCTGCACCAGGTTGCCGTACACGCGACCGCTCTTGCCGCGGATAAGCTCGGCAAAGTCGGGGTTCTTCTTCTGCGGCATGATAGACGAGCCGGTGGAGTAGGAGTCTGAAAGCGTGATAAAGCCAAATTCGGAGCTCGACCACAGCACGATCTCCTCGGAAAGACGCGACAGGTGCATCGCCATGACGGATCCGGCGTAATGCAGATCGAGCAGGAAATCACGGTCGGAAACCGCATCGAGCGAGTTGGGGATCACGCCCGCAAAGCCAAGTTCGGCAGCCGTCATCTGGCGATCGAGCGGATAGCTCGTACCGGCAAGCGCGGCAGCACCAAGCGGGCAGTTGTCGGCGGCATCAAAGGCGGCCTTCAGGCGCGTAAAGTCGCGCGCGAACATCCAGAAATACGCCAGCAGATGATGCGAGAGCAGCACGGGCTGAGCGTGCTGCATATGCGTGTAGCCCGGCAGAATCACCTTGTCGTACTTCTTGGCCGCATCCACCAGCACATGGCGCAGCTCAAGATTGGCCTCCATGAGCTCCTTGGCCAGCGCCTTGACGCCCAGGCGCGTATCGGTCGCCACCTGGTCGTTGCGCGAACGCCCAGTATGCAAGCGCTTGCCAGCCTCGCCGATACGACGCGTCAGCTCGCTCTCGATGGACATATGAATGTCCTCATCGTTGATGTCGAAGGTAAAGTTGCCGGCATCGATATCCTGTTCGATTCCGGTCAGGCCCTTGGCAATCGCCTGCTCGTCCTCGGCACTGATGATGCCCTGGGCGGCCAACATCTTGGCATGCGCCTTAGAGCCGGCGATATCCTGCTTATAGAGATGTTTGTCGACCGGCAGCGACGCGCCAAACTCCTGCGTGACCTCGGCCACGCCCGCCTCAAAACGACCGCCCCAAAGAGCCATGGAACCGTCTCCTTTCTCCAAATACCAAAACAAGCGTCCAAAGCAATGTGCCCTGTCGCTAAAGCGATTTATCAACCGCTAGTTTTACACACTCCCTGCCGCGCGCGGGGCCATGTGGCTAATTTGCAAAGAAGTGACGCACCATGCACTTGGCGCCCAACGTCTCCCTCCGGATGTTGCCCTGCGAACCATCGATCCAGGCCTTCAGGCTCATAGGAACGTCCTCGACCCTTACAGCATCGAACTCGGGCGCGAGGGCAAGCAAAGCATGCGCGATAGCATTGAACATAATGGATACTCCTCATATATATAGGCACAGAGCCGCCAAATTGATAGAAGGAGCCCCGCCGGACAACCCCGGCGGGGCTCGGACTCAGCCGCAGACGCGGCATCATATATGCGGGCGGAACGTAGGGGCCACCGATGTTAAGAAGTGTCAGCAAGCATAACGAAAGGTAGGGACCCCGTGCGCCCGTTATGTATCACGCGGATGGGCCGCGCGGATACCAAGGGAAGGAGGCGCTAGGCCTGGGCAGCAGCAGAGCTGGGGCCCTGGACCTTTGCCCACGTCTTGAGCGACAGCGTATCGATCTCGATAAAGCCGGCGCTGGCCTTCTCGTCAAACGTGGTGTCGCGGTCGTAGGTAGCCAGACCGTAGTCGTAGAGGCTGAAGGGGCTCTTGCGGCCGACGACATGGCAGTTGCCCTTAAAGAACTTCAGACGGACAGTGCCGGTCACGAACTTTTGCGTGTCGGCCATAAAGGCATCGAGCGCGTTCTTGAGCGGGCTGTACCACTGGCCGTTGTACACGGCGGTGGCCCAATCCTGCTCGAGCTTGATCTTGGTCTTGAGCAGGTCGCCCTCGACGCAGATGTCCTCGAGCGCCTTGTGGGCGGTGATGAGCGTCAGGGCGCCGGGAACCTCGTAGCACTCGCGGCTCTTAAGGCCCACCAGGCGATCCTCGACCAGATCGAGACGGCCAAAGCCATTGTCGCCGGAGATCTTGTTGAGGGCGATGACGATCTCAGAGAGCTTCATCTTCTTGCCGTCGACGGCGACGGGCTTGCCGGCCTCAAACTCAATCTCGGTGTAGGTCGGGGTGTCCGGGGTGTCCTCGGGATTCTTGGTCATAACCCAAGCGTCGTCGAGCGGCTCATTCCAGGGATCCTCCAGGTGACCGCACTCAATGGCACGACCCCACAGGTTGTCGTCGATGGAGTAGGGGTTGTCGTTGGCACCCTCGGGAACCGGCACGTTGTGGGCGTGGGCATAGGCGACCTCGTCGGGGCGACACTTCAGGTCCCACTCGCGAACCGGGGCGATAACCTTGAGCTCGGGGTCGAGGGCCTTGACGGCGGCCTCAAAACGGACCTGGTCGTTACCCTTGCCGGTGCAGCCGTGGGCGACGTAGGTCGCGCCAAACTCGTGGGCGACCTCAACAAGCTTCTTGGCAAGCAGCGGGCGAGACAGGGCGGAGAGCAGCGGATACTTGTTCTCGTACATGGAGTTTGCTGCAATGGCTTTGGTCAGGAACTCATCGGAGAACTCGTCGCGCAGGTCGAGCACCTGGCAATCGAGAACGCCCAGGTCGAGCGCCTTCTGCTTCTTGGCATCCAGTCCGGTCTCTTCCTGGCCCACGTTGCCGCAGACACAAACGACATCGAGATTCTTCTCGTCCTGGAGCCACTTGACACATACGGATGTATCAAGACCACCGGAATATGCGAGAACGACTTTTTCCTTGCTCATGGCTGTTTCCTTTCGCCCTTGGTAGCTAGTTAGAACATCGGTCAGTTGCAAGTCATTTCAAGGTCATATACCGTGCAATATCAGGTTAAATAGCAAAAATCAGCACATACATGCCCTAGAAACATGCAGCAATGTCGTGCTAAAACCCAACGACCTCAAAATGACTCTGTTGAGGCAATTCGCCCCATGCGGACAGAGACGATTGTTATCGTCGTCGGGAAATTGCGCGCTGGCGTCGGATGGCATTGTCTGCAGTGGTGATGATCGTTACGAACTGCATCTGCCTCTCCTTTCACCTATCGCCGGGCGCAATTCTAATATCGTAAACGGTACCTTTTCCTCGGTAAGCGGTTGTTTTTCCGTCTCCGTTTTCGATGGTCGCTATATTACGCTAAAGTGCCCGCAGCACAAGCGACAAATTCAAATTTCTGAAAAGTTTTTTCATTACTTTGTGAAGCGTGGTGCAAATACGCTCCGTTCCTGCGAAAATACGCCCGACTACGAATTGATGGCTATAACGTCTGAAACAATCTCGAAACGAAAGGCTCGCTTTTATGCAAACTTACGAATCGGACGCCAATATCGGAAACATTAAGATTCTCGCCGTCGACATGGACAAGACGCTGCTGACCGACGAGCGCGTGCTGCCCCAGGGTCTTGATGAGCGCCTAGACAAGCTCGCCGACGCCGACATCGTATTCTGCCCCGCCAGCGGACGTCCCGCCCCCAAGCTCGAGGAGATGTTCGAGGGCGTCAAGAACCGCCTCGCCTTTTGTCCCGACAACGGAGCGTGCGTGATCTATCGCGGCAGCTATATCTATAAGAGCACTATTGACGTGGAGCTGTATCAGCAGGTCTTGAGCCGTGCCTCGGAGGATCCGCGCGCTGTCCCCGTCCTTTGCTGCTTCGACGAGTTCTACGTGCTTGCCCGCGACCATCAATACCACGACGAGATCAGCGTCTACTACAACACAATCAACTACGTCGACAGCTTTGATGGCATTGATTTCGAGTCCAACAAGATTTCGGTCTTCTTCCCCGGCTACGACGCCGAGCCCGCGTTTCGCGAGACCTATAGTCCCGAGTTCTCGGACAAGCTCTACGTCACCAACGCCGGGCGCGAGTGGATCGACTTTATGAACCTGGGCGTCGACAAGGGCGCCGGCGTCGCGCACCTGTGCGAACACCTGAGCATCGATATTGCCGACGCCGCCGCCGTGGGCGATACGTACAACGACATCCCCATGCTGGAGCGCGTCGGTCACAGCTTTATCGTGGACAATGCCGAGGAGCACATGAACGCGCATGCCAAATGGCGCATTCCGAGCAACAACGACGGGGGCGTACTGACGCTCATCGACGCCATCCTGGCGGCTCGTTAACGTGGCTCGTTGGGCCTGGCCGGGCGGCACGGGTTAACTTTTCGCTCGGTCAGGTCCTGCGCAAGACGAAAGCCACATTAAGTGGCTTTCTTTGCGTGCGGAATCTACGAAAAGTTAACCCGTGCCGCCCGGCCAGGCCCTAGGTTTACTTACCTGCCGCCAAGATGGCGTCTTGAGTGTCTAGATACTTAGGCTGAATTTAATTGAACGAAGGACGCTCCTTGTTGATAAGGGGCGTCCTTCTGTTTTTGGTTACTTTGGAACTGTGGTTGCTTCCCTATTTAGCGTCGGCCCAGGTTATGCCGGTGCTGGCTTCGGCGATTAGGGGGACGCGGAGGTCTACGACGTGCTCCATGACGTCGCGGACCATGGTGGTTAGGCGCTCGACTTCGTCGACGGGGCACTCAAAGTCCAGTTCGTCGTGTACCTGCAGGATCATGTGGGCGGCAAAGCCCTCTTCTTCCAGGCGGCGGCTTACGCGGGCCATGGCGATCTTGATGATGTCGGCGGCGGTTCCCTGCATGGGGTGGTTCATGGCCGTGCGCTCGCCAAAGCCGCGGAGTTGCGGGTTTTTGGCCTTGAGCTCGGGAATATGGCGTCTGCGGCCATACATGGTCTCGGCGTAGCCCGTCTGCTTGGCGCGCGCCACTACGTTGTCGAGGAACGTACGCACGCCCGGGTAGGCCTCGTAGTAGCGGTCGATCATGTCGCGTGCCTCGGCCATCGAGATATGCAGCGACTGCGACAGGCCGTAAGCCTGCTGACCATACACGATGCCAAAGTTCACGGCCTTGGCGCGACTGCGCAGGTCGGGCGTTACCTCGAACACGGGAACGCCAAACACGCGCGCCGCCGTCTCGGCATGGAAGTCCTCGCCCTCGTTAAAGGCGCGCACCAAGTGCTCGTCACCCGAGAGATGCGCCAGCAGACGCAGCTCGATCTGCGAGTAGTCCACCGCCAAAAAGACGCTTCCCTCGCCTGCCGAAAACGCCGTCTTGACGGTACGACCCAGCTCCGAGCGCGTCGGGATGTTCTGCAGGTTCGGGTCGCTCGAGGACAGACGCCCCGTTGCTGTGATGGTCTGGTTGTACGTAGTGTGCACACGACCGTCACCACGGCGTAGCGGGCCCAGCGTGTCCAGATAGGTGGACTTGATTTTGGACTTCTCACGCCAGTCCAAAATCAGGCGCACGATTTCGTGGTCACGCGCAAGGTCGCTCAGCACCTTGGCGTTGGTCGAATAATAGCCGCGCTTAGTCTTCTTGAGGCCCTTGGTCGGAAGCCCCATCACATCAAAGAGCACGTGCGACAGCTGCATGGGACTGCCGATGTTAAAGGTCTCGTCACCCGCCAGGTCGCGAATACTGCGCTCAACCTCGGTAATCTGGGTCGCCAGGCCCTCGGACAGGCTGCGCAGCCGATCGGGATCCACGAGCATGCCCGCGCGCTCCATCTTGGCAAGCACCGGCACAAGCGGCATCTCGATACCGTCGAACACGTTGGCGGCGTTCTCACGGGCCATGCGATCGCGCAGCGGTGCGACCAGCGCCAGCGTCAAGGCCGCCGTGCGAGCGGCGGGCGCCGGAGCGTCCTCACCGGCATCCTCTGCACCGCGCGCCGCAGGCAGCGCCATCCGCAGATACGTATCGGCAAGATATGCCTCATCGAACTCGGAGCGGTCGGAGTCCAACAGGTAGGCGGCAACCACGGTATCGAAGATGCGTGTGGAATCAGCGGACAGCGGATCCATGAGCTCGGGCTCAGAAGAATCGATGGGCGAAAGCTCGTGCAACAGCACCTTCATATCCGGGCTCGCCACGCGACCCTCCATAAACAGACGCGCGAGCACGCCAGCAATCACGCCGTGGACGAAGTTGAAGCCCTCAACCTCAGCCGCCGCGCAGCTGTCGCCCTCCTCGAGCGCGAAGAGGCCCTTGGACGTCGCCAACCACAGCGTGCGCGTCAGTCCAAAGAGCGCGCCCTCTTCCTTATCATCGTCCACCACGGCGGCGACCCACTCGCCCGCCTCGATCGCACGCGAAACCTCGGACGCCACGTCAGCAAGCGCCTCGGCATCGCCGGCAGCGGTGCGCTCAATCGTGGGCATCTCAAACGTTCTAGCAGCGGCAGCAGCGCCACCCTCGCCGCCGATCAGCGCCAAGAAACGGTTCTGCATGGCGGTGATGCCAAGCGTACCCAGCGCCGCGGAAACCTCATCGGCAGAAAACGTCGGGAAGGACGTCGCCTCAAAGTCGAGCTCGACGGGCGCATCGGTGCGAATTGTCGCCACCTTACGGCTCAGCAGCGCGTCGTCGATGTGTGCGCGCAGGTTCTCGCCCATCTTGCCCTTGACCTCGTCAGCATGCGCGATGACCTCGTCCAGGCTACCGTACTGCGCAATGAGCGCGCTCGCCTTTTTGGGGCCGATGCCCGGCACGCCGGGGATGTTATCGGACGTGTCGCCCTTCAGACCATAAAAGTCGGGCACGAGCGCCGGCGTGATGCCGTGATACAGATCGTCCACGCTCTCGGGCGTCATAATCGCCACGTCGGACAGGCCCTTGCGGGTCGAGACCACGTTGACGTGCTCGGTCACGAGTTGATACATGTCGCGGTCGCCGGTCACCAGTAGCATGTCGCAGCCGGCCTCTTCACCCAGGCGCGCCATGGTTCCCAGGATATCGTCGCCTTCCCAGCCCTCGGACTGCAGAATCGGCACGTTGAGCGCGGTGAGCAGCTCCTTAATCATAGGGAACTGCGCATGCAGATCGGGGTCCATGGGCGGGCGTTGCGCCTTATACTGCGGCAGCATCTCCATGCGCACGCGCGGTTTGCCCTTGTCAAACGCCACAACAACGCCGTCGGGGTTAAAGGCGTCGATCATCTTAAGAAACATGTTCAGAAAGCCAAAAATCGCGTTGGTGGGGCGACCGTCCGGCGCGTTCATGGTCGGCGGCACGGCGTGGAAGGCGCGATGCATGAGCGAGTTGCCGTCGATAACGGCAAAGGTGCGGCGCTTGTCAGACATATTGAATACCTCGCTTTGGGCTGGGCACGGTTTGCTCACTCCAGTTTACACGCTCCCCGCCCCGCGGCCACCTCACATCAAGCTCCCCCGCCACCGTGAGCCCGCGCGTGATACGATGGCTCACGGTACATCAACCAGCACGATCGATCCGAAAGGAGCCTGCGTCATGGAGCGTCCCTGCGCATGGAAAAAGTACACGCCACAGCAAATCGAGGAGCTCGAGGAGCTTTGCCGCGGCTATAAGCAGTTTTTGAGCGAGAACAAGACCGAGCGCCTGTGCGTCAAGGCCGGCATCAAGATGGCCGAGGAGGCGGGATACGTCGACCTGGAGACCGTAATCGCCGAAGGCCGCGAGCTCAAGGCAGGCGACAAGGTGTACGCCGCCAATCACGGCAAGGACCTTATGCTCGTCAACCTGGGCACCGCCCCGCTCGAGCAGGGCTTTAACATCCTGGGCGCCCACGTGGACTCGCCGCGCCTAGACCTTAAGCAGAACCCCGCCTTCGAGGCCGGCGACATGGCCTACCTCGACACGCACTACTACGGTGGCGTCAAGAGCTACCACTGGGTGGCCTCCCCGCTCGCACTCGTGGGCGTCATCTGCAAAAAGGACGGTACCACCGTCGACATCAATATCGGCGACAAGGCGGACGACCCGGTCTTTACCATCTCCGACCTGCTGATCCACCTCTCGAGCGAGCAGATGTCCAAGCCTGCCAAGGACGCCGTCGATGCCGAGATTCTCGACGTGATCGTGGGCGGCCGCCCCGTCAAGTTTGACGAGGACGACAAGGACGCCCCCAAGGAGCCCGTCAAGCAGTTGTTCCTGGATATCCTCAAGGAGCAGTACGACGTCGAGGAGGAGGACTTCCTCTCCGCCGAGATCGAGGTCGTGCCCGCCGGCCCCGCCCGCGACATGGGCCTCGACCGCTCCATGATTCTGGGCTATGGCCATGACGACCGCGTCTGTGCCTACCCCTCCATGCTTGCCCAAATCGACGTCGCCAACGTGGAGCGCACGAGCATCACGCTCATCGTCGACAAGGAGGAGATCGGCTCCGTGGGTGCCACCGGCATGACGAGCCGCTTCTTCGAGAACACCGTCGCCGAGATCATGACGCTCGCCGGCGAGAATAGCCCGCTGGCCCTGCGCCGCGCGCTCGCCCGCAGCCGCATGCTCTCCTCCGACGTGTCCGCCGGCTTTGACCCGGGCTATGCCGGCAAGTTCGAGACCAAGAACGCCGCCTTTATGGGTCGCGGTCTGTGCTTTAACAAGTACACGGGCAGCCGCGGCAAGGGCGGCTCCAACGACGCCGATGCCGAGTACGTGGCCCTCGTCCGCGACATCATGGACGAGGCCGGCGTGGATTTCCAGACCTGTGAGCTCGGTCGCGTCAACGCGGGCGGCGGCGGCACCATTGCCTACATCATGGCCAAGTACGGCATGAACGTCATCGACTCCGGCGTTGCCGTCCTGTCCATGCACGCCCTGTGGGAGGTCGCCAACAAGGCCGATATCTACGAGGCCTATCGCGGCTACAAGGCCTTCCTCGAGCGCGCCTAACCAGCCCCTTCATCAGTTGCGGTGAAATACGGACTAAACTGGCCTATAAACGGCCAAAACAGACCGTATTCCACCGCAACTTCCTTTTTGACAGAGGAGAGTCCATGCTGCAGGTCATCATTTCGCCCGCCAAGCAGATGCGCTCGGCCCAAGATGCTTTTGAAGTCCTGGGCATTCCGCCCTTTGCGCGCGAGACGGCTCGACTGCATCGCGCGTTGCTAGATATTGAGCGAAATGAAGGCAGCGGCGGCCTGCAGGCGCTATGGAACGTGAGTGACAAACTGCTGGGGCCTTGCCTCAACACCCTGCATGAGTTCGAGCCCATCTTGGAAAACGGCGACCTCGACAATCCCGATATCGCCCGCAATACCTCCCCCGCCGTCATGTCCTATCACGGCATTCAATACCAGAGCATGGCACCCGAGGTGATGGATTCCGCGCAGCTCGCATGGCTGCAAGACCATCTCTGGATCCTCTCCGGCCTCTACGGGTGCGTTCGTCCCTTTCATGCCGTCGAACCGTATCGGCTGGAGATGGGCGCGAAGCTCGCCGTTGACGATGCCCGAGACCTCTACGCGTTTTGGAGCGATAAGCTCGCGCGGGCTATCGCCCCGGCAGGCTCAAACACCACGATCGTCAACCTCGCCAGCGTAGAGTATGCCAAAGCCGTTCTGCCCCACCTCGCGGGCGACGCCACAGCCGTCACATGCCTCTTTGGCGAGGGCATCCGCAACGGGAAGCCCATCCAACAGTCGACCGCCAGCAAAAAGGCGCGCGGCTCCATGGTGCGGTGGATGGCAGAAAACAAGCTCGAGGATGCAAGCGAACTTACCGCATTCAATATCGGCTATCGGCACATCCCCGAGCTTTCAGACAAAAACACCCTGGTTTTCATGAACGCGCAGGCACTATAGGCCCGCCGTTTCCAAACACCCCGTTACTCCGCCAAGCCATCGGCCTTTGCAATCTCGCTCGTCGAGCCATTTTGGTAGGTAATCTTAACGTGCTCTACGTCGGATACCGTAACGCCCGACGGAGGTTCCAGACGCCACTCCGTCAGAGCGATATCCATGGTCGTGGGCACATCGCCCTGATCTTTGAGCTTCACCATGAGTGTTTTGAGTGCCTCATCAAACGTCACGCGTTCGATTTCTTCGCCCGGAATAGACCCGCCGCTCAACTGCAGCTGCACAAACTCGTCGCGCGGATACCAATAGTCGCCCGGTGCGGCAACCGTGTTGCCACCAGAAACTTTCATGGTCATAATCGGCAGGGCATCGTCGGCTTCAAACCCCCAGGTGACGCCGCCACGACCGCCGAACGTCCAAATACAAAAGGCAATCACCAACACGGCAAGCACCGCAAAACCAATCGCGACAAGGCCATGGTGCGCACGGCTTTCCTCGGCCGATACATCCCATTGTGTCTCTCGATATAGATGCTTGTCTTCCATGTTCGCCTCCCCACAGGCACGCTTGTTGGCCCAATCGTACCCATTCAGGCTATACTTGAGCCCACCACATAAACGGGGAGCTTGCAGGACAAGACGGCAGGCTGAGACTGGGCGCGCCCGCCCTGACCCGCAAACCTGATATGGGTAATGCCAACGAAGGGAGCCGTGCCAATGAGCACACAGACCGAGCCCAAGCTCGTCACGCAAATCGACTTCGCCCGTGCCGGGCAGATCACGCCGCAGATGAAGGAAGTCGCCGAGCGCGAGCATCGCGACCCCGAGTACATCCGCGAGCGCGTGGCCGACGGCCGCATCGCCATTCCCGCCAACATCGTGCACATCAAAAAAGGCATGCGCGCCTTTGGCGTCGGTGAGGGCCTATCCACCAAGGTCAACGTGAACTTGGGCATCTCGGGCGACAAGGCCGATGCCGCCGAGGAATGGAAGAAGGTCAAGATTGCCGAGGACTTTGGCGCCGACGCCATCATGGACCTCTCCAACTCGGGCAAGACGCGCCAGTTCCGCCAGCAGCTCATCGACGAGACGCCGCTCATGGTAGGCACCGTCCCCATGTACGACGCCATCGGCTACATGGAAAAGCCGCTGGTCAAGCTCACCAAGGACGACCTGTTCGAAGTCGTGCGCGCGCATGCCGAGGACGGCGTGGACTTTATGACCATTCACTGCGGCATCAACAAGTCGGTCACCAAGACCTTTAAGGAGACCGGCCGCCTGATGAACATCGTGAGCCGCGGCGGCTCACTGCTGTTTGGCTGGATGGAGGTCACCGGTAACGAGAACCCGTTCTATGAGTTCTACGACGAGTTGCTCGAGATTTGCCACGAGTACGACGTGACGATTTCGCTCGGTGACTCCTGCCGCCCGGGCTGCCTCTACGACTCCAACGATGCCACCGAGACCGCCGAGATGATCGAGCTGGGCAAGCTGTGCAAGCGCGCTTGGGCCGCCGGCGTCCAGGTCATGGTCGAGGGCCCGGGTCACATGGCGCTCGACGAGATCGCCGCCAACATGAAACTGCAAAAGCGCCTGTGCCACAACGCCCCGTTCTATGTGCTCGGGCCGCTGGTGACCGATATCGGCGTGGGCTATGACCACATCACCGCCGCCATCGGTGGCGCCATCTCCGCCAGCTCCGGCGCCGACTTCCTGTGCTATGTGACGCCGGCCGAGCACCTGTGCTTGCCCAACGCCCAGGACGTGCTCGATGGCCTCATGGCCACTAAGATTGCCGCGCACGCCGCCGATATCGCCAAGAAGGTGCCCCACGCCCGCGACATGGACGACAGGATGGGCCAGGCACGCCGTAAGCTCGACTGGGACGCCATGTGGAAGTGCGCGCTCGACCCAGTTACGGGCAAGAAGCGCTACGAGGAGTCCCCCGCCGCCACCGAGGGCACTTGCACCATGTGTGGCAAGATGTGCGCCGTCCGCACCGTCAACAAGATCTTCGAGGGCACCACGATCGACCTCGGCATGGAGGACTAGCCCTGTCGCCGCGGCCGCTTCTGGCGGCGAGCCGGTGCCTGTCAATTGTTGACGTGTGAACATTTGCTTGCATTTGCGTAAAGATTGCATCGCCCGCCCGGGTTCGACATAGAGTCGGCCCGGGCATCTTTATAATGCAGGCAGAAGACCCATTTGAATCCGACCGAACAAGGGAGCGAACATGGATCGCAGTAAGGTACCCGCCGTTCTATCCATCGCCGGATCCGATTCCAGCGGTGGTGCCGGCATTCAGGCCGACATCAAGACCATCACGGCGCACCGCCTGTATGCCGAGACGGCCATCACAGCCATAACCGCACAAAACACCCTAGGCGTCACCGCCGTGCAGAACATCTCCCCAGATATTGTCGCGGCGCAGATCGATGCCGTTTTTGACGATATCCGCCCCAACGCCGTCAAGATTGGCATGGTTTCCTCTGCCGAGATTATCGATGTTATCGCCGACCGCCTGAGCGTCTGGAACGCGACAAACGTGGTAGTCGACCCCGTCATGGTAGCCACCTCGGGCGCACGGCTGATTGCCGAAGATGCCGCCGAGGCACTCACCCGCCGCCTGTTCCCGCTAGCGACGGTTATCACGCCCAATATTCCCGAAGCCATGGCCCTGCTCGACTACGAGGTCGACTCCGAGCGCACGCAGCAAAATGCTGCCATGCTCCTCACCCGCGGCTTTGGTTGCGCATCCCTCGTTAAGGGTGGGCATCTTGTCAACGAGGCCAACGATGTACTGGCCGAACCCGCGCCACTCGATGACGAGGGCAACCATCTGGGAGATCCACTCACCACGTGGTTCCGCCACAAGCGCATCGAGACCGACAACACGCACGGCACCGGCTGCACGCTCTCGTCCGCCATCGCCTGCGCGCTGGCCCAGGGCATGGATCTTGCCGACGCCGTCAATGCGGGCAAGGCATACCTGACAGGCGCTCTGGCCGCCGGCCTGAACATGGGCAAAGGCTCCGGCCCCGTCAATCACATGTGGCAGTATTGAGACAGTTTGCCGCAGCTCGCTATTGATACTGACCATCAGGCAAAACTCGCTGAACGTACCGCAACACGCTGACCGTACTTAGGGTTTGGCGGCAACTTAGGATATTCGAGGGATACGAAAAAGGGGCCGTGGCGACGAACCGCCACGGCCCCTTTTGCCGTTATCGCCCGCGGTCGCTCCCGCCCCAGATCAGGGCGAGCGCGACAACCGTGACGAAGCTGCCCAAAATCGCGCCGAGCGCCGCGCCCATGACGAAAGCCATTACCACGGCACCCCGTCGGTGACGCAGACCTGCAGACGGTCGAGCGGCTCGCCGTAGATACCGGCGTAGTCGTCGCCGCTATAGGTAGAGCCGTCGTCGCACACGGTGTTCAGCCATCCGGCGCGCGCAGTGGTCTGGGAGCGGTACCACGCCTGCTTGTACTCCTCGCCGCTCGGCGTCACGTAGTACATGCGCACGCCGTCGATGGTATGACCGGCGATACCGGCGCAGCCGTTTACGGTGTCGTTGCGGTCGCCCTTGGTTACATAGTCGAGCCAGCCGTCCTCGACGGTGTGGACCTGATACTTGAGCGTACCGCGATCAACTCGGGCGCAAAGGAGGTCGTGCTGTCGGCACGGGTAGCCCGCGAAGCCGTCGTCGCCGGAGCCGAAGTCGGTCACCTCGTCGAGCCAACCGCCTCCCTTGAGATGGAGGGAGTAGTGGACGGGCACCTTGGACCCAGTGGAGCGCGGGAAACCGCCCGGCGCGCCCTGTGACGCCGAAGGCGCAGCGGGGGTCGCCGCGGGCTGCACGGTCGGCGCGGACGGCTGCGTGCCTCCGACCATCGCGTCGTACCACTCCATCGCGCGCTGCATGTAATGGTCGCGCTGGGAGCCTGCAAGCTCGCCCGGGCAGGCGGTGGACGACCAGTGCTTGTGCGGGAACACGTTCACCATCCATGCCGGACGGCCCAGACCGTAGTACAGGCACAGCGCCGCCACGAGGTGCGCACCGCTCTCGATGGCGGCCTCGTGCACCGTCCACGGGCCGCGCGCGCTGTTGGCGTGCTCGATGGAGATTGTGGTGTCGTTGCCGCCGCCCGTGCCGATACCGTCGCCGCAGGCGTAGGCGCGGTCGGTGTCGTTGACGTGCTGCACGATGTAGCCGTTGCGGTCGACCGAGTAGTTGGCAGAACAGCCGTTAGCACCCCAGATGCTGTTGCATTGGTCGGCGTTGAGGTCGCCGGCCATGTGATGGATCGTGACGCCCTTGATGCCGAACGGACGACCTGCCGAGAAGTTGCAGCCCAGCAGCTTGTATTCGTCTGGCTGAACGTTTGCGAAGTCTGCCATTAGTCCTCCTTGATGTCGCCGAGCGCGAGCAGCGCGTCGAGCCATTTGTCCGTGATACCGACGGATTTGAAGGCGGCATAGGCCACCTGCACGCCGCCGACACACGCGAAGATGGACGTCACCCACGCCGAGGGGTCGGTGGGCACGCCTCCCGCCATGGCCGTGAGGGCACCGCACCCCGCCGAGACGGCGATGGCCGTCCAGCGGGCGACGCTGCCCGTCATGGCCTTAGTCTTGATGGCCTGCACGATGTACGGCACCACGAGCACCGTGGCGACGGTGAGGCCGGCCTGAATCTCAGTCATTTGATTGCTCCTATCTGCTTGTATCCTTGTTGTACATGAGGTCGACGCGGTCGCAGATGTGGTCGACCTTCTCGGCCATCCCCTGGCTGCGCGCCTGGCTGTGGACCAGATCGGCGTGCAACACGTCATTCGACGCGACGACCGACTCCATGAGGGTCTTCATCGCCTCCATGAGACTGTTGCTTCGCTCCATCTGCGCGGCGATTCGCCCTTCCATCTGCGAGCGCTCCCGATCTCGCTGCGCCCGCTCGTCCACTTCGGCCTGCTTTCGCTCCTCGTGCTTGAGGTCGATGTTCGCCTTGCGCTCGTTCTGGACCTTGTATTCGTCCAGAAATTGCCGCCCAAAATAGAAGGCGATCAGCACCAGCGCCGCGCCGCCAAGCCAGCCGGGTCCGTACGGCGCGAAGAGCTTGAGCACCTCCATCTGGCCTCCTTCCCGTTCTGCAGTGCAGTGGGGCCCATTCCCCGCCACACTGCAGGTTCAGGCCTCCGTAACGCCGGCCTACACCGCCGCCATCGTGCCGACGCACACGGCCAGCGGGCCCTGCGACAGGATCACGGCGCGGTCGGTGATGATGCACCCCGTGCAGGAGCGCACCATCGGGACCGTCACCACCGCGCCGTGCAGCATCACGTCGAGCGCCGCGTCGTGGACGCCCACGACCGTGCCGAACTCCATCGTCAGCCGCTTGCCGCCCGACGGCATCGCCGCCGCCAGCCGCGCCGCCGCGCCCTTGATCTCGGCTGCCGAATCGCTCATCGCTCGTACCTCCTCGCCGTGTGCTTTATGACGCAGCCGGCGTCGAGCGTCAGCGTCTGCTTCTGGATTGCCAGCTTGCCGACAACCCCGCCGGTCTTGTAGTTCATCGCCACCGCCATGCACGGCTCGACGGGCTTGTAGACGCTCCTGAACTCGTCCGTGCGCGTCACGGCGCGCTCGGTGGCGAGCAGCTCCGCCGCCTTGCGGTCCGCCGCCGCCTGCATGGCGTCCTGGGGCCAAGGCGTGGCGTTGCCTCCCTCCTCGACCTTGTCGGCGACGAAGATGGCCTCGCCGCCGTCGATGTAGCAGTAGCCCCAGCTGACCTTGTTGTGGTTCTCCGTGGCGCGGTAGGTGTAGCTGACCTTCTGCCACTCGCCAGTCATGGTGAACCCCTTGGTCACCGGGCCAAGCCCCCTCTCCTGATCCCAGAAAGACTGTATGATGCCCGTCGCGCCCTTGGTGCCCTTGACCCACACGCTCTGCGTGTAGTCCGTATCCTTCTTGACGCTCGGCCCCTCGTCCTGGCAGAAGCCGACGCGCCCGCCACTCGAAACGACCTTGATGCCGAAAAGCACGCCCGTCTGCGGCGAGTCGGGAACGTAGACGGTCTGGATGCTGCCGTGCGAATCGCTCTGCCTGAAGCTCTTATCCGACTTCTTGCCGGTGCCGATGAGGGCGTTGGCGGCACCCTCGACAAGGTTGGCGTCCTCGGTGTCCACGCCCGGCAGGCTGTCGTAGCTGTAGCTCTTGACGATGCGACGACCGACCGAGACGGTCGAGAGGTCGGAATCGGGCGAGTCGTCCACCGCCGTGCCGCGCACCGATGCGTCCTGCGTGCTGAAGTCCACGTGCACGACGTTGCAGACCTCGGCGCGGTTTGTCGATTCGGTCATGGCGGACATAAAGCGCGCGTCCCTGCCCTCGGTGAACTCCGCCGAGATGGGCATGTCGGCAGGCTCGACGTAGCGCCTGTAGATCACGTTGCCCATTCGGTCGGTCGCCGGCGAGCGGAACCCGGCCGCCTTGAGGAGCAGGTCCACCGCGTCCAGCTTGTTCTTGGCGTCGTTGTCCCTGCCCACGCCGAAAACCAAGGTGCTGCCCAGAAGGAGGCTGCTGGGGTCGGCGTAGACGGTGAGGCCGACCGATTCGGCTATCTTGACGGCCTCATCAACCAGATTGCTGCCCGCAACGATCACGTACGGCCCGTCGAAGTCGTCGTCTTTGAGCCGCTTCAGGAGGCCGTAGGCATTGATCTGTCCCTCGCGGTAGGCGCCGTCGATGTCCACCGAGTCCACCACGGGCATGAACGTGCCGAGGCACTCGCGCCTCTCGCTGCCGTCCGAGAAGGAGGCGTTGAGGTACACGCGCAGAAAGTCGTTGCCGACGTCGAACTTGTCGGCGAAGTCCAGGGATGCGGTCTCGTAGAGCGCCGTGTTCGCGTTGCGCTCTATGGAGCCGCCGTTCTCGATGTCGCGCACGAAGTCGAGCTCGAGCCCCGTCTCGCGCGAGACGCGCACGAAGTCGTAGGAGGCGTCGAACGGCCTTATCCAGCTATCAGCCATTGGCGGGCTCCTCCCACGTCTCCCACGTCGGGTCGCACGAAGCCACCCACGCGCCATCAGAACGCTTCACGCCGCAGCTCAGGCGGGCGCGGAACCGCTCGCCGTGGAGGTCGCGCACCCAGAAACGCCCCGCGGTGTTCATGATCTCGAGGAATGACTTGTAGTCCTCCTCGTCGAGCAGCAGGAAGTCCATGCTGTCCTTGACGTCCCTCTCGTTGATGCCGTACGAGACGGGCAGCCCCTCCCCGCCGTCGGCAAAGTGCAGCATCTTGTACCCGTGCGTCACCTTGCGGCTCGAGCCCTTCTTGAGATAGCGCCCGAGCCACGACCTCTCAGCGCCGGCTCCCCAGTTGAGAGCCACCGCGCGGCTCGCCACGGTCGTCTTGACCCTCGTCGCCGTGCTCACGCCCGTCGCGGCGTAGGCGACCGCGACGTACTCGAACTCGCTGTTGAGCGGAGGCAGCTGGTCGCTCGCGCCCTCGCCCGCCGCAAGGTGAGAGCCGAGCTGCAGGGTCGAGCCGTCGGGCAGGACGCGCGACACGGTGAAGTGGGACGTCTCGGGCGTGTCGTCGCTGTCGGCCTTGCCTGGAAATACCGACAGCTGGCATCCCAGCCTCTCGTCGACGAAGATGTTTAGCGACGGTTTGGCTGGCGGTGCCCAGTCGGTCCGGAAAGTTCTCGAGACGGTGACCGATAGCGACGATCCGGCCGTGACCGTGAGCATGACCCTGTACGGCGTGAAGTTGACGAAGGCGTGTTGCGCGTAGCCCAGGCGGAAGGAACGCGCGTCCTTGTCCATAGCCCCGCTCCACAGAAGGTTGCCCCTGATGTCGCATAAAGACAGGTACTGTCGGCTGACGCCCGTCTCGTCGGTCACCTTCCACGTGAAGGTATGCGGCACCGCGCGCAGGGTCGCCCCGTCCGCAGCCGGGTCGGTGAAGAATGCCTGGGGCGCGTCCGCAACGGTATAGGCCGCCGCGCTCGACCACGCTCCCCAGTCCTCGTCGAGGCCCTTGGTGCGCACGCGCACGGTGTAGAGGCCCTTGGTGCCAGTCGGCAGCTTCAGGCTCGCACCCGGGCCATCGACCGTCGTGGTGGTGGGACCCGTCGGCGTCGTGATCTGCACCTCAGCGGAGGCCTGCGCCGAGCCATCCGGATGGTTGGGCACCCATTCGAGTGTCGCGGTCGAGCGTGTGGCATAAGCCGCCCTGACGCCCCTGATGGACGGTGCGAGCGGCGGGCATATAGTCGTGACCTCGTTTGACTCGGTCCACGGTCCCTTGAGGCCGCTCTTGACCGCGCGGGCGCGGTAGCGCACCGTACCCGCCGGTGCCTCCTCGTCCTCCCATGAGGCGTTCACGTCCGCATCGACCCACGTCTTTCTACCGTCGGTCGTGAGCTGGAACTCCCAGCTGTCGACGAAGGCCGGCGCGTCGTGCCCCCTGAGCACGACCTTCGCCGCCTCCGCCTTGACTGCCTCGAGCATGCCTAGCGCCGTCGGCGTGGTGTAGATCGCCGGCGCGCTCACGCCGTAGTCCGACGTGCCGCCGGGGCCCGTCGCCTTGGCCGAGAAGATGTACATGCAGCCCGGCTCGAGGCCGTTATAGGTGTGGCTCGTGGTATCCCAGCCCACGGTGCCGACGTCGGTGAACTTCCCGGGGCCGTTCTTCACCACGCCGACGGTCACGGTCGACCAGGGGTAGTCGCCGTTCATGCCCGTGTAGTCGACGTCCCAACTGACCTTCGCGCTGGTGTCACTCAGGCGCTCCGCCCTGATGTTCTTCGGCGTGTGCGGCGTGTGGTAGGCGCGGCACGGCACCGTGACGGTGTTGGAGGCGTTCGAGGTGCCGTTGCCGAAGCCGCCCGTGACGTTAATCTGGCCAGTGAAGGTGTGGTTGTAGGCGTCGCCGTTGCCGCGCGCGAGCTCGACGTCGCGCGACGTGCACTGCACCCATACCCAGCCGGAGTTGTTCGTCGAGTAGACCGAGCCGTTCCACGAGCCGCCCGCCGACGAGCTGCCGTTTGCGTAGCAGTTGATGGCATAGCGCGTGCCGTACCCGTGCGTGACGCGGTAGGTCACGGTGATGTCCGTGCGCGCGACCTCAGCAACGTCCACGTACGCGCACCAGCAGTACTTGCGGTAGCCGCTTCCGCCTTGAACCCAGTTTCCCTGCGCCATTCTACGCGACCCCCATCGCCATGCTCTGCTCCACCGCCGCGACGAAGCTCCTGAAGGCGGAGGCCACGCGCCCGTCGACGCCCAGCAGGTCGCCGTCGAGGTAGAGGTTGTAAATGTTGCCGCCGCCCGCGATGCCCGCGGCTCCGCTGGCGGTCGCCCCGTATGCTCCGCCGCCGGTAACGCTCACACCGAACACGGCGGCCTTCTCGACGTTGCGCACCGCCGACCTCATGGACTTCACCGGCTCGTCCGCCGTGTCGTCGATGCCGAGGGCCGCGCCCTCCATGACGTAGCCGAAAATCTTGCGGAACACGCGCGACGGCGAGTGGATACCCAGCAGGTTCTTGGCCGCGTCGATGGCGCCGCCCACCACGCCGGTAATCTTGCTCACGACCACGCCCGCCGCGCCACTGATTCCGTTGGCGATGCCCTGCACGATCTGCGAGCCGATGGAGGCCACGCGGCCCGGGATGGAGGACAGGGCGCCCATGATGGAACTGCCGATACTCGAGGCCGCCGAGGTCACGAAGCCGACCGCGCCGCGGATGGCGGAACCCAGGCTGCTGATTCCGTTGCGGCCGATGCTCGCCAGGGTGGACGGCAGGTTCTGGATTGCGCCGCGGATAGCGGACACGATGTTGGTGCCGCACGTGCTGACGAAGCCGGCCATGCCGGTGATGCCGTTGCCCAGGAACGTGATGGCGTTCCTGCCAAGGCTCAGCCAGTCGAGCGCCGACCAAGCCGAGACGAAGGCCGAGAAGATGGCCGGGATGTTGGCGATGAGCGTCGGTATCGCCTGCACGATGCCGAGCGCCAGCGTCACGATTGCCTGGATGCCGGCACCGAGCAGTATCGGCGCGTTGTCGTTGATCGCGCTGGCGAGGTTCTGCACGATGACCGGGGCCTGCTCGATGAGCGTCGGCAGGCTGCCGGCGATACCCTGCGCCAAGCCGACGATGAGGTTCGCCGCGCCCTCTGCCAGAACGCCCGCGTTCTCGGCTATGGACTCGGAGAGGCCGGTGAGAATCTGCAGGCCGCTCTCCGTGATGGAGGGCAGGTTCTCGGACAGGTAGCCGCCGAGCGATGTCATGAGCGACGCCGCCGTCTCGGAGAGGAACGACAGCCCCATCTCGATTCCCTCGGCGAGCCTGGGAACGACCTCGCCGCCCACGTCGGCGAAGCCCTCGGCGATGCCGGGCAGCGATGAGGTGATGTTCTCCTGCAGCGTGGACAGGTCGCCCTCGAGCAGCGTCAGGCCGTAGACCATGGCAAGGTGCAGCGACTCCAACGGGTTGTCCCCAACCGCCCAGATCTCGCCAAGGCCCTTGAAGCGCTCGCCGATCTCGTCCACGCCGTCCGACACGGCGGAGAGGATGTCGCCCATGGGCCCGGGCACGGCTGCCGCCGCGCTGTCGAGTGCCTGCGTGAAGATGCCGACGAACGCCTGACCGAGCACGGGCCCGACCGACGTGACAAGGCTCGGCAGCTGCGACAGCGCAGTGCCGGCGATGGTCGCCACGCGCGGGATGACGTTCGAGGCCGCTGTCTCGACCGACTGTACCAGCTCCTCGGTGAGCTTGCCCATGTCGGCGTCGTCCTTACCCAGCTCCGTCATCCAGTTCTCCCAGGCGGCCTTCGCCATGTTGCAGGAGCCCTCGATGGTCGTCGCGGCCTCGCGCGAGGTCGTGCCGGCGATCTGCATCTGCTCCTGCATCGTATGGATGGCGAGCACGATGTTGTCGAATGAGAGACTCGACTCGTCCACGGCGGAGTTGACGGCGTGCGCGTCCTTGACGAGGCGCTGCATCTCCTCCTTGGTGCCGCCATACCCCAGCTTGAGGTTGTCGAGCATCGTGTAGTTTTGCTTGGCAAAGCCTTGGTAAGCGTTCTGGAGGTCCTCCATCGCCGTGCCGAAGGTGTTCGCGTTGTCGCTCATGTCGACCATGGCCGTGTTGGCGTACTCGGCCGCCTTGACCGTGTCGCCGCCCAGCGAGGAGACAAGCGAGGCCGAGAAGCCCGTCACCTGCTCCATGTACCGGTTGGCGCTCAGGCCAGCCGTTATGTAGGCGCGGTCGGCATTGGCCAGCACCGTCGTCTGGGCCTGCTCGAGCTGCTCCCACTTACCGGAGCACTGCTCGACGGTCTGGCCGGTCATGGCAGCGTAGTCCTCGAGGGACTTGCCCATGTTGCCGAATATCTTCTTAATGCCGCCGACGTTCTGCTCGTATGCGGCGTATGCGCTCATGCTCATGCCCGTGATGGCGGCGACGCCCGCCCCCACGGCGGCGACGCCAACGCCTATCGCCTTGGCGGCGGTCGCGCCGGCCTTGCCGAGCGTGCCCACGACCTTCGAGGCCACGCCCTCGGCCTTGTCACTGGCCTCGTCCTTGAGGCCGACCTTAATCATCAGGTCGAGAAGGTTCACCTAGACCACCTTCAATCCCATCCGCTCGATGATGTCTGCGGCGATCTCGTCGCCGCCGCGCGTGTCCTCCGCCTCGGACCCATCGCCCGCACCGCCGTTGACGATGCTCAGGAAGGGCTCCTTGAGCCACTTCCCCTGCGCCATGAGGCGCACCGACTCGCTCAGGTACACGCGGAACGCCTCCCGCTCGTCCCGCTCGCGCCACCGCGCGACCATGTACCTACAGAAAGGGCGAGCACGCCGTGGCCCGACGTACTCGCCCAGACAGAGCCATATGTGAGATGGGTCCTCGGCGGCTATCCAAAAAAAGGAGCCAGAATGTCCTTGATGCCGTCGATGCCGTCGATGGCATCCTTGATGTCGTTCACCCACTTCTTGACGGTGAACTCGGCCTTGTACTCCTCGAGCGTCTGGCCGTCGAGTGCGGCGAGCAGCTTGTAGCTGATCTCGCCGCCCTGGCGCAGCACGTCGGGCAGCAGACCGGCCACCATGTCCACGGCGAGGCCGTTGACCTCGGCGGTGGCGGCTGCTTTCGCGGCCTCGGGGTCGCCCTTCGCCTTGGCGGTCGCCTTGGCCTTGGCCTTGGCGGAGTCGGAGCGGAACTTGGCGTAGGCGGCCTTTGCCTTTGCGCCGAGTTCGCCGTTCATGACGTCCTCCGCCACGTCCGCCAACAGGCACATGGCGTTCTGGAACTCGTCGGCGTTAAGGTTGTCCAGCTTCATGGTTAGGCTCCAATCTCCTGTTCGATATACAGCTCGTAGGGCACGATCTCAGGGTTCTTGATTGAGTAGTGGCCCGTGAACTCGAACGCGAACTGGCCCTTGGCCTTGTTCTGCGTCGTGATTTGCAGACCGCCCGTGTTGAGCGCGTTGATGAGGCGGATGGCGATATAGCCGTTGCCGTTCTCGCCCGAGTAATCGCCGATGAGCCAGATGTCGGCGAAGTCGGCCTCCGAGAGCGCGGAGCGCGGGACGATCTTCCCCTCGGCCTCGTCGGCTGCGGCTGCGAGCTTCTTGCCGAGCGCGGTGTTCAGCGTCACGAAGGTGCCGCTCAGCTTGGCCTCGATGCTGTCGATGCGCTTGAGCTCCATCGTGTTGGCGGGGCAGTTGTCGATGTCCTCGCCGTAATCGATGAAGCTGGGCGTAGCGGTGAAGCTGACGCCACCGCTCGTCGCGCCCATCAGCTCGGACTCCGCGACCTCGGCGGTCTTGGGGTTGAAGTTCGTGGCGAGCAGGCCCGCGTTGATGACGATCTCCTTGAACGTGTTCTCGGGGATGCGCGTGAACTTAGACATATGACCTCCTAGTAGCTGGTCATGTACTCAATGGTCAGGTTGATGATTCGGCGCTTCACGGCGTTGTCCTCGTCGGCCATGGCGTTGCAGAACGGATCGCCCTGCATCACCCACATGCCGCCGCCGTCGCACGGCATGAGCACGCCGGAGAGCCCGAGCGCCCGGGCGACCTCCTCGGCCTTGACGTTTGGCGCGACCTCGGACGAGGTCCGGTACCAGAGGTTCACCTCGGAGTTGCACTGCGTGCCGAACGCCGCGGTCGGCAGGTCGTAGGTGATGTATGGCATCTTCGCCTCGCCCGGCACCGCCGAGTCGCGGTACACGGGCAGCCCGAAGCCCTCGAGCCACGCCTGCAGCGCCGCCGCCTTAGTCGCCATCCGGCACCTCCAACTCCTCCGCGCTGCACTGGCCGAAGCCGAACGACGCGCAGCGCGGCGCGGCCCCGTCGTCCGTGTTCGACGTGCAGCGGAATACCTGCCCGTCGGACGCACGCTGGAAGAGGTCGCCGTACCGTAGCGGCTCGCCGGTGGTCACGGTGTAGACGTTCCTCACGCCGTCGTGCTCCGCGATGCGCGAGGCCGTCGAGCTGTCGCGCACAATCGCCGCCATGAAGCCGTCGCCGACGGCGAGGACGGTCTTGAATCCGCCCTCGCCGTCAGGCTCGGTCTTTGAGACGAGCCTCGCGCACGCTACCGCCATGCGCTCGTACAGGCGGCTCACAGCTTTCTCCAAGGGTCGAGACGTGCCTTGAACTGATGTCGCCACGTGATGGGCGAGCCGTCGCCGCCGACGCGCGTGTAGCTGTAGCCGCCGAAGCTCTCGGATGCGTAGGGGCTGTCCAGCTCCTTGGCGTGCTCGGTCTGCCACGCCGCGATCTCGTCAGCGAGGTCGACCACGGCCTGCGGGATGGCGAGCGCCCAGACGGTGCCGACGAACTCCTCGTCCGTGAGTCCGTTGCAGGGCCACGCATGCAGCCCGTCGTTGAACACGGAGCCCGTGATGCGGACGTACTGGCCCTCCTTGAGGCCGAGTGCCGCGGGCGGCACGAGGCGGCCATCCTCGATACGGACGCGCCCCGTGCGCTTGTCGGCGACGAACCAGTTGCGCAGCGATAGAAGCACCTGCTCGAGCATTTCTGCGCCTATCGCTTATCGGTGATGACGGCGGCGAGCTCGGGGCTGAGGGTCTTGACGCCGCAGAGCATGTCGATGGAGACGGTGTCGGTCTTGGTCTTCTGGTCGTAGCCCTGCACGACGCGCAGACCGAAGCCGTCGTAGGAGGTGGAGAACGCCTTGGGGGCGCCGAGCGGCATCTCGAGCTGGCGAGTCACGAGCGCGAAGGCGTTCTTGTGGAACGCGATGGACGGCGTGTAGTTGGCCGTCTCCGCCGTGGTCTTCTGCACGTTCTGGTCGCAGTAGAAGTCGAGGCCGTACTTGCGGCCGAGCGATGCCTCCTTGAGGGCGGTGCCGTTGTCGCCGACGGCGGACGCGTTAGTGAACGCCTCGGTGTTGAGCAGGTCGGCCTCGGCCTGGGAGCCGTAGACGAAGCGGCGCTCCGTGGAGGGCGCCTTGGCGTCCACGAGGAACTTGCGGGCGGCGATGATGTCCGCCACGGTGATGGCGCCCTTGGCGTGGTCGACGCGGTTCGTGACGTCCTTCTCGAGCGAGAGCAGGTAGCCGTCGATCTTGTCGGCGAAGGCCTGCATCGCGGGGACGAGGAACTGCGCGGAGAAGTCGACGATGCCCATCGTCAGCTCCTTGGACGTGACGGCGAACGTCACGTCGAGCAGCTTGTCCATCTTGACGGGGACCTTGCCCTCCGTGGCGTCCTGCACCTCGACCTCGGTGGTGAACTCCTTGGCCTCGAAGGTGGCGGGCTTGCGGACGGTGATGGTGTCGCCCACGCCGGCGACGAACTCGGAGGAGTAGTCGCGGTGGACGAGGTTGGCCATGACGGCGTTGGTGCGCAGAACGTCCAGCGCCTCGTTGGCGATGATGTTGGGTGTAAGGATGGTGTTCGACATAGATACCCCTTAGCCTCTCTGCTCCGCCTTGTACTTCATGTACTCGGCGGTGCTCATTTCGTTGATGTCCTTGCCGCCCTCGCCCTTGGGGGCGTGGGCCACGTCGGCACCCTTGACGGTCGTGGTTGCGATGAAGTCGGCCCAGTCGGCCTTGATGCCCTCGGTCAGCTTGTCCGCGTCCTCGATAGCGCCGTCCTTGACGGTCACGCCCTCGAGGTCGGAGACCTTGAGAACAGTGTCGATGCGCTTGGGGTCGACGCCCGCCGACTCGAGCAGCTGTCGGTACAGGCCGCGCTTCTCGGCTGCTGCCTTTTCCCCAGCGACCTCGGCCTTGTAGTCGTCGAGTTCCTTGCACTTGGCCTTGTACTTTTCCTCGTACTCGCCCGCGCCCTCGCCCTTGGCCTTGAGTGCGTCCAGCTCCTTCTTGTAGCCGTCCGCCTTGCCAGCGGCCTCCTTGAACTCGTCGCGCTGTGCCTTGAGCGCGTTCACGCTCTCGGCATGCTCGTCGATGATCTGGTCGATCTTCTCGTCCTCGATGCCCATTGCCTTGAGCATCTTTCGCGTAAGTGCCAACAGAATCTCCCTTGCTTCGGAATGGGCGGGTTCCCACCTGTTGCCTTGGCGGGGCCCGCGCCGCAATACCTCGCGGCAAGGGTGAGTATCCAAACGGAGTAACGCGGCCCTATGCGCCGCCCCTCAGGTGCTTCTCGAGAATCGCCCGGTACGTGTCCCCGTGGCCAGTCGCCGCCTTGCGCAGGAAGTGCTTGCCCTTCATGCGGGAGGTCCCCTCCTCGACGTACGGCGCGTACTCGACGTTGGTGCCGATGAAGCAGTCGTAGCCTTTGAGGAGGTGCGTGACGGAGTTGCGCAACCTGCCCGTGTCGACCGGGCACGTCGCCTTGGCGTAGCCCTCCGCGACGAGGCCTATCTCCTCTAGGCCCGTTTTATAGGCGCGCAGGAGGGCCTTCTCGACCTGCTCGATGTTGTTCTGCCGTATCTCGATGCACTCGGCGGTATCCAGCTTCGCGGCGTTTACGATCTCCTCGGTGATGAGGGTGCCGTGCCGGCCGTGGTCGCCGACGCCGCCGACGAGCCCGTAAGCCATCAGTCGAGCACCTCGCAGCCGTAGCCAACGCGCCCGTCGACGTCCGCCTCGATGGCCTCGATGGCCTGCACCGGAACGCCCTCGCACCCGAGCGTGCAGCCGTCGTCGGGCTCGACCTCGTCGCCGCGCTGCGTGCAGATGTAGGTATCCGGGAACGTGAAGCCGAAGCCCAGCTTTACGGCGCAGTCGCCGCAGCTCGCGCAAGTGAATAGCTCTTTCATGCCTGCCCCAATCTCTCTGCGGGCAGTGTCACGGCACGGTCACGCGGCATGAAAAAAGCCCCGCCGTGGCGGGGCCCGCTGTGATCTATTGGATTTTTACCTCGTGGGCCTTGTCCATCTCAAGCTCGATAGCAGACGGGCTCTCGCCTCTGAGGAAAAATGGAATCGGGAAGAAGTCAATCTTCCCCGTTTCCTTGTCGATGGCATACGGAGTGTCGCCCGGGGCCATCTTTCCATCGAAACCGAAACCGACGAACCAATGGTATTTGCCCTCGTATGCGCACACCGGGCCGTATCCGTCTACGGCCTCCTCTTCCAGAATCGGCTTTATGGCCTCTTCCAATGTGAGCATGTCAACCTCTTGTCGTCAGGCACTCGTCAATAAGATCGCCAAACTCGGCGTCGTCAACTCGCGCGAACTCCGTCTCCTCGGCCTTGATTATACCAAAATACCAGCTCACGTCCTCATCGCCACTCTGTGGGTCTATGAACTTGATAGCGTTTCCCGTCTTTTCCGCAACGAAAACGTGTCGTCCGCTCTTGCCGCAAAGCGCGTGGTCCCAGGAAACGGAGACCTCGGCCCTCGCGTCCCCGTTTACCGCAAGGAGGAATGACGTTATTTCTTTCTCCGGCTTATCGCCACCACGTTTCCAAGTGGCCCCCGGAAACACCTTTTTGTACGACTCGGCGCGCGCGAAGGGGTCATATGCCGATATTTTCCCCCACTTGTTCATCTTAACCGGCTTCGCAACGACGTCGAGCCCACGCCGTCTCGCCTCATACGCCGGAACGCACCTTTGGCAGTTGTACGAGTACCTGCCGTCTTTGTCCTTCTTTGTCTTAAAGTTCGGGTTGACCTTGGCAAGGTCGGAGCCTGCGGAATGCTCGCCCTCGATCTCCTTGAAAACGCGCCGACCGTTGACAATGGGCGTCGAACCGGGCGCAAGCGCCGTATCCAACACCTTCTGCTGGTCGCCGGCGCTCATCTTACGGAACGAGCCGGACGGTATGCCGTAGTCCTCGAGCTGCCGCGAGAGCCGCTTGCGCGCCTCGGTCTTGGATACGCCCGCCACGTCCAGCTTGCGCTTGGTGCCGGGCATTTCCATGAACTCGGAGATGGTGCGGTCGGCCGGTTTGGCGCCGTTGACGGCGGGCTTGCCCGCCTTCCATTCCTCGTAGGTCATGCCCTCGGGCAGTCGGCTGAAACGCTCGCCGTCGAGCACGTCGAGCCCGTCACAGCACGCAATCAGCGTGCATCGGCAGTTGCACGTCTCGGCATACAGCGCCTCGGGGTCGCCCGGGTAGCGGCACCCGTTGCTGAACTTCTCGCCGACCTCCACCTTCTCGCGGTCGAGCCTTCTGTGGCTCGAGCGCGTGCGCCCGTCGAGCGTCGCCATCCATTCCTGCTGCACCTTGATGCCGAGCCCCTTGGCCCTCTTGTAGCTGTCGACGCGTCCGGCGTTCTCCGCCGCCGTCGTCGAGGTCCGCGCAAGACGCACCGCCGCCGCGCGGTTCGCCCCCGTCACGTCCTGCATGCGCTTGGCTATCTTTGGTATCGACTCGCCGAGCAGCACGCCCTGCGTGATCTGGTTGGCTATGAGCCGGCGGTTCCACGCCACGTCCTTGGCGACGTTGACGGACGGCTTTGGCAGGTAGCTGTCGTGGTCGGTGAGCAGCCTCTGGACGGTCGACGCATCCTGCAGCGCGTAGGCCGTGTCAACGCCCGCTGCGCTCTCGACCTGCCACGTGCCGTAGTTGTAGTTCTCGGCGTAGACCTCGGGCAGCCTGCCTTCGATGGCGGCGGCAGCGACGACGTTCGCATGCGTCATGGCCTCGGCGCACTGCTTGAGGACGATTCGGTAGCGCCTGCCCGCCGCTATCTTCCCGCTTCGCCAAGACCTGTATTGAGCCTTGGTGATTTCGCCGGCCTCGAGACGCTCGCGCATCTTCTTGTCGTCGGCCTCGAACTGCGCCAGATAGCGCTTGAGGTTGGCGTAGGCCGTCTTGCTCGCCTCGCCGTACACTCCCGCCACCTCGCGCTCGAACGCCCGAATCTCGGCGTCTGAGAACTCGTGAGCGCTATCCTTCGCCATGCGCCGCCTCCAATCGTCGGCACGCATGGTCGCCCGCGCATAACGGAAAAGGGCCCCGACCGAAGCCGGGGCCCTTCCCTACTCGCCGTCTGCCTCTAGCATCTGGCGTACCTCGTCGCGCCAGCGCTCGGGAACGCTCTCGAGCGTGCGCTTGCCGCTTTTCACGGCGCGGTAGTAGATCTTCGCCAAGTTACTCACCTCCAACGATGTCGCCGAGCTCGAGAAGGGCCGCTTGCGAGTCGGCGACCTGCTGCTGGAGCGATGCGATCTGCTCTTCCATGCTCATGCCGTCCGCCTCGTGTGCCGTCCAGACGGTGTCAAAGTCGGCCTTTGCGCCATCGACCGTCAGCTCGCCCGTCGGGTCGGTGAAGTGCAGCTCCTCGTAGGTGAACACCTTCACCTTGACGGAACCGCCCTCGCCTCCCTGCTCCTCGCGCTCGCCCTCGGCGATGCCGCGGCGCAGCCAAACGTCGGCTCCCGCGATCTCGACCGTCTCGGGCCTCTCGCCCGTTCGCTCCGACTTCACAACCATATTTTTCCTCCTAACCCACGGCCCTCGCCGCGTTGAATATGCACCGCTTACTGTTCATCTGGTGCTCCATGACGGCCGTTTTCAGCCAGCCCCAGTAAGAGCACACGCGCCTCGCCAAGCGCTCGGTGCGCCTGCGCCTGTAGCGCGCGAACGCGCGTCGCAGTCGTTTCCAGAGCCTCTTTCGCAAGTCGACCCGGCGCCCGCGAGCGCACCAGATGCGATAGCCCGCGAAGTCGATGGGCTCGGCGCCGTTGCGCCTCACCTTCCACGGCTTCAGCGACAATCCTAGCCGCCCCAAAACGCGTGCGGCGATGGCCGCGGCCTTCCCGAGCGAGCGCTTTGAGTTGCCGAGAAAATAGCCGTCGTCGGCATACCACACCTGGCATCCCGCGAGCCTCACGCGCTTGCCGCGCCGCTCCTTCGCCGCCTCCTCGACCGCGTGGTACGCGAACGAGATCACGAACGCCGCCAACCGAAGCGACAGGTAGCTGCCGAGGATAAGGACGCCGTTCATCGTCGACAGCAGCGAATGGAGCAGGTAGAGGACTTGGCTGTTCTTGACGTAGCGCGCCACCAAACCCTCCACTATCGCCGTTTGCATCGAGCCGTAGCAGTTGCGGATGTCGACGTGCACGTGGTAGGCGAAGCGGTGAACCGCGCGCCTGAGCTTGCGCATCCCCAGCGCCGCGCCCTTGCCCTTGACGCCGCTCGACACCTGCCAGAAGCCGACCTTGGCGGCAAGGAGCGGCTCGAGTGCCCCAACGCACAGGTAGTTGCACATCTGCCGCTTGATGCTCTCGACGCTTATCTCGCGCAGCTTGCCGTTGTTCGGGTCGTGCTTCAGGTAGGTTCGAATCGGCTCGAACGTAAGCGTCTCGGTCGAGAGCTCTAGCCAGATGCGGTCGACGAACGCCGTCTCGGTGCCGTATTCGTCGGCGACGCGCCAGCCGTTCTCCTTGCCGGAGTCGCTTTTCTTCCATCGGTGCAGGGCCTCGGCGACGCTCTTGCGCGTGAACTCGAGGCCCTTGCAGTAGGTTTTCATAGATCAAAGCTCTTTCTGTCTGTCATACGAGCGTTCGCCTTGCGGCTACCAGCCCGTGAGCCTTGCGGACAAATTTCACTCAAAGGAGTCAGGCAGAGCCGCGTCCCGCCAGAAAGCGGCGGGCGCGGTAGACACGGTGCGAGTAGAGATTTATAGACAGATTGCCGGGAGACGAAGTTCCAAGTGGCCCTACCGGACCTGTTCCTCGAGTTCGCGTAACGAAGACCGGCATTCGAGCCGTTCCTCAGGTTGCCGAGGAACTGAACCAGAAACCAGCGCCGCCCTCACCGTGAATCCCTGTTTGGGGTTAGGAGGGGGCCAGCCCCCTCTCAGGGCTACGCCCTGATTCACCCCCGGCTACGGCCCGTAGCAGAAAGCCGGGAGACGAAGTACCAAGCGGCCCCACCGGACCCGACCCGCGAGGTCGCGCAACGAAGACCGGCATGCGAGCCGTACCACAGGTAGCCGAGGAACAGAACCAGACGGATTGTGCCCTTGACTTTACCGCCGGATGTGTCGAAGTAGAAGTAGTCACCGACACCGGTCGTCGCCGAGCCACCGAGCCCCTTTCCCAAGATAAGACCGTTGACGAACTGAATGTCGAGCATGTAGCCATCTGTCGTCGGCATGCACGCCGCCGTCGGGGTCACCCCGTCCGCCACGGCGTTCTTCTTCTCATTGCGGGTGTCGGGGTTGACCGCGATGCCGAAGCCCGTGCCATCGGAGACGAAGAGCGTATCGCCCATGAACTCCCACAGGCCCAGCCCCGTCTCAACGCCGCCGATCTTGAACGGATGCTTGCCGTCCTTCGCCACCTGGCCGTCACCCACGAGGGCATCGGTGTTGCCCGTGCTCCACGGCGCACTCTGGAGCCATGTGTTCACGGTCGTGTCGAACGCCTTGGCGACGTCCATGAGAAGCGCCACGTTGCCGTCTGCGAGCGTCTCCTTGCCGCCGACAACGGCGCCGTCGAACACGTCGTACGCCGCCGCAGCGCCTCGGTCTGGGCACGTGGTGCCCGTGTCGGTGCCGTACATCATCGACGCACCCACGGGAATCTTCGCCGCCTGCTCGGCGGTGACGACCACGCGCGTGACGCCCGTCTCGGCGAGCGCGGGGTGAATCTGGATGTTGAAGTCCGTGCAACCCGGGAAGTCCACCTGGGAGGACTTGCAGAGCGTCTTGGTCAACTGGTGGAAGTTGATATACCACTGGTCATAGACGCTCATGCCCGAGTAGCCCGTGGTCGCGGTCTTGCAAAGGTCGACGAGCGAGTCGTGCGACGTCGTGCGGTTGGCGACCTTCGCGCCCGAGACGGAGCGCGGGCGCCCTTCAGCGTCGATGCTCATGGGATACGTCGGCGTCAGCATGTACGGTCGCAGCGTGCCGTCCGGCAGCAACGCCTTGGGGTTCGGCTGCGAGCCGCTGAATCGGCTGTCGGACCACGAGACGAGCAGGTTGCCGTTCGTCAGCACCTCGACCGCCTGCCACACGACCGGCGCGATCTCGTAGACGTTGTTGCCGTGTCCGTTGTCCACGCGCGAGAAGCCGTAGTCGACGCCGTCGATGGCCTCGACCCACGGCACGCCGTCGGCGTCGGCACCGGCGTTGGCGGACACGTGGAACCACGGGCCGCCCTCGGTGTCGAACGGGTCGACAGCCGCGCTCGTCGCCGTCGCCGGCACGAACTCGGTGGAGGCCACGCGCTTCGCGGCGGCGCTCATCGGCTGGATGTCAGTGAGGCTGCCCGCCGGGATGAGGAACGTGTACACCAGCCCCGTCTTGTGCTTGTCCACCATCGCGGCGACGCTCTCGTTGGAGTAGCGGCCCGTCGAGGCGTCGCGCTCGAGCGACTTCTGGTCGCCCAGATTCTTCACCGCGCCGACAAGCGCCCACACCGCCTTGTCCGATGCCAGCGGGTCCGCGTACTCGAACCCCTCGGTTGCCTGCTCGGTTGCCTGTGTATCGGCCATTTAGGCACCTACCTTTCGCATCTGGCAAATCTTGCCGTTTACCTTCTTGAGTCCCAGCGCCGTCACGGCAGCCGCCGAGTCGATAATCGACTGGTAGTTCAGGGCTGCCGTCTTGGCGTCCTTGAGAGCCGCCTGCGCGTCGGCGAGGGCTTTGGTCGAATCCTGCTCGCGCTTCTGCTCGGCGGTCTTGCGTCTGGCCTCAGCCTCCTTGCGCTCCGTCTCGTTCTGCCCGCGCTCGGTCTCTTTCTCCTTGCGCCCCGCCTCGGCGTCGGCGCGGTCCTTCTCCGCCGTTTCGACAGAAGTCTTGAGCTGCTTGAACTCGTTGTTGACCTTGTTCACGCCAGCCGCCGCGTCCGTCGCGGGCTTCTTGAGCTCCGCGATCTGCTCGGCGGTGAGGTCGCTATATCTCAGCGCGTCGCCCTTCGGCACGCCGACGACCAGCACGTTGCCCTCCATCGCCGCCGTTGCCTCCGAGCCCGAGGCAAGAGTCGTGGCGCGTGCCCCCTTGACCTCGGCGGCGACAGCCTTGTCGCGTGCGGCCTCCGCCGCCTTCTGCGCGGCCTTGGCCTCGTCTCGCGCCGTCTCCGCGTCCTTGATGGTGCGCTGGTCGCTCGGCTCGTAGATGTACTCGGCGGGCTTGGCTCGCCTCTTTACGTCCCAGAGCGCCTCGATGCGCGTGCGCCCGCCGTAAGCCTCGTCCGTGATGTAGGCCCATGCGTACACGCGCCCAGCCGCCTGGAGCAGCTCGTCGGGAATCTTCGCCTTGCTGTCGGCCACCGCAACCGTGTAGCACGTCCCCGTGGTCGACTTGGCGAAATGCACCTGCTCGCAGCCGACAACCTCGACCTCGCGCCCGGTGTCCCACTGCCACAGCTCGCCGTCAAGCACCTGCAATGCCGCCATCACTCATCACCTTCCTCATCCTCGTCGTCGTTGTCGTCGTTGTCCTCTTTGGCGCCCTTCGCGTTCGCCGCCAGGGCGGGCGGCAGCGCTGCCATGCGCTCCTCCTGCTCCCGCTGCTTGCGCTCCAAAATCTTCGCCCTCTCGTCGGGCGTGATGTTCGGCAGCTTTCGCAGGATTGTCTCGTCGTCCAGATACTCGGCCTCCAGGCACACGGTCTCGACCTGCTCCTTGGTGTTGCTGATGCGAGTGTGCGTGAACACGGGCGTGTCCTCGATGCCCTGCAACGCAAGGATGTCCATGATACCCTCGCGGATGTGGCGCTCAAACTCGGCGGCCTCCTCGTCCATCGGCTGGTATGCCGCGTCGATATGGTCGTTGGTCGCACCCGCCGCGATGGTGTGGACGTCCAGCGCGCCGAAGTCCTCGTAGATGTCGGCCTTGATCTGCGCCAGCGTCTCCTTGCGGCCCTCGACGGGCACCTCCTGCGTGTACGGCGTCACGGACTGCCCCTGCTCGGCGTCGACCTCGGCCACGTGCGTCAGCTTGAGCTTCGCCCGCCACAGGTCGAGGTCCCTGTCGTCCATGCCGCCGGCTCCGTTGATGAGCCAGTAGATCTGCGCGCAGTCGCGCGTGTCGTTCACCAGGCCGCTCTTGATCAGGTCGTAGGCGTCGATGCTCTCGCGCATGCCGACGAGCGTGCTCTGGTGCGCGTCGCTGCCCCAGACCGCCACGATGGGCAGGCGGGAGTAGTTCTCCGCATCGACGGCCAGCTTCATCCCGTCCGCCGGTATCTCCCGATACGTGACCTTGTAGGCGCGCTTGGCCTCAGCCACCTCGAAGTCGAAGCCGCTGCCGCCCGACACCATCTCCGTGTAGCCGTCCTGCTCGTAGAGTGTCGCGTGCCACGGGTGGTCGGAGTCGAGCCGCCAGAACCTCACGCCGGCGTATAGCGCCCCCGAGTACTCGTCCCACACCGGGCAGAACTCGTCGGCGGTGAACACGTCGATGTGGTCGAGGTTCCAAAACGGGAATGACACACCGTGGATGAGCGCCTTGAGCCCCATCTCCATGACATCGTCGTCGAAGCGGTCGCCAAGCCCCTCCTTGGTCGTGTCCTTGCCGCCCGCCGAGACGTCCACGAAACTCACGCCCTTACCGAGCGAGTACGTGCAGCGCTGGACGTTTAGGCGCTTGAACAGGTTACTCGCCAGCCTCAGCTTCGAGGCCGTGAAGTCCTCGGCCTCGGCACCGGAGCACGAGTAGATCTTCTGCACGAAACGGTTGATCGTGACGTTGTGCTGGCGGTAGTACTCGTTCGCGGTGACGGCGTTGCGGTACATCTCGCTCGACATGTGCCGCTCGATGGCATCGGCCGCGAACGCCGTCGCCGACGCCGCCGCCTTGAGGTCGCCATCGGTCACCAAAGGCCCCTTAGACAAGCCGTTACCTCCCTCCAAAGAATGGGTTTACCTGCTCTTTCGCAGGCTTGTACATGCGCAGTGTTGCCACGCCGTAACGGAGCGCGTCGCAGCTGTGGTCCTCGACCTTGACAGGCCTGTCGCCGTCCGCCTTGGCATCCCAGCAGTAGCCGCCGAGCTCGCCTATCAGCCCTGCGCAGGCGTCGGAGATGCGCACCGTGCCGTTGCCCAGGCACACCCCCGTCTCTCGTATGCCGTCCGCGACGTCGTTGCGCCCCTTCTTGGTCTTGAACCCGGCCTGCCGCATCGCGGCGATGAAGCTCGTGGCGCTCGGGTCGATGATGAACGTGGGCGG
>CABUSD010000001.1:0-234599 GCA_902494165.1 uncultured Collinsella sp. | reverse complement strand
GGCGAGCCAGTCCCCTGGCTCGCCCGCTTTCAATCATTTAAATCGCCGCATCTACTCTGCAGACGAAGATCCACCATCAACGATTGCCTGCTCGGACTCAGGAATCCCATCGGCACCCGTACTCTGTTCTTGCTCCACCTCTTCGCTGATTGCGGAGGCGGGGGTCGAGCCCTTTGCACCCACGATGTAGGCAGCCCCAAATCCTAACGCAATGGCAATCAAGGTCAAAATCACGTAGACAGGCCAATGGCGCTTAATATACGAAAACACGTTGACTCCTTAGAGCTCCGTCTACGAACGGCGGATAACCTCGGTCACGACCTCGGATACCGTAGCAATGTTCGTCGGGTTGACATTGTGGGGCAGGTCGTCCTCGGTACGAGCGCAAGCCAGACGCGTGCCGTCCACGCCGGCGATGGTAAGGGCTCGGCGGCTCGCCTCGAGCGCAGCATAGGCATCGGTCTTGGCATAGGGCATCTCGAGCGCGCCACAATCGACATGGAACGACTTGCAGACCTTGCTGACCAGGTTCATGATGCGGCGATCGCCCTTGAGCAGTTGTTGTTCGCCCTCGACCGTCACCACCGAAAGCCTACCGGCGCCGACGGATTCAAGATTGATAAAGAATACGCCGCGGAGCTTATCGCGATGCGAAGCCAAGAAGGCCTTCATGCCAGCGCCATCACAATCCGAGGCGCCCGTTGCCACAAACCAGATATCGTGACCGAGCAGCTCATCATCGCCCATAGAGGCGACAGCCGAGAGCATATCTTCGGAAGAAGCGCCATCGGAAGACGTAGCGCCACCCTTCCAGCCATCGTTATCGTCCTCGAAGTTATCCCACGAACCGATACCGCGACCGGACTTCTTGGCATCGTAATCGTCTTCGACGCCCAGCCAGTCACTCATGCTGTCCTGCTCGTTTTTCTTTTTACGGCCGAACAGACCACCCAGGCCGCGCTTACGAGACTTGGGTGCCGCCGGGGCGGGAGCCGAAATGGTCTCGATCGGCTGTGCGCCCGACGCAACGGGCATAGGAGGCGCAACGGGTGCCGATGTGGGTTCGGGGCCCTGGGCAGTAGCAAAGGGATCGTTGACCTGTGCGGAGGGGTCGGGAAGGTCGAACAGCGACGTGCGAGACGCAACGTTTGCCTGCTTCATAGACGGCAGCGACGGATCGGGGACCGAAGCCAGCGGAGACGAGGAAGGTGCAGGCGACGGTGCCGACGCCGGATCGGGAACATTCATCTGCGGGCGCGGCGATGCCTGGGAGGAAATCTGGGCCATAAGGGAATCGACCGTTTCGTCCTGGGTGGGAGCGACATTGGCAACCGTGGCACCGGAACCACTCGGGGTCGGCATGGTGAAAATCTGCGTGGAATAAGGCCTCGACTCATCCGTCTCGGGAGTCTCGGAAACCGCAGGCACTTCCTCCTGCTCGACCTCGGTCGAATCATCTTGCTCGGCTGCCGCGTATTGCTCTTCGTCAGAGTTGGCCTCGACGGGCTCGTCCTCGGCGGCATCTTGGATTTCGGCAGCATCAACAGGCTCGTCATCGTCTGCCGCGTCGCCCTGCTCATCGGAAACAGGAAGGGGCTCGGCAATCGCGGTGCCCTGTTTTTCAAACGTTATCGTGGAATCGAACTGCGCGGCATCAAACGACATGGTGCTATCGACGTGCTGCTGAGCCTCGAAAGACGTCGTCGCTTCAACAACATCCGCGGACGCCGGTTGCTGGGACTCAAAGGACGTTGTAGCTTCGGCGGCTTCGACGGGCGCGGACTGCATAGCCTCGTTCTGCTCGAACTCTTGCGCCGCGAGCTCACGTGCCGCCTCGGCTGCCTGCTGCTGAGCGATAGCCTCCTGCTCGGCAGCCTCGCGTGCGGCAGCGCGCTTCTCCTCGAAATCGTCGACAAATTTCTTGCCCTTTGCAAACGCACCCTTAAAGAAGTTGGAAGCGCTGGCGCCAATCGACGAGAACGCGGATGCAATGTCGGCATGCGGCGTTGCCGCGGGAATCTCGGCCGAGAAATCAGTATCGCTCTCGTAAGACACGCGCCTCGGTTGTTCAACGTAATCGTCGTCAGACTCGTCCGCAACGTCTTGCGCCGGTGCGGCGGGAGCCAAAATGTCCAGTCCTGCCGCGGGATCGAACGCGGACACCGCCTCGGGATCGGCAACGGCAGCGGTAACCGCGGCAGACTCATCATCCGCAGCGACAACGGGCGCAGGCGCAGCCACGACGGGGGCAGGCTCGGGCTCAAACGTTGGCTCCTCGCCCTCCTCGTAATCGAGCGTGCAGGACTCGGGAAGCATTCCGAGCGCACGGATGGCATCCGAACCAAAGCGGATGTTGCCGGCGGCGTTGCGATAGAGCTTGGGCTCGGGCGCGGCAGACTCCTCCGCCGGCTCGGCAGCGGGAACCTCGTCATTGAACTCTTCGGCTTGGGCAGCCTGATTCCGATCCTCAGGCACGATAGCGCCGATCAGCGTCTCGTCGGCAGACGCACCATCAAAGCCCTCGATTTGCTCGTCGAAAGCCTCACCCTGTTCGGGCTCGGTCTGAGCGTCGGGAGCAATCGGCTGACCGAATTCGTCCTCGGCGTAGGTAGGCTCTTCATACTCGATGGTGTTGCCGTAGTCGTTTTGCTGCTGGGCCGCGGCATATTCCGCCGCTGCGCGCGCCATTTCCTCGGCACGACGCTTCTGCTCCCCAAAATAGGTATCGAACGGAACATCGTCGGGAAACTCGTTTTCGCCCTGGAAGGGAGCAACGTTGTCCATAACGCCGAGCATAGCGGCGACAGAAGACTTGTTGCACACCGCGCCAGACGTATAGGGAAGAATGTGGCGGTTAGAGATGATGTTTACCGCGTTGGCGAGTGCAACGAGGGAAGCGAGGATCGCGACAATCCACAGCAGAACCTTGAGCGCGCCGGGGAGCGGCAGAATACGCAGGATGGCAACGGCAGCGGGGGCAACCGTGGCAACGGGCAACAGCTTGGCGATGAGCGCACGATACGAAGCATAAGGCTCGCGGGCGAGCAGCTCAGCACGGGGAGAGTCGTAGTGTGCGACAACGACCACCGGGCGGTTACGCGGGGACGCGAGCGGGCCCGAGGCCTTGTGGTAGGCGATGACATTTTGGCTCACGCCCGTCTTGCCCAGGCGCGAAACCACGGGGTGGCCCGTGCGCTCGAGCACGTAAAGAACGGCGCCGACAATGGCCAGCAAGGTGCCGACCAAGCCGATACCGCCGCCGATGCCCATCAGCAGGGCGCCGGCAAACGCAAGAATACCGGTAACGGCAAATGCCAACCTACTGGGCGCCGGGGCATTGAACTCCTGAACCTCGGGGTCAAAGCCGTGGTTGCGGAAGATCTGAGCGATATCTTCGGCAGCCAAGCGCTCTTCTTCGCTGCATGCCGGCGTAATGCCGGTGTTCTGCATCAGGTGGTTAATATAGTTCTGGGTGTTCGCCATGTGCGCTCCACATCCATAATCCGACAAATAGGCCCAATGCATGCACATTAGAACCGTATATAGTCGAAAGTATACCCCGAGCGAGCGCAAACGACCGAATTCGGGCCATCTTAACGCCCCGAGCGGACAAGGATATAGCCTAATCTCCATATCGGACTAAAATCATGGCAGCAAACCACCTTCTCATGCGAGGACTCTATGACGGCAAGCGACACGACCGCGACAATTAAAAAGGGGAATTCGGAGCCCAGTTTCGATAAAACGGCTCAGCGCATCCTCAATCTTTTCTTTGTGCTCAACAGCTCCCCCGAACCGCTGACGACCGAGCAGATCGTCTTGGATTCCGACCTGGGATATGGCGCCGGCAACATCGACTCGGATAAGCGCAAGTTTCGGCGCGATCGTGACAAACTGCTCGAGCGTGGCATCTTAATCAAGGAGGTTCGCCCCGCCGGTGCGCAGGAGACCGAGGAAAGCTCGTGGACAATCGACCGCGAGCACACCTTTGCAGCAGGCGGCCTCATCACCGCAGACGACGCCGATATCCTGCTCAACGCCATCGACCAGACACTAGCGGCCGGCTCATCCACTTTTGCCGCACCGCTTGCCGATATTCGCTCCAAGATTGCCTATCTCACCGGTAGGACGACGGTGGACGAAGCACCAATCCGCCGCTCTCCCACCGTCGATGCGGTATGGAGCGCCTTTGCCGAGCGATGCGCGCTGCGATTTTTATATCAGAACGGACGCGGCGAGCAGAAAGAACGTACCGTCTGCGTCTACGGCATGTTCGAACGCGAGGGCGTGGCGTACTTCTGCGGCCTCGACAATGTCACCGACGACATCAGGACATTCCGCTGCGACCGTATCGTTCGCGCTTGGCGTCCTTCGAAGGCCTACGCCATCCCTGCGGACTTCAATCTCAACGACTATCTGTTCTTTGAATTCGATTTTGCCGACCGACCGCCCGTTGCAGCCACGTTCTCGTTCGCCCCTCAGACGCAGATCGATATGATCAACGGCCTCACGCGCGGGCGAGGTGAGCTCGCACACACCGATGCGGGATGGACCTGGACCGTTGACGTGCGTGACCTTGAAGCCGCCGCCTCATTTTGCATGGCCCACGCCGTGGACGGCATGAGGCCCGTGGCCCCCAAATCGCTCAAGCAGGCGTGGAACCGCCTCATTGAAAGGACGGTGCACGAGCATGCCCGTGCGTAAACTCACCAGCGAGCAGAGACTCTCGCGCGCCATCGACATTATGGAGGCCCTCTACGCCGCCGGCGAGAGCGGCATGACACGAGCCGAGATTTGCAGCCGCTTTGACATCACAGGGGTGTCGCTCGACGAGATTCTCGAGATCGTCTCGACGCTCGCGGACCGAGAATCGGGCGCGCGCATCATCTGCGAATGCCGCGGCGAGCGTGTGGCCCTCACCGGCGACGCCGGGCGTGTTCTACCGTTGCGCCTGAGTGCCGCCGAGGGCGCTGTGCTCAACCACGAACTTGAATCGTTGGGGATCGAGCCGCAGACGGCAGCCCGGATTCGGCATGCTCTTCTACCCGAAGAGCTCGGCTATAACCAGCGCGTCTTTGACACCGTCAACCACGGGTCGCACTGGCAGCAGCTGAGCTGCGCCATTCAGGACGGCGTTCGCTGCCGCATCTCGTATCGCTCGATGGACGATGCACGGCCACGCGAGCGTCTGGTCGACCCCTTGCGCATTACGGCAAACGGCGACCAAACATACTTGATTGCCTGGGACATCGCAGTCGATGAGCAGCGCACCTATCGCATGGATAAAATCGAGGGACTCACCTTGACGGAAGACTCCGTCGTGTCTCACGCACCGGACGTCGCATCCCTCCACGATTCCCTTGCCCGGACGCAGCATAGCGCAAAGCTCCTGATGCCATTCGATATGGCGGAGCATCTGGACTGGGCCGGCATCACCCTAATCGAGCGCAGCGGGACAGACACGGCAACGGTAACCGTGCATTACGGCTCCGAGCGTTGGCTACTGAGCCAGATAATCGCAGCGGGCGGAGCCATCCGCATCTTGGATGACCCCGCCCTGTCAAAGCGTCTGTGCGATATGGCAAAAACCCTCGTCTGTCCGCTTTAGCGCCGCCGCTCGTGGCGTGCGCGCCACAGTTGCAGATAGTGCCCGATCTGCGCCGATTCGATGCGCTGGTAGGAGCTCGTGGGCAGCGACGTTAAGAACTTCTTTCCGTAGCCCTTCGTCACCAGGCGCGGGTCGGCCAGAATCAGCACGCCGTAATCGGTCGACGAGCGGATAAGGCGGCCGGCCGCCTGCTTGACCTCGAGCACCGCCTCGGGCAGCGAATAGCGCACCCAAGCGCGGTCTTCGCGCAAGTTGCGCTCGCACGAGAGCGGGTCCGTGGGGCTCGAGAACGGCAGCTTGGGAATGATGACGCAGCGCAGCGTCTCGCCGCTGGCGTCGAATCCCTCCCAGAAGGCCTTAAGCGCAAAAAGCGACGAGGTCGGCTCGTTGATAAACCGGTCGCGCAGGCGACGAGGAGATGAGTTGCGCTGCTGGCAGTTGAGTTCCAGACCCGCACGGGCCATCTTGGGCTCAACGCGGGTGTACAGGTCTTCCATGTCGCGCCGATTGGTGAACAGCGTGAGCACCGATCCGCCCATGGCAAGATGGGCGTCGACCAGCACGCGCTCGAGCGCCGTAAGATAGCTCTCACGATCGCGCGGATCGGGTATATCGCCCGCAACGACTACAGCCATGTTCGAATCGAAGTCGTAGCTCGAGTCCAAGTGCAGCGATGAGGATGTTGAAGCACCGATGCGATCGAGGCCGACCGCGTGGTTAAAGTGTTCAAAGCTTTTGGACACCGTCATGGTCGCCGAGGCAAAGATAGCCGTGTGAACCTCGGGCAGCCACTCGGTTGCCAAGGCCTCGCCAATGTCGATGCGCTCTGCGGTCATTGACTCTCCGCCGGCACGCAACCTGCGATTGACCTGCAGCGAATACACGTAGTGTTCATCGGTGCCGTCGATGATGAGTTTGAGGTTCTCGACCAGCTCGTGCAGGCGGCGCGAGGTATCGCCCAGGTCGACAACAACCTCGGGCTTGCCGGCGGCGACGGCCTGCACCAGCGCGTCAACGCTCTTGTCAGCTTGTTCCAATGCATCGATGGCAGCGTAGGCCGACTGTAAGAAATCATGCCAGTCGTCAGATTCGCGCAGCTCGGGGCCAATCCATAGATTGGCATTGTCATAACCCCCACGGGCACGGCGGCCGAGCTCGCGAACGCCATCGAACACGTCGGCGATTGCCATGCTCGCGCGCGCAACCGTCGACGTCGCCTTGGCAGTAAGGCCCAGATAGAGCGTAGAGCCCTCGGAGGTTGCCAAATCACGGGAAACCTGGCTTAGCGCACCGGTGCTCGAGCCACCCAGGCGCTCAAACAGAACGCGTGATTCGTCCGCCGACACCACGCGCGCCCACTGACGGCGCGCCTCGCGCTCGATAGAATGGGCCTCGTCGATTACCCAATGACGAATCGGAGGTAAAATCCTGCCCTCGGCCGCGACATTGCGGAACAGCAGGGAATGGTTGGTGACCACCACGTCGGCATGCGCTGCACGACGGCGAGCGCCGTGGACCAAACATTTATCAGGGAAAAACGGGCAGAGGCGACGAGCACACTCGCGCGAGGCCGTCGTAAAGTCGGGGCGGTTGACGCTGCGCCACCGAATGCCGAGCGAGTCGAGGTCGCCATCGGCTGATTGGCAGACGTACGCCATAATGACCGCGACCGCCGTGAGCGTGTCCGCCGGATCGCGCTTGGTGGTAATCTCGACCTGGCCGCGGCTCATGCGCTCAAGCTTGCGCAGGCACGGATAGTGGTCATAGCCCTTGAGAGCGCAAAATGACAGGCCACCGTCCAGTTGCTCGGCAAGTTTTGGCAGCTCATGGTACATGAGCTGGTCGGCAAGATTGTTCGATTTGGTCGCAATACCAACCGTGATGTTGTTACGGCGTGCTGCCTCGGCAAAAGGCACCAGATAGGCCATCGATTTGCCGACGCCCGTGCCCGCCTCAATTACACGATGAGTGCCCGTGACCAGCGCATCGCGGACCTCGAGCGCCATCGCGATCTGCTCATCACGCGGCTCGTAGGTGGGATACATGCGATTGACCAGGCCACCTGGCGCATAGTCTGCCTCAATCTCCTCACGACTCGGCATCTTAAGGACCGGCAGTTCGTCGGCGTCCACACGATCGTCGGCGCGATCGGCCTTGAGAACGTCAGCACGAGCGGCGCTGAGAGAGAAGATAGAACCAGGGTTCTGCCCTGCCAAGAATGAGAAGATAGGACGATAGGACCAAGGCACATCCGGATGCATGTCGGCTAGGCGCGCCATGAGGCCCTGGGGCAAGTCGGTGAGCGCCACGAGCAACACGCGCCATACGCCACACAGGGCGTCGACGTCGGCATTGGCACGGTGTGATACCGAGTCACAGCCAAACAGATCGGCCATAAAAGACAGCTTGTGCGAGGCCAGGCGCGGAAGCGCGATTCGCGACAGCGCCAGCGAATCGATCCAAATATCGCTCACGTTGACGCCGCCTTTGACCGACTCGATAAACGAGCGGTCGAACGTGGCGTTATGTGCGATCACCGGGCAACCACCGACAAAATCGGCGAGAGCGGCGACGGCCTCAACGGCCGACGGGGCATCTGCCACATCGGCATTTGTAATGCTCGTGAGCTCGGTAATCTCGGCGGGAATCAGCTGCTTGGGATGCACGAAGGTATCGAAACGGTCGACGATCTCACGGCCCGAAAGACGGGCCGCCGAGATCTCGATCAGCTCGTTGTCCTGCACCGAAAGACCTGTGGTCTCGGTATCGAGGACAATCACATCTTCCTCGATAAGGCCGAAGGACTGCGTTTTGGCGCGTTCGGCAAGCGTGGCATAGGAGTCGATGACAAACTGCGGCGTTCCTGACGAAACCGCGTCCTCGATTAGCATGCAATGCCCGCTCGACGAAGGCCCATACGGATCAGGCTGTCACAGACCTGCGGGAACGTCATGTCGTCGGTGTGGCGAATCTCATCCGGATACAGCGACGTATCGGTCATGCCGGGAATGGTATTGGTCTCGAGGATAACGGGGCCGTCCTCGCTCACGATAAAATCGCTGCGCGAGATACCCAGGCAACCGAGGGCCTTGTGAGCGGCGCAGGCAAGCTCCTGAGCGCGAGCGTAATTCTCGGGTGAAATCTGCGCCGGAATGCGATGAATGTCCGTAGGGTCGACATATTTCACGTCCAGATCGTAGAACTCGCAGTCCTCGGGCTTACGAATCTCGACAATCGGCAGAGCGCGCACGTCATCTTCGCCGTATACGCCGACGGTGATCTCGGTACCCTCGATGCACTTCTCGACCAGCACTTTGTCGCCGTACTCAAACGCCTTGGCGATTGCCGCGGGCAGCTCGGAGGGCTCATGGACCAGGGAAATGCCATAGCTGGAACCGTTGACGGCCGGCTTCACAAAGCAGCGCTCGCCACAAACCTCGACGATATGATCGATATCGACTTCATCGCCCACCTCGAGCGCAAGGCCGGGGGCAATGGGAATGCCCGCCTTGGCGTACAGGAGCTTAGAGACCTCCTTGTCGGCACCGCAGGCGCTGGCAAGCACGCCCGAAGCCGTGTAGGGGATACCCAGGGTCTCCATGGCGCCTTGCATGGCGCCATCCTCGCCGCCGGCACCGTGCATGGCGATAAACGCCACGTCAAAGCCGCCGGTCGCCATGGTTACCATAAAATCATCGGCAGCCGTGTCGAGCAGCTCCACCGAAGTGTAGCCGGCCTCCTTCAAGGCAACCACGACGTTCTTTCCCGAATTGAGCGAGATCTCGCGCTCAGCGGAATGACCGCCCGCCAAGACCGCTACGTGCATGTTCTCTAGGCTTTTACCCGGCATGGGCAGACTCCTCCTCTATAATTTCTGCAGCTGATACCATATTGTAGCGATACCCTCTACGTTTCCCCAAAATCGAAAGGCTTCCATGAATCCCAGGACTAAATCTCAGGACATTCGCGACTTGAGCCAAAACGATATTCGCGAGCTCGTGGCCGAGCTTGGCCAGCCCGCCTTCCGCGCGAAGCAGCTCATCGAATGGGTCTTTGAGAAGAACGTTTGTTCGTTTGACGATATGACCAACCTTCCCAAGGCTTTCCGCGAGCAGCTTAAAGAGGCTTTTGCCTTTGACACGCCGACTGAACTCACCAAGCAGGTTTCCAAAGATGGCTCTCGCAAGTATCTGCTCGAGTACCACGACGGCGTTTCCGTCGAGACCGTCGGCATGCCCCGTCGTAACAAGCTTTCCGTCTGCGTTTCCACCCAGGCAGGCTGTGGCATGGGCTGTGCCTTTTGCGCTACCGGTCTCAACGGCCTCAAGCGCTCTCTGACCGCTCAAGAGATCGTCGACCAGGTACTTCATGTATCCAACGACTTTGGCGAGCGCGCCACGAGCGTTGTCTTCATGGGCCAGGGCGAGCCGTTTGCCAACTACGACGAGGTTCTCAAGGCGCTGCGAATCCTCAACGACCCCGATGGCATCGGTATCGGCGCTCGTCACCTCACCGTCTCTACCAGCGGCGTTATTCCCGGTATTCGCAAATTTGCCGACATCCCCGAGCAGTTCACGCTTGCCGTTTCCCTGCATTCCGCCATCCAGTCGACGCGCAATAAGCTCATGCCCGGTGTTAAGAAGTACACGCTGCTTCGCCTTCACGAAGCGCTTCAGCTCTACACCGAGAAGACCGGCCGCCGCCCGACCTATGAGTACGCCATGATCGAAGGCGTCAACGATACGAATCCCGAAATGCAGGCGCTCTGCGACTTCTGCGAGGGAACGCTGTGCCACGTTAACCTCATTCAGCTTAACGACATCGAGGGTAGCCCGCTCAAGCCGTCGCCGATTCATAAGGTTGAGGATCTTCAGCGTCGTCTTGAGTCCCGTGGCATCGAGACCACGATTCGTAACTCCCGTGGTAACGATATTGACGCCGCTTGCGGACAGCTGAAGCAGCGCTTCAAAGTTCAGAAGAACGCATAGGGGAGTCGCACCCCAAAACGTTTCATGTGAAACATCGAACGGCCCCGGTTACAGGAGATGCAACCGGGGCCGTTTTATTTATTGACCTTAATTATGAATCAGGTGCTACCTGTCCCATTTTTTACGGCCAAAATAAGGGGTCCCTGCCTCGTGAATCAGACAAGGACCCCTCAAAATATGCTAAGTAATTGTTAGGAACCTAATAGCCTACATTTTCCCATTGGTTACTAACCCAACCTTGATTAATCTTGGGATTCTTCGTTACCTGAGCCGTACGCATGGCAACATCTTCTGTCATAACATCCATTTTCTTCTTGGATGTATCGACAATATCTTGCGCACTACGAAGCAAACGACCTCGAAGTTCATCGTCTGTCGCGATCTTATAGCCAGCAAAGGCACCAGCCGCGACAGTCGTCGCCAATGCAATCGCAGTTAAAATCCTATTCCTCATCTTGGCCTCCTTGATCAAACTGAATCATTTCGCCAAGAATACGAGAGAGCTCTTCCTCGTCTTTAAACTCAATCTCAATCTTATTCTTTCCACGCGAGCTCTTAACACGCACGTTGGTATTAAAAACCTGACGAAGCACGCGGGCAGCCTTTTTAAAAGACTGAGGCGTTGCAGGCCTCGGCGTCTTAGGTGTCTCTCCGGCAGAAAACAACGGAGCAAGATTTTCTGTCGCTCTTACGGAAAGGCCCTCTGCAACAACCTTCTCTGCAAGTCGAATTCGAGCGTCCTCATAGGGAACTGCAAGAATCGCACGTGCATGACCAGCAGTAAGTTTGCCCTCAAAAATCATCTGCTGAACTACTTCGGGGAGATCGAGAAGACGCAGCGAGTTTGTAATTGCAGAGCGTGACTTGCTTACCGCCTTCGACAATGCCTCCTGGGTCATACCGCTGGCATCGATAAGCTGGCGGTAGCCCTTAGCCTCTTCGACGGGATTTAGATCAGAGCGCTGAAGGTTTTCGATAAGAGCAAGAGCTAGCATCTCTTCATCATTAACCTCTTTAATGATGACAGGCAGCTCCTCAAGACCAGCAAGCTTCGACGCCTGGTAACGACGCTCACCAGCGATGATCTCATAGCCGTTTCCATGCTTGCGAACCAAAAGCGGCTGCAAAACGCCATGTTCTTGGATTGACTCGCTCAACTCGCGAAGTTCAGTTTCGTTAAAATGAATTCGTGGCTGATTAGGGTTGGGAACGATATCCTCAATAGGTAGTTTTGTTTCATATGCGGTATTTACAGCCGATGTAGCCGAACCACCGGTCTCATACTCGGCCTCTGAGACCAAAGCATTGAGTCCACGTCCCAATCCGCCACGTTTCTTTACACTAGGCACGCTTGATCACCTCTTTTGCAAGGTTCATATATGCTTTTGCACCCTTATTTTGAGGTGCATAGGTAATTACCGGTTCTCCAAAAGACGGAGCTTCAGAGATTTTAACCGTACGGGGGATCAACGTCTTAAACGCCTTATCACCAAAGTACGATTGAACCTCCTCAACAACCTGATTCGATAGAGAAGTACGCGAGTCATACATGGTCATAAGCACACCGTAGGTGTCTAAGCCCTTGTTCAGACGAGATTTGACCATCTTCATTGACTCAAGCAGCTTCGTAACGCCCTCGAGTGCGTAATACTCGCACTGGATCGGAATCAAAACGCTGTCTGCTGCGGTCAAAGCGTTGATAGTAAGCAGGCCGAGCGAAGGAGGGCAGTCAATGAAAATAAAATCGAACTCGTCCTGAATCGGCTCAAGCAAATCTTTGAGACGGGTTTCACGAGCAATTGCGCTTACGAGTTCAATTTCCGCGCCTGCAAGCTGAATTGTAGCCGGAATTACGAATACCTTTTTGCAATTTGTATCAAGAACAAGCGATTCTGCCGGCACATCATTCAACAATGCATCATAGATGCAGTGATCAAGGTCTTCTTTTTCAATTCCGAATCCACTGGTGCTGTTTCCCTGCGGATCAAAATCGACAATCAGTGTCTTACGACCCTGCTCACCCAGTGCTGCTGCAAGGTTTACAGCCGTCGTTGACTTACCGACGCCGCCTTTTTGATTGATGATTGCAATGATACGCGTGTCTTTTGCGCTCTTAGAACGCTTAACGTCGCGAAATCCCACGGTCCCTCCTGGTGTGTATTAAAGCTGTCAAACGGAGGATGTTTCACGTGAAACATTCCGAATCGATAGCAACTGCTATGTTTCACGTGAAACACTGCAAGCTGTTAGTATCCATTATGTTTCACGTGAAACATCTAGGCAAGCGGATTCTTCTTTGCCATGCCATTTGCACGAGGCAATGAAACGGATGCTGAATGACTCTTCTTAAGAACAATGAACTCCCTGTGACCCAAGCCTTCAGGCAAATCAATTGCGTCATTCAGAAGCAAAGTGAAGCCGCAAATCTTAGCTGCTGACATGCCGGAAGCAAGCTCCTCATCCGAAGGATTGCCCTTGGTGATAACAAATAGCCCTCCATCCTTCAGGTACGGAGCCGCATACTCAACAAGAATCGGTAGAGGGGCCAGTGCGCGGGCGGTTACAACGGAGAACTGCTTCTTATGGCTTCGAGCATATTCTTCAAGACGATCATGAACCGCATGAGCATGTTTCAATCCAAGAGCATGGACAAAGGAATTAACCGCATCAACCTTCTTGCCAATAGAGTCAATATAAGTAGCTTTACGATGCGTGGTTATGGTTAATGGAATACCAGGGAAGCCCGCACCTGTTCCCATATCGAGCAAAGCTCCCTCAGGAGCCTTATTGATATAGGGGAGCAAAACAAGTGAGTCGAGGATATGAAGTACGGCAGCATCTTCTACGTTAAGAATACGGGTGAGATTGGTTGTCTTATTTGTTTCTAGAACCAAATCCAAATGCTGGATACATTTCCTCAGCTCAATATCAGTTACGCTCAAGGAATATTCTTTGCAATAGGAAGTTAGGCGACTCAACATCTCGTCAGCCTGCTGATCGGTAAGTACAAACAACAGAAGCTCCTTTCTGACAAAAATCAGCGTATCGAGAACTTTTGACAAAAAAAGGGGACGTGGAAACCACGTCCCCCTAGCATAAGCTCGAGTAGATTATCGAGCAACAATCACCACATGGCGATCAGGGTCAGAACCCTCAGAATGAGTATCGACTGCATCGTTGCCACGAAGTGCAATGTGAACCAGTCGGCGCTCGTAGGCATTCATGGGCGGAAGCGAAACACTCTTATGAGTGCGGATGGCACGCTCGGCAGCAGACTGAGCCATGGAGGCGACCTTATCCTGACGACGACTCTTGTATCCCTCGACGTCCACTACAACCGGATACCTAAAGCCAAGCTTGCGGCTCACCAGCAAAGAGAACATAACCTGAAGAGCATCAAGAGTGCGACCATGACGGCCAATGAGAACAGCAAGGTCGGGAGCCGTTACATCCAAAATCAGCTCACCCTCGTCGCCCTCATACTCATCGATAGGAGAGTTGGCGGCATCGAAGTGCGAAAGGATGGAACGCAGGATGGAAATCGCAACATCGGCAATGGTGTCGAGCTCCTCATCGGTCAGCTCTTCACCAGCCTTGTAGCGCTGTGCAATCTCGGGATAATCGCCCGCGACCTGCGGGGCAACCTCCTCAAGCATATCCTCGATGATCTCTTCAGACATAACGTACTCCAAAAGTTAGGTACCTAAATAAGATTGATATCCCACTACTTCTTCTTGTGCGGGCGCGGCTTCTTCTCGCGACGAGTGACCTCAACCTGCAGCGGAGCGTTCTTAAGACGCTCCTCCTCATCGGCCTTCGCCTTGTCGATGACCTTCTGCGTCACAAAAATCTGCTGGATAACCTGCCAAGCAGACGAGACGTCGTAGTACAGCAGAACACCAACGGGAAGGCTCCAGCCCATCCAAAGCATCATGACCGTCATGACAACGGCCATCATACGCATGCTCTGAGCCTGCTGGCCGGTCTGGTTGCGCGACATATAGAGCTGCGGAATCAGGGTCAGGACGGCAAACAGGATCAGGCAAACCAGCGCAGGCAGTGCAACCATAAAGCCATCGGCAAAGGAAGCGCTCGGCGTGGTGGTCAGGTCGGGCAGGATGTTGAAGAACGAGAACGTGCCGTCGTTAAAGTACTGCGGCAGGTTGCGCAGCAATGTAAACAGGGCGAACAGGATAGGCATCTGAATCAGCAGCGGCAGACAGCCAGCCATGGGGTTGAACTTGTTCTCGCTGTAGAACTTCTGCATCTCCTCGGCCTGACGCTGGGGATCGTCGGCATAGCGCTCCTGGATCTCGAGCATCTTGGGCTGCAGCACCTGCATGCGAGCCGTCGACTTGGTCGACTTGAGCATAAGCGGCGTCAGCAGCAGACGGATGATGACCACCAGGATGATGATGGACAGGCCCCAGTCGACCGCAAAGGTCTGGATGAGCTTGAGCAGCTCGAAAAGGATGTTAACGATCCAATCCCACATGTAAGTTTTCCTCCGATAGCGAGTGCCCGCTAGGGCACAGGGTCATAACCGCCGACGTGCAGGGGATTGCAGCGAGCGATGCGCCTCACGGCAAGCCAGCAGCCTCTCAAAACACCGTGCTTCTCAATCGCCTGGATGGCGTATTGCGAGCACGTTGGGTAATAAATGCAGGCGTCAGGCAATAAGGGCGAAATAACCTGTTGATATATGCGAATAGGAGCGATGGCAACACGTCGCAAAACGTGATTGCTCATCGCTCCTCCCCGGCAACGCCGGCGCGCTTCATAAGCGAACGCAACGCCTTGTCCATCTCCTGCGGCGAGGAAACCCTCGTCTTGGGAGTTGCAAACAAGATGATGTCATAACCCGCAACGGGAAATCCGCAGCTGCGGGCGGCCTCGCGCATCACACGCTTAGATCGGTTGCGCACGACGGCACAACCGAGTCGCTTAGCACCAACGAAGGCGACCCTTCCGGAGTCGCCTTCGCAAATCGATTCACATATGGTCATTCGAATCAGAGGGTGATTGAAACGACGCCCCTGACTGAACACATGCTCGAAATCTTGCCGAGACTTAATAGTCTTCATGCGAGATGTGTGTATCGCTGCTAGACAGTGAGACGCTTGCGGCCCTTGGCGCGACGACGGGCGAGCACGGCACGACCACCCTTAGTGGCCATACGGGCACGGAAGCCATGGGTCTTGGCACGCTTACGCTTATTAGGCTGATACGTACGCTTCATCTTAAGTTCCTCCTGCTGCATTTCGAGTGTCCGCGGGGACGCGGACGCAGATATAGACACGTGAGCTTGAAGATTGTAGGGAAATCAATGTTCAAATGTCAAGAAATCAAAGGTAAAAGGTTGCGCAGTTCACACGGTTCCCCCATAAGCACAACCGAAATTTGCGCCTCATGGCAACCTTTCACGATATTTCATCGAGTTTTCAACAGGTCATGTTGGCAATGTTGAGAACTTTTCACCCGCTTTCCAAAGTTTTCAACAAGTTTTGAAAAGTTGTCGAAAGATGAGAAACGTTGCACGGTGAGCTACTATTTGTTCGAAACCTTTTGAAAGATTGCGAGCGGCATGTCTGACGACTTTTACACCATGGTCGATTCCGGAGACCCGGCACCCGACAACGAGCACATCACCGGCGTGCGCGAAGAGCGTGCGGAAGGCGAGCAGACGACCACGCAGGCGCCAAAAGCCATGTACGCCGCGCGCATCGCCGTCTATGACGACATGCTGTCGACACCGCGGGTGATCGTCATTGATCCGCAAGATGTCCGCACGTATTTGGAAGAGACGACCAACACCGTCTACCAGTGCATGAAAGAACAAGGTGGCCATATCTCGCTCATGGTCATCCGCGAGATTGTCGAAAACTTTATCCACGCACACTTTGCCGAGCCCATCATCTCGATTCTGGACGGCGGAGACACCATCCGCTTTGCTGACCAAGGACCCGGCATCGACGACAAGGAACGTGCTTTCGACTTTGGCGTTACCAGCGCAAACAGCAAGATGAAGCGCTATATCCGTGGAACCGGAGCAGGGTTTCCCATGGTGCAGGAGTATTTGGAAAACGCCGGCGGTGCCGTATCCATCGAGGACAACATGGGCAACGGCACCGTGGTTACGGTAAGCCTGAACCCTAAACGCGTGCAGGAAATCGAGCGTGCCGGCGGACGCGGCGCTGCCGTGCGGCCCGAGACGGAGCAGCCCACATATCCCCTGCCGGGAGCTTTTGCGCAGCAGCCCGTGGCAACGCAGCAGATGCAGCCCCCCGTGGGACAGATGCAGCAGCCCGGAATGCTTCCCACACAAGAACCCCAGGCGGCATCTATGTCGATGCCGCCAAACATGCCAGAGGCCATGCCGCTGGCTGATCAGGATGCAGCAGCAATGCAGCAGGCGACGGGGGCGCCGGGTGGCCAGCAAATGGGCTATCAGCCGTACCAACAGGGATATCCATATCAGCAGATGCCGCCACTGGGGTATGGCCAGCAGTTCCCGCAGCAGTACCAGCAGGGATATCAGCAGCCGTACCAGCAGATGCCGCAGCAGCAGTACAACCCCTGGGCCCAGCAGACGCCTCCGCAGCCTTACCAACAGTGGCCTCAAAGTTTTCAACAGCAAATGCCGCCGACGCAGAGTTCTCAACAACCAGCAGCTCAAATGATGTATCCTAATGCAGTAAATCAGTATGCACAGCCACAACCGGACGTGTTCGTAAGCGATCGCGGCAACGCCGCGCTGGGCTATCTGGCGCAAAATCAAGCGTGCGGCGCAACCGATCTTGCGAGGGCGTTTGGAAACTCGGCCCCCACTTGGTCACGCACGCTCAATGACTTGGCGCAGGCCGGCTTGGTCATCAAGCATGGCCAGAAATACCATCTGACCGAACTCGGCGCCGCTCGCGTGCGAGCTCAGAGCTAAAGAACGGGAGAGACAGTGGACGAGGAAGCAAGCATCATTCTGGGGGATGCCATCGCCTTTTGCCAGCGCGACGGCCAAGATGCACGCCTCATCAACATGCTGGGGCAATCGCGCGCCATAAGCCTGACCGAAGATACGCTCACGATCGAGGCCCCCTCGCGCTTTGCCATCGCGCAGCTCAAAAAGCATCAGCCGACTATTGAGGCCTATCTGGAAGAAATCGCCTTTGCACCGATTGCTCTCGACATCGTGGCACCGCAAGGCGCCGCGACGGAATCCGCTGCCGCCACGGCGCCCGCCACGGCTCCCGCTGCTTCCCCGGCGGTGCCGGCCTCCGCAGGCGATGTGCCGACAATCGAGCACCAACACAGCGATGTTTCCCGTGAAACAATGGCACCGTTGACGAGCGCGGCGGCGACGTCAACGAACGCACCCGTCACGCACATGCCCATCGCTCACGACGCAGCGGCGGGCGCGGATTCGGGCATTGCAATCAAGAACACGCTCTCGGCCGACGATTTTCGTCGCATGATGAACCAGATGAAGGGCGGAGCGCCGACTAAATCCACGCAAGCTGCGGCCACCGCTTCACCCATGCCAGCACCGACCGTGCCGGCCGAGCAGAATACGGATGGAGCCCCGCTCGCCGCGAACTCAAAATTTACCTTTGAGAACTTTGTCTACGGCCCCGAGAACAGCCATGCCTATCGCTCGGCACTCAAGTTTGCCGCCCTCGCGGACGAGCGCGGCACATGCACATCCCTGTTCATCTATGGCAAATCGGGGCTGGGCAAGACCCATCTGCTGCTCGCCATCAAAAACGAGCTCGCCGAGAAGTCGCCCGAGATCAAGGTCAAGTATGCCAACTCCCAGGCATATCTGGACGACCTGATGACCGAGTTCGACCGTCAAAAGAAGAGCAACGCCCCCATCATGCAGGCGTACCACGGCGTGGACGTGCTCATCATCGATGACATCCAAAACATCATCGGCAAGCGCGCGAGTGTGGACTACTTTTTCCAGCTCATGGACGAGTTCATCCGCAACAACAAGAAGGTCGTCATCGCGGCAGACCGCGCCCCCAAGGACCTGAGCATGGACGAGCGTCTGACCAGCCGCTTCAACGCCGGAATGCTCTGCCTGGTCGCAGAGCCCAGCTACGAGATGAAATACAAGATCTTGCAGCGCTATTACGAGAACACCATCGTCGCCGCTCCCGAGGCGGGCGACGACTCACTGCTGGCGGCCTATGGGGGCGACGGCGGACACCTGACCGACGAGCACTTTAAACACATGGCCGAGGTCTCGGGCACCAACATCCGCGAACTCGAGAGCTTTTGCGAGCGCTGCGCCGGCGAGGCGGGCGACCGTGAGCGCGAGGGCGGGGAGCTCACCTTTGACGATATCGACGCCATCGCCAGCCAGTACTTCGACACATCGGCCAAAAAGATCAACGTCCAGACGGTTCAGTCCGTCATCGAAGAGCAGTACGGCGTGACGCACGAGGAGCTCATCGGCCCGCGTCGCAACGCCAATATCGCCAAAGCACGCCATATCGCTATCTACCTGGCCATCGAGATGTGCGAAATGACGACCACGGCGGTGGGCGCCGAATTTGGCAACCGCAACCACTCGACCGTCAGCACGAGCTACAAAAAGGTCCAGAAGATGATCCAGGAAGACCGCACCGTCACCGAAGACCTCAAGTCGCTGCGCGATAAAATTACACTGCGCTCGTAGGGAAATAGAGACACCTGTTGAAAACTTGTCGAAACCACGGGCATAAGGTGTCTAAAACCCAACCCGCGGTGATGAAAAGTTTTGCGCAGGTTTTGAACGTGGAAAACCACCCCTGTTGCACACAGGCTGCTGTCGATTCTCTTTCTGGGTCTGACCTGCGTCTTTGGGAGTAATCAACAGTTTCGTCAGTGCTATTACTATTATTAAGATATTTATATCTATAGAAAGGTATTAAAAGATGAAGTTCACCGTCAGCCAGAGCTCGCTTACACAAGCCATCGGCGTCGTTATGAAGGGTGTCGCTTCGGCATCCACCCTTCCCATCCTGTCGGGCGTGCTCGTCAAGGCCCAAGACGGCATCTTGGAATTCCAGACCTCTAACTACACCATCTCGATCCGTCATCGCATCGCGGCGCATGTCGAAGAAGAGGGCGAGATGGTTATCCCCTGTAAGATGCTCTCCAATATCACCAAGACTCTCCCCGATGCCCCGGTCACCTTTGAGCTGTCCGAGCGCCAGGTGCTGATTGGTTGCGAGAAGAGCTCGTTCCGCCTGAACACGCTCGATGCCAATGACTTCCCCGAGTTTCCGGCCTATGCCATCGAGAGTGCCGTGGAGCTGCCGACCGATATCTTGTCCGAGATGGTCGGCCGCGTGTGGCGCGTCACCTCGACCGACAAGGCCCGCCCCATCCTGGGCGGCGTGCACATGAAGGTCGAGAACAACACCGTGCGCCTGGTGGCGACCGATTCCTTCCGCTTGGCCGTGTGCGATACGCAGGTCGAGACCTCGACCCTCGAGGGCTCCTTTGAGCTCAACGTTCCGGCTGACGCCTTTAACGACGCACTGAACATCATGGCCAGCCAGGCGACCATCATGATCGGGGCTACCGACACCCAGGTCGTCTTTGAGGCCGGCAACACCACCTACGTGTCGCGCCGCATCGAGGGCGTGTACCCCAACTACAAGCAGCTCATCCCCGATTCGTGCGTGACGAGCGTCAAGATTGACGTCGCCGCCTTTAACGCCGCCCTCAAGCGCGTGGCCGTTATCGCGAGCGCCAACCCCGCCGTCAAGTTCGAGATCGATGTCGAGAACGGGCAGATGGGCCTGTCCTCCATTTCCAATGACCAGGACCTTGCGCAGGAGACGATCGATGTCGAGGCCGAGGGCGAGTCGGGCACCATCGCCTTCAACTACCACTACATCTTCGGCTGCCTCAATGCCCTGTCCAAGGAGAAGGAGATCACGCTGGAGCTCAAGAGCTACTCGCAGGCGGGCATCTTCAAGTCCTACGACAAGATCAACTACCTGTACCTGGTCATGCCGGTCCGCATCTAGCGCTGCGCCATGACCATGTTCGCCCGCGATCTTTCCGTCGCGCACTACCGCAGCTTCGATAGCTATCGTCTTGCCCTGGACGAGGGCGTGACGATACTTGCGGGACCAAACGCGGCGGGAAAGACCAATCTCATAGAGGCGCTGCAGCTGCTGACGAGCGGCGCCTCGTTTAGGCATCCGACCGCAGCCGAGCTCGTCCATGACGGCGCGGGCTCGTGCAAGGTCGAGCTGAGGCTCGAGGGCGACGGCCGCGTGCTTGATATGGGATTGAGCGCGGAGGACGGTAAGCGCTCGTTTAGCCGCAACGGCAAGAGATGCTCTGCCGCCGGTGTGCGCGGGGTCCTGCCGAGCGTGCTGTTTTGCCCCGACCATCTGGACATGGTTAAGCGAGGCGCCAGTGTGCGCCGTGCCGCCCTCGATGACTTTGGCATGCAACTGAGCGCACGCTATGCCGATCTTGCGAGCACCTATGGGCGCTGCGTGACCCAGCGTAACGCCTTGCTCAAGGAGGCCTGGTGCTGCCGCGAGATGCTCGGCGCGTGGAACGATTCGGTTGCTCGCGCGGGCTCGGCCCTGCTCGTGCACCGGTTGGCCCTGCTCGACCGGCTGGCGGGCCATGTGCACACTGCCTACGGGCAAGTGGCGTCCGGCGAGGCCGCCAACGTGACCTATACGTCCACGCTGGGGGATTTGCCCCAGGTCGAGGATCGCGAAGAGCTGAAGGGCTGGGCGTACGAGCGCATGCTGGCTGCCCTTGATGAGCACGCCGACGAGGAAATTCGCCGCGGCGTGACGTTGGTGGGACCGCATCGCGATGAGATTGAGTTTACCGTGGCGGGTCGCTCCGCCCGTTCATTTGCCAGCCAAGGTCAGCAGCGAACGTTGGTGCTGGCCTGGAAGGTGGCGGAGGTGGCCGTGGCTCGCGATATCCTGGGCACCGCCCCATTGCTGCTTTTGGACGACGTGATGAGCGAACTCGACGGCGAACGCCGCGGTGCTTTCCTGCGGCTGATCGGCGATGATATCCAGACGGTCATAACCACGACCAACTTGGGGTACTTTACCGATGACCTGCTTGATCGAGCCAAGGTGGTGGGCATGGGTGAGACGTGCTAATTACGAGCGCGAGAGCGAAACGGTTGCCTTCAGTGGATTTTTGAACGCAGAGCGTCAGCGCATCCTGGCGGCCGTGACGCCTGAGCGCCGCGCGCAGATGGAGGCTGCAGAGGAATCTCGCGCGGTCTATCGCGCGTGGAACGCGGTGTGCTCGGGCACGCGCGAGGGGCGGCATGTGACGGGCCTGCGCTACCTGCCCGAGTCCAATGAGCTGCTGGTATATCTCGATTCGCCCTCGTGGACGCAGGAAATGACGCTGTTGCGCGAGATCATCCGCGCGCGCATGGAGCGCGCCGGTGCGCATGTGGATGGCCTGGTGTTCAAAACCACCGCGCCCGGTCACACGCCGCCCGCTGCCAAAGAGCGTCTGCGTCCTGCCGTGGCCGAGCGCCCGCCGGCTCCGCATGCTGATCTAAGTGAGGCCGAGCGCACCGAGATTGAGCGCCAAGTGGCGCCCATCGAAGACCAAAAACTGCGCGAGGCCCTCGAGAACGCCATGAGAGCCAGTGCCGAGTGGGCCAAGGGCGTGCAAAGCAAAAAAGAGCCTTAAATCGCATCTGGTGGCCTTGTAGAGCCAAATACCCTCGTTCCCGAGGGTATTTTTTTACGATAAACTAGTAAGGCTGTACACATTTTCTTGACTGAAGGAGGACGTGTGGCAAACGAAAACGATTACGATGGCGGCGAGATTAAGATTCTCGAAGGTCTCGAGGCCGTTCGTAAGCGCCCGGGCATGTATATCGGCTCGACGAGCGCCAGCGGTCTGCATCACCTGGTGTGGGAGATCGTTGACAACTCCGTCGACGAGGCCATGGCCGGTTTCTGCACCGAGATCCAGGTGACGGTCCACGCCGACAACTCCATCACGGTCGTCGACAACGGGCGCGGCATCCCCGTCGACGAGCACCCTGTTAAAAAGATTCCGACGCTCGAGGTTGTCATGACGATCTTGCACGCCGGCGGTAAGTTCGATAACTCGGCCTATAAGGTCTCGGGCGGCCTGCACGGCGTGGGCATCTCCGTCGTCAACGCACTGTCCAAGCGCGTGGTCGTTCAGGTTCGTCGCGACGGCAACACCTACGAGATGGAGTTCTCGCGCGGCAAGACCGTCAAGAAGATGGAGGTCGTGGGCACCTCGGATTCGACGGGCACCACCGTCACCTTCTGGCCCGACGACGAGATCTTCGAGACCTGCATTTACGATTTCGATACGCTGCACAACCGTCTGCAGGAGACGGCGTTCCTCAATAAGAACCTCAAAATCGTGCTGACTGACGAGCGCGAGTCTACTCCCCACGTGGAGGAGTTTTGCTACGAGGGCGGCATCATCGACTTCGTCAAGTTCCTTAACGAGGGCAAGGACGTCCCCGAGGCTTTTAAGGAGCCTATCTACATCGAGGGCAAATCGGACCCGGACGCACCTGTGGCCAAGATGGGCGAGGTTGAGGTTTCCCTGCAGTGGAATAGCGGCTACGGCGAGAACGTCATGTCGTTTGCCAACGACATCTACACCCCCGAGGGCGGCATGCACCTTGAGGGCTTCCGCACCGCGCTCACCCGCGTGATCAACGACTATGCGCGCAAGCAGAACCTGCTCAAGGAAAAAGACGCCAATCTGACCGGCGACGATGTGCGCGAGGGCCTTTCGGCCGTTATCTCGGTCAAGCTGCCCGATCCGCAGTTTGAGGGCCAGACCAAGGCCAAGCTCGGCAGCTCCTATATGCGCGCGCTGACGCTCAAGATCGTGACCGACGGCCTCGCCGATTACTTGGAGGAGCATCCCAAGCCCGCCCGCGAGATCGTCAAGAAGGCGCAACAGGCCTGCAAGGCGCGCAACGCCGCCCGCAAGGCGCGCGAAGCGACCCGTCGCAAGAGCCTGCTCGAGACGGCGTCCCTGCCCGGTAAGCTCGCTGACTGCTCGGTGCGCGATGCCGAGCTGACCGAGCTCTTCATCGTAGAGGGCGACTCGGCAGGCGGTTCGGCCAAGGACGGCCGTCGCCGAGACATCCAGGCGATTCTGCCCCTGCGCGGCAAGATTTTGAACGTCGAGCGCGTTGGTGACCATCGCGCGTTCTCGAGTGACACCATCCAGTCGCTGATTACCGCGATCGGCTGCGGCGTCACGACGAGTGCCGGCGACGGCGGCGATTTCGATATCACCAAGGCGCGCTACCACAAGATCATCATCATGACCGATGCAGACGTCGACGGCGCGCATATCCGCATCCTGCTGCTGACGTTCTTCTACAAGTACATGCGTCCGCTGATCGATGCCGGCTACGTCTATGTTGCCTGCCCGCCCATCTTTGGCATTAAGGTGCGCAACAAGATCCACTACGTGTATCCCAACGGCCGCCAGCCCGAAGACGAGATCCTGCGCGATACCATCCAGAGTCTGGGCCTGAACCCCGATGATAACGACGAGGACGGCAAGGCCAAGGACGGCAAGATCACCAAAAAGCGCAAGGGCTATACCGTCCAGCGCTACAAGGGCCTGGGCGAGATGGACCCCAAGCAGCTTGCCTCGACGACGATGGACCCCAAGACCCGCATCCTGCAGCGCGTGTCGATCGAGGACGCCGTGGTGGCGGACCGCGCCGTGCGCGAGCTGATGGGTTCCGAGGTCGGCTATCGCCGCGAGTACATCGAGAAGCATGCACATGATGCACGATTCTTAGACGCCTAATCCCTGCGGCTTTCCCAGCCACCGCACCTTCGCCCTCAATCGTCGGTCGCGTACCCAAGTACGCTTCCCTCCTCTTTCGGGCGAATCTGCGGCACCTGGAAAAGCCGTCTCCGTGGTTGGGAACTAATGGACCACGCAAACCATGAGGAGGTAACGTGGCAGACGATATCAACAACAACGAGGGTATGGGCGAGGCCGGCGATGCCGGTATGCCCGATGATCTGAAGCGCCTGCTTGCCCGTGCTGAGCAGGGCGAGGACGGCGATCCGGACGCCTATAACCCCGATGCCGATGATGATGAGGAAGAGGACGACGACGGTGAGCTCGAGGAGAGCTTTGGCGAAGTCGATCGTGGCGCCTCGGCCGGCGAGGACATCAACGGCGGCCAGCTCCAGATTTCGGAGTTCGGTCGCGAGATGAAGCAGTCGTTCATCGAGTATTCGATGTCGGTTATCACAGCGCGTGCCCTGCCGGACGTGCGCGACGGCTTAAAGCCGGTACACCGCCGCATCCTGTACGCGATGAACGAGAGCGGCATCTACCCCAACCGCCCACACAAAAAGTCGGCCTGGACGGTCGGCGAAGTTATCGGTAAGTACCACCCGCACGGTGACTTTGCGGTCTACGAGGCCATGGTCCGCCTGGCGCAGTGGTTCTCCATGCGCACGCCGCTCATCGACGGTCACGGCAACTTCGGCAACATCGATGGCGACGGCGCGGCGGCCATGCGTTACACCGAGAGCCGCCTGGCCAAGCCCGCCATGGAACTGCTGCGTGACTTGCAGAAGGATACCGTCGACTGGCAGCCCAACTACGACGAATCGCTCGCCGAGCCCGTGGCACTGCCTGCGCGCTTCCCCAACCTGCTGGTCAACGGCAGCCAGGGCATCGCCGTCGGCATGGCCACCAACATCGCCCCGCATAACCTCACCGAGGCGATCGAGGCCACCTGCTACCTGATCGACAACCCCGACGCCACCGTCGACGAGCTCATGCAGATCATGCCCGGTCCGGACTTCCCCACCGGCGCCATCATCATGGGCAGCGCCGGCATTAAGCAGAGCTACGAGACCGGCCGCGGCTCCATTACCGTGCGTGCCAAGGCACATGTGGAGTCCACCAAGACCGGCCGCAGCCGCCTGGTCTTTACCGAGATTCCCTACATGGTCAACAAGGGCACCCTGCAGGAGAAGATCGCCCAACTCGTCAACGACAAGCGCATTGAGGGCATCTCGGATATGCGCGATGAGTCCAACCAGAAGGGCATCCGTCTGGTCATCGAGCTCAAGAAGGGCGTCATTCCGCAGGTCGTGCTCAACAATCTGTATAAGTACACCTCGCTGCAGACGACCTTTGGCGCCAACAACCTGGCACTCGTCAACGGCGTTCCCAAATGCCTGAGCCTGCGCGAGATGCTGCAGCACTACATCGACCACCAGGTCGACGTCGTTACCCGCCGCACCCGCTTCGACCTTAAGAAGGCCCAGGCCCGCGCGCATATCCTCGAGGGTTACCTGATGGCTCTCGACCATATCGACGAGGTCATTAGCATCATCCGCTCCTCGCAGACCGACTCCGAGGCAAGCGGCCGCCTGATCGAGCGCTTTGGCTTTACGCCCGAGCAGACCACGGCCATCCTCGAGATGAAGCTGCGTCGCCTGACCGGCCTGGAGCGCGACAAGATCCAAGAAGAGCTGGACGGCCTGCGCCGCGCCATCGCCTACTACGAGGACCTGCTGGCGCATGAGGAGAAGATCCTGGGCGTCATCAAGGAGGAGATGCGCGAGATCTCGAAGAAGTTCGGCGACAAACGCCGCACCGAGATCAGCCATGTCGAAAAGGATCTGGATGTCGAGGACCTCATCGCCGACGAGGACATGGTCGTGACCATCACCCACACCGGCTACGTGAAGCGCATTCCGGTGGCTGCCTACCGTGCCCAGAAGCGCGGCGGCAAGGGCGTGTCGGGCGTCAACCTTAAAGAGGACGACGTCATCGACGAGATGTTTATCGCATCTACACACGAGTATGTGCTGTTCTTCTCGAGCAAGGGCAAGGTCTACCGCCTGAAGGTGCACGAGCTGCCGGTGGGTACGCGCCAGGCGCGCGGTACCGCGATCGTCAACCTGCTGCCCTTCGAGGAAGGCGAGAAGATCGCGAGCGTCATCAGCTGCCGCGAGTTCCCGGCCGACGAGTACCTGATGTTTGCCACCAAGAGCGGCATGGTCAAAAAGACCGTGATGAGCGCATATGACCGCAGCCGTCGCGACGGCCTGATCGCTATCAACCTGCGTGACGACGACGCGCTGCTGAACGTGCGCCGCGTGCGCGAGGGCGACAAGATTATCCTGGCCACCACCGCGGGCAAGGCGATCATGTTCTCCGAGGAGCAGGTGCGCGCCACCGGCCGCGATACCAGCGGCGTTCGCGGTATCGGTCTGAAGGACGGCGTGAGCGTTCTGGGCATGGAAGTCACTAACGGCAACGGCGATCTATTCGTCATCACCGAGCGCGGCTACGGCAAGCGCACGCCGGTCGCGGACTACCCGGAGCAGAATCGCGGCGGTCAGGGCGTCTACACCATTCAAATGACCGAGCGTAAGGGTAACCTCGCGGCCATGAAGACGGTGGGCCCGCAGCACGAGCTGTTCATCGTGACGGAGGGCGCGACGGTCATTCGCGTCAAGACCGACGAGATCAGCCAGACCGGCCGCGCCACCCAGGGCGTCAAGATGATGACCGTCGACGACAACGACCGCGTATGCGCTGTCGCCCGCATGACGGCAGCCAAGGAAAAGCCCGAAGGCGAAGCCACAGAAAACGGCTCTGCTTCCGAAGAGACTCCAGTCGACCTAGGCGACGGCAACGACATGCCAGAGGATCTCCTCGACGAGTAAGTAGTCCTCTCCGGTCAAAAACATCAGACCCCATATATCGGCGGTCGGCGCACCTGCGCGCCGACCGCTTTTTTGAAAACCTAGGGACCCGCGTCCACCCCGGCCGCCCGGCGGCATATGAAGTCGATCGCGAGTTCCGCACGAGCCGGAGAGCACTTAATGTGCTCTCCGTGCGAGTCAGGACTGTCCGAGCAGGCGACTTCATATGCCGCCGGGCGGCCGGGGTGGACCCCTCCAAAGATTTTCAAAAAAGTTGTTGACGCGCGCGTAACGACTCGTCTAATATATCCCTTGCGCGATGGACCTGTAGCTCAGTTGGTTAGAGCGTCCGGCTGATAACCGGGAGGTCACAAGTTCGAATCTTGTCAGGTCCACCACTTTCTTTCGCAATAAACACCCCAGCGAGAGCCGAGTCGCCGCTGGGGTGTTTATTACTGTCTCCGTGGGGGTTTAGCTCAGCTGGGAGAGCGCGGGCTTTGCAAGCCTGAGGTCAGGGGTTCGATCCCCCTAACCTCCACCATGATGGACCTGTAGCTCAGTTGGTTAGAGCGTCCGGCTGATAACCGGGAGGTCACAAGTTCGAATCTTGTCAGGTCCACCATCAAAACTGTGAAGAGCCCTGGGGCGTTGCCTCGGGGCTTTTTTCTTGTCTGCGATAAATCTCATTTTGGTTTTGTGTGCTGTGCGAAAGATTGGGTAGTATAGCTATTCAATGCGGCGACCCTGCCGTGTGTTAACCGCTACGTACCGGAGGTGTTCCATGGTTCGTGTCGACATAGAGACCATCGTCATGGCCGCCGGTCCCGTGCCATCGCTTATCGTGCTTCGCGAGCGCTGCAGCAAATCGGACTCGCCCGCGCCGTTGCGTTCCCTTTCCATTCAGACTGGTTCGTTTGAAGCTGCTGCCATTAGCCGCGGCATCGATAGCGGCCGCGCCGAGCGCCCGATTACCCATGACCTGCTGCTCGATACTGTTAGCGCCCTGGGCGCCAAGCTCGAGCGCATCGAGATCGTTCGCGCCGAGCCGCCGGTGTTCTACGCGACGATCGTCGTGCTGGCCGATGGTGACGAGCTCAAGATTGACGCCCGCCCCAGTGATGCCATTGCCCTTGCCGTGCGCAGCAATGCCCCCATGTTTGTGGAGGACGACATCATGAATCGCCTGGGCACCGTTTCTGCCCATGCCGAGGAAGTTGACGACGAACAGGAGTTCGAGAAGTTCGACGAGTTCGTCCACACACTCTCCCCCGATGACTTCTAAATGCGGGGCGGCCAGGATGTGGAGCGTTCGCTGATGGCCGGCGGTATGTCGGCTGAGGCGGCGGCCATTGCGCGCAAGGCCCAGATGCGCTCGGAGGCTTCTGAGGCGGCTCGCATTGCCTATGTGACGCAGGCCCGCACGCTTCGCGAGCGCCGCGGCTCGTTTATCAAGATGGTTGTCGTCTCCACCCTTGTCGCGGCAATCTGCTCGCGCCTTCGTGGTACAGTTGGTGCGCTTGGGTTTTCGATCTCTACGGGCCTCGTGATCTGGGGCGTGGTCGATGCGGTTATGCTGACCAGTCAGATCAAGGTGCTCGACAAGCGCGCGACGGATATGATGCGCGCCCGCGACGCTGCCGCCAAGATTGCTGCCGAGGCACAAGAACTGTAACGACGCCAGACTCGATGGGAAGGTCTAAAAATGGCACAGGATATGCAGGACGCCGGTAACGTCTCCGCCGAGCTCGACGCCATGGTGTGTGACCTGATTGGTGCGTTCTTGGACGACCTTGCCGCCGGCGAGAATCCGGGCGTAGTTGTGGCGATTGAGGACGCTGCTTCCAACCGATATCTGGCGGCGCTTGACGAGGACGGCGAAGAGGCGTGCCTGGAGGCGGCCACCAACTTTATTTCCGAGCACAAGATGGGTCTTAAGGACGAGGGCCTGGGCCGTATCGCCCGCTATGCCATCGGCTACACCGGCTGCGTCGAGATTGACGGCGGCTATCACGATGCTCTGCTCGTGAGCTTCTTCGAAACCACGCTCGAGAGCGGTTTTTCGGCATATGTGCTGTATGAGGGCATGGGCGCCGGCGATGGTTTTATGTGGAGCGACCCTGAACCTGCAGGTGAGGAAACCCCTCTCATCTAAAATCGCTAAAATAAACGAGTTTTCGGTAAAAGGCTCAATATTCCCGCTGAGCGTTGCATTGCTGGGCGGGTCGCATACGCGTGCCGGTTGTATATAGATAGAAGATAGGGGAACTACATGCGCGTAGACAATCTGAGGAACATCGCCATCATCGCTCACGTCGACCACGGCAAGACGACGATGGTCGACAAGCTCCTGCGTGCCACGGACGCCTTCCGTGCCAACCAGCAGGTCGAGGACCGCGTCCTGGATTCCAACGACCAGGAGCGCGAGCGCGGCATTACGATTCTCGCCAAGAACATCTCTATCGAGTACAAGGACGTCAAGATCAACGTCATCGACACCCCGGGCCACGCCGACTTTGGCGGCGAGGTCGAGCGCGTGCTGCGTATGGCCGACGGCGCCCTGCTGCTGGTCGACGCTTTTGAGGGCCCCATGCCCCAGACCCGCTTCGTGCTGCGTCACGCTATCGACACCGGCCTTAAGATCATGATCGTCATCAACAAGATCGACCGTCCGGGTGCCAACCCCGAGAAGGCCTACAACGACTGCCTCGACCTTATGGCCGACCTGGGCGCTACCGACGACCAGCTTGAGTTCGCCATGGAGCACGTGGTCTACGCCAGCGCCATGAATGGCTTTGCCCGCCTTGACCCCAACGACGGCAACATGGACATGTATCCGCTGCTCGATATGATCATTGACGACATGCCCGCGCCCGAGGTTGACGAGAACGCCCCGCTGGCCATGCAGTGCGTGACCATCGACCACTCCAACTTCGTCGGTCGCATCGGTATCGGCCGCGTGTACTCTGGCACCATCCACCAGGGCGACCAGATCCTGGTTGTCAAGAACGACGGCTCCAGCGCCACCGCTACCGTCAAGCAGCTCTTTACCTTCGACTACCTGGGCCGCACCGAGTGCCAGGAAGTCGGCGCAGGCGACATCGCCGCTGTCGTGGGTATCGACCGCACCGATATCGGCGATGTCTACACCGATCCCGAGAACCCTGTCGAGCTCGAGCCCATCGAGATCGACCCGCCGACCCTGTCCATCGTCTTTGAGGCTTCGACCTCCCCGCTCGTCGGCCGTGATGGCGACATCGTGGGCGCCCGTCAGCTCAAGGAGCGCCTGTTCAACGAGGCCGAGAACAACGTGACTATGAAGATCGAGGAGCTCGAGGACAAGAGCGGCGTCGAGGTCTCGGGCCGCGGCATTCTGCACCTGTCCGTCCTGATGGAGTCCATGCGCCGCGAGGGCTTTGAGTTCCAGGTCGGCCGTCCCCGCGTTCTGTTTAAGAAGGACGAGAACGGCAACAAGATGGAGCCTGTCGAGCAGGCCGTCGTCGAGTGCCCGGACGAGTACTCGGGCAAGGTCGTTGAGGTCTTCGGCACCTCCGGCGGCATCATGACGAGCATGGATACCTCGGGCATCGTGACGCACCTCGAGTTTAAGATTCCGACCCGCGGCATCATGGGTCTTAAGAACCGCATCATGAACGTCACCCACGGCGAGGGCGTGTTCTACCACACCTTCCTGGAGTATGGTCCTTACGCCGGCGAGATCGGCAACCGTCAGAACGGCGCCATGATCTCCATGACCACCGAGAAGGCCGTTGCCTACGCTCTGGGTACGCTGCAGGAGCGCGGCCAGCTGTTTGTTGAGCCGGGCACCGAGTGCTATGAGGGCATGATCGTGGGCGAGCGCAGCAAGGCCGGCGACATGGTCGTCAACATCGCCCGTACCAAGAACCTGGGCAACCAGCGTTCCTCGACCTCCGATATCTCCGTCCAGCTGGTGCCGCCCCGCACCTTCTCACTGGAGGAGGCGCTGGAGTACATCGCCGACGATGAGCTGGTGGAGATCACTCCCAAGAACATCCGCCTGCGCAAGCGTCTGCTCAACGCCACCGACCGCAAGAAGGCTGCCGTTCGCGCCGGCCAGGTCAACAAATAAGCGCTGGGCTTTATAGCGTCTAACAAGAAAGGGCGTCGACCGCGATGGTCGGCGCCCTTTTTGTGCAGTGGACAGGTTCGTTTGCACCACAGCTGGGGCGGTTATCTCTCCGAGCGGCTTTCCGGTCAAAGTTAAGTTGTTTAAACATATACATAATTCTACAGAATATAACTGCTTTAATGCAAACCCGTTAACAGGTAAATACCAACTGGTATTAAATTAAAAGACCTCTTTACCTGCGGTTTACATGACTGGTATCTATATTATATTTTATGCATTGTGGCATAGACGAACCGTCTTAGAAGTTGCTCCCCAATGGGTTCTTGCAATGCGCTAGGCAGGTTCATGTTGATGTTGGGGTTTGTGTTCGATCCGACGATTCGCCGTATTCCACACTGTGTTGTAGGAATTAGGGGACAACTATGGACGCACACCGCTCGCGGTCGCTGGGTATGGCGGCCCTGGTCTTCATTTTGATTAGCCTCACCGCCGCTGTTTTTCACGGTGCAGCCCCAGTGCGCGCCGAGGACGTGACGACGCCGACGCCGATTGTGATCAACGGCGATACGGCGGACGTTACGGTTGGGCTGTATGCCGATAAGGGTCGTCAGCAGCCTCTCGGTAAAGAGGGCTCACCCTCGATTACGACAGCCGATACTATCTACGGTTTTATGGAAGCTCGTTTTCATGAGAATTGTGGGCCTACACCTGAAAGGCTTGAGACGATTTATACCTTTCCCGACTCGATTGTTGTGAACGAGAACGAGGGCGGTATCTTAAGGACGGATGATACCGAGAATGCACAAAGGATGGGAACTTGGTACATAAAGGATAACAAGGTCGTTTTTAATTACGATGCCAGCTATCTCAGCGGTCATCCCTCTTCGCTCTATGTGCGCGTCAATTTCGAGTTTGAGCTTAAAGACAAAGATGTAGATGACGGCGAAAAAGTCGAACTGAAATTTCCAGGCGTTGGCGAAACTGTGCCGATCGAGATTCAAGATGGCGCAGTTGATGGAAACAAATCAGGTGTCTTTTTCCAAGATAGCAGTACCGGAAATGCCAAGATAACTTGGACTATTAATCTGAGTGTTACGTCGCACGCAACGGATGTAAAACTGGTCGATACGCTCGGTGACTACCTGGACTTTGAGCAAAGCAGCTTCAAGCTCGATGGAAATCCTCTTGGTTCGTCCGTGAGCATCGAAGAGCGAACTGCAACGTTGCCGCTAGGTAACCTTTCTCAGGGCGACCATACCGTTACCTACGAAACGACAGTTAGCAAGAACTTGTCTCTTTCTAATGGCACACCTACGCAAGGTAGGAATAGTGTGCAAACAACCTGGGGAAAAGCAAATCACCAACAATCTCTTACGATTAAAGGGGCGTCGGAACCGTTTCAATACGACATGATTCAAAAAGAGGCTGGCTCCGGAACATCGTCTGTCATCACTTGGAAGGTTGTGCTCAACAGGGGATCTCTCAAGGCCGATATGTCTGGCTACACCTTTACCGACAAGCTCGATGGCAAGCAGGATTATATTGGCAGCTATACGGTCTACAAGGGCGAGACCGCCGATGAAAAACAAAAGATCGATGAGGAAATGCTGAGCGAGTCAGGGGATTCATTTAGCTATACGTTTAATCCAAAAGAGGGCGATCGGTATGCGACCTACTGCATCGTCTATCAAACTAAGCTGAAAGATGAGAATTCCTACGAAAAAGTTAGTAACACGGCAAGTGTGAAAAAAGAAGACTCCGGTCTGCCCTCTGGTGAAAGCACCGCATACTACATCCGTCCTTGGACGGGCAAAACCATTAGCAAAACGCTGCTTAATCCGGATGAGGCATCTCGGACCGGAAAAGCAACTTGGCAATTACGCGTAGAGCTCCGTGATTACGTAAATGCGAAAAACCCAACATCCATTCTTATCAAAGATACCATGCTGGCGGCTTGGAAGCAGACTATGGGGCCGGATACCTCCGATGGCCCTTCACATGTAATTACCATTGGGGGTACCAAACTGGACCAAGGTACCGATTGGACGTTTGCGGGTGGTGAAAATCCGTCGCAGAACAGCAACCAACACAACTGCAATATCCAAATAACCATTACGGATAAAGTCAAAGAAGCGCTTGATAAGTCCCCCGAGGTGGTTATTACGTATAAAACGGTGACCGATGCACTTCCTGGTTGGTACTCCAACTTCGCCTCTGTCGACGGGTTTAGCGGCTATTCTGATTTTGTCTTTTACTATGTTGAGGGCGAAGCGGAGCCTTCGGTTGAGAAGAGTGTAAAAATAAATGAAGACGGCTCGCAAGCACGGTGGGATGAGACGTTTGACTGGAAATCAGTGGATGGCTCGAACGACAAAGGTGCGTGGATTGTCGACTGGACTGTCTATGCCAATCGAGCTAAGACGCCTGCCGGTGAGTATTATGGCGCTGGCAGGCTCAATGGCAAGGATGTCGTTGTCAAAGATGAGCTTCCTGAGGGAATGAGTTATATTCCCGGCTCGGCTAAATATTCTTTGTATTCAAATCCCTACGGGACGGCGGTGCCCGGCCGCGAATGGGAACATGAGAGAGAAAAAACCGAGGTTTCGGATGTCTTGCTGACGCCTGCTGTCGATCGCCAGATGGTTGCGTTTTCAATTCCAACGGAAAAGCTGGGCAATAATACAGGGTACGCAAAGCTGACGTATTCGACTGCTGTTAAAAGGTCGGTAGTCGATACGTCAAAGAATCTCGGCGAGCTCACGAACTCGGCGAGCGCAAGCTCAGATGGTAAAGAATTTAAGGCGGACTCTGATACCGTACAGATCAAGAACGACGTATTGTCAAAGACAGGTTCGTCGGTAAGTAATAGCAAGCGAATTCAATACACGATTTTCGTTAATGAATCGGCACTAGACTTAAAGGTCGGAACCGACTACCTCGATCTGTTCGATGTGATGGATTCTAAGTGTACGTTTATCCCCTCGTCGCTTAGCGTATCTGAGTGCGATAACGGCGATTGGCGTGTGCTGACAAAAGAAAAATACAGAGCGACTCTTGACTCGATTGGCGAGGGCGCTGGAAAGCAGCAGCGATTGACGTTGAGGCTTCCCGATGAGAAATACCTGAAAGTCGAATATGAAGTTCTGTCCGGTGAGTCTGGTACAGTTTCCCTTTCCAACGAGGCGCAGCTTGAAGGTGTTGCAGGCGGGTATGTGAAACACGAGCGTGAATATGACATAGATGCCGGCGCATCGGGAGGCGGAACGGGGCACGGCATTGTGGTCCACAAAGTGGATGAAAAGGACGTTGCCGCGCCGTTGGCTGACGCTACGTTCACACTCTATGCGATTGACATGGATAAGGCGCAGGGCAGTGCCGGCGTTGAGGGCGCAAAGACGTTTTTTTTCTGACGGAACGACCGGCCCTGACGGAAGTGTGACTTTTGGAACGAGTTCGGAAACGAGTTCGGACGCCATGGCTTCCTGCAAGCTTTACTGCCTCGAGGAGACGACGGCGCCTCCTGGATATCGCGTCGCCCAACCAACATGGATTCTGCTCAAGGGCAATGCGCCCGAAGAGCAATACGAGCAAGCCATGAACAAGGCGAAATCTTTGCTTGATGCCGATACGGAGATAACGTCAGATGCAGAGATTTGGGTGTATGACGCGCCCCTTGAAGGCAAAGCGACGATAAAAGCAAATAAAGTGCTTAAAGGCGGAACCTTCAGGGAAGGTCAGTTCTCGTTCGCGCTTAAGGACGCCGAGGGCAAAGTGCTCCAGACGGTGACCAATAATGACAAGGGAAATGTCTCCTTTGACGTCAAGTACAACAAGGCGGGAATCTATACCTACACCATCTCCGAGGTCGAGCCCGAGGGTGCCATCGACCATGTTAAAGATCACATCACCTATGACACGACCCCGCGCAAAGTCACGGTTGAGGTAACTAATGGCACGGACCAACTCAACGCCGTAGTTGCCTATGGCGATGGCTCTCAGGATCCGCCGACCTTTACCAACAAGTATTCGACTACGCTACCTGAGGCGGGCGGGGCTGGTTTGACTATGACGTATTTAGTTGGTGCTTCGATGCTGTGTTTTGCCGCGACGTGGACGCATGCTCGCCGCCATCGTGATCTTGATCGGAGTGGTCGTCGTGAGTAAAGTGCTCCGTCATATGTTGGCCGTCGTGGTGATGTCCATGGCCGTCGTCTTCGCTTTTGCGATCGCCCCTGGAACGGCCCGTGCTGCCGACACCGGAGCCATTACGGTGGACGGTACAGTCGCGACACGTTACGACGCGTACCAGCTCTTTTCGGCAACCGTTGTCGACGATGCCGATGCCGACCAAAAGGTCGCAACTGATGTAGCGTGGGCGAATGACACGGTTCGCCAAGCTGCCCTTCCCGTGCTTCATGATGCAGGGCTTGATAACTCGGCATCGACGGCGCAAGAGGCTGCCGAATGGATGAATGCCGACGGGCACATGACGACCACGCTAGCGGCAAAGCTTGCCCGTGCGATTTACAATGCCGGTGCGCCTTCCGTGGCCCTTAACGCGGGCACGACGGCCGAGCTGCCCTGCGGCTACTGGCTCATCGTCGCCGACGATGACGCCATTTCCCAGGGCGAGGCCGGCACCGCGCCGATCATGGCCCTGGTGGGCGGCAGCGCCGTCAGCGTCAAGCCCAAGGCCGCGACCCCCAAGGTGTCCAAGCACGTGCTGGAGGACAGCGCCGCCGCCTGGCAGAAGGCCGCCGACGCCACGGTCGCCGACGACCTGTACTGGCGCCTCTCTGCCACGGTCCCGGCGGGCCTCACGGCCTACGACACCTATACGGTGCGGTTCGTCGACACCATGAGCGCGGGGTTCGACCCCTCCAAGGTCGCCGCGAGCATGCGCGTGTACGTGGCGGCGGGCGCGGACGGCGGCTTCGACGCGGTCCAGACCGACAAGGACGGCCGCGTCGGCACCGAGCCCGCGAAGGGCTGGACCGACATCACGGCCCAGTGCGCCACCAAGGTGGCGGCCGACGGCAAGACCTTCACCGTGCGCACCGGCGACCTCATCGCCGCGCTCGGCGGGGCCGAAGCCTTCACCGCGGGCGCCCGCGTGGTTGCTGTCTACGATGCGCCGTTGGGGGCCAGCTGCAATAGGGGCGCTACCAAGGGCAACCCCAACGAGGTCTGCCTGCGCTACCCGCGCTCTCCTCTCGCCGACCAGTCCGGCGACGCCGGCTTCACCCGCACGCCGAGCGATGACGCGTGCGCCTACACCTGGGGACTCAGTCTGATCAAGCGCTCAAGCTCGGACGATAAACCGCTCGCGGGCGCCAAGCTGCGCATCATCGATGACCGCGGGCGCATCCTAACGACCGACGGCTCGTGGTCGACGGATGCCGCCGCGTGCGTCACCACGGGCGCGGACGGCCATGTGGAATTGAGCGGTGTGGACGCGGGTGTCTACACCGTCGAAGAGGTCGCGGCTCCCAAGGGATACACCGCCTTTGAGGGCAAGCGAACGGTAACGGTTACGTCCGAGGGATTGGACGTTAAACAGGTTGCAGCCGCGAAGCCCAAGGTGACCGTGTCGGCCGAAAGCCCTCTGCGGGTTGATACCGCTGATGCCGGGACGGGTTCGATTGAACTGTCGGTGCTCAACACTCCAAGCAAAGAAGCAAGTCGAGGCTTTATGCCCTCGACGGGAGATAGAACGTTGGTGCTGGTGGCGGCTTTGGCTGCCATCGGAGTGGCGGCTATTGTTGTCGCGCTCGTCATCAAGCGGGGAGGCGGTCGTCGTAAAAAATAATTGCCCCCCCCTGCTTAATGGCGTGCTGCCTCCGTAGCGAGTGACGCACAGGCCTACCGACCTGATGATCATTGGTTTTGAAAAAGTTACTAGAGAACCCTCCAAGAAAAGCGGGGCACCCGGTCGACATGACCGAGTGCCCCGCTTCGTTTGTTGGTGCAAAGTAACCTGGCACCTTTGTGGTGGTTGGTGGCTAAGCGGTGGGGAGTCCTGGCATGTTAGCCGGCTGCTGCGGCTTGAGGTGGGCGTTGCGCCAGATGATCTGGATAACGTAGCCGAGCATAAAGACAAAGGCTACGCCGCTGATGAAGTCACCTACGAGGGGAAGCCCCGTGAGGGCGCCTGCGATTACGCCGCCCACGGCTGCCATGGCGTAGCGGTTTTGGTTGTGTCCGACCATGCGGGAGATCGCGCACCCCGCAAAGGCACTCGACACCAACGCGATGCCGATAACGCCGCACAAGAGGGCTCCGGCAAGCGACAGACCAGCGATAGAGATAATTAGCAGTAGGACGGCGGGGACGATAGCAATCGTGCCCAGAAGACCGCTCACCCACAGGGGTATGGGGCGCTGGTGGAGCATGCCGGCGGCGCTGGCGGTCGCGCGCGGAAAGACGAGCTCGAGCAGCAGAGCGACAAAGCAGGTCGGGAGTGCCGCGGCGACGATACCGCCGATGACATCGTTAACGGTGGAAGTATCCTCGTTCTCGGTGCGGTCGATCTTGAGCGCGCCTACCTCGGCTCCTGCGGCACGCTCGGGGTCCTCGGAGACGTGCGCGTTCACGGTGCCGGTGATGTGGGCGTTCTTGCCCAGGATGAGCTTGTCGGCCCAAACCTCGACATCGCCCTCGACGGTGCCATCGATGGTCACCGTGTCGCCCGCAAGCGCTGCCGACTTGGTAGAGCCGCGCAGGGCAACCGTCTCGCCTATCGCGTAAAAACAGTTGGCGGTGCTGTCGGAATTGAGCACAACGTGCTGACCGACGACCGTGACGCTGCCATCAACCGTGGTCTTGGCGATATCGATAGTGCGTGCCGCCAAGCGGACGGCGCCGCCCACCGTGCAGTCGCGGATGGAGAGGCTCTCGCCTGCTGCAATTATGTCGCGGCCGATGGACGCATCGTCCAAGTTGAGGGCCTGACCTGCCCAGTACAGGTCACCTTCGACGCCGGACGAATTGGCGTCATTGTCGGTCGCAAGTACGTTGCCTGCGGTGTCCGTGCCGGCGAACGACGCCGTGGGAAGCGCGGTGACCGCTAGAGCGATGAGCGCGAATAAGATCGTGATGCGGCCCCACGCTTTACGGCGCTGGGTCGACGGGAATTGATTACAGGGCATAGTGAATCCTTCGTCAGATGCTCGACATGCACCTAACAGGGTACCCAACGCGTGGGCGCTCTAAAAGAACCTCTCGGTTGCATTTCGAAGGATGAGCCCGCGCCACCTACTTTTTGCGGTGCAAAAAGCGCGCGATGTCATCCTCGGTGGGGCTTTTGATATCAAAGCGCAGCGACAGCCAGCGTAGTCCCATGGTCACCACGACGCAAACGACCAGTGCGACGACATTGCTGACCAAGCCGCTCATGACAAGGCAAACATAGCTTGCCGATCCGGCGATGGCCGCGATGGCATAGAAGTTGGTGCGTTGGAAGATACCCGGCACCACACCCATAAAACCATCTCGCAGCATGCCGCCGCCCACCGCGGTAAAAAAGCCCATCATGATGCACACCGCCGGCGCAAAGCCGTAGACCAGCGCCTTGTCTGCGCCGGTTGCCGCATAAATACCCACCGAGATGATATCGAGCAGGGGAATGAGCTTTTCGGGCTTGTCGACGATTGCCGGGAAGATGTAGATGATGGCCGCGGTGGCGATGGAGAGCGGGAGCGCCATCGGTTGGTTGAGGATGTAGACGTTGCCCACCTGCAGCGTCATATCGCGCAAAAGACCGCCGCCCAGTCCACAGACCACGGCGAGCGCGACGGCGCCCACCAGGTCGAGTTTGTGCTCGCGTGCGACCAACACGCCCGAGATCGATGCCGCGGCGACGGCGAACATCTCGAGCCAAAACGGGATGGCAACCATGGCATCCGAGGCGTGTGCGGTAACGATCATAGCGGCGGCAACGGGCAAGATGGGGTCCTTTGAGTTACGGGTTTAGACAATGCCCGTACATAGTACATGTTCGGCGCCGATTGCGACCCTATTGCTCGGCAAACGGTCGGGACTGGGTACGGTCATAGGTTCCATGTTTGGGGATCCGGGTTGATGCTGAACGCGATGGGGGCGTGGTCGAATAGGAGGGATGTCCAAATTTTGAGCTCCGCTCAAAATTTATCCGGTCGGCTTGCGCCGACCGCGCTGCGCTAAAAGCGCGCCACGGGCGCGTTTTCTTTACGCTCCGGGCCCTGGCGGGTTCGAATCCCTCCTCCTCCGCCGTGTTTGCTTGTTGGGGACTCAAAACAAAAAAGCTCCCATTCTCGGGAGCTTTCTCAACCAAAATGGCGGAGGAGGAGGGATTCGAACCCTCGTGACCTTATACAGGCCAAACGGTTTTCGAGACCGCCGCATTCAACCACTCTGCCACCCCTCCGCGTGGGGTAAAAACAAAGCAGGCTCGAAGGCCTGCTTTGGAATTAACTGGCGGAGAGTCAGGGATTTGAACCCTGGAGACGCTTTTGACGCCTACACGATTTCCAATCGTGCTCCTTCGGCCACTCGGACAACTCTCCGTTAAATGCGAAAGTCAGTATACACGAGGAATCGCAAAGTGCAAACAGAAAAGTTGGCATTTTTTAAAACGCTTGGCCGCGTTTGGCGTTGCAGCGGGGTTTGAGATGCCAAAAAACGCCTTCCGACCAGCGTAGTTGATCAACTCAATTGTTCAAAAGGGGTATTTATAAGCGATTTGGCAATGAATTTAAAAATCTTTGGGTGGTGCTGTGGGCCACTGGTATGCATTTTGTGACCACAACCATGCGCCCGTTAACCTGCGACTTGGCTCAGCTTGTCCTCACGGCACCGTATCTTGTCCACAGATCCGTCAAGCTTTTGGTCAGCATTTGGTTGGAATGCGCATGAAACGTCGTGCGAGTATGGGCATATGTGGAGGTCATGAGGTTGTAGCTGCATATTCTTGCAGCCTAGGAGGTTGAAAGATATTATTACCAAGTCTTTTCCTGCTTCAGGCGCACCTTCACGACCTGAAGCCACATTTGCCCAGAGGAGGTGACAATATGAAGGCTTATGAACTGCTGTTCTTTGTTGACCCGTCGCTCGACCCCGAGACTCGTCTCGCTGTTATGAAGCGTATCGATACCACGATCGCTGAGGGCGCTGGCAAGGTCGACTCCGTTGACGAGTGGGGCAAGCGCAAGCTCGCCTACGAGATCAACGACCTCACCGATGGTGACTACACCCTCATCAACTTCCACGCAGATCCTACCCAGATCGCCGAGCTTGATCGCGTCCTGCGCATCACCGACGCTGTGGTCCGCCACATGATCGTCCGTCGCGACGACCAGGAGTAAGACTGTCGTTTTGGACTGGGCTTGTGCCCCAAGAGGAAGTAGTGAGTTATGAGCATCAATCGAGTGAACATCACCGGTAACCTCACCCGCGATCCCGAGCTGCGCGCCACCGCCGGCGGAACCCAGGTTCTGTCCTTTGGCGTCGCCGTGAACGATCGTCGCCGCAACGCGCAGACTGGCGAGTGGGAGGACTATCCCAACTTTGTCGACTGCACCATGTTCGGCACCCGCGCCGAGGCCGTGAGCCGTTTCCTGGCAAAGGGAAACAAGGTCGCGATCGAGGGCAAGCTGCGCTACAGCTCTTGGGAGCGCGACGGCCAGCGCCGGAGCAAGCTTGAGGTCATCGTCGATGAGATCGAGTTTATGAGCTCCCGTGGTGGCCAGGGTGGCTACGATCAGGGCGGTTACGCCCCTGCAGCTCCCGCGCCCGCAGCACGTCCTGCCGCACCGGTGGCCACGCCGCCCGCGGTCGACGTCTACGATGAGGACATCCCGTTCTAAGGGTTGTTCACCTATTTTTGAGTGAGAGGCGGCTTCGGTTCGCCGAAGTTGCCAAATGAAAGGTATTTTGACATGGCTAATGATTTTTCTGCACGTCAGCCGCGTCGTAAGTACTGCCAGTTCTGCAAGGAGAACACTGAGTTCATCGACTATAAGGACACTCAGCTTCTCCGTAAGTACATGACCGACCGTGGCAAGATCAAGCCCCGTCGCGTCACTGGCGCTTGCACGCAGCATCAGCATGACATCGCCAACGCCATCAAGCGCGCCCGCGAGATGGCTCTCCTGCCGTACACCGTCCCCGTGGTTTCCTCTCGTGGCAACCGCGACCGCGGCTAAGAAGGGAGACGCATCATGAAGGTTATTCTTCTCGATGAGATCAAGGGCAAGGGCGGCGAAGGTGACGTCGTAGAGGTCGCTCAGGGTTACGCTGAGAACTTCCTGTTCCCCAAGAAGCTCGCTGTTGCCGCCACCAAGGGCAACCTCAAGCAGCTTGACGAGCGTCGCAACAACATCGCCAAGCGCGAGGCCGTCCGTCTGGCTACTGCCAACGAGACCAAGGCTGCCTTCGAGGGCAAGACGGTCACCGTTGACGTCAAGGTCGGCGACGAGGGCATCCTCTTTGGCTCCGTTACCGCCGCTATGATCGCTGACGCCATCAAGGCTCAGCTCGGTATGGACATCGACCGCAAGCGCGTCGAGCTCGGTAAGCCCATCAAGGTTGCCGGTGCCCACACCGTTGCCATCTCGCTGTACCGCGAGATCAAGGCCGAGGTTGTCGTTCTCGTCGGCGTTACCGCCGAGGAGCTCGCTGCCGAGGCTGAGGTCGAGGAGGCCGCTGAGGTCGCCGAGGCCGAGACCGCCGAGGTCGAGACTGAGGCTGCTGCCGAGTAGCATTTGCTGCAACGCAACAATCTTGTTCTAAGAAGGGCGCTCTGGGAAACCAGGGCGCCCTTTTGTTTTTTTGCGCTGAGCGAGTGTCATGGTGAACGTTGCGTCGAAGTCCTATATACAGGACCGTTCATCCGTTTGGTTCGGTGATGATTGGCGGCGCGCGGCGCGTTTTGGGACCGTGGCTGATACTATGGATGCTCGCAAGCGATATGAATGAGGATGCTCATGGCATATGACGATAGGGAGACCGGGCTGACGGTTGAGGACCGCGGCTCAAAGTTGGGTCTTCCCCAAAACCAAGATGCAGAGGCCAATGTACTGGCCGCTATGCTGCTATCGCCCGAGGTGGTCGAAGAGGCCCAGGTCGAGCTGCAGCCCGATGACTTCTACCGGCCCATTCATAAGACCATCTATACCGCGATGGTCGATATGTACAACAGCCGCATTCCCATCGACTCCATCTCGTTGATCGATTATCTGCGAAGCATCAACAAGCTCGATGCCGTGGGCGGCGAAGCGTATATTTTGGAGTTGATGGGTCAGACCCTGTCGCTCGTCAACTGGCAGCACCATGCCGCCATCGTTCGCCGCGATTCGATGCTGCGTGAGCTGATCGGCGCCACCAACGAGATCAACGCGCTGGCATATAACGCCCCCACCGACACCAAAGAGGTTGTCGAGCTGGCCGAGAGCAAGCTACTCAAGGTTACGGCACGCGAGGTCAAGTCGAGCTACAAGACGCTGACCGAGTTTATGGTCGAGGCCTATAACGAGGCCGAGGAAGTGTGCCAGGCCGGTGGCCAGGCTGCGGGCGTGCCCACGGGCTTCCCGTCGCTCGACCGCATGCTCATGGGCTTCCGCGAGGGCCAGCTCATCATCATCGGCGCCCGTCCTGCTGTAGGTAAGACGTCGTTCGCCCTGAATCTGGCGCTCAACGCTGCCGCTGCTGGTTATACCGTCGGCTTCTTCTCGCTGGAGATGTCGGGCAAGGAAATTGCCCAGCGTCTGATTTGCGCCTACGCCATGATCTCGATCAGTGACTTCCGCATGGGCCGCATTAGCCCCGAGCAGTGGGCCAATATCAACGAGGCCACGCAGACCTTGTCCAAGCTCGATATTCTGATTGACGATACGCCCGGCACCACAGTGACCGAGATTCGCGCCAAGAGCCGCCGTATGCTCCATAACAAGGAGAAGGCAATCATCATCTTGGACTACCTGCAGCTGGTGAGTCCTCCGCCGGGACGCCGCTCCGAGAGCCGTACCGTCGAGGTCTCGGAGATGTCGCGTGGTTTGAAGATCATGGCCAAGGAGCTCAAGATCCCGCTCATCGCGCTGTCACAGCTCTCGCGTCAGGTCGAATCCCGTACCGGCAAGCGCCCACAGCTTTCCGACCTTCGTGAATCGGGCTCCATCGAACAGGACGCCGATATCGTTATGTTCTTGGACCGCTCCGCCGACGAGGCCGAAGCCTCGCGCGACGATCGACCCGACGAGGGCGTTACGCGTATCGTCGTGGCCAAGAACCGTTCGGGCCCGATCGGCGACGTCGACCTGATGTTCCTGCCGGCATCCACCAAGTTCTATGAGCTTGATGGGGCACATGCCGAGGAGTAGGACAGGCGCCCGTTGCACGGGTATACTGGGAATGTTTTGTGCTTCTGCGTGCCGGCGTGGCGCGTAGACAGTCCATGAATGTAAGGAGTAAACATGCCGTCAACCGTTTTGGTCGGTGCCCAGTGGGGCGATGAGGGCAAGGGTAAGATTTGCGACCTGGTCGCCGGCGACTTCGATGCCGTCGTGCGCTACTCGGGCGGCAACAACGCCGGTCACACCATCGTCGTCAACGGCAAGAAGTACGGCCTGCACCAGGTGCCCTCCGGCATCATGTATTCCGACCACGTGTCGGTGATCGGTAACGGCTGCGTCGTCAACCCCAAGGTTGTCCTTGAGGAGATCGATATGTTCGAGGCCGACGGCATCACCACCAAGAACCTCAAGATTAGCGGCAACGCGCATGTCATCATGCCGTACCACATCGATCTGGATGGCGCCTTTGAGCAGAAGCTCGGCAAGAAGAACATCGGTACCACCAAGCGCGGCATCGGTCCGTGCTATCAGGACAAGATGGCTCGCATCGGCCTGCGCATGCAGGACATGCTGGACGAGGCACTGTTCCGCGACAAGCTGGAGACCGCTCTCGCCCGCGTGAACCCCGAGCTCGAGCTCATCTACAACCTGCCCACCTACACCGTGGACCAGATTTGCGACGAGTACCTGCCGATGGCCGAGCGCCTGCGTCCCTACATCACCGAGACGAGCCTGCTGCTCAACAACATGATCGACGAGGGCAAGGACCTGCTGTTTGAGGGCGCCCAGGCGACGCTGCTCGACATCGACCACGGCACCTATCCGTACGTGACGTCCTCCAACTGCACCGCCGGCGGTGCCATCACCGGATCCGGCGTCGGTATGAAGAATGTCGACCGCGTGCTGGGCGTCATGAAGGCCTATATCACCCGCGTCGGTTCGGGCCCCATGCCCACCGAGCTTTCCTATGAGTCCGAGGCCGGTCACACGCTGACCGAGGAGGGCTACGAGTACGGCGTGACCACCGGTCGTCGTCGTCGCTGCGGCTGGTTCGACGGCCCCATCGCCAACTACGCCTCGCGCGTCAACGGCCTCACCGATATCGCCATGACCAAGCTCGACGTGCTTTCGGCTTTCGACACCATCAAGGTGTGCGTGGCCTACGACGTCGATGGCGAGCGCTATACCAGCGTGCCCGAGCATCAGGTTCGCTTTGAGCACGCCAAGCCCATCTACGAGGAGCTTCCTGGTTGGAAGTGCGATATCACCGGCTGCCGCAGCTTTGAGGAGCTGCCGCAGGAGGCTCAGGACTACGTGGCGTTTATCGAGGATCTGGCACACACCCGCGTGACGTTCATTGGCGTTGGCGCTGGTCGCGAGCAGATCATCAACCGATTCTGGAAGTAATCGGGACTATTTGGTTATTGCGATATACCCCTTTGCAGCCCGGACGGGCGGCCGAGGGGTATATTTGCTTGCAAAGGGCTCGCGCGGAGCGGGCCGTTCATCCATAGAGGAGGCACCCTTGAAGGCGGACACTCAAACCATCGACATCCTGTTGTTGGGCAGCGGCGGCCGCGAGCATGCTTTGGCAGCTAAGCTCGCAGCATCACCGCGCGCCGGCAAGCTCTACATCGCGCCGGGTAACGGCGGCACTGCGAGCTGCGGCGAGAACGTTGTTCTCGACGACTGCGATCCTGCGGCCGTGGCGGCGTTTGCGCAGAGCCACGGATGCGGACTCGTGGTGATTGGCCCCGAGGCTCCGCTCGTGGCGGGCGTGGCCGACGCCGTGCGCGCGGCGGGTATTCCCTGCTTTGGCCCGGGTGCCGAGGGCGCCCAGATGGAGGGCTCCAAGCTGTTCTCCAAGCAGCTCATGGAGCGCGCCGGTATCCCGACGGCAGCCTACGGCTCGTTTACCGACGAGGCTTCGGCTCTTGCCTATGTGCGTGAGCAGGGCGCTCCGCTGGTCGTCAAGGCTGACGGCCTGGCCGCAGGCAAGGGCGTTATCGTGGCGACTGAGCTCGAGCAGGCCGAAGAGGCCGTGCGCGAGTGTTTTGGCGGCACCTTTGGCGATGCCGGCAATACCGTGGTCATCGAGGAGATGCTGACCGGCCCCGAGTGCTCGCTGCTGGCCTTTACCGATGGCAAGACCGTGCGCCCCATGGCCACTTCGCAGGACCACAAGCGTGCGCTCGAGGGCGACAAGGGTCCCAACACCGGTGGCATGGGCGTTTACAGCCCGGTACCCATCGTGACCGACGAGGAGCACGCCACCATGGTGAAAGTCATGGAGCAGACCGTGGCCGAGCTCGCTGCCGAGGGCATCGACTACCGCGGCTGCCTGTATGGCGGCTTTATGCTCACCCCCGCCGGCCCCAAGGTGCTGGAGTTCAACGCCCGCTTTGGCGACCCCGAGACGCAGGTCGTGCTGCCGCGCCTCAAGAACGACCTGGTCGAGGTTATGCTCGCCTGCGCCAACTGCGAGCTTGATCAGATTGAGCTCGACTGGCGTGACGAGTGGGCCGTGGCTGTTGTTCTGACGAGCGCGGGCTATCCCGGCAGCTACGAGAAGGGCAAAGTCATCACCGGCATCGCCGACGCCGAGGCCATGGAGAACGTGACCGTGTACCATGCCGGCACCGCCGTGGTGGACGGCCAACTCGTGACCAACGGCGGCCGTGTGCTTGCCGTGACCGCGCTGGGCGATACGTTTGAGAACGCCCGCAACCTTGCCTACGAGGCCTGCGAGAAGATTGATTTTGAGGGCAAGACCCTGCGTCACGACATCGGCCTGCGCGCGCTGCGCGGCCGCGACGCCTGGGATGCCTAAAATCCGAGAGGAATGAGACGGATGGACGAGAAGAACGAAGAGCTCGTGGACGCGCAGATCGTCGAAGAGGACAGCCGCGTGTATGGGCACGCCGAGGGCGAGCCTGGTGGCGAGGTCGCTGACGAGCCGGCGCTGGTGCTGGGCGATGACGACCCGCACGATGCCGAGCTGCACGAGAAGATTCTTTCGGAGGAGTGCGCCTGGAAGGGCAAGATCCTCGACGTCCACCGTCTTGAGGTTGAGCTGCCCAACGGTCGCCGCAGCGCCCGCGATATCGTTCGCCATCCGGGTGCGGCGGCTGTTGTGGCACTGACCGAGAGCGGCAAGATCGTACTGGTGCGTCAGTACCGCACCGCCATCGACCGCGTGACGGTCGAGATTCCCGCCGGCAAGCTCGATCCAGGCGAGGACCCGCTCGATTGCGCCAAGCGCGAGCTGCATGAGGAGACGGGCTTTAGGGCTGGTCGCATTCGCTTTTTGACGTCGATTGTCACGTCCTGTGGTTTTTGCGATGAGATTATCCACATCTACTTGGCTACCAAGCTCGAGTTTGATGCGCCCAACCCCGATGATGACGAGTTTGTCAACGTGGACCTGGTGCCGCTGCATGAGCTGATCGACGCCGTACTCGACGGCAAGATCGAAGACGCCAAGACCGTCGTGGGCGCCTTGGCCTGCGACAGCATCGCGCACCGCCTTGGGCGCACGGAGCTTTAACGAGTGGGGATAGCCCTGGGACAAGTACTACTGATTGCTTTGTCCCAGGGCCTTACGTTGCTGATATTTCTTTGAGGATCACATGCTGAAGAGGTTTCTTTCGTATTACGAGCCCCAGATGGGGCTTTTTGTTGCTGATACTGTTTCTGCTCTGGTGCTTGCCGCCATTGACCTTGCTTTTCCTATTATTCTGCGTAATTTGACCGGTGGGCTATTTACTCAGGGTCAGGCTGCCATTATGCAGGCGCTCGGCATGATCGCGGTGGGCTTGGTGCTGATGTATGCCGTCCGCTGCGCCTGCCGCTACTTTGTGAGCTATTGGGGCCACGTGATGGGCGCGCGCATGGAGTCCAAAATGCGCGAGGACCTGTTCGACCAGTATGAGCGCTTTAGCTTTGCGTACTTCGACCGCAACAGCTCGGGTGACATGATGAGCCGCGTGGTCAACGACCTGTTCGATATCTGCGAGGCGGCGCATCACGTACCCGAGTGGATCATCATCTGCGGTATCGAGATTATCGGCTCGTTTGTGATCCTCTTTACCATCGCTCCGGTGCTGGCGCTTGCCATGGCCGTGGTGACGGCGGCGTTTGCGGTCGTCATGTTTTGGCAGAACATGCGCATGCGCGAGGTCTTTAGCGACAACCGCAAGAAGATCAGCGGCATCAATGCGCAGCTGCAGGATTCGCTGGCGGGCATGCGCGTGGTCAAGAGCTTTGCCAATGAGGAGACCGAACGCTTCAAGTTCCGCGCCTCAAACAATCGCTATCTTTCGTCCAAGGAGAATATGTATCACGCCATGGGCGTCTATACCGCGACGTATGGCCTGCTCTCGGGTGTGCTCTATGTGATCGTGGTACTGCTGGGCGGCTGGCTGGTCGCCCAGGGACAGCTGCAGGCGGTCGATATGGCGACCTTTGCACTCTATATTTCGCTGTTCTGCACGCCGCTTGAGACGCTCGTCAATTCGGCCGAAACGTATCAGAAGGCTATCGCCGGCTTTAAACGTATGGACGAGGTGCTCTCGACCGCGCCGGATATCCAGGACAAGCCGGGCGCTACGGATCTGCAGGTGACTGCCGGCGCCGTGGAGTATCACGACGTGTGCTTTAACTACGAGGATGTCGAGCTGGGCGAGGGCTATGCCGACGAGCGTCCCGTTATCGACCATATGGACCTGTCCATCAAGCCCGGGCAGACCATCGCTTTGGTTGGCCCTTCGGGCGGCGGCAAGTCCACGACCTGTTCGCTGCTGCCGCGCTTTTATGACGTGGCTACCGGATCCATTAGCATCGACGGTCAGGACGTGCGCGATGTGACGCAGCAGAGCCTGCGCCGCGCCATCGGCCTGGTGCAGCAGGATGTCTATCTATTTGACGGTACGATTGGCGAGAACATCGCCTACGGCAAGCCGGGCGCTACGGCAGAAGAGATCGCCGAGGCCGCCCGTCGCGCCAACATCGATGCCTTTATCGAGTCGCTTCCACAGGGCTATGACACGGTCGTGGGCGAGCGCGGCAGCCGTCTTTCGGGCGGACAGAAGCAGCGCGTTGCCATCGCGCGTGTGTTTCTCAAGAACCCCAAAATCTTGATCTTGGACGAGGCGACGAGTGCTTTGGATAACGAGAGCGAGGAGGCGGTGCAGGAGTCGCTCGAAGAGCTGGCACGCGGCCGTACCACGATCATCATCGCCCACCGTCTCTCGACCATTAAGCATGCCGACGAGATTGCGACTGTTGAGCATGGTCGCGTTGTGGAGCGTGGCACGCACGAGGAGCTTCTCGCCCGTGGCGGCACCTATGCCCGTTACTATCGAATGCAGTTCGAAGGTGCGCGTGCGCACGAGCTCGACTGATTGATATGACAGGAAGTTTATGGCTGACAAGAACCCTTTGACTCCGGAAGAAGTGACGGAGTTATTCTCCGAAATCGATGCATCCGGTGTCTTGGATCCCACGCTTGCTAAAAAGCGAACCGAGCGCATGCGTGAGAAGGAGGCTGCGGCCAAGCGCGGTGACAAAGCGGCGCTAGCGCAGTTGCGCAGCGAAGACCGCGCGAGCCAGGCAAAACATATCGACCCGCTGTCCGAGGACGATCCTTCGGGCTCGCAGGTGAGCCATACCATTACGAAGACCGCGATGGCCGTGGTCATTGGTATTTTGGTGCTGATCGTGGGCATGCAGATTGGCTACGGCGTGATGCGTCGTCTGAACACCGCCAACCTGTCCGAGAGCGTTTCGGTCGATACCGTTTCGACGGCGCTGAAGGGCGGCCTTGAGTGGGGCAACGGCTTTACGCAGTTCCCGCTCGACTTTACCGTCGATGAAGCCGATGAGCGTACGGGCACGGTCGAGGTGACGGTGTTGGACACATCGTCTGCCAACGAGCTCGAGCTGCTGTCCAACGGGCAGATTCAGGCCGCGGCGCTTGCGACCAACGCGCTGCTCAACGATAAGATCGACCGCGTGGTGTATAACGTTCACGCCTATATCGACGAGGATAGCAACATTCAGCACGATTCCTTCTTTGGCATGTTTCCCGCCCATGGCCACCAGAGCGCCATCCTGACGTTCGTGTGGACCAAGAGCTCATCCAACGCCACGAATATCGACTGGAAGATGCGCATCGTGAGTATGGATGACACCATCGCCGAGCGCATTCAGAAGCAGGTGAACTCGGTGTCGTCGTTGATTGAGGACCCGGTGGTGAGCCAGACCAAGATTGACGAGGAAAAGGCCGAACGTGACCTGGAGCATCGTCTGCATGGCCGCGAGATTTTCCGCGGCGGTAAGCCCGACCGAACGCCGTCCGATCTGCTGGAACAGGACAAGAAAAAGTAAGACGCCGTCATCCCGCGTGAGCCACAAGCCCCGCGGGATGATTTTTAATCCCCGTCCCAGAAAAATCATTATGCATAGAAAGTCATAATTATCATTTCGTAAACATTTCGATGAAATTAACGCCATGAGGCATGCTTGCGGTTACAATACCGCGAGGCCTAACTACACACCTTTAAGCCGGTCCTGTGAGACCGGGAAGGAGAATTATGGCGAACAACCATACCGCGGGCGCTGCCGCCCGCACCTTCGCGCCCAGCGAGCTTTGCCAGCGTATGCTGGCCAAAACCAGCAAGGGCACCTGCGGTCCCTGCATCCTGTATCTTGAGGATGGGACCATTTTTTATGGACGTGCATGCGGCGCCGAGGGCACCGCGACCGGCGAAGTCTGCTTCAACACCTCGCTCGAAGGCTACTTTGAGGTCATGACCGACCCGAGCTATGCCGGCCAAATCGTAACCATGACCTATCCGCAGATCGGCAACTACGGTATCGACGAGACCGACGTCCAGTCGGCCTTCCCCGGCGACGCCGTGCGCCCTGCGAGCGCTCCGGCTATGCGCGGCATGATCGTTCGCGACATGTGCACCACGCCTTCTAACTGGCGCTCGGCCGTCAGCGTGCCGGAGTATCTGCGCGCCCACGGCATCGTCGCTATCGAGGGCGTCGACACCCGCGCTCTGGTGCGCCATCTGCGCGACAATGGTTCCAAGATGGGCATTATCTCGACCGAGATCTTCGACGTCGACGAGCTTGCCGAGCGTCTGGCCGCAGCGCCCACGCTGGTAGGCGAGAACCTGGTCAAGACCGTAAGTTGCCCCGTACCTCACGAGTTTGTGGCCGCCGATCTGCCTGCCACGCATGACTTTGCGCTTTCGGCTGCCGCTCCTGCCCGTCACAAAGTGGTCGCATACGACTGCGGTGTGAAGCGCGGCATTCTGGAGGGGCTGGTCCGCGCCGGCTGCGACCTTACCGTCGTGCCGTGGGACACGCCTGCCCAGCAGGTGCTCGACATGAATCCCGACGGCGTCTTTTTGTCCAATGGCCCCGGCGACCCCGACGCCGTGGTGGAGACCTACGAGCAGGTGCAGCAGCTGATCGGCAAGGTGCCGGTCTTTGGTATTTGTCTTGGTCACCAGATGATCAGCCTGGCCTGCGGCGCCCAGATGGAAAAGCTTAAGTTCGGTCACCGCGGTGGCAACCAGCCGGTTATGAACCTGGTAAGCCGCCGTGTGGAGATCACCGCGCAAAACCATGGCTTTGGCCTGCTGTTCCCCAGCTTGGGCAAGCTTGTCTCCGAGCTTTCCGGCGGCGAGACCGAGCATGCGGCCGATGGAGATCTGCGCGTCTGGGTGCGCCGCGGAATCGCGCCGGTCGTGATGAACGAGCGCTTTGGTCGCATTCGCCTGACACATGTGAACCTCAACGACGGCACCGCCGAGGGCATCCAGCTGCTCGACGCACCGTGCTTCTCGGTCCAGTACCACCCCGAGGCCTCGCCTGGCCCCACCGATGCCCACTATCTCTTTACCGCCTTTACGCGACTCATGGACGGCGAGGAGAACTACCTGGACATCGACACCGCGAAGGACCGCCTTGCCGGCTGGAACTTTGCTGAGTCCGAGACCGCTGAGACCGAGGAGAACTAACATGCCGAAACGTACTGACATCAAGCGTATCCTCGTCATTGGTTCGGGCCCCATCGTCATCGGCCAGGCCTGCGAGTTCGACTACTCCGGCGCCCAGGCCTGCAAGGTGCTCAAGGAGGATGGCTTTGAGGTCATCCTGGTCAACTCCAACCCGGCGACCATCATGACCGACCCGGGCTTGGCCGACCGCACCTATGTCGAGCCCATCACCGCCGAGTTTATCGAGCGCGTAATCAAGAAAGAGCACCCGGACGCGCTGCTGCCCACGCTGGGCGGCCAGACCGGTCTGAACGCCGCCGTCGAGCTGGCGAAAGACGGTACGCTCGACAAGTACGGCGTCGAGATGATCGGCTGCGACCTGGCCGCCATCGAGCGCGGCGAGGACCGCAAGCTCTTTAACGAGGCCATGGCCGAGATTGGCCTGGAGGTCGCGCGCTCGGGCTATGCCTACAGCGTGGCCGACGCCGAGGCCATCGCCGAGCGCGTGGGCTATCCCTGCGTGCTGCGTCCGAGCTTTACCCTCGGTGGCGCCGGCGGCGGCATCGCGCACACCCACGAGGAGCTCGTCTCCATCGTGAGCCAGGGCCTTGAACTCTCGCCTGCCCACGAGGTGCTGGTCGAGGAGTCCATCGAGGGTTGGAAAGAGTACGAGATGGAGGTCATGCGTGACCACGCCGGCAACGGCATCATCGTGTGCTCCATCGAGAACCTCGACCCCATGGGCGTGCATACCGGCGACTCCATCACCGTGGCGCCGGCGCAGACCCTCTCCGACCTTGAGTATCAGCGCATGCGTGTCGCCTCGCTCGCCATCTTGGAGAAGATCGGCGTCGAGACCGGCGGCTCCAACGTGCAGTTTGCCGTGAACCCCCAGACCGGTCGCTTGATCGTCATCGAGATGAACCCGCGCGTGAGCCGTTCGTCCGCGCTGGCCTCCAAGGCCACGGGTTTCCCCATCGCTAAGGCCGCCGCGCGCCTGGCTGTGGGCTACACGCTCGACGAGATCGTCAACGACATTACCAAGGCAACGCCTGCCTGCTTTGAGCCCACGATTGACTACTGCGTTGTCAAGGTGCCGCGCTTTGCCTTCGAGAAGTTCAAGGGCACCGACCCCACGCTCACCACGCGCATGAAGGCCGTGGGCGAGATCATGGCGATCGGTCGCACCTTTGAGGAGGCCTTTGGCAAGGCCATGCGCTCGCTGGAAGACGGGCACCAGGGCATTTGCGCCGGTGGCAAGGAGGGCGCCGATAAGCTGAGCGACGAGGAACTCGCCCAGGCTGTGGGCACCCCGACTGAGCACCGCATCTTCTTTGTGGTCGAGGCCCTGCGCCGTGGCTGGGATGTTGCGCGCATCCACGCCATCTGCGGTATCGATCCGTGGTACCTCAATCGCATCAGCGATATGGTGCAGGTCCAGGAGAGCATTCGCGGCCTGCGCGTGGAAGACATTGACGCCGACGCGATGCGCCTGCTCAAGCAGTATGGCACGAGCGATGCCGAGATTGCCGCGCTGACCGGCTCGGACGAGCGCTTTGTTCGCGCTTACCGTAAGGGTCTGGGCGTGGTCCCCAGCATGAAGACAGTCGACACCTGCGCCGCCGAGTTCTCGAGTGCCACGGAATACCACTACAAGACCTATGAGAACATCTACCGCACGAGCCCGGTCGCCAAGAAGTGCGTTGCCCCCGACGAGACCACGCCGGCAAGCAAGCCCAAGGCGATGATTCTGGGTGCCGGTCCCAACCGTATCGGCCAGGGTATTGAGTTCGACTACTGCTGCGTGCATGCGAGCTATGCGCTGGCCGCCCGCGGCTTTGAGACCATCATGGTCAACTGCAATCCCGAGACCGTTTCGACCGACTACGACACGTCCGACCGCCTGTACTTTGAGCCGCTCACCTACGAGGACGTCATGGACGTTATCGACGTTGAGCGTCCCGACGGCGTCGTAGTGACGCTCGGCGGCCAGACCCCGCTTAAGCTGGCACGCATGCTCGAGGAGAGCGGCGTGAACATCATGGGTACCAAGCCCGACGCCATCGATTTTGCCGAGGACCGCGAGCGCTTCGCCGCTCTGCTCGACAAGCTGGGTATCATGTACCCGCCGGCGGGCCAGGCCACCTCGTTTGAGGAGGCCGAGGCCGTGGCCGCGCACATCGGCTACCCACTGCTGGTGCGTCCGAGCTACGTGCTGGGCGGCCGCGGCATGATGATCGCCTACGATGCCGAGCATCTGCGCGATTACATGGCCGAGGCCGCGCGCATTAGCCCCGACTACCCGGTGTACCTCGATCGCTTCCTGGAGGGTGCGATCGAGTCCGATGTCGACGCCCTGTGCGATGGCGAAGAGGTCTACATCGGCGGCATTCTGGAGCATATCGAGGAGGCCGGTATTCACTCCGGCGACTCTGCGACCTGCATTCCGCCGTTCAGCTTTAGCGAGAGCCTGCAGGCGAAGCTCCGCGAGACCACGCGCCGCATCGCGATGGCGCTGGGAGTCCGCGGCCTGGTTAACGTGCAGTACGCCATCAAGGGCGAGACCGTTTACGTGATCGAGGCCAACCCGCGCGCAAGCCGTACCGTCCCGTTTATCTCCAAGGCCACCGGTGTGCCGCTGGCCAAGTGCGCGGCGCGCATCATGGCGGGCGATTCCATCGCGAGCTTGGGCCTGCCGAGCGACGAGCGTCAGCTGGACTGGTTCTGCATGAAGGAAGCCGTTATGCCCTGGGGTCGTTTCCCGGGAGCCGACGTTATCCTGGGGCCCGAGATGAAGTCGACGGGCGAGGTCATGGGTATCGCCAAGAGCTATCCCGAGGCATACGCCAAGACGCAGCTGGCGATCGACTACAAGCTGCCCGACCCGAGCGCCGGCAAGGTGTTCATTAGCGTGTGCGACCGCGACAAGCGCCATATCCTTTCGGTCGCCCGTATCCTGCGCTATCTGGGCTTTGACATCTGCTCTACCGAGGGTACGGCACGCGTGCTGCGCGGCGGCAACGTGACGTGCGAGGTCGTGGAGAAGATTAGCGGCCCGCACGACGGCGAGCGTCCCAACATCGGCGACCTCATCGCCGATGGCAAGATTGCGGTGATCATCAATACGCCGTACGGTCCGGGCTCGCGTGGCGATGGCTACCTGCTACGTACCGAGGCCGTGCGTCGCGGCGTGACCTGCGTGACCGCGATGTCTGCCGCCAACACGTACGTGAGCGCCATCGAGGCGGTGCGCGAGGACCAGCAGGGTCACGGCAGTGCCAACGACATGGGCATGGACGTCATCGCCCTGCAGGACCTGCCGCAGTACACGGTGTAGTTGACCTGGCCGGCCGGGGCGGCAGCCGGACACTTTCTCTCGGAAACTGGGCTTCGCGAAGTTTTCCGAGAGAAAGGTCCGCCTCCCGCCCCGGCCTGCGGTGACTCGGTTGCACCGTGTGCTGCCGAAGGGGCTTTGCGCGATGACTAGGGCTGAATAAAAAGTGAGTGTGGGATCCGCCGTTCGTTCGAACGGCGGATTCCACGTTAATATTTCAGCCAACGTACGTCATGGCAATCCCCGGTAGGTCCCCGGGTGCCCCGCGGCGGACTGGGTTTATTGTCTGAGCGACTTTGCGAAGCAAGGGGAGCGAAGATAAAAACCCAGCCCGACGCGGGGCACCCGCAGACCGCAGGGACGGGAGCAGCTATACTACTCTCAGTAGTTAAGGGTCGCGGATCCGCCGCGTCGCCGCTCTCAACAGGAGGTCTTTGTTTATGGCAGGTCAGAAGCCGGTTGTCGGGATCATCATGGGCTCCAAGTCCGATCTGGGCGTTATGGAAGGTTGCACCGCCGAGCTCGAGGCGCTCGGCGTGCCCTATGAGCTCGTCATTGCGAGCGCACACCGCACGCCGGCGAAGGTCCATGAGTGGGCCTCGACTGCTTCCGATCGCGGTATCAAAGTGATTATTGCCGCCGCCGGCAAGGCCGCTCACCTGGGTGGTGTCGTGGCTGCCTTCACGCCGCTGCCGGTTATCGGCGTGCCTATGAAGACGAGTGACCTGGGCGGTATGGATTCGCTGCTGTCGATGGTGCAGATGCCTTCGGGTGTGCCTGTGGCCTGCGTTGCCATCAACGGCGCCAAGAACGCCGCCATCTACGCCACGCAGATTCTAGGCGCTTGCGACCCCGAGTACCGCAAGGTTATCGAGAAGATGAAGCAGGAGATGGCCGACGCCTAGGCGTTCCGCCGTTTCACCGCAGTATAAGGAGAGCCATGTCCGACTATCAGGGAAAACGATTCAAGGCTTCTCAGATTCCCGATCCGTCGAAGCCGGGTGCTGCCCATGCGGCACAGCAGGGTCGGACATCCTCTCCTCAGCAGCCGCGCGCGCCGCGCCCCGTGACGCCGGCGACGCATCGTCGACAGGACGCGCCAGCCGCATATCGACCTTCATCTTATAGCAACGCTAAGAAGCCGCCCCGGTCTTCATCGCATGCCGCGCCGTCGGATTACACCGAGCCGCCGCGCAAAAAGCGCCGCTCCATTATTCCCATTCTGCTCATCATCATCGGCATCGGCCTGATTGTCGCCGCCGCCGCTATCTTTATCAATGCTCAGATTGGCTATAAACAGGCAAGCGATTCGTACCAGAAAATCGAGAAGCAATATGTAAGCGATAAGGACGCCAGCGGCGTGCCGATTATCGACTTCGATGCACTTGCCCAGACAAATCCCGAAGTTGTGGGTTGGATTTACGCGCCGGGAACCAACATCAACTATCCCGTGGTGCAGACCAACAACAACTCCAAATACCTCAACACGCTGTTCGACGGCACCGCCAATGCGTCGGGTGCCATCTTCCTGGATAGCGACGACACCGCGCCGGGCATGGTGGATCAGCAGACCACGATTTACGGTCATCACATGAACGACGGTTCGATGTTCAACGTGATTTCGGATACGACCGATCAAGCGACGTTCGACAGCATGGACTACGTGTACTACATCACACGTGACGCGACGTATAAGCTGCGTCCGCTGGCGACCAAGGTGGTCGAGGACACGTATGCCAAGGCGCGCACGCCCAACTTTGAGGGCGATGACGGACTGAAGAATTATCTGTCCGAGATGCTCGACGGTGCCTCTGCCGTGGCGAGCGATGCCACCGATCGTGCCGCTTCGGCAACCAAGGTCGTAACGCTTGTGACCTGCCGTTCGCTGTCATTTAGCAATACGCGCGCCGTCATGGTGCTCACGCTGGTCGAGGAATAAAGTGTCCGGGCCCCGTCCCAAAAAGACTACCCTGGAAATCAAAAGGAGAAATGATGCTTGAGAACGGCAAATCGATGCCTTCGGTTGATGCTTGGCTGCGCGAAGCCAAGGCCGATGTTTCGGCGGCTGATTGTGGGATGTACCTGACACACAACGGCGTGGTGCGCGCGACGCCCAAGGCCGAAGTGCGCGGAGTCGAGACCGATGGCGTGGCGCCAGGCCACAAGGTGGGCGGCATGGTGTTTGGCTTCGATGCCGAAAAGGTGCAGGCCGCTATCGAGGCGACGCGCACGATGCCGGGTATCGGCTATGTGCGCGTGTGGCTGGCGAGCGGCGAGCTTACCGTGGGCGACGACATCATGCTCGTGCTCATTGGCGGAGACATTCGCCCGCATGTGGTCGATGCGCTGCAGTCGCTCGTCGGCACCATCAAGAACGAGTGCGTGAGCGAGGTCGAGCGCGAGGCGTAAGGCCTCGTCGGCAATCCGAGTCTGTCTATAGCGAAAGCCCGCCGGCAGTTCATGTAGATCTGCCAGCGGGCTTTGATGTGTTGGAGCTATTTTGCTCTGGCGTTTGCTACACGCGTGTGGCGTCCTTGGGGCTCATGGTCATACTCTGAAAACGGTTCTCCATATATTCGTTATCGAAATGCTTGTCATAGAACTGTGCGACGGGAATATTTCGAACGGTTCCGTTGACGCGCTGATACCAATAGTCGAGCGATTGCAACGTCATGACGCCGTCGATCAACATGACGGCGGTCAGGATGACGGTAGCAGAGTAGCGGCGTTTCCATGGAATCATATTGATGAGCTTAAGCAGACGCGGCAGCAAGACCTTGATCCAGATGAGGCCACCCAGGCCCCACATGCAGGCAAACGGCGTGCATGTGCGTCCCCCGGTCAATACCGCGATGGGATCGGGCATGCCGAATAGCCTAATGTGTGAATAGCTCCACGACACCACGCCAAATGAGGTCTGCATAAACCAGCCTACAAACACCTCGAAAGCGCCGCCGATCAGGGCACTTACCAGGAAAATGATCAGAGGATTCTTTTTATAGAAGCGGTTGAGCGCCATGGTCATGAGCACCGCGCCAAATCCGTAGATGGGGCTAAAGGGGCCAAATAGCATACCGGCACGGTCCTGATAGACGCCGGGATCGACGACGACCATATGCCAGACTTCCTCGAGAATGAGACCTAACACGCTGCAGACGAAGAATACCCAGAACAGGTTGAAGTAGTTGAGCTTGATGTAGCCCTCGCCGGTTTCGTCGCGGCCGAGCATCCCCTCGGCGGCGGCATCGCGGTCGAGCATCTCTTGCAGACGGCGCTGCAGTTCGCGCTCCTGGCGTAGCGTGGGGTCGACGGTGGCCGACAGCGCAATGAGGATGACAAGCTGGACGGCGGGGCGCAGCAGGAAGGGTCCGATGCCCTGGAGCATCACGTCAACTAAAAGCTCCACGACGGTAAATGCGATGAGGACGTAAGACAGGCGGGCGGCATTGCGCCGCTGGTCCTTGATGAGGTCCAGGCCAAAGACGATCAAGATGATCGCGCTTGCCGCCGAGAGCATAATGCCGGCGACGATAAGGCCAACCGCGACCAGGGTGTTATCACCGAGCTTAGCGGCGACGTTGCCGTTAATGAGTGCGGTGATGACCTGCCACATAAAGACGGCGACTGACGGGAGCGTGCCCACGCCAGATAGGGTGCACAGGACTGCGTAGACCTTGATGATAAGGGGGATCTTCTTGGCCTCCGTGGTGCTGGGGACACTGGGGTCGAGTTGATTTCGATCCATACGCTACCTTTCTCGTCTTGTAGTAGCCTACAAGGATACGCCGACGACCAGCTAAAAGACAGGACGAACGTCCCAATTGCAACAATGTAGCCCCTAGCGCGGGCGAGACACGGCGCACGGGAAGTCTTCGAGGCCGTTGCCCCTGAGAGTGGACTACCCAATAAAATGTTTGGTCGCAAAACGGATAATAAGCTCGGTGGGCTTTTAAAAAGCGCTGCTCATGCGCGGGGGAGCGCGTCGCGCCGTGCGTATAATAAGGCGGGTAACGCCAAAATACGAGGCTCTGAGGGGATGCCATGTCTCAAGAAACCATCCGCGCGGCCGAGCGTGCCGCGGGACAGGTGAACGCCATGTCGACGTATGATCCGGACTCTGACCAGCTGCATGAGGAATGCGGCGTTTTTGGTGTCTGGGCGCCCGATCGCGACGTGGCTCGACTGACGTACTTTGGCCTGCGTGCACTGCAGCATCGCGGCCAAGAATCGGCGGGAATCGCCGTTGGTGACGGCGGTACGGTTATGGTCCGCAAGGATCTGGGCCTGCTCGACCGCGTGTTCTCCAATGCCGACTTGTCGACGCTCTCCGGTCAGCTGGCCGTGGGTCATGTGCGCTACGGCACCGCCGGCGCCAAGAGCTGGGAAGCCTCTCAGCCGCACCTCTCTACCATCAATAGCGTCATTATCGCGCTCGCGCACAACGGCACCCTCGTCAACACCGACGAGCTGCGTCGCCAGCTGATCGAGCTGGGCGTACCGTTCCTCTCCAACTCGGATTCCGAGGTCGCGACCAAACTCATCGGCTACTTTACTCAGCGTACTGGCCATCTGCGCGAGGGCATTCGCAAGACCATGGAGCTCGTGCGCGGCGGCTACGCCATGACGCTCATCAACGAGCAGGCGCTCTACGCATTCCGCGATCCGCACGGCATTCGCCCGCTCGTGCTGGGCAAGCTGGTGGATGAGGGCCTGGACCAGGCCGATGCCGCATCCGTTTCGCAGCTGCCGTCGCAGGACGGCGCCGCGACGGTCGACGCCACCACCCATGTCACGCGCGCCGGCGGCTGGGTCGTTGCCTCCGAGACCTGCGCGCTCGATATCGTGGGCGCCGAGTACGTCCGCGACGTCCGTCCCGGTGAGATTTTGCGCATCAGCGCCGAGGGCCTTGTGTCCGAGCAGGGCGTGCCTGCCGCCGAAGAGCCTGCTAACTGCATTTTTGAGCAGGTCTACTTTGCTCGCCCCGATTCCATCATGAACGGCAAGAGCGTCTACGCCTGCCGTTATGACATGGGTCGTCAGCTGGCACATGAGGAGCCCGTCGAGGCCGACCTGGTCATCGGCGTGCCCGACTCCGGCCTGCCGCCCGCGGAGGGCTATTCGCACGAGAGTGGCATTCCCTTTGGCGAGGGCCTCATCAAGAACCGCTATGTGGGCCGTACGTTTATCGAGCCTACGCAGGAGCTGCGTGCCATGGGCGTGCGTATGAAGCTCAACCCGCTGCGTGACAACATCGAGGGCAAGCGCCTGGTCGTCATCGACGACTCCATCGTGCGCGGCACCACCATGGTGCAGCTCGTCAAGATGCTGCGCAACGCCGGCGCCAAGGAGATTCATATCCGCATCAACTCGCCCGAGGTCATCTGGCCGTGCTTCTACGGTATCGATACCGACGTGCAGTCGCAGCTTATCAGCGCCAACAAGACGGTCGACGAGATTTGCGAGTATATCGGCGCCGATTCGCTGGCCTTCCTTTCGGTCGAGGGCCTGCTTAAGGTCATGCCCAAGGGCGGTTACTGCGATGCGTGCTTTACCGGCCGCTACCCCGTGGCGATTCCCGAGAGCTTTGGCCGCGACAAGTTCATGGAGGGCTTTAAGCCCCGCAACCTGGACAAGCCGCTGCACTTTGATGACGACGCCGTGGTCGAGAAATACGACGATCGCAGCTGGGAAGAGGAACACGGCGAGGCCTAAAACCTGCCAAAAAGGGACAGGTTTATTTTGGTAGGTTTTACCTGCTGTTTTGTTGATATGACGGCGCGCGTTGTTATGGCGCGCGCCGAAATGAACGCAACTATGAGCACCGTTTGGCGCCCGCGCGGCGCCACGGTAGTGGGAGAGGAAGGCTCAGATGAGCGACAGCAAGCATGTGACGTACGAGGACGCCGGCGTCGATACCGCCGAGGGCGGCCGCGCCGTCGACGCTATTAAGCAGATGGTCAAGGACACCAACCGCCCCGAGGTTATCGGCGGCATCGGCGGCTTTGGTGGCCTGTTCTCGGCTGCCGCGCTTAAGGATATGGAAGACCCGATCCTGATCAGCGGCACCGACGGCGTGGGCACCAAGCTCGTGCTCGCCCAGATTATGGACCGTCACGAGACGGTGGGCCAGGACCTGGTCGCCATGTGCGTCAACGACATTTTGGCTTCGGGCGCCGAGCCGCTGTTCTTCCTGGATTACGTTGCCATCGGTCACATTGAGGCCGAGCACATGGCAAAGATCATCAAGGGCGTGGCCGACGGCTGCAAGCTCGCGGGCTGCGCGCTCGTGGGCGGCGAGATGGCCGAGCACCCGGGCGTCATGGCCCCCGCCGATTACGACCTTGCCGGCTTTACCGTGGGCGTCGTCGACCGTCCCAAGATGCTCGACCCCGCAAACGTTCGACCCGGCGATGTGATCCTGGGCCTGCCCTCCACCGGCGTGCACTCCAACGGATACTCACTCGTGCGCAAGGTTATCGGTGTCGACGGCATTAAGCCGGGTACGCCCGAGGCCGCCGCTAAGGCCGAGGAGCTGAGCCGTCCGCTCGAGGAGCTCGGTGGCGCTTCGCTGGCTGACGCCCTGCTGGCCCCCACGCGAATTTATGTGAAGCCGATTCTTGAGCTGCTGCGCGGCGGCGCCAACGTGCATGCTATTGCCCACATCACCGGCGGCGGTATTACCGAGAACCTCAACCGCGCGCTTGCCGACGACGTCGACGCCGTGGTCACCCGCAACGGCGCCGAGATGGGTTGGGACGTTCCGCCCGTCATCACCTATGTGTCGCGCCAGGCCGAGCTCGCGCCCAACGAGGCGTGCAAGACCTTCAACATGGGCGTTGGCCTGTGCCTGATCGTCGCCCCCGAGGACGAGGCCGCGGTGACCGAGGCTCTGGTCGCGCTGGGCGAGAAGCCGTTCCGCGTGGGCGAGTGCGTCGAGGGTTCCGGTAAGGTCGTGTACCCCGATGAGCGCTAACGAGCAGATGGTTGCCGCCGAGGGCCTGGACTTTGTGCCCTACACCCGTCCGACCGGCACCGATACGGCCGAGCCGCTCAAGATCGGTGTGCTCATCAGCGGTTCGGGTACCAACCTGCAGGCGCTGATCGATCTGATCGCCGCCGGCAAGCTCAACGCTTCGATTGAGCTTGTGGTGTCGAGCCGTCCCTCGGCTAAGGGTTTGCAGCGCGCTGAGCGCGCGGGCATCCAGACGCTCACGCTGTCCAAGGATGTCTATGCCGACCCTATTGCCGCCGACGAGATCATCGCGCACGAGCTTCTCGAGCGCGGCTGCGAGTATGTGGTCATGGCCGGCTACATGCGCATGGTGCACACGCCGCTGCTGGCGGCGTTTCCCAACCGCGTGGTCAACTTGCATCCGGCGCTGCTGCCGAGCTTTACCGGTGCGCATGCGATTGACGACGCCTTTGCGCGCGGCGTCAAGGTAACTGGCGTGACCGTGCATTTTGCCAACGAGATCTACGACAACGGTCCCATCATCGCCCAGCGTGCGCTGGCTGTTGAGGAGGGCTGGGATGTCGACACGCTCGAGGAGCACATCCACGCGATTGAGCACGTGCTGTATCCCGAAGTCGTGCAAATGCTCGCCGACGGCCGCGTCCACGTGCTGGAGAGCGGCAAGGTCGCAATTGACGCGCCTCGCGGCTAGCGGCGCACAGTACAATTTAGCCGAGTAGTCAGGGTGGTCATTGGCGCCAAGGCGCGCGTGGCCACCTTTTGTTTTGGGTAGTCATCGGGGACGGTCTTTAACGACTAGTCATTCAAGAACGCCTCCGATGACTAGGTGAGAGAGGTGAGCGCATGGCGGATAACGAAGCGCTGTTTACGCCTGAGTTGGTGTTTTTTGATTGGGAGTGTGCAACGCCGGATGAGGTGTTTGCGGGGCTCGAGGGCGAGCTTGCACCACGTGGCTACATTGCGTCCGGTTGGCTCGACGCCGTTCGCACGCGCGAGGATGCCTATCCCACGGGTCTTGCCATGCCGGCGGCAAACATTGCCATTCCGCATACCGATCCGGGGTTTGTGGCCAAGCCCTATATCGCGGTGGTGAAGCCCGCCGCGCCCGTGACATTTAACGCTATGGCTGGCATGGGCGCTCCGGTGCCGGCGCAGATCGTCATCAATCTGGGCATCGCCGAGCCGGGCGGCCAGGTCGAGGCCCTGCAGGCGCTCATGAATATCTTTATGGACGCCGATGCCGCAGCCGACGTGCTCGGCCAGACCACGCCCCAGGGCATGGTCGACGCCATCCGCCGCCACTTCTAAGGTGGGGCTGAGTCGGCACTTGGGGACTGTCCCTAACTGCCGGCTGCCAGAGCTGTCCCCTTTGCACCAAAATGGTGCAGATTAACCTGTCCCCAATGCACCAAGCGTGCCGCGGGGGCTGCGTTGTGACACAATGGCGTTTGTTCGATTCGTTATGCGAAAGGCCAACTATGGCAAATAAGAAAAAGAACTCCGAGGCCGTGCCGACGCCCGAGCAGCAGGCCCGCGCTGCCTCCAGCTCTCGCAAGAAGCAGCGCAAGACGTACGTGTCTAAGACCGTCAAGATTGTCCTGGTGGTCATCGGCGTGCTGGCGATGCTGCTTTCCGTCTCGGCCATGGCGTGCTCCGGCCTTATGTCGCAGGCAGAGGATACCTCGGGCTACAAGCTTACCGGCGGTGTGGCTGCCACTATCAACGGCACCAACCTCACCGAGGACACCGTGACCAAGCAGATCATGAGCATGCGCACGTCCTACGGCTACACCAAGGACAAGGACTGGGCGCAGTATCTGGTCGACAACGACCTCACGCCCAAGAAGTACCGCAAGCAACTCATCGACTCCTACACGCAGCAGATTCTGCTTCAACAGGCACAGAAGGAAAACGGCGTTACGGTGTCGGACGAGGAGGTCGAGAAGGCTTGGAAGGACGCGTGCAAGAGCGCGGGCGGTGCCAAGGCCTTTAAGAAGACCCTCAAGACCTACGGTTATACCGAGGACACCTACAAGGATTCGCTCAAGGAGAGCCTGGCGCAGCAGAAACTCAAGGATGCCGTCGCGCCCACGAGCAAGCCCAAGGACAGCGAGATCGTCGATTACATCAACGAAAACCTGTCCAGCTACAACGACGCCCGCCGCTCGTCGAACATTCTGATCAAGGTTGATTCCGACGCCTCCGACGAGGACAAGGCTGCCGCCAAGGCCAAGGCGCAGGAGTGCCTGGACAAGATCAACTCCGGTGAGCTGAGCTTTGAGGACGCCGTGGAGCAGTATTCCGACGACACCGGCTCCAAGGAGAAGAAGGGCGATGTGGGTTGGGATAAGCTCACTACCTTCGTCGACAGCTACCAGACGGCGCTCGAGGGACTCAACAAGGGCGATGTGAGCGACGTGGTCGAGTCGACGTACGGCTACCACGTCATCAAGTGCACCGACTACTTCCATGTCGATAATCAGGTTGATGACATCAACCAGGTGCCCAAGGCCATCAAGAAGTACGTCTCCAACGTGGTGAAGACGCAGGCGGCCAGCACCGCGTACAGCGAGTGGCTGGAGCAGTACAAGAAGGATGCCGACATCACCGTTAATCCCATGCCCAAAGACGTGCCATACAACGTCAGCCTGAAGGGCGTCACCAAGAGTTCGACCGACGATTCGTCGACGACTGAGTAATCATGGGGCGGTGCTCGCGCGAGTGCCGCCCACGCTATTGAGGAGGATTTGCAGATGACCAACGAAGAGCTGCAGAAGGAAATGATTGCGGCCATGAAGGCCAAGGACAAGGTTCGCCTGTCCATCATTCGCCAGGTTAAGGCCGAGGTGAAGAATATCGAGGTTAACGAGCGCCGCGATGTGACCGAGGAAGACGTCAACAGCATGATCAAGCGTCTGATTAAGCAGACGAGCGAGACGCTGGAGATGTCCATCAAGGCCGGCACCGACCAGGAGCGTACCGACAACCTGACCGAGCAGGTCAAGATTCTGGAAAGCCTGCTGCCCGCGCAGGTTTCGGGCGAGGAGCTCGAGGCCCTGATCGAGCAGGTCATCGCCGAGCTGGGCGCCACGTCCAAGAAGCAGATGGGCCAGGTTATGGGTGCACTCGGCAAGGCCACCGGCGGCAACTTCGATAAGCCGGCCGCGGCAAAGATCGTCGGCGCAAAGCTGGCTTAAGGGCTGGCCGACACATAGCCGATGCTGAGGGGCGTGACCATTGCGGTCGCGCCCTTTTTTGTTGGCCGATGAAGGGCGCCTCCCCTGGCTGGTCATTGGGTGCTCATTGGGGACAGACTTAAATGAGTGCCCAATGAGCAGGCACTCATTTAAGTCTGTCCCCAATGAGTGGGTTAAAGGTTGCGGGTTCTTTACGGGAATGTAGTGTGGGCTGCGGAAACGCGGTTCTTTCCGTACAATAGTTCAACTCGTGTAAACGCAGGGAAGGGACATTCATGGCAGACATGATCGAGATCAAGCATCTCAACAAGTACTTTGGCGACCTGCATGTGCTCAAAGATATCAATCTCACCGTCAAGCGCGGCGAGAAGCTCGTAATGATCGGGCCTTCCGGCTCGGGTAAGTCGACGCTCATCCGTTGCGTCGATTATCTGGAGGAGCCCACGTCGGGCGAGGTCGTCATCGACGGTACGCCGCTCACCAAAAAGAATCACCTGGAGATGGCTCGCAAGTACAGCTCCATGGTGTTTCAGCAGTTCAACCTGTATCCCAACATGACGGTGCTGGGCAACCTGACGCTCGCACCCATCAAGCTGCAAAAGAAGAGCAAGGAGGAGGCGACCGAGATCGCCATTGCCGCGCTCAAGCGCGTCGGCATGGCGCATAAGGCCGGCGAGTATCCGCAGAATCTCTCGGGCGGTCAGCAGCAGCGCATCGCCATCGCCCGTGCCCTGTGCACCAAGCAGCCCATCATCCTGTTTGACGAGCCGACCTCGGCGCTCGACCCCGAGATGGTCCAGGAAGTCTTGGACGTTATGATTGAGCTCGCGCAGGAGGACATCACCATGATCTGCGTGACGCACGAGATGGGCTTTGCGCGCCAGGTGGCCGACCGCGTCATCTTTATGGAGGACGGCCGCATCCTGGAGGAGGGCACGCCCGAGCACTTCTTCGATAACCCCGAGAACCCGCGCTGCCGCGAGTTCCTGTCCAAGATTCTGCACTAGGTGCGGTGATGGACATGACGGATATGACGAGGGCGGCCGTGTCGCGCCGTCACTTTTTGCAGCTGGCGGGCGCCGGCATGCTTGCGCTGACGGGGACCGCGCTTGCCGGTTGCGGCAACTCCACCAGCAGCGAGGGCTCCGACAAGGGGTCCAAGCTTGCGGCCATCAAGTCGCGTGGCCATCTGAATGCCGGCGTTAAGAAGGACGTTCCCGGCTATGGCTATTACGACACCGCCAAGGGCCGCTTTGAGGGCATGGAAGTTGATTTGTGCTACCAGATCGCTGCTGCCGTCTTTGGCGTGAGTTACAAGGAGGCCCGCGCCCAGGAGCTTGTCGAGTTTACCGATGTAACGCCCAAGACGCGCGGCCCGCTGATCGATAACGGCCAGCTTGACGTGGTCGCGGCGACCTACACCATCACCGACGAGCGCAAGAAGAGCTGGGATTTCTCGACGCCGTACCGCACCGACTACGTGGGACTCATGGTCAAGAAGCGTTCGGGCTTTACCTCGATTGAGGACCTGGACGGCAAGGTCATCGGCGTGAGCCAGGGTGCTACCACGCAGGGCCTGATCGAGCAGATGATCAAGGACAACGGCTTTAGCTGCAAGCCCGAGTTTAGGGCCTTTAGCGGCTACCCCATCATCAAGAGTTCGCTCGACGCCGGCAATATCGATGTCTTTGCCATGGACCGCTCCACGCTGGCCGGTTACATGAACGAGACCGTTGAGCTGCTGCAGCCCGAGGTCAAGTTTGGCGAGCAGGGCTACGGCGTGGCGACCAAGAAGGGCTGCGACCTTTCGGCCGTGGTCGATCAGGTGATTTGCGATCGCCTGGCCGACGGTTGGCTCGACCAAGAGGTCAAGACCTGGGGTCTTGTATAGGCGCATCGTCCAAGGAAGGAATCGAATGCTCGAAGGATTATTTGACGCCGACCGTTGGTCGACGACATTTCAAAACATGGGGCCCTTCTGGGAGGGCTTTGGTGTGACGCTACAGGTGGTCGTTGCCGGTCTGCTGCTGTCGCTGGTGCTGGGCACGCTGCTGGGCGTGTTCTCAACCACTCGTTCACGCGTGCTGCGCACCATAAGCCGCGTGTACGTGGAGTTTTACCAGAACACCCCGTTGCCCGTGCAGGTGCTCTTTATGTACATGGCCGGTCCGCAGTTTTTGCAGGCCATAACCGGTGCCGACCAGCCGGTGCGCATCGCGCCGTTCGTGCTGGGCTTCTTGGGTGTGGGCCTGTATCACGCGGCCTACATTTCGGAGGTCATCCGCACTGGTATCGAGGCGGTTCCGCGCGGTCAGATGGAAGCGGCCCAGAGCCAGGGCTTCACCCGTGCGCAGGCGTATTGGTACATCGTGCTGCCCCAGACATTCAAGATCATTCTGCCGCCGCTGTGTAACCAGGCGCTCAACCTGGTCAAGAACACGTCGGTGCTGGCACTTGTGGCCGGCGGCGACCTTATGTACCGTTCCGACAACTTTGTGAGTCTGTACGGTTACCTGCAGGGATACATCGTCTGCTGCCTTATGTACTTTATCATCTGCTTTCCGCTCGCCATGCTGGTGCAGTGGCTCGAGCGCCGCTCCAAGGAGCGTCCGCGCGGCGTGAGCCTGGCCGAGCTGGGGCTCGACAACGTAGAGGAGGCCTAGCGCATGGAAATCTTCAACGCGACCAACCTGCTCTACATTTGGGGCGGCTTTGTTAAGACGATCGAGATCTCGGCGCTGTCGATCTTTTTCTCGCTCATCTTTGGCACGGTGCTGGCGCTCGTTAAAAGCTACGCGCCCCGCCCGTTCCGTATTTTGGTGAGCGCCTATATCGAGTTGTTCCGCTGCACGCCAAACCTGCTGTGGATCCTGTTTATCTACTTTACGGTGCAGGGTTTGGACATTGTGATTTCGACCATCGCCTTTACGCTGTTTACCAGCGCTGTTATGGCCGAGATTGTGCGCGGCGGCCTCAACTCGATTCCGCGCGGCCAGTTTGAGGCAGCGCAGAGCCAAGGCTTTGGCTTCTTTGCCACCATGCGCTACATCATTCTGCCGCAGACGTTTAAGACGATCATTCCGGCGCTGTTTAGCCAGTGCACGACTGTCATCAAGGACAGCTCGTATCTTTCGGGCATTAACGTGGCCGAGCTCATGTACACGGCAAACGTCGTGATGGCCCACGCGATCGACCTGTCGCAGGTGCTTATGCTCTACGGCCTGGTGTTTGCGATGTACTTTGTGCTCAACTTTGGTATCTCGCTGCTGGTCCGAGCGTATCAGCGCCGCATCGTGGCAGCGTAGAATGTGACAAAGGGACTGTCCCTTTGTCACATAGAGAAAGGAATCGCGATGAGCGATCTGGAGAATAAGAAGAATCCTGTGGTCATTACCATCGCGCGCGACTTTGGCGCCGAGGGCCACGAGATTGGTCGCATGCTTGCCGACGAGTTGGGGATTCCGCTGTACGATAACGAGCTGCTGGTACGTGCGTCGCTGCGCGCGGGCGAGTCGCTCGATAAGATGGCCGCCTATGACGAACGTCTGGCCGTTGAGAACATGGCGTTTCTGCCCGACCGCTACGATGCGCGTTCGTACTCGGATAAGTTGTTCCAAAAGATGAGCCAGGTGATTTTGGATTTGGGCGAGACCGAGAGCTGCATTATCGAAGGCCGCCTGTCCGATTATCTGCTTCGCAACAACCCCAACCACATTGCCGTGTTGGTGACCGCTCCCTTTGAGGACCGCGTCGAGATCGTGCGCAAGAAGCGTGGCCTTAACAAAAAGAAGGGCGCCAAGCTGGTCAAACAGCAGCAGAAGGCGCGCGAGGCGTTCTATAAGCGCTACAGTGCCGGCAAATGGAAGATGACGAGCGGTAAGGATATCGTAGTCAACCGCGCCAAGCTGGGCCGCGAAGGCTGCAAGGACGTCATCGCCGCGGCCTACCGCTACAAGGTGGCCCAACTCGAAGGCTAACCGACCAAAACCACCACAAAGGGGACAGGCACCTTTGTGGTGGTGGGACGGCCGGCATAGAAAAAGTCCCCGCCGAGCGTGTGCTCGACAGGGACTTTGCCGTTTAATGGCTAGCGCTGAGGGTGATTACTCGCCCAGCAGGCTCTTGGTGATGGAAGCGGCGGCCTTCTTGCCAGCGCCCATCGCCAGAATGACCGTAGCGGCACCGGTGACGATGTCGCCGCCGGCCCAGATGCGGGGATCGGTGGTCTGGCCGGTCTCCTCGTCGGCGACGATGTAGCCCCACTTGTTGAGCTCCATCTTGCCGCCGATCTTCTTTGCGAAGGGGTTGGCGTTGGTGCCGATAGCCGAGATCGCGACGTCGCAGGGGATCTCCTCGATGGCGCCCTCGATGGGCACCGGGCGACGACGGCCGGACTCGTCGGGCTCGCCGAGCTCCATCTTCTGGACCTTGACGGCGCACACGGAGCCGTCTTCGCCAGCGACAAACTCGAGCGGGGAAACGAGCGGCAGAACCTCGACGCCCTCGGCCTTGGCGTGGTGCAGCTCGGCACGACGGCAGGGCATCTCGTCCTCGGTACGGCGGTAAGCGATGATGGCGTGCTCGGCGCCCAGACGCTTGGCGGTACGGACGGCGTCCATAGCCACGTTGCCGCCGCCAAAGACAACGACGTTCTTGCCGTGCTTGGTGGGGGTGTCGTACTCGGGGAACTTGTTGGCCTTCATCAGGTTCACGCGGGTGAGGTACTCGTTTGCGAAGAAGACGTTGGGCAGGTTCTCGCCGGGGACGTTGAGGAACTTGGGCAGGCCAGCGCCGGTCGCCACGTAGATGGCGTCGAAGCCCTGCTCGAACAGCTCCTCGGCCGTGGCCATGTTGCCCACGACGGAGTTGTACTCAAACTTGACGCCCATGTCCTCCAGGCCGTCAATCTCGCGCTTGACGACCGCCTTGGGCAGACGGAACTCGGGGATGCCGTAGACCAGCACGCCGCCGCCGGTGAAGAAGGCCTCGAAGACGGTAACGTCAAAGCCGTTACGGGCGAGCTCGCCGGCGCAGGTGATGCCGGACGGGCCGGAGCCGACGACGGCGACCTTCTTGCCGTTCTTGGGGGCCATCTTGGGCGTGGAGGCGAGCTCGGGGCGATCACCCAGGAAGCGCTCGAGCTGGCCGATGGCCACGGGCTCGGACTTCTTACCACGGATGCACTTGCCCTCGCACTGGTTCTCCTGCGGGCAGACGCGGCCGCAGATGGCGGGAAGCATGGAGTCCTCGCGGATGGTATCGAGAGCGCCGCCGAAGTCCTTCGCGCGGATCTGCTCGATAAAGCGGGGAATGTTGATGTTGACGGGGCAGCCCTCAACACAGAACGGCTTCTTGCAGTTGAGGCAGCGCTCGGCCTCGGCCAGCGCCATCTCCTCGGTGAAGCCCTTGTCGACGGGGCGGAAGTCGCAGGCGCGCTCGGCAGCCGGCTCCTCGTTATCGGGGGTGCGGGGCGACTTCATATCGGCAACGAAACGACCGTTAACTAGTGGCATGCGCAGCTCTTTTCCTCATAGGCCTTGAGGGACTCGCCCTCTTCGGAACGGTAAGCGGCCTGGCGGGCACGAAGGTCATCCCAGTCGACCAGGGTGGCATCGAAGTCGGGGCCGTCGACGCAAGCGAACTTGGTCACGCCGCCCACCTCGACGCGGCAGCAGCCGCACATACCGGTGCCGTCAACCATGATGGGGTTGAGCGACGCGGTGATGGGGGTATCGTACTTCTGGGCGGTGAGGGTCGAGAACTTCATCATCGGAACGGGGCCGACGCAGAAGACCTGGCTCACGGCCTTGTCCTGCAGCAGGCGCTCCAGCGGAGCGGTGACAACGCCCTGCTCTCCGTAGGAACCGTCGTCGGTGGTGATATGGATGTGGTCCTCGTCGAGGAGCTCGCGGAACTGGTCCTCCATGAGCAGGAGGTCCTTGGTGCGGGCGCCCATGATGGCGTGCACCTCGTGACCGGTCTCGACCAGGTGCTTGGCGACCGGGAAGGCAATTGCCAGGCCGACGCCGCCGCCAATGACGGCGCAGGGGCCCTCGGCCATCTCGGTGGGAACGCCCAGCGGGCCCACGACGTCGCGCAGCGACTCGCCGGCTTCGTAAGTGGACAGCATCTCGGTGGTCTTGCCGATCACCATGAAGATGAACTCGACCCAGCCCTCGTCACCGTTCCAGCCGGCCAGGGTAAACGGGACGCGCTCGCCCGTCTCGTTGGCGCGGACCATGAGGAACTGTCCAGCGTGCGCATGCTTGGCGATTGCGGGCGCCTCGATGCGGAACTTGAACACCTTCTCCGAGAACTGCGTCTTCTCCAGGATCTTATACATAGAACCCCTCTCTTGTTAGGGCCGCCGAACCGTGCCTCCACGGAAATGGACGGTAGCCCGAATAAAACCGTACGCGCACAGGCGTTGTGCAGACATACGGTGCAAATTATACCCTCATGGACATGTCACTTACGTGTGTCTTCGGCGGTTGGGAGCAGGGTTTATCCACTTCGACCTGCCAAAGGGGGAGAGGTTTATTTTGGCAGGTTTTATCAGGCAAAACGGCAAAGGGGGCCGGCCTCGCGCTTCGGTGAGGCCGGCCCCCTTTGGAGCGTTGCATATGTATAGCGGCACAGGGTTTATTGCGACGCAGCCGCCGCGGCGTTTCCGCAGATGAAACCTGCCAAAATAAACATCTCTAAATGGTAGGTTTTAGTGCTTGCCGTTGGCGGAAGCGGCGCCGTTTACGTGATCGCGGGCGTAGATTACGCCGTGGACGATGGCCAGACCGGCGGCATCTGCGGCGCGGGCGCAGGTGTCCTGGAAATCCTCGGCTTCGCGGGCGCGCAGCTGCTTGAGCACGTAGTCTGCCACGGCCATCTTGCCGGGAGGGTTGCCGATGCCGGTGCGGATACGGCTAAAGTCGCGGCTGCCCATCTTGTCGATGATGGAGCGCAGGCCGTTGTGACCGGCATGGCCTCCGCCCACCTTAACACGCACGTCGCCGGCGGGAATATCGAGCTCGTCGTGGATGACGAGCAGCTCCTCGGCCTTGATCTTGTACTCGCGGCAGAGCTTGGAGATGGGCCCGCCCGAGGTGTTCATGTACGACTGCGGCTTGACCAGTACAATCTGGCGCTTGCCGTTCTCTTCCTCGGCATCGTTGATGTTGATGAGCGCGACCTCGGCGCCTGCTTGGTTTTTCCAGTACGTGACGCCGGCCTGACGGGCCAGCTCGTCGATCGCCTTAAAACCGGCGTTGTGGCGGGTCTCGGCATACTCATCGCCAGGGTTGCCAAGTCCGGCAACCATGCGAATCTTAAGCGGCTGTGCAGCTGCCATGTTCATCCTTTCGTTGATTTGTCGCCTGCTATGGTGAGCGACCCTGTTGCCGCTGTCAAATGGAGGGCAATTGAGGTTGTTTGGGGGCGTTTGGACGGCCGTCAAAATCCGAGGTGGACAGTTAGTTCAGATACGTATAAGTTCTGAGGACTCGAATTGCTCAATTCAATGCCGATACGTTGTTTTGGAACTTTAGTTAGTCCATATGACGCTGTTTTGAAGTCTACCCCGCTTTCAAATAGGGCGAATGGTATAGAGATAGCTGCAAAACAGCCTAATTCAATGTGTCTATTTATACGTATTTGAACTAACTGTCCAGCCCTGTTCGACGGCGCACGGGTGATTCGCCGTTTAGACCGGCGCAAGGCCGATTCCGGCCCGCAGAGCGTTGAGCCAAGCGGCCTGACGCTTGCGATAGCCCTTGATGCGATATCGGAATCGGACTCCTGCGAGTCGATGCATCGTTTGGGCGAAGGCTTCGAGTGCAACAAGGTCTTTCATTTGGTCGCGATTGATAACCAGGACGTGGATGCCCATTGCCTTGAGGCCATTATTTCGATTGCCATCGTGGATGCGAGCGTTTTGAAGCTCATGCCCAATTCCGTTGTATTCGTTGTCGACTCCGGCGGCCGGGCAATATAGGTCGCAGATGGCGTAAGGGATGCCGGAGGACATGTTAACCGCAAGAGTGTCGAAGTCGATTCGATAGTTGAGTAGCAGGCCTCCCATGGGCAGGCTGCAACATCCGAATCCGCCAAAGCGCATGGGCGCTCCGAGAACGGCTAACATTAGGGATTCGGCTGGGGATGCAGATCCGGGTCGGGCAAGCTTGACTGCCGTGCGAAACGAGGTGTATGAGCTACTTTTGGCGAAGCGCGCGACCGCCTCGAGATCTTCGATGGTCGTGGCGGGCTCGCATTTGTAGTGCGCCTGTTCGTAGCGGGTTTCGTTCTGCTGTTTGGCTGCCGACTGGCCGCCCAGGCAATCAAGATCGCCCGTCGCTGCGCAGCTATCGCCCTTGGGCCAGATGTCGTCATAGGCGATGGGGTAGGTTGCCTCGGGCGGAAGGGAGTAGGTTCCGAGCAGCTCCATAAGGAGCATCAAGGTTTTGGCGACCGATTCATTTTTAGAACAAAGCATGGCTGTCATGGCAGGAGACGTTGCGTAGATGTCGGCCTCGACGTGCATAATTGCACCTTCAGGAAGCGGAGCGGAGAGAATATGCTGAAGAAGTCGCTTGTCGGGGCGTCTGTTGTCTTCGTTTGAAACGAGAAGATCGAGTAGTTCGGAATCATCTTCATTCCAGGCGTCGAGTATCGAAAGTGCGCCAAAGTCTATCGCGTCATTATTGGGAATGCAGCTAGCCAAGGCCTGTGCTTGCTGTTCACTATCAACGGAGTCCCAGGGTAGGGCAGAGTACGCCCGTCGTGCGCGACGAATTGCGCGGAGGGCGGAGAAATGTGAAATCACGGTCGTCATAGCTATAACGTACTAAGTTGGCGGCAGAATGCGACCGCCATACCGTTCTTTTCGCTCAGCGGGGCGCTGTGCGCCATGAACGGCTGGGTGTTATGAAATCGATGGAATCGGTTGAGGGGATTGCAGGAAATTGAGCTCTGCCGCGAAGGTTGACGATAGCTACTGGACAGTTAGTTCAGATACGTATAAGGCGACGGGCATTCGAGGCGTTTCTAAGGGCCTTCGAGGGTGATTTGAGGGTAAATATGCGGCGGTTGTACTCGAAAACGATGAGCTTTGGGCGGCATGGCATCCGCCGGGGAGCTCAGAAGGCTCCGAACGGCCCTTTGGGGCTTTAAAAAATACGTATCTGAACCAATTGTCCAGGGAAGGTTGGCGAGGGGTAGAAAAAGGGCCGGAAGCGAGCTTCCGACCCTTTAAAAGCATCAAAGATGATGCGATGCGCGTTGGACTACAGCGCGAAGTCGCCGCCGACGAGCGTGGAGACGGGCTCCTCGTGGTAAACGGCGGAGATGGCCTGAGCGAACTCCTCGGCGACCGAGATGGTCTTGATCTTGCCGCCGACCTCGACGGGAATGGCGTCGGTGACGAGGCACTCGACGATCGGGGCGTCGTTCAGACGCTCGATGGCCGGACCGGAGAAGATGCCGTGGGTGGCGCAGACGTAGATGTCGCCAGCGCCCATAGCCTTGAGCTCCTTGACGTTGGCGCACAGGGTGCCAGCGGTGTCGATCATGTCGTCGTTGATGATGCAGGTCTTGCCCTTGATGTCACCGATGATGCCCATGACCTCGGCGGCGTTGTGGCGCGGACGGCCCTTGTGGGCGATGGCCAGGTCGCAGCCGAGCATGTCGGACAGCTTCTTGGCGGCCTTGGCGCGGCCCACGTCGGGGGAGACGACAACCAGGTTGTCGGTGTCGAAGTTCATGGCGTTGTAGTACTGGCCAAACAGCGGCAGTGCGGACAGGTGGTTGACCGGGATATCAAAGAAGCCCTGGATCTGACCCTGGTGCAGGTCGAGGGTGATGATGCGGTCGACGCCGGCGCGCTCGAGCAGGTTGGCGACGAGGCGGGCGGTGATGGGCTCGCGCGGGCCGGCCTTGCGGTCCTGGCGGGCATAGCCGTAGTGGGTGATAACGGCGGTGATGGAGCGGGCGGATGCGCGCTTGGCAGCGTCGGTGGCGATGAGCAGCTCCATGAGCATGTCATTGACGTTGCCGCCGGCCACGGACTGAATCAGGAAGACGTCGGCGCCGCGGACGGTCTCGTCGTAGCGGGCGTAAATCTCACCGTTGGCGAACTGCTTTAGCGTAAGGCCCGAAAGCTCGACCCCAAGGTACTCAGCGATCTTCTGAGCGAGGGGACGGTTGGAGGAACCGGAATACACGCGGATGGACTTGCGCATATTCTCCGACTTCTCGGGATCATTAATCGGCATTACCCTTCTCCTTTATATCGAATGCCATATAGATGCCTTGTTGCATTGTAACCGCGCGACGGGGTTAATCGGGTCTTGATAACGTCTTTACCGTCAACGGACACGAACCGACCACTCATCCTGTCGCGCAGGTCACGGTAGAAAAAAGGAGCCGCCCCCCATGGGAACAGCTCCTTAGATGCTTGGTAAAACGTTATACCTCGTCGTCCTCGTGCAGACGGCGGCGATAATCGGCGGCCCAGCCCTCAATATTTATCTGGCGGGCACGGCCCAGGCCGAGTGCGTCAGCCGGGACCGGCTCGGTGATGACGGAGCCGGCGGCCACAAGCGCGCCGTCGCCAATCTGGGCGGGCGCGACCATCATGGTGTCGGAGCCGATGAAGGCATCCTTGCCGATGACGGTCTTGTGCTTGTGTACGCCATCGTAGTTGCAGGTGATGGAGCCCGCGCCCACGTTGACGCCGGAGCCCATGGTGGTATCGCCGATGTAGGACAGGTGCGGCACCTTGGAGCCCTCGCCGATCGTGGACTTCTTGATCTCCACGTGCGTGCCGGCCTTGGAGCCATCGAGCATATGGGTGCCCGGGCGCAGGTAGGCGCGCGGGCCGCAGTCGACGCCGTTCTCGATGACGGCCTCGACGGCGATGGTTTCATCGATGGTGCAGCCGCTGCCGACGGTGGTGTCGGTGAGGCGGCTGTTGGGGCCGAGCTGGCACTCCTCGCCCACGGTGACGTGGCCGATCAGGTGCGTCTGCGGCCACACGACGGTGTCGCGGCCGATGACGGCATCGGGACCGATCCAGGCCTGCGTGGGATCGATGAACGTGACGCCCTCGGCCATCCAGTGCTCGTTGATGCGGTCGCGCGCGATGGCGGTGAGCTGCGCGAGCTGAATGCGGCTGTTGACGCCCAGGCCGTCGCGGTAGTCGTCGCAGTGGAAGATGGAGACTGCCTGGCCGTGGCCTTTGAGGATCTCGAGCATGTCGGGCAGGTAGTACTCGGACTGCGCGTTGTCGTTGCCGATCTCGTCAATGTGCGCGGCGAGCTGCGCGCCGTCGAAGGCGTAGCAGCCGGCGTTGCACTCGAGCAGCGTGGCGGCCTGCTCGGGCGTGCAGTCCTTCTGCTCGATGATGCGTTCGATCTGGCCGTCGGCGCCCAGCTTGATGCGGCCGTAGCCGAAGGGGTCGGGCGGGGTCATGGTCATGACGGTGCAGGCGAGCTCGCCGGTAGCGACGGTCTGCGCGAACTTGGCGACGGTGTCGGCGGTGATGAGCGGCAGGTCGCCGTTGAGCACGACGACGGGGCCTTGCGTGATGCCGCAGGCCTCGAGCGCGACCTTTACGGCGTGGCCGGTGCCCAGGCGCTCGGTCTGCTCGACGCACTCGACCTTGGTGGCGCTGTTGGCGTAGGCGCCGTCGATCAGGGCGCGCATCTCGTCGGCGTGGCTGCCGATGACGACCACGACGCGGCTGCAGCCGGCCTTGATGGTAGCGTCGACGATCCACTGGACCATGGGCTTGCCCAGGATCTTGTGCGAAACCTTGCAGTGGTTCGACTTCATGCGGGTGCCCTCGCCGGCAGCGAGGATAATTGCGGTTGCGTCCATGTGATCTCCTGTTACGTTATAGAGACGTGTGTTTGGAAACGATACACGGCGCAATATGATACCGCAGGCATATGTTGAGCGCGTAGCGATTGGTTTGCGGCGGTTGAGGCTTGCGCCGCCGGCATGGCGTTTGCACTGCTTGCGTGCGGCGTTGGCGGTGCTGCGGAGCTGTCGTTTGAGCGAGGGGACGGGGGTGCCCGTGGACAACATACGAGAGGAGTTTGGCGGCGAGCCCGTCGCGGCATTCTCGATGTCGCATCCAGCTGTGCCGGCGCTCTATATAGTGCTGACGCTGGGGCTCACCATGTTCTCGATGCAGCCGGTGCTGATTGCGCTGTCGCTTGCGGGCGGGCTGGCGTATGGATTTGCGACGCGTGGGGCTGCCCGCACGCTGGGCGCACTTCGCTGGCAGCTGCCGGTGATTTTGATTATCGCGCTGGTCAATCCACTGTTTAGCGCTTCGGGTTCGACGGAGCTGTTCCGTATTGGCATGCGCGCGGTGTATCTGGAGAGCATGGTATATGGCCTGTGCATGGGCGGGCTGTTTGTGGCGAGCGTGCTGTGGTTTGAGGCCGCGGCGTCGATGCTCGAATACGACAAGGTGCTCGCACTGTTAGGCAACGCCGCGCCGGTGATTGCGCTCATGATCTCGATGTGCATGAGGCTTATCCCGCAGTTTTTGCGCCGCGGCCGCACGGTGCTGGCGGTGCAGGACGCGATTGATGTACCGGGGCGTGCGCCGGCCGACCCCGTGCGCTCGCGCTTGCGGGCATCGAGTGTGTTGATGGGCTGGGGCATGGAAGATTCGCTGGAGCGCGCGGACGCGATGCGCTCGCGCGGGTGGGGTGCCGCGACGCGTCGTACGACGTATGCGCGGTATCGGCTGGGGCGCAGTGACGTTGCCGCGCTGGCCGGGCTCGTACTGTTTGGCGCTGCCGCGGTGGCGGTGGCGTGGACCGCGACGACGCAGTATTCGTTTTATCCGCAGCTCTCGGTGCCGGCGCCGTGGCCAGGCTATGTCGTGTACGCCGCCTGGATGGTGTTGCCTTGCGCGTTGCACGCGATTGATGAGAAGAGGTTTGGCTGATGGCTCGGTTGGATAGCTGCTCGGTAACGGGCGGGGCGTGCGGCTCCGATGTGCCTGCGATTGAGGTACGGGGCCTGAGCTTTACCTACCCCGGGGCTGAGGCGTCGGTACTCGAGGGGCTCGACTGGTCTGTTCCCCAGGGTGCATTTGTGCTGCTTGTTGGCGGTACCGGATCGGGTAAGTCGACGCTGCTGTCGCTGCTCAAACCCGAGATCGCTCCGGCGGGCGAGCGCACTGGCGATGCGCGCGTGCTGGGCGAGAACGTTGCCGACATGGACGTGCGCGCGTCTGCGGAGCGCGTGGGCTATGTGTTCCAGGATCCCGAGAACCAGATCGTGTGCGAAACCGTGTGGCACGAGATGGCGTTTGGCCTGGAAAACTTGGGGCTAGCGCGTGATGAGATGCGCCGTCGCGTAGCTGAGACCAGCTATTTCTTTGGGCTGGAAGATTGGCTTCACCGCGATACTGACACGCTTTCGGGCGGTCGCAAACAGTTGCTGTCGTTGGCTGCCGTTCTGACGCTGCGCCCGCGCGTGCTGCTGCTCGACGAGCCCACGTCTCAGCTTGATCCGGTTGCGGAGAAGAATTTCCTGCACGCGCTGTTTCGTGTGAATCGCGAGCTGGGCTGCACGGTTGTTGCGGCGACGCATCAGCCGCGCCCAATGCTCGAATACGCGACGTGTGCGTACCGGATTGAGGATGGCCGCGTGCACGAGGCGGCGGATATGGCTTCTTTGGTACGCCGAGAATCGCTGTTTTCCGATGACACGTTGGGGTGGGGTGCCATCCGATGTGCAAAAAACGGAGTATTCAGCAGGCGTGAGGACAATTTGGGCTCTCTGGAGCCGCCCGGGGGCGTATCGAGCGCGAAAAAAAGTTTGGAATTGGACAAATCGTCCGAATTTGTGGCGCAAACGTCGCTCGAGAACGGCTTGGAAGCCTTCTCGCGCACGGATGGAAGCAGAATACTCCAAAAAATGCACGCTGGGTCGGCTACCACCCTGTCGGAAGGTTGGTTTCGCTACGATCGAGCGTCCGGCTGGGTGTTGCGTGGGCTCGATGCGTCGTTTTCGGCCGGTGCGGTGCATGCGATCGTGGGCGGCAACGGATGCGGTAAGTCGACGATGCTCTCGGTGCTGGCGAAGACCGCCAAGCTGCAGCGCGGCCGCATGGTGCGCGGAGCGGCCTCGGCGGCGTTGCTGCCTCAGTATCCCAAAGCATTGCTGGTTGCCGAGACGGTGTGCGACGAGCTGATGGAATGGGCTTCAGCCTGCGGATATGACGAGACCGTGGCGCGGGAGCGCGCGGCGAGCTTGGGGCTGGACGGCCTGGAGACGCGCCACCCCTACGACCTCTCGGGCGGACAGCGCCAGCTGCTCGCACTGGCAAAGCTGCTGCTGATCGGCCCCGAGCTGCTGCTGCTTGACGAGCCCACGAAGGGCTTGGACCTGGAGAGTCGCCGCACCATCGCCCGTGCCCTGCGTGACCATGCGAAGGCTGGCGGCACCGTCATCATGGCTACGCACGATTTGGACTTTGCCGAGCAGGTAGCCGACGACGTCGCCATGATGTTTGACGGCGAGATTGCCTGCATGGAGTCCCCGGCCGACTTCTTTGCCGACAACGTGTTCTATAGGGCGTGATGGGATGACGGACTGTCGTTTCTCGCGTTTGCTTGCAAAACTGGAGATCCCGCTGTTGTTGGCGGTGCCGGCGGTGATGGCTGCCGCGTTGCTGGCGGGTGTTGAGCAGGCAGCGTTGGCCATGCTGGTTGTGGTGGCGTTGGTGCTTGCGCTGTTCTTTGCGGGCTATGAGGCATCGCGTCCAGGCCTGCGTCAGATTATGCCCACGCTGGTGCTGGCGGCGCTGGCGGCGGCGGGGCGCATCCTGTTTGGACCCATTCCCGACTTTAAACCCGTGAGTGCCATCGCCATTATCGCCGGGGCGACACTCGGTCGTCGTAACGGCTTTATGGTCGGTGCGTTGGCGGCGCTGACCAGCAATTTCTTTTTTGGGCAGGGCATGTGGACGCCGTGGCAGATGTATGCCTGGGGGCTCGTGGGATACGTTGGCGGTGCGCTGGCGTATGCGGGTGCATTCGACCGCGCCGATGGCACCGTGCGTATGCCGGCGCTGCTGACCTACGGCTTTGCTTCGGGTTTGCTGTACGGCGTTGTGATCAACGCCTACGACATCATTGGTTTTGTACAGCCGCTTACTTGGGCAGGTGCCGTGGCACGTCTTGCCACCGCCGTGCCGTTCGATATCACGCACGGACTCGCGACCTGCGTGTTTTTGGCCGCCTTGTACAAGCCCTGGTGCCGTCGCATTAACCGTGTCGTCGTGAAATACGGGCTGTAAGGCATTTCGCGTTCCCTCACGAACTTGCGGTGGAATAGTTCTCGTTTTTGGCAATTTGCTGCCCAAACAGGAACTATTCCACCGCAACTTATAGGGGGAGAGGGGTCACATGATCTGTTTTCCTCTGTCCCCCAGGAATTACTTGGCGCTAGAGTTCTAGCGTGAGGGTGACGGGGCAGTGGTCGCTGCCAAAGATGTCGCCGCGGATGCCGGTGTCGCGTACGTTGTCGGCGATTGCGTCGCTCACCAGGAAATAATCGATGCGCCAGCCGGCGTTGTTCTTGCGAGCATTAAAGCGGTAGCTCCACCAGCTGTAGACGCCCTCGACGTCGGGGTTTGCCGCGCGCCAGGTATCGGTGAAGCCGGCGTTGAGCAGCTCGGTAAACTTGCCGCGTTCTTCGTCCGAAAAGCCCGCGTTGCCGCGGTTGGACTTGGGGTTCTTAAGGTCGATCTCCTCGTGCGCCACGTTAAAGTCGCCGCAAGTTACGACGGGCTTGCCGCTCTCGCGCTCAAGCGCGCTCAAAAAGCCGCGATAGGCATCGTCCCAGGCCATGCGCACATCGATGCGCGCGAGTTCGTTTTGCGCGTTGGGCGTATAGACGTCAACAAACCAAAACTTGTCGAACTCGAGCGCGCAGACGCGGCCCTCGGTCGCGGCTTGGGCAACGAGCTCGGCAGCCTCGCCTTCGCCGGCGTAGGACAGCAGCGCAGCGGCGTGCAGCACGCGTAGCGGTTCCTGGCGGCTAAAGACCGCGGTGCCCGAATAGCCTTTACGCTCGGCGTAGCTCCAGGTTTGGTGATAGCCGGGCAGGTCAATATCGACCTGGCCTTCTTGCAGCTTGGTCTCTTGCAGCGCCAGGATATCGACGTCGAGTTCTTGCGCGATCTGGATAAAGCTCGGGTCCTTTTTTAGCACGGCGCGCAGGCCGTTGACGTTCCACGAGGCGAAAGTGTAAGTCTGAGGCATGGTGTCCTTTCGACGGGGTTGGCAGGCTTAAGATTAGCGCAACGGGGGCGGGGTGGGCTCCGTGGGCGACGGCGCAATCGCGGCCGCCCCGACCAACATGGACGGAGGACAAACATGACGCAAGCGATAACAGATCCCAGGCAGGCCTCCGCCGCGCTGGCGGAGCTGTTCAATACCCACGAGCGCGTGGTGTTCTTTGGCGGCGCTGGTGTTTCCACGGCAAGCGGCATTCCCGATTTTCGCAGCGTGGACGGCCTGTATCACCAGCAGTTTGCCTATCCGCCCGAGACCATGCTGTCGCATAGCTTTTACGAGGCGCATCCGGCCGAGTTCTTCGACTTTTACCGCACCAAGATGATCGCGCTTAACGCTAAGCCCAACCGCTGCCACACCAAGCTGGCCGAGCTGGAGCGCGCCGGCAAGCTCGACGCCGTGGTGACGCAAAACATCGACGGCCTGCATCAGATGGCCGGCTCACAGCGCGTGTTCGAGCTGCACGGATCGGTCCATCGCAACATTTGCCAGTCGTGCGGCGCGGTCTATAGCGCCGAGTGGATTTGCTCGCGCGAGCACGAGGATGCCGCGGGCGTGCCTGCGTGCCCCGCGTGCGGCGGCCGCATCAAGCCCGATGTAGTGCTCTACGAAGAGCCGCTCGACGAGCATGTGTTGACCGGTGCCGTTGCCGCCATCGCCGCCGCCGATGCCCTCATTGTGGGCGGGACCTCGCTCGTGGTGTATCCGGCGGCAGGCCTTACGCGATACTTTACCGGCGATACGCTGGCCATATGCAACCTTGCTCCCACCGATCAGGATGCAAATGCCGACCTGCTGATTTCTTGCGACATCGCGGCCGCGTTTGCGTTCTAGCCCGCGCGCGCGGATACAATAGAAAGACTGAGTGCAAAGCGACCCCGCCGCCAGCTCCCCAGACTCGGCGGCGTGGGCATTTTAGGAGGATGTTCATGGCGAACGACAGCAAGACATGGCGGTGCGGAAAGTACGAGCTCAGCTTTGACCGTCCGCGCATCATGGGCGTCCTCAACGTGACGCCCGATTCGTTTAGCGATGGCGGGGAGCACTTCGATCCGGATGCCGCCATCGAGTACGGCCTGGCGATGCTCGACGCCGGCGCCGACATCATCGACGTGGGCGGCGAGTCCACGCGCCCCGGCTTTACCCCGGTCAACCCCGACGAGGAGGCTCGCCGCGTGCTGCCCGTGGTGCGCGCGCTGGCCAAGGAGGGCGCCATCGTCTCGATCGACACGCGTCATGTGGCGGTTGCCAAGGCGGCCGTGCGCTGCGGCGCCTCGATCGTCAACGACGTGACCGGCTTCACCGATCCCAAGATGGTCGAGTTTGTTAAGACGAGCACCTGCGGCATCATCGTGATGCATGCCGGCGAGGTCGCCGCACCCGCCCGCACGCACGCGACGGTGCAGCTCGATACCTCGGCTGCGGCGTTTGTTGCCGAGAAGGCACGCGAAGCGGCTGCCGAGGCCGCGCGCGAGGCCGAGAAGCCGGCCCGTCGCCGTCGTGGCAAGTTGCTGGGCGAGCCTAAGCCGGAGGCCAAGCTTCCGGGCGGCGTGGTGCAGCCCTCGTTGCCGTTTGGCGAACCGGAGCCCACGTCCGAGCCTGTAACCGAGCTGGGGCAGGAGACGCCGGCCGCCGAGCAGGCAGCTGCCGCCGAGACCGTCGCGCCCGCGCCCGAGGCCGCGTCCGCAGCCACCGAGGCCGCATCGGAGTCCAATGACCGCCTGGCCGCCATGATGCGCCGCAGCGCCCGCCGCGAGGAGGCCTATGTGCCCACCTCGCAGCTCCGCCGCTTTACCCTGCCCGATTCTGCGCCCATCATGCGCCGCGTCATGGGCTTTCTGTCCGACCAGGCCCGCACGCTCATCCATGCCGGCGTGTCGCGCGACCGCATCTGCATCGATCCTGGCCCGGGCTTTGGTAAGTCGGCTAACGAGGACATCGTCATCCAGCGCGAGACTGCCAAGATGGCGTCACTGGGCTATCCGCTCATGTGTGCCGTGTCGCGCAAGCGCTTTGTGGGCGCCGTCTCGGGCGTGACCGAGGCCGCCGAGCGCGATGCCGCTACGTTTGGCGTGTGCCTGGGCGCCATCCAGGCCGGTGCCAACATCGTGCGCGTGCACGACGCCGCGGGTTTTGCGCAGTTCCTGAACGGCTACTGGGCGGTTGCCAAGCCACAGCCGCGCCGTGCGTTTGTGGCCGTGGGCTCCAACCTGGGGCATCGCTGCGACAACATCCGCGCCGCACGCGAGATGATCGCCGAGATTCCACTCACCTGCGTGTCCAACTCCTCCAAGATTTACGAGAGCGAGCCGGCCTACGAGACGCGCCAGGACGCGTTTGCCAACGCCGTCATCGAGATCAAGACCGAGCTGGCGCCGCTGGTGCTGCTCGATGAGCTCATGAAGATCGAGGCCGAGCTGGGGCGCGACCGCTCCAAGAAGGCCAAGGCCAACGGTCCGCGCACCATCGACCTGGACCTGCTGTGGATGGATGGCGAGACCCACGGCGGCAAAAAGCTGCGCCTGCCGCATCCTCTCATTGGCGAGCGCGACTTTGTGCTGGTGCCGCTCGAGGACCTGATGCACGACCCGGCGCGGTTCTTCCGCTACAACGGTGTCGAGGTCAAGGAGCCCGAGGACCGCGTGGGCCATATCGTGGGCGAATTGGGGCGTATGTAGATGATCGAGATGAATGCTGTTGTCGCCGGCACCGAGCTCGACGCGGCGCGCGACGCGGGCCGCGAGGGCGTGTCCGCGGGCTGGTGCGCGTGGAGCGCGGGCGATGCTTCGCTGACGTTTTCGCTGGTTGTGCGCCCCGATGTGAACATGCATGCCTTCCACGGCCTGCCGTTTGTGGCCGCGATGGGCATGATGGACGCGCTCGTGGGCACGGCATCGACGCCGGGGTTGGGCCTTGCCGGTAAGGTGGGTATCCAGTGGCCGAGCGACATTGTGTGCGGCGCGCCCGCATTTGAGACGTCGTTCGCGCGCGTTACCGTGAACGGCGGTGCCGGTGCCGCGGGCATGTTCGGTGCCGTGACGGTGGATATTGAGCTTTCGGCGTTGAGCGAGCTCGGTGTGGATGCGGCCGACGAAGCGCTGGTCGAGGAGTTGGCCGCCGCCGTGCTGACCCGTGTGGACACCTGGGCGGTTGTTGCCAACACGCCGCAGGGCGCTGCCGGTCCGCTGGCTCCCGTGCTGGGCGAGTACTTCGACATGGTGCCGCTGCTGGGCCGCCAAGTTGCGGCGGTGTCGCCCAACGGCTTGCCGCTTGCGGTCGGTGTGTTTGCGGGCCTGGACATCTGGGGTCGTGCGACCATCAAGACCGATGCCGGCGAGCAAGAGTTTCCGCCCGAGGCTGTACGAATTCGCGGACTGTAGCGCGAGGCGCCAGCGCTCAAAGACAACGATGACAACAAGACCCTCCTCGGCCTGTGCCGGGGAGGGTTTCGCCTATCTGGGGAATAGGCTTGGCGAGCACTTGCGGGGACTGTGGCATCGGGCGTGCTTGACTTAAGCCCCTGCTCTATCCCAGCTCCTGCATGCGGCGGTAGATTTCGCAGATACCCTTGATGGTGAGCTGTCCGTCGACCACGTCGAAGGCGTCGGTCGAATCGGCGACGATGCTGGCGAGACCGCCCGTGGCGATAACGGTGGCGTCCTCGCGGCCCAGCTCGCGCTTCATGCGCGCGACTAGGCCCTCAGCCATTGCGGCGGCGCCCGTTACGGCGCCGACCTTGATGCACTCCTCGGTATCGCGGCCGATGGCGTGCTCGGGCGCCTCGAGCGGAACGCTGGCGAGCTTGGCGGCTCGGGCGGCGAGCGCGTCCATCGAAATGCGGATGCCCGGCGCAATCGCTCCACCAATGTAATAACCGTCCTCATCGATGACGTCGATATTGGTCGCGGTGCCAAAGTCCACCACGATTGCCGGCGCGCCGTAGAAAGTTTCGGCCGCAACGGCGTTAGCGACGCGGTCGGCACCTACGGCCTGGGGACGCGCCGCGCGCAGCTTGGTCACCGCGGCCGTCTGCGGTCCGATGACGATGGCGTCTGCGGCAATGCGGTCGGCCACGGCGTGCCATTCGCGCGAGAGCTGCGGCACCACGCCCGCAAAGGCGATCGCGTCGACCGCGTCGAGCGAAAGGCCGTACATCTTAAAGAAACCCATCAGGCGCACATGGATCTCGTCGGCGGTATAAGAGCGGTCGGTGGGCATGCGCCACGACTGCACCAGCTCGTCTCCGTCAAACAGGCCCATGGCCGTCTGCGTATTTCCCATATCGATAGCGAGCAGCATGTCTACTCCCGGTGTTGGCATAAAAGGACGCGCACCATTGTATACGTGCCGTCGACGGCGCTCGGCTGCGATTCGTTTACGGTGATAGGGGCTGAGGGGTTTTAAATATGAAGGAATTATGCTCTACGAGATTTTCCTTGCCGTTTACCGAACTCCCGTGTAATATTCTTTCTTGCGCACATGAGGCGCCCAGACATTGCGGGGTGGAGCAGTCTGGTAGCTCGCCGGGCTCATAACCCGGAGGTCGTAGGTTCAAATCCTGCCCCCGCGACCAAGACTTTTAGCAGCTCAGAGGCATTGTTTCTCTGGGCTGTTTTCTTTTATCTTGACAATGCAGCGAGGACTCCTGAGCGGAATATGAGCAGATTGCAACGACCGTCAAGGCAAAACAGATGCCAATAAAACTAAAACCAGCTAAATAGAAGCGAAGAACCCGTAGAATCTTCCTCAGTGGAAAAGGCTATCAAGTGAGGGTCCGTATGCCGGGAAAGAAAGCCGATGCAGAAGCTTTTGCAAGCAGGTGGGCGAACAAGGGAAATGAGAACCAGGACACGCAACGGTTCTGGATCGACTTCTATCAGAATGTCCTGGGCGTGGAGGATGCGGTCTCGAGACTTGAGTTCGAGAAGCCCGTCTCCACCGATGCGAGCACGCACGATGGGTATATCGACGTCTTCATACCATCGGCCAAAACCCTTGTCGAGCAAAAGTCGCTGGGAATCGATCTCGCCAAGGAGGAGACGCGCCAGGGCCGCAAGGTGACGCCCGCGAAGCAGGGCAACGCCTACGCTCAGGGCATGCCCCTCTCCCAACAGCCTCGCTACATCATCGCTTGCAATTTTGCCGAGTTTTGGGTCTTCGACCGCGAGCGGGACTCGCTATGCCGGGAGCCTCTCTTCAAGTTGCCGCTCGCCGAGCTCCCCAAGAACCTCGCGGCCATTCAGTTCCTCAAGGGCGGGGCGGAGGCCCCGGCCACGATCTCCCGTGCCGTTTCCGTCGAGGCCGGCAAGATCATGTCGAAACTCCATGACCAGGTCGCCGAGGCGTTCGATGATCCCGACACGCCCGAGAATCACCATGCGCTCTCCGTGCTCATGACGCGCCTCATGTTCCTCATGTTCTGCGAGGACTCGGGACTCGTGGTCCCCAACGCCTTCCGCGACTACGTCGCCCACTTCTCGGCAGGCGATCTCAGGCGCGGCCTCAAGGACCTTTTCGTTTGGCTCGACACCAAGGACGAGGAACGCGACAAGTACGCCGAGCCCTGGCTGAAGAAACTGCCCTACATGAACGGTGGCCTCTTCCGGGAGAAGACGGAGATTCCGCCCCTGTCCGAGAACTTCCGCCATACGCTCATCGTCGAGGGGTGCCAGGAGTTTGATTGGTCGGGCGTGAGCCCCACGGTTTTCGGCTCCATCTTCGAGGGCGCGCTGTCCCACGACCACCGCCGCGCAAACGGCCAGCACTTCACGAGCCCCGAAAACATCCACAAGGTCATAGACCCGCTCTTCCTCGACGGCCTCAAGGCTGAGTTCGAGGAGGCCCGTGCCAAGCCCGTCGCGGGCGGTGCGAGGACCCGTGCGCTCAAGGACCTGCATGAAAAGATCGGTAGCGTCTCTATCCTCGACCCGGCTGCCGGGTCAGGCAACTTCCTGACGGAGAGCTACCTGTGCCTGAGGCAGCTGGAGAACCGCATCCTCTTCGAGCTCCAGGGTGAGCAGACGTCATTCAGCTTTGAGGATTCCGGCGATCGCGACGTGCTGGTCAACCTAAAGAACTTCCATGGTATTGAGCTGGAGGATTTCGCTTGCTGCGTTGCCCGCACGGCTCTCTGGATCGCCGAGAAGCAGGCGGACGCTGACACCGCAAAAGTGACGCAGCGCGTCTACCAGGAACTTCCGCTCACGGACTATGAGGGCATCGTTAACGCGAATGCCCTTCGTATCGACTGGAATGACGTCGTATCAGCGGATGAGGTCGATTATGTGCTCGGAAATCCTCCTTTTATAGGCAGTTCGCGCCTTGAAGACGCTCAAAAGGAAGATAGGAAGGCGATTTTTGGCAAATCCGCTGGTTTGCTCGACTATGTTGCATGCTGGCATAAGAAAGCGGCTGAATATATGGATGGGCATCGTGTTCGATGTGCATTCGTTTCAACTAACTCTATCTGTCAGGGACAGCAGGTTGAGCCCCTGTGGAAGCCCCTGTTCGACAATGGCGTTCATATCGATTTCGCCTATAAAACGTTCGTTTGGGATTCCCAAGCATCTGATAAAGCGAATGTCCATGTTGTCATTGTCGGATTTTCTAAAAGTCCCGATATGCAACCTCTACTGTTTAGCTCAACGGGTGCAACAAAAGCGGACAACATCAACGGCTACCTCTCGAATGCTCCGGACGTCTTTGTCGAAAAGCGAAGGCAGCCCCTCTGCTCTGTTCCGAAGATGTCGCGAGGTGGCGGCGCTGGTGATTGGGGATATTTAACCCTCGATGAGGCTGAGGCACATCGTTTACTGACTTCATATCCTGCTCTCGAACAGTACATTAGGCCATTTTCAATGGGATCTGAGTTTATCAAGGGCATTAACAGGTATTGCTTGTGGTTTGCTGGACTATCGGGAGCCGAGCTATCCAAACTTCCCAAAGAAATAAGGGATCGGTTCGATGAAATCCGCAAACTAAGGTTGGCTTCTCCGCGTTCTGGCACGCAAAAGAGAGCCTGTGCCCCGTGGGAGTTCGATGAGGTTAAAGCGCCTGCCGATGGCGCATTCCTGGCCGTTCCACAGGTGTCTTCCGGACGGAGGAAATACATTCCGGTCGGATTCATAACCAACGGCACTATTCCTGGAAACAAGCTCTTTTTTGTCGAAGAGGCGGATTTGTATGATTTTGGAATCATCTCAAGTCAGTTTCACAACGCATGGATGAGGCAGGTTGCTGGACGCTTAAAGAGCGATTATCAATACTCGAACACTATCGTCTATAACAATTTTGTCTGGCCTTCTCCATCTGCGAGTCAGAAGGATGAGATACGCCAGTGTGCTAGGGATGTGCTTGAGGCGAGAAACGCTCAACGCGGGGCAACTCTTGCCGACATGTATAGCCCCGATAAAGCCCTCTTCTTCTCCGATCTCATGAAGGCTCATGCACGGCTCGATGCTGCTGTCGAATCTGCCTATGGCGTTGATTTTGGCGGAGATGAAGAGAGGGTTGTTTCGCATCTATTCAAGCTTTATGCCGAGAAGGTCGGTGAGTAGCGTGAAGGGGAACGTCATAAAGCCGAAGGGGGAGACGATACCATCCGAACCCGATTCCGTGAAGGGGAGCATTGGAGATCTAAGGGCCGAGGCCGATCGACAGGAGGAGGAAGCCCAAAGATATGCCATCGCCTTCCTCAAGAAGGTTATGAGGCTGAAAGGCGTGGCAATCGAGCGCGACCATTTCCTCCGCTCAGAGTTTCGTAAGCGGGGCGTTGCGGACGAGCAGGTAGAGCTCGCGATTTCAACGAGCCCAGCCGCCGCCGGGATGGATTCTGACCTTGTCGACTCCATCGCGAGGGACGTCATTGATTTCGAGACGAAGAAATCGACCGTCCTTTCGTTCTCCGCGGGATTGCCCGGAGGGCTCGCGATGCTCGGAACGATTCCGGCGGACGTGACACAGTACTATGTTCACGCCTTCAGGATCATGCAGAAGCTGGCCTATCTCTACGGTTGGCAGTCATTCATCGACGATTGCGACGAGATGGATGATGAGACCTTGGCGGCTTTCGCCCTTCTCCTGGCCGTGATGGTCGGGGTGAGCGGGGCCAACTCCGCGTTGACGGCGTTTTCCAAAACGGTCCAGTCAAATGTCGCCAAGAAGGTCGCCAACAAGGCGCTTATGAATACAAGCTACTATCCGATTATTAAAAAGGTGCTTACCGGGATCGGCGTCAAGGTCACCAAAAGCAGTTTCGGCGACGCAGTGAGCAAGGTCGTCCCGGTCATTGGCGGCTTCGTCTCGGGCGGCCTCACGTTCGTCAGTCTCAAGGGCGGGTCCAGGAGACTTGCAGGAGAGCTCAGGTCATTGCCGCAGGCGACAGGTCCCTTGACCGCAGCGGCGGTTGATCCATTTACTGATTTTGCTGAAATGAAGGGGATGACGAGCGATGACGATGCCCAAATGGCATGAGACCATGCGGCCCATCCTTGAGGCGCTGGCGAAAAGCGACGGGTGCCTAACCGGTTCCGATCTTCAAGAGGCGGTGGCGACCACATTTGACATGACGGGCGATGAGCGTGCCGAGCGCCTCAAGAGCGGGCGGCTGAGGCTCTACGACCGCGTGTACTGGGGAATCACCGATCTGGAGAAGGCCAAACTCCTCGAATACGGGGAGAAGAAGGGGACCTACCGCATCACGGCAGAGGGCAGGTCATACCTCGCTGCCCATCCCGGCCCCCTCACGGCCAAGGCGCTCTACGAGAACTGCCCGCCGTTCAAAAGTTGGAAAGACGGCTATCAGGCGGCAAACAAAGCTAAGGAGGCGGCCGGGTCCTTGGACGCTCCGGAAAAGGAAGATCAGGACTCGCCCCAAGAGTCCATGGACTCAGCCTACGGCGAGATTCGAAGCGCGCTGTCGGACGATCTTCTCACCGCAATCATGGGAAAGGATCCGTACTTCTTTGAGCATCTGGTGGGAAAGCTGCTCGTTGCGATGGGTTACGGAGAAAGCTTGGATGCCGAGGCCGACGTTACCAAGAAGAGCGGCGACGAGGGCATAGACGGCATCGTGCGCGAGGACCGTTTGGGATTCGGGACCATCTGCTATCAGGCCAAGCGGTGGGACCCGGAGCGCACGGTCGGCCGACCCGAAATACAGGCGTTCGTCGGCGCCCTCTCGGGAAAAGGCGTTTCGAAAGGCCTCTTTATCACAACTGCCCGGTTCTCGAAGGAGGCACGACGCTATGCAGAAGGTCTACTCGGCCAGACGGTCGTGCTCGTCGACGGCCCAGCGCTCGCTGGTCTCATGATCGACTACGGTGTCGGCGTAAGCACAAGGCAGGTTTACGAAATCAAGGCCGTGGACACGGACTTCTTCGAAGAATAGCGAGCAAGCGGCTAGCTCGCGCCCTTCCGCCCGTTGCACTTCGAGCAGAGCACCTGCAGATTAGACGGCACGGTCTTACCGCCCCTAGCGACCGGCACGATATGGTCGATGTGCAATCCAACACCATCGGGCATGTACTTCCCGCACATCTGGCAGGTGTAGTTGTCCCTTCGCGCTATTTGCTCGCGCAGCTGTTTAGTCATCAGCTTCCGCTGGTTGCGAGCATGGTAATCCCTGAGCGTCGCTTCGTCGTTAATAGCGGCGAGGCGGTTTCGCCTGTTCACAACCCAGTCCCAGCTCACGGCCATCACGCTATCGTCCACGGACACCTTGTAGGACGTCTTCACGTAGTTCCTCTGCCTGTAGCGTGTCTGCTCGCGGCACGTGACAAACTGGAACGCGTGCGCGTCGTCGAGCGTCTCGGCGTATTGCCGCTCCCGGCGCTTCCGCAGGCTGCAGGTCTTCAGGTATTCCTCCTGCTGCGCCTTCCACTCCTGGATGTAGGAGCGCTCCGCGACGATCTTTTCCCAGTTGGCGGGCTCGAGCATAAAGCGGTCTATCAGGTCGTCGATCTTCACGTTGCGTCTGCCGGAGACATCGAACCGCTCGACGAAGTATGGGTAGTGAAAGGGATTCGCCAGGACTCTTCGCACCAGAGAGACGACGCAGCAGATGAGACCAATCGAGACAACGGCCGCAACGATGTAGGGAAGCAGATCGACGGCGACGAGATTCCCCCATTTATCGACATGATAGTAAGTAAACAAGATGGCTCCCATTCGCTCGTATTGGCATCAGATGATAGACCAACGCAAGCACTCGCCCTTTTGCCACCCCGCCCGGACACCGCCACGCAACTCCCACACCTTGTTCGCTTTACAAAACCAAACGCCCGTTCGATACTAGTACCAATGAAACACGAACACGCGTACGGGAGGTAAAGCATATGATCATGAAGAAGCACTCCCTCGCGGGCACCTGCGGCATCCCCACGGAGGACCGCCGCATCTACATCCCGGTGGACGTCAACGGGACCGACGACCCCGACCGAGGCCCGTCCGACCCGGTCACCATCCACTGGCCCGACGGCCGCTCCTGGCAGGTCGAGTCCATCTACTTCCGCTCCGAGTTCGGCCGCGCCCTCTTCGGCAATCTCTGCGTGCGCTACGACGTCTGCATCGCAAAGCAGCGCAAGACGGTCTGGTGGGAGCACGGCGACTGGTTCGTCGAGCGTGGCAGCGGCATGGCGGTGACGCCCGCGTGACAGATCACACCAAGGACTTCGGCGGCGGCATCACGGTGCGCGCCCGAGGCGACAGGCCAGGCCGGCGCGTCCACAAGCAGTACGTCGACGTCTACGCCCGCGCAAACGCCGACGGGACCATGGTCCCCATCCGCGTCTGCTGGCCGGACGGGCGCTGCTTCACCATCGATCAGATCCTCGAGATCGAGCCCTTCGGGGCCATCGTGCAGAACGCCCAGACGGCCACCTACACCGTTCGCTTCGGCCAGTGGCGCACCCAGCTCATGCTCGAGCACTACCACGAGGAGGACGACATCCACGGGGCCGAGGACCATCTGCGCTGGTGGGTCTGGGCGTTCGACAACACCCTCACCAAGAACGACGTGGGGGTGTAGGCCCGTCGCCGGAACGTAAACGTCGTACGTCAAAAACGTCCGCTAGGCGTAAGGCCATCAAGGCGCTCGTCGGAGTCGAAAGGTTTTCCTGTAATGCACGACACGAGATCGTCGGCAAAGCGCTCGACTTGGGCTGCGACGTACTCGACGATCCTCTCCGGATCCTGGAGGTCGCCGCGGGATGCCGCGAGGAGCGTCGCCGCGAGCCCGCGCATCTCGTAGCTGATATCGAAGATCTGGTTCTGCTCGGCTTCTGTCATGGATGCCCCTTTCCGGAAACGATGCGTAATCCATATTCTCCCCTTCGGGCCCGCCGCTGGCGGGCCCTTTTGCTGCCGCCGGTATCCGGCATGCGCCGCCGTATGGCCACGGCTCCGCGGCCGGGTGGCACCTCCGCTACGCCGCGTCAAGGGGGCCCATGAGACCCCGCACAAACCTCCGCTCCGCTCCGGTTGGTGGAGGTCGTCATGGACCTCCCTTGACCCGTCTTCGCTCCGGTGCGGCTTTGCAGGGAGCAAAGCCGACGACGACGCGCGGCGTCGCCATTCGGCTTTGCCCGCAGGGGCGAGATGTTGAGGGCCACGTGCCCGGAACGGAGGGAAAGATGCAGCAGCTGATGACGAGGGAAATCGCCAAGACGGTGCCGAGGCTCTACGAGCAGGACGGGGCGGAGGACCCCACGGTCTACGCCCACTACTTCTCGTGCGTGAACGGATGGGACTGGTGGCTGCTCGAGTTCGACGGCACGGACGAGGCGTTCGGCCTCGTCGAGGGCTACGACGACGAGCTCGGCTACTTCAGCATCAAGGAGATGGAAGAGCTGAACCGCCAGATGGGGTTCGCCGCCGTCGAGCGCGACGAGCACTTCTCCCCGAGGCCGCTCAGCGCCGTCAGGAGGAGGTAGCCGCATGGTCACGGTCGAGTTCGACTCCATGGGCGAGGCGGTCCGCCTCGCCCTCGTGGCCGGGGAGTACGTGGGCGGCGGCCTGGCCGTCCTCCTCCTCGACGCCACGGACCCGCGCTCCGGCGGCTACATGGCCGAGTGGGGCGTGCTCACGGCGAGCGTGCCGGCGGCGGCCGAGTGGTGCCGCGGGCGGGGCAACATCGCCATCGACGCCGACGTGCCCGCGGCGCTCCTCGAGGCGCTCGAGGCCGCCGGCACGGTCCGGATGGCCGACCGCTCGGCGGCGTCCGGGATGGCCCGCTACCCGCTGGCCACGGTCGCCGGGCACGCCCTCGACGGCATGGGCGGCCTGAGCGAGACCCTCGAGGAGGCTCTCGGCTCGACGGTCGTCGTCGAGTACGAGTCGGGAGGCGACGGCGGCGCGTTCGAGGTGGGGACCGCGCCGGCGGGCTCGACCGAGCTCGAGCGCCTCATCGCCGCCGCGAGGTCCGAGGCCGACGCGTTGGCAGCCGCCGGCGGATGGGCGGCCGTCCGGGTCGGTTTCGGGGATGCCGGGACCATCGACTGCGAGACGGGCCGAACGGTCTACGCGACCGGGGCGGAATAGCCACGGCCGCCACCCGCACGGGCATGCCGGCGACGGCGTGCCCCTCGCGGCGTCTCCCGGGGATGGACCGCGCCATCCCCGGACCCCTGCGCGCCAAAGGGCCTAGGCCCCTTGGGACCCGTGTGACGGGCATGACGGGAATGACGGCACGGCGGACACATGCCTTCGGGCGTCACCGTGTCCCGCCGGATCGGCCTTTCGGCCGATGCGTCCCCGCCGGGATGCGGGGACGCCCGCGCCGCGTTCCGCGCCGCTCTCGCTGCGGCTCCCTGGCAACACTCCCCGGGGTCGCGTTTCGTACGCCTCCGCTCACGCCGGCCCCGGACGGTGAACGGCTGCATTCGATGGCTCCCAGAGGTCGCCATCATTCCGCCGTGGTCACCGGCCGGGGCCTCTCGCCCCGGGTCGCCGTGCGTACGGGAGATGCTCCCCAGGGTCGCGTCCCCCTGCGCGCGGCTCAGCCGGGGCTCACCTCGACGCAGCCTCGTCGGGCGGGGCCGACATGCGGTTGCCGGTCGATGCAAGATGTGTATTCGTGCGTACGCGCCGTCCTGTGGCCGACGCGTACGCACGAATATCTTGCCCTGCGGGGCCGTCCCCGGGCTTGCGGGACGCCTGTTGCGTCCCGGTCCCGGGAAACGAGAAGAGGGGCATTGGCCCCTCTTCGAGATGTGCGCGCGGCGTGGCACGCGCGGGCTACATTTCATTTTCCCGGCCGTCGTCCATCGCCCGCTCCATTGTGCGGTAGACGGCCATGCCGGTTCTGAGTGCGTGCTGTATGCCGCCCTTCGTGAAGCCGCGGCCGAGCTTGCGCCCGCTGATCGCCGCCTTCCTGACGGGCTGCCCTCTCCCGTCCCGGCGGTCGTACGTCGGTCGGTACTCGAAGACCAGGTCCCTCTCCTTGAGGTTCCCGTCACGGCTGAGGCGCATATGAACACCCCTCCGCTCAAGCGACTCGTTGAGGGCGCGCATTTTGTTCGATGCGTCTGATGAGACGATCTCGCGGACGCTTTCGCGAACGACCCGGCGAACGTGGTCCTGGTCGGTTTCGAAGCCCGGGTCGGCCTTCGAGCCGATCTCGCGGGCCCGCTGCTCGCCCCTCGACTCCTGCCGGGCGTGGACGCGGCTGTTGCGCGTCCCGCGCTCAAGCTGGGAGAGCCCCCAGCGCCCGTCCATCTCGCGCATCCTCGCCGCGTGGAGGGTCCTCTGGCGGGACGCCCTGCCGTCGTTGAGGCGCTTTCCGGTCGAGAGGTCGGTCCGGTTGATGGCGATATGCACGGCGTAACGGTCGGTCCCGTCCCTCGAGTGCTCTAGGTGGAGTGCCCACGCCGCCTCCTGGTTCGGGTAGTAGCGCTCGACCCACTCGCGTGCGAACTCCATGCAGTCGCCCTCGGACATCCTTCCCCCGTTGACGTCGCACTCGTCGGGGTTGAACGCGATGATCTGGTGATAGCAGTAGGTGCATTTCGAGCCCTTTCGCCCGGGCTCGTTGTGCCCGTAGGCCGCGCGCGTGCGCTCCATCTCGCGGGACCAGTTCGCCGGGTCGCCGAGGTTCCGGGAGTCGAAGTCGAGCACGTCGTGTTTGCTATTCGTGTTGTCCAGATAATCAGATAAGCTCTTCATATGCTGCGTGCCTGTGATCGCCACCTGCTTGATTGCGGTCATATCCATCCACTTCCTATTCGTCCCAGGCCGCCCACTCGTCCATGAACGCCGCGTTGTCCTCGTCGGCCTTGGCGGGATCGTTCGGGGCGGTCTCTTCTTCACCGGATGCGTCGCCATCGGCGTCGAACTCGGGACACCACGGGGCGGGGGCTTCATATGCGTCGCCTTCTGCGGCGGCTCTCGCGCGGGCGTAGTACGCGGCCCGTTTCTCGCGCTCGGCCTCCTCGTCCCCGAGCCCGAAGAACGGGCCGGCGGGCGTCCTGTTGGCGTAGTCGAGCGGGAATTCGAAGACGCCCTCACGTCCGGGCTTCGAGTTCTCCCCGCCCTTGATCGCGATGAGGCCGTCGCGGATGGGGATGCGGTTCTGCCACTCCCATTCGTTTATCAGGGGAACGGCCGCCTCGTTGTAGCTCGTGCCAGATGAGGAGCGCCCTGCGCCTTTCTGGCTAGACGTTCCCATCGAGCGCACGGTCCGCTTTCCCGCGAGTGCCGTGAAGAACTTGAAGTCCTCTGGCTCGGAGAGAGACAGAGCGACCTTGATGCCGATGGAGCCGATCAGCTTGTCGCGACCGGCCCCGCCGTCGCCTGGGTCATTGTAGGCATTCAATTCTTTGAGATTTTGAACGAAGATTTGCTCGCGTATTCCCATCGAACGTCCGAGCGTCGCGATGGCCGGCAGACACGCGACCTTGACGTTGAGGTTGCCGATCTCGTCGAGCACGAGCGCTGTCTCGTGTGGCATGCGGCCCCCGTTCCCCTTGCACGCCCGCTGCGCCACCTGCCACCACTGGTTCAGGAAGCAGGTGTAGACGACCCCGTACGGGTCTCCCTCGTCGAGCATCTCGATGTAGACCGCCGTCTTCCTCTCGATGAGGTCGCGAATGGAGACGCTGCTCTCGGAAGTCACGGCGCGGAGCGCTCCGTCCGAGAAGATGCTCAGCGCCTCCTTGAGGGTCGAGACGACGTTCTTGCCGGCCGTCGTCGCGCCGCCGTCACCGAGGAGGTCGGACGCCGGCGAGAACGCCGGGTGCGACGGCCCGAGCTCGCGGATGTAGTCCTTAAGCGGGGCCGAGGGGTCCTTCGGGTCGTCGCCGGCGGTCCCGCGCTCCACGAGCGCGGCGACGCTCGCGAGGTTCTTCTGCCTGCGGGGGATGTCGGCCGTGCAGACGACGAGGATGCAGGCGGCGAGCATGTTGCGCGCTGCCTTGGGGAAATACGTGTTCTTCTCCCCGCCGATTGGGATGAGGTCGACGGCGACCTGCCGGGCTGTCCTCACGGCCCCGTCAATGTCGCCCGCCTCGACGGCGTCGGCGACAAGTCCGATGGGGTTGTACGAGCTGGCACCGGGATAGCCGGTCAGGTCGAGGACAATGGTCTCGTAGCCGAGCTCCCTCGCCTTGTCGGCGGTGAGCTCAAGGATTTCGGGCTTTCCGGTGGAGACGACGTTCCAACCGGCTGCCAGGAACATATGCATATCTTCCAGGACTTGGAATTGTGACTTACCAGACCCCGTTTTTCCAATGCTGATCGCGTGTGGAACGGACGAGTCGAACCAGTATCCGCCCTTGGTCGCGCCGAGCACGAAACCCGCTCTGGCCGGCGCGCCGGACCCGTCCCAGAAATCGTTGCGGCGGTTGAGTTCCACTGCGCCCCGGACGACGTGGGCGTCGCCGTAGATACCTTCGTCGACGTTCCGGTTGCGTTCGGCGTCCTTTGCGACCGTATAGCCGAGGAGAACGAGAAACAGGAGACAGAACGCTGCGAACATGAACGGAATGTGACCGAGCCATGTCCCGGAAAGCCAGAAGACCGACCACATGTCGAAACCGATGGCGTCGAGCCAGGCCACCCAATTGACGGGAAGCGAAGCGGCGATGCATCCGACAACGGGCGCTGCGAGGGGATAGCAGGCGACGGTAAGTACGGTGGCGAACGCGGCCGATAGAATTGCGTTGAACTTGAGATTGTTCACGGCTGCACCTCTCCTATACGTTTCGGGCGTCGGCGAGGAAGGACGAGACGGCCTCCGCGGCGCTTCCGACCCTTGTGAGCGCGGCGTTGAGGAACGGGGAGATCCGGCCGGGGTCATGCGTGATGTGGACCTCAAGCGTTAACTGATTCAGGTTCGATCCGGCAAGTCGGAGGTCCCGGTACAGGAGTTTCAACGTTTCGGGATCGGTGGAGATAACGGGGCGATCGCCATCGACAAGAGCACGCCGACGCAGATAATCGCTCATGTTCAGGTCCGCGGCGGCGGCGCGCCGCTCGATGGCGGCGCGCTCCTGCGAGGAGACCCTGACATAGATGCGTCCCGAACGCTGGGGGCTACTCATCATCCGCCTTTCCATTAGGGATGAAAGCGTGGGAGATGCCGACGCGATGGGCGCTCCCCGTGCTGTCGCAGAGGGCGAAAGCGAACGCGAACGGTGCCTCGGCGTAGGGCGTGGCGGAACGGGCGTCGAACATAAGGGCTTGAAGGTCGAGATAGGAGGCTTCAAGCTCGGTAAGGTGCTCGCGCGTCACGGGGACGCCGCGGTACGAAACGACGGGGAGATCGGGATTGTCGCAGTGGTATGCGAAGAGCGTGCCGGGGACCTCCTCCTGGATGACGGAGTCGAGCGAGGGGATATCGGGATAGGCTTCCGGCGAAAACGGCCAGACGAAGTAGACATGGCTCCTCTTGCCGGCCTCCTTGGGGTTGAGCTCGATGGTGAACTTCGGGGCGATCTCGAATCGGTTTCCCGACAGCTTGAGGGACTTGAACTCCATGAGGGTTCCTTTCGATGGGATGATGGGACCGGACGGTCGGTCCCACCGGTCAGTTAGTTTTGGTTGTGGGCGTGGGTGAGGGTTATCAGGCGTGCCGTTGCCGTGCGGCGGAAGCCATACTCGACGCCGCGCTCGGCAAGGAAGGTGCGGTGCTCGTTAAGCCGCTTTGCGAGTACCGCGGGGGTGGCGTCGTCGAGCGCCGCGTCCGCGATGAGCTGTGTCGCGGTGCCCTCCCATGCTCCGGGCCTCGTTGCCATGAAATCGAGGACGGACATGACGCAGCTCGGGACCTCGCGCTCGCGCAACTCCTCGCGGCTGGTTTGCTCAACAAGTTGCCATCGACAGTCGTTGAACGCGAGTTTATATTCGGCTAGGTCGACGTCGCGTCCAGTGATGGAGAGGGTCGCTTTTCCGTCGAACATCGCGTCTTTAGATAGCAACAGACATTCATCTGCTGCTCCGAGGATGCCGTTCGAGCCGCTGATCGTATTGAAGATGTTAGCCTCGTCGCCCATTTTGCGAGTGTGATGAACAAGCAAGATGCACAGGCCGTTTTTGTCTGCAAAGGCCTTGAGCAGGCCTATATCCTGATAGTCGGATGCATACACGCTGTCTCCGGTTGCAACCCTGACCTTTTGCAGCGTATCGATGATGACGAGCCGTGTCGTCGGCTGGGCGGAAACGAAGCGCTCCAGCTGAACGGTAAGTCCGTTGTTGAGTTTGTCGGCTACGATGGCGAATTTTAGGTCGTCGTTGGCGACGTCAACGAGGTGGAATAAGCGGTTTTGGATGCGCCCGAAGGTATCCTCAAGGCAGAGATAGAGCACCCCTGCGCGCTCGGTGGCGTGATCGAGGAATGCCCGTCCAGTACTGACGCAGATGGCCAGCCAAAGGCAGAACCAGCTCTTACCGACTTTGGGGGTGCCGGCGAGCACCACGAGACCGGTCGGGATGAGCTCCTCAACGAGCCAGGTTACGCTTGCAAGGGGGCTTTCGAGGAGGTCCTGCGCGCTGCGCACCTCGAGCTCACCGGGCATCTAGACCGCCTCCGCGCGGATGACGCGACAGCGGCCGCGATAGTCGGTGACGATCTCGACGCCGAGGGCTGTGCAGAGCGCGTCGATGCGGTCCGCCTGTTCGAGAGCGAATCCGAGAATGTCCTCATCGGTAGGATTGCGCGGGAGACCGTGGGCCTCCAGCGTGCGCGCTACGCGCTCGGCGTGCGCAAAGTAGGCGGAATAGTCCATTTGTGCTCCTTGAAGATATGGGTCGCATGGAGCATGTAATATGGACCATGCGGTTTATGGGCCGCGGACGGGTGCTTCTTCTTGGCGGTAGAGCACCCGTTTTTCTTTTTCAGGCTAGCCAACGCCGGCCATCTCCTTTCGGTCGTCGGGCTCTTTTAGCCCGAGCTCGCGGTAGAGCGCGGAGCGGGCGATGTACCACGTCTTTCCGAGCTTGCGAAACGGAAGCTCACCGGCCTTGGCGAGCTTTTGAGCCTTGGAATAGCTCACATTCATAATCTCGCTTGCCTCAGCGAGAGACAGAAGCTTGTCCATATATACCTCCTCTCTTTTCGTTAATTCCATTGTACACTCTTAACAAAGAGAAACAAAGAAAAATAAAAATCAAATTGAAATGAGATATAGATAAAGGCTAAAGTTGATACCAACATCGCTATAAAGCTTTATTTAGAAAGTTGATTAAGTAATGGCTAGAAAAGTATTCATCGCGAGGAACCGAAGCACCGGATTCCACTCCCTGGTCGAGGTGGTTCGTGGGGTTGAGGCGGCGGAGAAGTCGGCCCCAATGGACTTCGAACTTGCAGAGCGCCTCATGCGCTGGGGCACTCTCAACGAGCTCGTCACGGCCATTTCGGAGTCTGGTCCCCTCATCGACCGCAGCATCTATAAAGAGGAGAATAGGCGGTTGTCTATCGACGAGGCCATCGAGGTCGTGGAGGAGTCCGTCGGCGGCGAGCGTGGTTTCACCCGTTGTGACGAAGACTTCCTCTATCTCCAGCTGTGCCTTGAGGGGATGTCTACGACGGGCAGCGCTTCGTCACTCTATCCCTCTCAGGCCTCCATTGCTCGCGACCTCAATCGTCATGGACTTATTGAGTCCAACGGCCTTGACGAGCTGAGGAAATGGCGGGAAGAAGATCCCGGCTGCGTCGTTGTGATTGAACCCTTGAGGGACGTCGTCCTATGCCGAAATCTCGGTTCGGTTCTGCTCAGGTTGATCGCAAACATCATGTCGGGGCATGAGAACGTCCTTGAGAAAAGCGGGTTCAAGCGCTTCGAAAAGAAACGTCGCTGGTGGATTACTGGGGAGCTCAAGGACTCCTATTACGTCCTGCCGTTCCAGCACAATTCCTCCTTCGATATGACTCTCAACTACTCGACCAAGTGGTTCAAGAACGTCTTTTCCTATATGGTCATTAATCCGCTCGAGACGCGCATCCTCGATCTTAGGCCGAGAAAGAGTAAGGTTCTTTTCGGATCGGTTCCCAACGCGGTTTTGATAACCGCGCAGATAAAGACCGGCGAGGGCGCACCGTTTTTCGACATCGGCTGGAAGCCGGAGGTCGAGAAGACCCAGCTGTATCTCGGTATCGATGACGGGGGTACCCAGAGAGACGAGGCCATTGCCTTCGTGGAGTCCGTTGCCAAAATGCTGGCCGGGCTGACGACGAAGGACGGCGATCGACTTGGGTGGTCTGTAGGCGGGCCTTCGATCTTCGATGATGTGCCGGTGCCCAGATACCATTTCCACTCGACGGCGGCGGCGATGTTCGGGGCTATCTTCTACCGATACGGCTGTGTCCCCACGACGTGCAAAAATTGCGGAAACGGCATTTTGGTCAAAACCAGGGGGAAGAGGCGCGAGTTCTGTTCCCCGTCGTGCAGGACGCAGTATTCGAATCGAAAGGCGGGGCTCTAGATGAATCCGTTTATCATCGCGGGCGCGGTGTGGCTGGCGGTCGCCACCGCAACCTTGCTGTATCAAGTGGTCCGCAGGAAGCTCGGGGACCGGGGCTCGATGGTCGAGGCGTCTTGGCGCGACTTGGCTATGTCGTCGATCGGTTTCGGGCTTCCGTTCGCGGCGCTCGCGCTTGCCGCCACCGGCGTGGCAACCATCTTTCTTCACTAGAGGTGCGGTAGCATGGCGACGGTGCCCCGCAACAAGGGTAGTTATGCCCCTAGGACGGCTGGTAGCTCTTGGCAGGTAAAGTACCCGCTCGGCTGGAATGAGCGCAAGAAGCGATACGACGAATATCGCGAAGAGGTCGCTTCGGAGGCCGAGGCCATCGCGCTGATCAAAGCCATCAACGACTACGTTTATCACGGGGGCCTTCCGCAAGACGTACCCGAGTGGAGACGCAGGGCAAAAGGACATTCCGAGGGCGACGTCCTAACGCTCGACGGGTTCGCCATGTCCTATATCGCGATGCGGGAGAGACGGCGAAAAGTCCAGGAGAGGACCATCGAAAGCAACCGCGAGGCCTGGGCAAGACTCCGGCCGTACCTCGGCGATCTGCCGCTGAGGCGGGTGACGCCCTTCGTCATCGATGAGGCATATGCCTGCATGGGGAGTCCGGGGGACGATAACCTTGCCGGCAGGGTCTACTCCGGAACGACGATTGAGAAAAGTCATGCGTTTCTGCGGCAGCTGCTCAAGGACGCCGTCGAGCGGGGCTATATCGACAAGAACCCCTGCGATTCGATTGACGCTCCCAAGAGGGATACCAAGGAGAAGGTCGCACTCACTTTATTTCAAGCCCAGGCGCTATTTAACTACATAACGAGCCGCCCCCTGGAGGCACATGCCATTGGCGTGCTACTCGCGCTGAACTGCGGGCTTAGGCTTTCCGAGATGCTCGCGTTGACCTGGCAAGATTATGAAGGCGGGGTGCTGTCTGTAACTAAAGCGCTGAACAAAGAGAAGCAGACGTACAAGTCGACGAAGAACGAAGATAACAGGAGGGTCCCTGTCCCGATGCCGCTCATACCGGTCCTCGATGAGTGGCAGAAGATCCAAAGGCGCATTTACTCGGACAACCTCGGCCTTCGCTGGAGCGAAGGCGCACCCATTGTGAACAGCAGAAACGCAAAGCACATCCTTCAGCGGTCTTTCACTCGTTGGTTCGATTCGGCTAGGCTCGAGTATCCGATACCCGACGACTTCGAGTTTCATGGGTTCAGGCATACATACGTGACCTTGTTGAGCCGTGACTGTGGAGTGGACCGGCGGACCGCGAAGAGCATGAGCGGTCACAAGAACGACCAGGCCTTCGATATCTACACTCATACAAACGATGAGTGGCAGCGAAGGGCGGCTAACGAGCTCGGTGACATCTTGCAGCCTAATGACGGTGCTAGAAAATGCTACAACTGCGCTTACTGGGGCGTATCTCCCCTAGATGCCGATCGTGGTGCCTGCTGGAACGACCCCGCCGGGCTAATCGAAGTAAAAGCGGGTGACTCTTGTGGCAAGGGCCTGTTTATCGCCAAAACCGCGAAAGCGTGACGGCGTCGGGCATATCCCATTGAAGCTGTCATTTCCGTCATAGGTGTCATTTGCAGACTTGCGTATTGGTTGTTTGTTAATCAGCAGGGGTGATATTAAAGCTGTTCAAATATGGCGGCGGAATCCGATCAGAATATGCTCAGAATGATGATATGAGCAGATAATGAGCAGATAAAAATGCTCGATAATAAATGCATGATACAGCTATTTACCTGCGTAAACGTATAATAGGTTCTATAGAGAAAGAGCCGCCCCGCCCTCATAACCCGGAGGTCGTAGGTTCAAATCCTGCCCCCGCGACCAAGAACTTGCAGCTCGTCGGCCTAGCCGGCGAGCTTTTTTGTTATTTCGGGACCGTGTTTTCGGTTCAATTCTCGGCCTCTCAATCAAAGATCTCGATCTGTAACATCTAGACCCGATTTGGGCGGCTAGGTGTTACAGATCGAGATATACCGGTGGGTTGGGTCGTGTTTGTCTAAATCTGTAACACGAGGGACGGATTTTGCCGAGTTGTTGTTATAGATTGAGATTTTCTAGCAGGCGGGTTTGGTTTGTCTCGATCTGTAACAGTAAGACCCGGTTTTGCCGCGTAACTGTTACAGATTGAGATAAACCGGCGGGCCGCCCTGCCCCATCCACCTGCCGCCACCTGATATTCGCCGATTTTCGTTGTGCCGCTGTACCCCCATGCCATATCCTCTAGACAATTACACGGCACCATCGCCGCCGCGCCTACAAGAGAGGAATGTCCATGACCGCACCTGCATCCAAGCTGCTCCAGCCCATTACGGTTGGCCCCCTTGAGCTCAAAAACCGCATTATGTTCCCGCCGCTGACCACCGGCTACGAGGAGCGCGACGGTTCCATTGGCGAGCGCAGCCTGGCTTTTTACGAGCGCCTGGCCCGTGGCGGCGTGAGCTACATCGTCATCGGCGACGTTGCTCCCGTTATGACCGCAAGCCCCACGCCCAAGCTGGCGACCGACGCCCAGATCCCCACGTTTAAGGCGCTGGCCGATGCCGTCCACAAGCACGGTGCCAAGGTTGCGCTGCAACTGTTCCACCCCGAGTACGACGTGCCCGGTGTCGGCCGTATGGTCATGGGATCCATGGCTGCCGCCAAGGTCGCGCAGGAGGCCAAGGCCGCCGGCGACGAGGAGACCTTTGCCGCCAAGATGGCCGAGTCCAACGAGATCCGCAAGCAGGCATACGCCAAGCTGCACCATGACATGCAGCACTTTGTGAACGAGGCGAGCGTAGAGCAGCTCACCCAGATCAAGGAGGCCATCGCTGCCTCGGCCGCCCGCGCGCAGCAGGCCGGGATTGACGCCATCGAGGTCCACGGCGACCGCCTGGTGGGTTCGCTGTGCTCGGCCATCCTCAACCAGCGCACCGACGAGTACGGCGGCTCGTTCGAGAACCGTGTTCGCTATGCGCTCGAGGTCGTCGCCGCCATTAAGGAAGCCGCGCCGCAGCTGATGGTGGAGTACAAGCTCCCCGTGATTATGGAGAACCCCGACGGCACGCCGCGCGGCAAGGGCGGCCTGCAGCCCGACGAGGCCTGCAAGTTTGCCAAGCTGCTCGAGGGCGCGGGCATCGACATGATCCAGGTCGCACAGGCAAACCACACCGGCAACATGGGCGACACCATTCCGCCCATGGGCGCCATGCCCTACAACTGGACGCTGCCGGTGGCCGAGCGCGTCAAAGCCCTGGTCTCCGTGCCGGTGGCAACCGTGGGCCGTGTTGTCTCGGTCGAGGCCGGTGAGAAGATCCTGGAAGACGGCGCGGCCGACATCATCGCCTATGGCCGCTCGCTCATGTGCGACCCCGACATTGCGCTGAAGGCTGCGACCGGCGAGCCCATTCGCGAGTGCCTCAACTGCAACAAGGGTTGCGTCGATGCGATTCAAAACCGCAAGTACATTTCGTGCGTGCTCAATGCCGAGAACGGCGACGAGGCGACCATCGCCATTAAGCCGGGCGAGGGCGACAAGAAGATCGCCGTGGTGGGCGGCGGTATTGCCGGCTTGGAGGCCGCGCGCGTGGCGGCCAAGCGCGGTTACGACGTGACCGTCTACGAGGCGAGCGATCATCTGGGCGGCCAGATTGTGCTGGCGGCCGCACCTCCGCGCAAGGACGAGATCATGCGCTCCGTTGAGTACTACGAGAAGATTCTGCCCGGCCTGGGCGTGAAGGTTGAGCTCAACCATGCCGCTACCGCCGAGGACCTCAACGCCGCCGACGCCGCGATTGTGGCCGTGGGCGCGCACGACGTGGTCATCCCCGTTCCGGGTGCCGACTCGGACAAGGTCGTTTCGAGCTGGGACGTGCTGGCCGGCAAGGTGGAGCTTACGGGCCGCGTCGCCGTCATTGGCGGTGGCCTGGTGGGCACCGAGACTGCCGAGTACCTGCTGCAGCGCGGCTGCGAGGTGGCGATCGTCGAGATGCTCGACAAGATTGCCGCGGGCGAGTCCGAGACCATTCTGCCGCTGATTATGAGCGACTTTGCCGAGCACAACGTGGAGCAGCATGTTAAGACCCGCCTGACCGCCATTACCGACGAGGGCGTGGAGGCTGTTCGCACCACCGAGGACGGCGCCGAGGAGCCGGTGAAGATCGTCTGCGATTACGTGGTGATGGCCGTGGGCTCCAAGGCCAACGCGTTTGACCTGGACGGCGTGACGGTGCCCGTGACCTGCGTGGGCGACTGCTCGGGCGAGCGCACCGCCGACATCGCGAGCGCCATTCGCACGGCATATCACGCGGCCAACGAGCTGTAGGTAACTTCGCGGCCAGGCGGGGCGGTAGCACGGATCCGCCTCGCCCGACTGCGTCCCATCGGGTGTCAACCGGGGCGGGGTCTGCAAGCGCAGCAGGCCCCGCCCTTTTTGTTTTGCTCTGATGGATGACAATGCGCGGTAATCATGAGGAGTGAGGACATCTACTACCTTGCAGGCCGCTCAAAATTATTGGGGGAGGGGTTAATAATTATATCCTCTATATCAAAGGACATAAAGAGATGCCAGTTTTGTTGACAAGCGAATGACGATTAGCTGCGAGTCAGCTACCAGCGTAAATAATCGATAAAGAAATGTCGTAAATTGGTGCCAAATGTCCAGATAACGCCGTGTCTATTTTAATTAACTGTTTTGAGCAAACAGCAAAATGCTACTATCTAGCATGCGCGTAAGAAAGCAGATTAACGGTTAAGGCTAAGAAGTGGCAGGTATGTCGGAAGCAACAGGGACTCGCACGCATGCGCCCGAGGTTAGGCAGCGCGCCGTCGAGATCATCCAAGAGGGGGTCGGTCACCGCGCCCTCGCCGCAAAGCTTGGCATTCCCCAGGCCACGGCTCGTCAGTGGGCCCGCGCATATGCCGTGGGCGGTGCCGACGCCGTGCTCAATGCGGGCGCTTGTCATCACACCTATTCGTACGACGTAAAGCTCGCCGTGGTTAAGGACCGTCTGGAAAACGGCCTGACGGTTCGCGAGGCCATGATCAAGTACAAGATTCCCAGCGAGTCTTCGGTCAAGGCTTGGTGCCGCCAGTACCGCGAGAGCGGTGAGTCCGCACTGGTCGATAAGCCGCGCGGTCGCAAGCCGCGCGTTAAGCAGGCAGAGTAGCAAGAGGGTGCGCCCACAGGGGCGCATTTTTCTTGCCGCGCCAACTATTTGGACCGTCGCGAGCCTATCGGGATATCCTCCAGCGTGGCCAATCAACCGCGCGCAGTGGCCCGCGCGCCTGTCGCTGCGATAGGTGGAGCGTCACCCCTCTGCTCCAATGCGGACAGACTCCTTACCCCGTACGCCTAAAACTCCCCAGTTGACCGAAAACCCGCCGCTGCTACTCCTCAATTGAGCTATAACGTTAAACAATTGCAGCGTTTTTGCATGGGGGAGTGATGGTATGACGCTACTGTATTTCCTTACCCTGTTTCCGCTGGTACCGGCGCTGGGCATGCTGCTCGCGCGCGGTGACCGCGCCCGCGATGCGGTGGGGCTCATAGGTTCCGGCATTATTATGGCGGTGACAGTTGTAGTCGCCGTCATGTTTTTTGGCACGGGTCCGCAGAGCTTTGAGGTCGCCCCCGGAGCCTCGCATGTGCTCTCGATCATCAGCTCCGCCATCGATGTCATCCTGTGCGCCGTCATCCTGTACAACGCGTACAAATACAGGAACGCGCTCACCACGGTGCTCGGCATAGTCCAGCTGGTGGGCTCGCTCGCCTTTGCAGCCATGACGCTGCCTGTGGCCGAGGCTGTCACCGCAACGCCGCTCTACCTGGATTACATGAGCGTGATCATGGTCCTCGCCGTCGGCATCGTCGGCAGCCTAATCTGCGTGTATGCCCTGGGCTACATGAAGGACTTCCAGGCCCATGACGAGCACGAGGCCGCACTGCGCGGGCAGGCCGCGCCCGACCGTCGCCCGCAGTTCCTGGCACTCATGTTCCTGTTCCTCTCGGCCATGTTCGTCATCGTGACGAGCGACAATCTTGAGTGGCTGTTCTGCGGCTGGGAAATCACCACCGTGTGCTCGTTTCTTATGATTGGCTACACGCGCACGCCCGAGGCCATCAAGAACGCCTTTACCCAGATCATCCTCAACATGCTGGGCGGTATCGCGTTTTTGGCCGGACTCATGTACCTGCACGTTAACGGCATGCCGCTGACCATCTCGGGCATGATCGAGCTTTCCGGCGCCGGTACCGCGCAGTCCGCGCTGCTGGTGATGCCGGTCGTTCTGCTGTCGCTCGCCGCCCTTACCAAGGCCGCGCAGATGCCGTTCCATACCTGGCTGCTCGGTGCTATGGTTGCACCCACTCCCACGAGCGCCCTGCTGCACTCGTCAACCATGGTCAAAGCCGGCGTGTTCCTGATGGTCAAGCTGAGCCCGCTCTATGCCATCTATCCCGTGACCGGCTTTATGGTCACGAGTGTGGGTGCCATCACGTTTTTGCTCGCTGCCCTCATGGCCATCTCGCAGAGCAACGCCAAACGAGTGCTCGCGTACTCCACCATTTCCAACCTGGGCCTTATCAGTGCCTGCTTGGGTGTCGGCGCACCCGAGGCCGTGTGGGCGGCCATCTTCCTGATCCTGTTCCACACAGTGGCAAAGTCGCTGCTGTTCCTGTGCGTGGGCACGGCCGAGCATCATATCGGCAGCCGCAACATCGAGGACATGGACGGTATGTTCAGCCGCATGCCGCACCTGACGCGTCTGATGATGCTGGGCATCATGGGCATGTTTGTGGCGCCGTTTGGCATGCTCGTGTCCAAGTGGGGCGCCCTGGTGGCGTTTGCGCAGACCGGCAACGTGCTCATGATCATGGTGCTGGCCTTTGGCTCGGCCGCGACGTTTTACTTCTGGGGCAAGTGGCTTGCCAAGCTTTCGGGCGTCGACCCCACGGCTCAAAACGTTGAGGTCAATGTCCATAAGACCGAATGGATGGCGCTCAACACCATCGCCGCGCTGCTGATTCTGTGCTGCGTGGCGTTCCCGGTTATCTCGAGCGGCCTGGTGTCGCCTTACTTGGCCATGGTGTTTGGCCGCGTGCCGTACGTTATCGGCAAGGACGCCATGTATCTAATGGTCGTTATCGTGGCGTTTATCGCCGTGGTGCTGCTGACTTCATTCCGCGTGAGCAACAAACCGCACGTAAACGTATATCTTTCGGGTGTGGGAACCGACAATTACCGCCATTTCCGCGGCTCGATGGGACGCGAGGTGAAGGCCGAAAAGCGCAATTGGTACTCGGAGGACGCCCTTGGCGAGAAGCGTATTGGCCCCGCGGGTAGCGTCGTGTGCTGCAGCATTATCTTGTTTGCGCTGCTGTGTTGCGCGTGGATTGGGCCCGAGAGACTTGCCATGAGCGCGCCCTCGGTGCTGCGCGGCAAGTATTTCGAAGGCTCGGGCGTCGTGGGTATATTTATTGGTACCGTGGCGTTTGCCTTGCTGGCGCCGCTTGTGGGCGGCCTGATTGACGGTCTTGACCGTAAGCTTTCGGCTCGCATGCAGGGCCGCGTGGGCCCGCGCTTGCTGCAGCCCTTCTACGACGTTGCCAAGCTGCTGCGCAAGGCCCCCGCCAGCGTAAACACCATGGACGATACCTACATGGCGTGTGCGCTCATCTTTACCGTGGTGGGCGGCGGCATCTTTGTGTCGGGCTCCAACACGCTGCTGTGCGCCTTTATGGTGACGCTCGCCGCGATCTTTGTGGTGCTGGCGTCCGCCTCGACGCAAAGCCCGTTTGCCCAGGTCGGCGCCGATCGTGAGTTGCTGCAGGTTATGAGCTACGAGCCCGCCGTTCTGCTGATGAGCGTGGGCTTGTACCTTGCCACCGATAGCTTCGATTCCATCGCCGTGACGGGGCAGTCGGCCCCCATCATCGTGTACAGCGCGCCCATTTTCCTCGCGCTGCTCGCGGTGCTCACCATCAAGCTGCGCAAGTCGCCGTTTGACCTTTCGTACTCACATCACGCGCATCAGGAGATCGTCCAGGGCGTCGCCACCGAGATGAGCGGCGGCACGCTGGCCAAGATGACCCTTATGCACTGGTGCGAGACCGTGCTGTTTTTGATGTGGGTGGGCATGTTCTTTGTTTGGGACAACCCGGTGAGCTGGGTCGTAGCCCTGGTCGTGATGGCTGCGACGTATTTTGTCGAGGTGCTGATCGACAACACTTTCGCACGCAGCACCTGGCGCAGCTGCTTTAAGCTCGGATGGGGCGTGGCGCTGGTGTTTGGCCTGCTCAACCTTATGCCCATCCTCGTTGACGTATTTATTTAGGAGGCGGCATCCATGGATCATAAAATGTCGCGCTCGCCGTGGGTTATTCATTACGACGGCTCGAGTTGCAACGGATGCGATATCGAGGTGCTGGCCTCGCTCACGCCGCTGTTTGATGCTGAGCGCTTTGGCGTGGTCAACACCGGCAACCCCAAGCATGCGGATATCTTTTTGGTAACGGGGTCGGTCAATGCCCAGAACCTGCCTGTCGTGCGCCAGATCTACAACCAGATGCTCGAGCCCAAGTGCGTGGTGGCGTGCGGTATCTGCGCGTGTTCGGGCGGCGTGTTCCGCGATGCCTATAACGTGATCGGCGGCGTGGACCGCGCGATTCCCGTGGACGTGTACGCGCCCGGGTGCGCCATTCGCCCCGAGACCGTGATCGATGCCATCGTGGAGGCGTGCGGCATCCTGGACCAGAAGGAGGCCGTGATGCGCGCCGGCGGCGATCCGCTCACCGTGGGCGGCGCCGCTACCTGGGACGGTGGCGTTGAGCTGGGCGAGGACGGGTTTGTGGCTGCTGGAGCCGGGGCTGAGGGCGCCGGTGACGCGCCTGCCGGGAAGCCCGCCGCGCCCGCCGCTGGCAACGCGCCTGCCGGGACGTCCGTCGCTGCAAAGGAGGCCGAGTAATGCAAAAGGCTATCTATACCACCGTCGGGATCGATGAGCTCCTGTCGCATGTCCAGGCGCTCAAGGGCGTCGGCGCGCGCTTTGTGCAAATGCACGCCGAGCGCAACGTCGACGACGGCTCGTATCGCCTGCTCTATACGTTTATCAACGTTCGTGCTGCTCAGGAGCATATTGCGCAGGACGGCAGCTATGCGATCGAGAACCTGGTGGTTGAGGGCATCGACCAGTACCAGGAGATTCCGTCCATCAGCTCGTATTATCCGGCGGTGTTCCCGTTTGAGAATGAGGCGCACGACCTATTTGGTCTTGCCATTACCGACATGCAGATCGACTTTAAGGGCTTTTTCTACCAGGTCTCGACTGCCGAGCCCATGAGCGTTATCACGCCCGAGGTGAAGGCCGCGCGCGAGAAGGCCATGAAGGTCCGTGCCGCCGCCGAGGCCAAGGCGCGCAAGGCCGCTGCCGAGAAGGCCGCCGCTGCCACGGCCGTTGCGAGGGAGGCTGCCACGGGCGCTGGCGATGCTGCGGGCGTTGCCGCTCAGCCCGCTGCGGCTGCCGGCTCCGATGCTCAGCACGATGAGGCTGCTGCCAAGGCGGCGCTCAAGGCTGCCGAGATGGAGGCAAAGCTCGCCGCCATGGATCCCGAGAAAGCGGCCAAGGTCCGCGCGGCGCTTGCCGCCAAGGCCGTCCGCGACAAGCAGAAAAAGGAGGCGTAAGGTCCATGGCACATCGCTCCGTTATTCCGTTTGGCCCTCAACACCCGGTGCTGCCCGAGCCGCTTCATCTGGACCTGGTGATCGAGGACGACCGCGTTCTCGAGGCAATTCCGCAGATCGGCTTTGTGCACCGCGGACTCGAGAAGCTCACCGAAAAGCGCGATATGCATCAGTTTGGCTACATCGCCGAGCGCATCTGCGGCATCTGCGCCGTGGGCCACAGCTATGGCTATGCCAACGCCTGCGAGCGCATGCTCGACATCGAGGTGCCCGGCCGCGTGCAGTATATCCGCACCATTTTGCACGAGCTTTCGCGCATTCACTCGCACCTGCTGTGGCTGGGCTTGCTCGCCGATGCCTTTGGCTTCGAGGCGCTGTTCTATCGTTCGTGGACCCTGCGCGAGCAGATCCTCAAGATCTTCGAGAGCACCTGCGGCGGCCGCGTGATTCTGTCGATTAACGAGATCGGTGGCCTTAAGCACGACATTGAGGACTCCGAGCTGGCAGGCATTGTCCAGACGCTCGATGCCATGCGTCCCGACTACGAGGCCCTGGTGCATACGTTTTTGGACGACAATAGCTGCGGCGAGCGCCTGCATGGCGTGGGCGTGATCAGCAAGAAGGACGCGCTGGACCTTTCGATGGTCGGCCCATTCGGTCGTGCCTCGGGCGTGGACTATGACGTGCGCATGTTCGGTGACGGTGCCTATGCGGACCTGTCTGCGTTTGAGCCCATCGTTGCTAGCGATGGCGACTGCTATGCCCGCTGCCAGGTGCGTTGTGCCGAGGTCACGCAGGCCATGGACATCATCAAGGAGCTTGTCGGCAAGATCCCGCACGACGGTATCGGCGGGCGTACCAAGCTTACGCCGGCCGACGGCGCGCGCGGCGAGGTTGTGATTGAGCAGCCGCGCGGCGAGGCGTACTACTATGTGCGCGGCAACGGCACCAAGAACCTGGACCGCTTTCGCGTGCGCACGCCGACGTCGCAGAACCTGGCGGGTCTGACGCATGCGCTGCAGGGCGTGCTTCTTGCCAACGTGCCCATGATTATCCTGACCATCGACCCCTGCATTAGCTGCACGGAAAGGTAGGCGCGGCATGAGTTTGCTGACATTTGCCAAGACGGCCTTGGGCTCTATGGTCAAGCAGCCGGTAACGGTGTGCTATCCGCAGGAGAAGCTCGCGGCGCCCGAGCGCCTGCGCGGGCATATCGTCAATGACATGGACGTGTGCATTTGCTGCGGCATGTGCGCGCGTCGTTGCCCGGCGGGCGCGCTTGCGGTCGATCGCAAAGGCGGAACGTGGTCGATCGACCCGTATGCCTGCGTGGTGTGCGGCGAGTGCATCGAAAGCTGCCCCAAGCACTGCCTGACTATGGATACCGCCCGCACTCCAGTCGCGGCGAACAAGGCTCCCACGGTAGAAACTAAGCCGGAGTAGCGCTGGAATTGAGCTGGAATAGGGGCCGGCGGGGCAAAAATGCCCCATCGGCCCCGCGCGTGAACGCGCGGCTAAGCCTCCGCGAACAAAACTATGCCGGATTACGGGGCTGGATTGCGAACCTCCGACCATACAGAAAATTGCAAAAACAAAACCGCAGGTAGATAACCTGCCGTTTTTCAAAAAATGGAGGTATGGATGAGGGTCCCGACTTTAGCCCCGTAATCCGACACAGTTTTGAAATGACACCATATCAGTACCAGCCCCTGATCCCTTGGGGACGGAGGAAAACGGATCATTTTGGCCTCGCGAGGGCCATCGCGTGACCCGTTTGCCACGAAATGGGCCCATCTACTACGTTTAAGCCGCTACCCTCAACCATGGCAAGTAATGCGAAATAAAAACCGCAGGTAGAACGCCTGCGGTTTTTCATGAAAAGCGGGTATGGTCGGGGGTATCGAGTCAAACGTAGTAGATGGGCCGATTTCGTGGCGGGCGCCGTCAGCCGATCTCCGCGGGCGGAAGAAAACGGATCATTTTGGTCCCGTGAGGCTTGCGGAGGCACTCGTGCAGGGCCGCCCGAACAAAACTATGTCGGTTTACTACGATGAATTCGACATTTCCGACCATGACTGCATTTTTCTAAATATTGCAGGCGTTCTACCTGCGGTTTTGCAAGCACGCAATTTGCTGTGGTCGAAGGTGGGCGATTCATCGTAGTAATCCGGCATAGTTTTGAAATGGTATTAAATCGGTTACAGCCATTTTGCTATGCCGGGGCGGTCGGTCGTTGGGCAATTACCCTCGCAGGTAGGCGATGGCAATCTGCGTGCGGTTGCGCAGGCCCATCTTTGCCAGGATCGAGCTGATGTGGTTGCGCACGGTGCCTTCGCCCATGTATGCCGTGGCGGCGATCTCCTTGTTGTCGAGGCCGCGGGCGATGAGCTCGGCGACTTCGAACTCGCGGTCGGTCAGGCCGGCAAAAGCCGCGGGCCGTCGGGGCATGCTCGCCGCGATGCCCACCCCATCAAAATCGATATCCTCGATCGCCTTGCCCTCGAGCACGCGTTTGCCATCCATGACCTGCGTCAATGCTGGCGGAATGGCGGCGATATCGGTCTTGATCAGGTAGCCGCGGGCACCCAGTTTGAGCGCCGACACAATGTACTCGTCATCCGAGAACGTCGTCAGAAACACCACGCGTGCTGCAGGATCACGCTCAAGGATCTCGCGTGCCGCCGAAAGTCCGTCGCGCCCCGGCATCTGAATGTCGAGCAGCGCGATATCGGGCGCGTGCTCGGCGTAGAGCGCGACCGCGTCGTCGCCATTGGCGCCGGTGCCCACTACCTCGATTTGCGGTTGGGCGCCCAGGATGATCTTGAGCGAATCGACCACCAAGCGGTCGTCGTCGACAACGATGAGCCTCATCGGTCCTCATCTCCTTGCTGTTTGGGAACGGTGGCAAACACGCGCCAGCCGCCGGCGCCGGTGCGCGGGCCGGCGGTGAAGGTGCCGCCAAGCGCCTCGATGCGCTCGCGCATGGAGGCGAGCCCCATGCCCTCCGCGGCGCCGCGGCCGCTTGCTTGAACCCCGCCCGTGCCGTCGTCGGCAATGATGAGCTGGTAAAACGACGGATGCTCCATACATCGTACAGTGACAGCATGGGCGCAAGCGTGGCGCATGGTGTTGGAGAGCGCCTCGCGCAGGACCGCCGCAAAGCAGTTGGCGACGTTTGCGGGTGCATGCTCGGCCATAACTTCAAGCTCAATCTGCGGACCGCCGTCCGAGCGCGCGCCTTCGACAATGCGTTCGAGCTGTACGGAAAGGTCGATGGCGTTGTCGTTGAGCGCGTGGACGCTGGTGCGCACAAGCTGGAGCGCCTCGTCAACCGTGCGTTTGACGTCGGCGAAATCGGCGGCAACCCTGGGCTCGTCGGCGTGCACGACGCGCAGGGCCTCGGTCTGCAGCGAGGCGCGCGTGAGCTGGTGGCCGACGTTATCGTGGATCTCGCGCGCGATACGGGCGCGTTCGGCGAGTGTCGCGAGCTCGACTTCGTAGTCCTGACGATCGGCAAGGTCGCGGTTGCGCGCTTCGAGCGCGAGAGCTCGTTCCTGCAGCTCGTCGCGGATGCGGCGCATGCGCTGCTGCTCGCGCTCCAACTGGGCGGTACGTAGCGATAGCAAGGTGGCGGCAACTGAAAGGATGGCGGTCAGTAGAAACGTTCGGGCGGTGAGCGCGTCGGCGCGTAGGTCCGCAATGAGCGCAAAAGCAAAGACGGAGCCAATGCTCAGTGCGATCCAGGCACGCTCACGGTGCACGCGTCGTGCGATGTCATAGAGGGCGAGAGGCGCAAACGGCACAAACGGCGGCACGAAGACGGCCGCGATGATGTAAGCGCAGCTCGCGGCCTCGCTTGTGCGGCGCGTGCGTTCCTTCTGCGCGAGCTCGGCCAGCGAGGTGGCAATAACACCAAGGCAAAACGCCGCGACCAGGCGAGCGTCCACAGCAAGGCCCGTGGCGGCTGCGATGCAGCACGCCAGCACGATCGATTTGTCGAAAAGCCTGTTCATACGGGTATTGTACGCGAAGCCGCGCGTAGTGGAGGGGCCGCCTGCGCAACCGTGACATTCCTCCCGCGCGACAAATCGGGGGCGTCGGCGGCCACACGGCCAAGCCCCGCACTCGTGACAAAGCTCACTGGCGCGCGCCGGCGGCTCCTGCGATGATGCAATCGTACCGGGCCGCAATCAACAGGAGGGCCGCCTCATGACAGACATCGTCCACGTCGAAAACCTCGTCAAGCGCTATGACGACCTTATCGCGCTCGACCACTTTAGCCTGAGCATCGCCCCCGGCGAGATCTTTGGCCTGCTGGGCCCCAACGGCTCGGGCAAGACCACGTCCATCAACTGCATTTTGCAGCTGCTCGCCTACGACAAAGGCACCATCGAGCTGTTCGGCGAGCCCATGACACCCGCCCGCTACGACCTCAAGCGCCGCATCGGCGTGGTGCCGCAGCAGGTGGCGGTATTCGACGAGCTCACGGTGCGCGAGAACATCGACTATTTCTGCAGCCTTTACATCAACGACCGCAAGCGCCGCCGCGCGCTGGTCGACGAGGCGATCGACTTTGTCGGCCTGGGCGACTTTGCCAAGTTCCGCCCCGGCAAGCTCTCGGGCGGCCTGGCGCGCCGGCTCAACATCGCTTGCGGCATCGCGCACAAACCCGAGCTCATCTTTTTTGACGAGCCCACGGTGGCGGTTGACCCACAGAGCCGCAACGCCATCCTGCAGGGCATTTGCCGTCTGCGCGACGAGGGAGCCACGGTGGTGTATACCAGCCATTACATGGAGGAAGTCGAGCAGATTTGCAGCCGCATCATGATCATGGACGGCGGGCGCGTGCTGGCGCAGGGCACCAACGACGAGCTCAAGCGCATGATCCAGATGGGCGAGCGCGTGACCGTCGAGGTTGGCACCGTCGAGACCGCCACGGTCGAGCGCCTGCGTGCCCTCGAGCACGTGCTCAGCGTTGAGCTTTCCGGCGGCGAACTCGTCTGCACCTGCGAGGCGAGCCCGCACAATCTGGTCGACATCCTCGACACGCTGCGCGTCGCTGACGTGGCGCTCGGCCGCGTATGGAGCGAGCCGCCGACCCTCAACGACGTGTTCCTCGAGATCACCGGCCGCGAGCTGCGCGACTAGGGGGCAGCCATGTTCAACACCATCATCACCACGGTCAAGACGCTGCTGCGCCGGCCGAGCACGTGGGTCTGGGGCGCGGTCTTTCCCGTCGCGCTTTCCACGATGTTCATGTTTATGTTTGCGAATCTGAGCTCCGACGGCACAGTCGACCCGGTGCCGGTGGCCGTCGTAGCGGATGAGGCCTGGGACGCCTCGACCTTTAAGGATGTGGCGGCGTCGCTTGCCAAGGAAAGCGACGACCAGCTGCTCGAGATCCACGAGTACGAAGGCTTGGCTGCCGCGCGCAAAGCACTCAAGGCCGGCGAGGTCTCGGGCATCTATACGGTCGACGCTGCGGGCACGCCCAAGCTCACGCTGCTATCGAGTTACGACGGCTCGCGTGCCTCGTCCGTGCTCACCGACCGCAGCATTCTGGAGACGGTGGCAAGCTCGTATACGCAAAATGCCGAGCTCATGTTCCAGATTGCCCAGGACAACCCGGCGGCGCTCGCCGACCCGGAGGCGGTTGCGCGCGCCCTGTCGCTCGAGGGCGGCACCCGCCGCGTAAGCCTGACGCGCACCACGCCCGATGGCACGGTCATCTACTACTATGCGCTCTTTGGTCTGGTCGCGATGATGTCTGCCGAGTTTGCCGCCTTGAGCGTCGTCGATTTGCAGCCCAATCTGTCTGGCCTTGGCGCACGTCGCTGCGTGGGCGGCCTTTCCAAGACAGCGTCGCTGGCCGGCATCTTTGTCGGCTCGTGGCTGGTCTCCTTTGCCTCGATGACGATCGCGATCGGCTACGTGCGCCTGGTGGTCGGCGTCGACTTTGGCGGGCGCGAGGGGCTGTGTCTGGTGGGCGGCGCCGCTTCCGCGCTTGCCGCCACGGGCTTGGGACTCTTTGTGGGCACGCTTCCCGTTAAGGGCGGCAAGGCGTCCAAGTCCGGCATCCTTACGGGCTTTGCCACCACGTGCGCTCTGTTTGCCGGCCTCTACGGCGAGCCGGCGATGGCGCTTGCCGACGACGTCGCCCGCGCCTGCCCGGCCGAGTGCTGGCTCAACCCCGTCAAGCTCATCTGCGACATGTTCAACCGCCTGTATTTCTTTGAGGACCTGGGCCCCTTTGTCGTTCGCGCCGGCGCACTGGTCCTTATGGCGCTGCTGTTCGTTGCCGCCGCTACGCTGATCTTTGGAAGGAGCCGCTATGAGCACCTTTAAGACCGCGCTTCGCATGGCGCTGGCGCACCCGTTCTACCTGCTCATCTATACGGTGTTCATCTCGCTCATGGGCGTATTTATCGCGGCATCGGTGAGCTGGAACTCGTCGCAGCTCACCGAGTACAAGCCCTACGATGCCAACGTGATCGTGGTCGACCGCGACGACAGCGACCTTTCGCGTGCGCTTACCAAGCATCTGGGTTCGCGCTTTGAGCTGGTCACGGGCGTCGGCGACGATACGTACAATCTTGCGGACGCGCTTTCCAAGAGCAATAGCGCCAAGGGCAGCGCTGACTGCGTGTTCTTTATCCCGGAGGGGTTTGAGGGCGACCTCGTTGCAGCCGCCCGCGCGGGGGAGTCCCTGCCCAAGCTCGATGTGACCTACGGTGCCGGCACCATGGCGGCGGCACTCTCGTCTGCCGAGGCCTCGCGCTGGATCTCGCTCGCGGGCGCTGCGGCCGCACTTGAGCCCGCCGCCTCTAACGGCGACGTTGCCAAGGCCGCCGAGCATGCGGCCACCGAGCGTGCCGAGGTCGAGATCGAGCAGGTCAAGGTCGACTCGACTGCCGCCGCCACGCTCGAGTCGTATTTCAACTTCGGTGCGTACGCGATTATCTCGTCGGTCATCGTGTCGGTGGGGCTGGTGTTCTCGGGCATGAACGAGCCTGAGCGCGTGCGTCGTATGGATGCCGGCCCGGTCTCCGAGCGCCGGCGCTCGCTTGCCGTGTTTGCAGCCGCCGCCGTGCTCACCGTCTGCATCTGGTTTGTGTCGAGCATGATGGGCGTCGTGGGCTTTGCCGGCGCGGTCGCCGAGGTCGGCGCGGGCCGTGTGTGCTTGGCGCTGGCAGCGACGTTTGCCCTGGCATGCACGCCTCTGGCCGTTGGCTTTGCCCTTTCGAGCATGGGTGCGCGCGAGGAGCTGCTCAACGGTGTGGGCAACCTGCTCGGCATGCTCATGACGTTTTTGGGCGGCGCCTGGATGCCGCTGTCGCTCATGGGCTCGGCCGTGCAGACCGTGGCGCATTTTATGCCGACGTTTTGGGTGAACGACGCGATCGGCAAGGCGCTTGCCTCGGACCTGACGTCTGCCGTGTTGGGCGACATCGCCTGCGATCTGGGCGTCACGGTGCTCTTTGCCGCGGCCATCGCCGCCGCAGGCCTAGCCCTCGCACGCGCCAAATCCCGCGCCTAGCCACCTAGTCATTTAAGAGCGTCCCCAATGACTGGTCTGAAATAAATCCCCGGCCTCGCCCCAAAATAGTTCGCCAAGGTTTACTATTATGCTCATAAAGTAGCACGAGGCTAACAATGGGGGATACCATGGCAACGCAGGAAGCCTACGTCCAGGTTAAGGATCTCAAAAAGCACTACGGCGACGGTGGTGCGCGCCTGACGGTACTCGATGGCATCGACACATCCATCAACCGCGGCGAGATCTGCGTCATGCTGGGGCCTTCGGGTTCGGGCAAGTCCACGTTTCTTAACCTGATCGGCGGCTTGGAGGATGCCGACGGCGGCTCTATCATGGTGGACGGCTGCGACCTCACGGTGCTCAAGCCTGCCGGCCTGGGCGAGTATCGCCGACGCGAGCTGGGCTTTGTCTTCCAGTTCTACAACCTGGTGCCCGATCTCACCATCAAGGAGAACATCGAGGTCACGGCGCACCTGTCCAAAAAGCCGCTCAACATCGACGACCTGCTGCGTTCGCTGGGTCTCTACGAGCACCGCAACAAGTTCCCGCGCCAGGTCTCGGGCGGCCAGCAGCAGCGCTGCGCCATCGGTCGCGCACTCGTCAAAAACCCGGGCCTGTTGCTGTGCGACGAGCCCACGGGTGCGCTCGACTATAAGACGTCCAAGGAAATCCTGCAGCTCATGGAGGATGTCAATCACGAGTACGGCTGCACCATCATCATTGTCACCCACAATGCCGCCATCGCGCGCATGGCCAATCGCGTGCTACGCCTGCGCGACGGGCGCATCGTCGAGGATGAGCTCAACGAGTCGCCCGTCGCGGCCGCCGAGCTCGATTGGTAGGCGGCGCCATGACACCTCTCGCAAAACGTCTCCCGCGCGAGCTGCGCCGCAATATCGGCAAGTACCTGGGCATCTTTTTGCTTATGTGCGGAAGCATCGCCCTTACCTCGGGCTTTTTGCTCGCGGCGCATTCCATCGGCTGCCTTATCGACGACATGCGCGACGACTACACGATTGAGGACGGCCGCGTGACCACCTCCTTCGAGGCTACCGACGAGCAGCTCAAGGCCGCCGAGGACGCGGCCAGTGACGTCGGCGGCGTCACGCTCTACAAGAATTTCTCCATCGACGCCATCATCAAAAAGGCGTCTGGCGACGACGGCACCAAGCGCACGCTGCGCACCTATGCGCACCGCACCAAGGTCGATATCGCGTCCTACTGTGAGGGCAAGGAACCCAAGGCGGATGACGAGGTGGCCATCGACCGTGTCTTTGCCACCAATAACAACCTGTCCGTGGGCGATAAAGTCGAGCTCGAGGGTCGCGCCTACACCATCTGCGGCATCATGACCCAGCCCGATAGCCAGGCGCTGTTCCTCAACAATTCGGACTTTACGGTGAACACCATCACCTATGGCGTGGCCGAGGTTGCCGACGCCGGTTTTGCCGCGCTTGAGGATGCCGGCGGCGCACCCGCCTACACCTACTCCTTCACCTTTGCCGATCGCGACCTCCCCACCGCGGATCGCATCGATGCGGAACAGGATATGGTCGAGGCGCTGGTCGATGCCGATGCGCGCGTGGACGATCTGATCGATGCCGATTCCAACCAAGGCATTGGCTACGCGCGCGACGACGTAGACGGCGACTCCATGATGTGGATGACGCTGCTCGACATCATCATCGTGATCATGGCGTTCGTCTTTGTGGTCCTTACCGACGCCACCATCGAGGAGGAGAGCGCCATCATCGGCACGCTGCTCGCCAGCGGCTATCGTCGACGCGAGATCGTGCTGCACTACCTGGCACTTCCCGCCATCGTGGGCGTGGCCGCGGCGCTTTTGGGCACTGCGCTCGGCGTTGTGTTCTTTACCGAGCCCATGCGCAGCCTCTATTACGGGTCGTACAGTCTGCCGCCCTTCCAGGTGTACTGGAGCTGGGAGATCTTTGTGAAGTGCGCCGTGGTTCCCGCCGCCGCGCTCATCCTCATCACGCTGGTGGGCCTGCTTCGCAAAATGGGCAAGACGCCGTTGCAGTTCCTTCGTCACGAAGCGAATGGCAAGTCGGGTACCAAGCGTGGTATGCAACTGCCGGAGCGCATGGGTTTTGTTTCCCGCTTCCGCCTGCGTATCTTTCTGCGCAATCTGGGCAACTTCGCCACGCTCTTCGTGGGCATTGCGTTTGCCTCGCTGCTACTGCTCTTTGGCCTGGCGATTCTGCCCACGATGACGCACTACGCCGACAACCTCGAGACAAGCCTGGTCGCCGAGCACCAGTACACGCTCAAGGCGCCGCTGGAGCTCGAGGGCACTGCCGAGGAGCGCGAGCAGTGGTCGGCACTCGAGCGCTTGCAGTCGGTTGACGGCGCACTCCTCACCGCCGCCCAGGATGCCGATGACGAGCTTGACGACGCGGTCGATACAGCGCAGACGGCAGCCGATGCCGCGACCGCATCTCCGTCTGCCGAGAGCCTGGCCGCAGCGCAGGATGCGCTTGCCAAGGTCCAGGACAAGAAGGATGCGCCCTACGCGCGCCTTGACGATCTTGCCGATGCCCTCGGCTGCAACCGCGATGAGGCTATCGACCTGATCGACAAAGCCTCCAAGATTGACACTGACAACGACGATATTCACCCGGTCAATACGACCGATAACGGCGCGGGCGCAATCGCACAGGCTGAGAAATACGCCGTTTACCAGCTGCAATACGACCATGGCGACGGAAATGGCGAGGAGACGATTTCCGTCTACGGCATCTCGCCCGATTCGCGCTATTGGAAAGACCTCAACGTCGGCGATGGGCGCATCGTCTTTGGCGGCGGTCTGCTCGATAAGTTTGGCTGGAGCGAGGGTCAGAAGGTGACGCTCAGCGACAAGTACGAGGGCGAGCATTACTCCCTTGAGTACGCGGGCAAGGACTGTGCCTGGGGCTCCAAGTCGGACATGAATATCTATATGAGTATCGAAGACTTTAACGAGCTGTTCGACAACGACGCCGCCTACTTTAACGGCTATGTGAGCGACGAGAAGCTCGACCTCGATGCTCGTTACTTTGCCGGCGACACCACGCCCGACGACATGCGCGCCGTGGGCGACCAGTTCATCGGCATGATGAGCAAAATGATCGGCATGATGGTCGGGCTCGCGGTGTTTATCTTCCTGCTGTTTATGTACCTGCTGACCAAGGCCGTGATCGACCATAGCGCCCGTTCGATCAGCTACATGAAAGTCTTTGGCTATCGCGATAGCGAGATCTCGCATCTGTACATCCGCTCGATCACACTGTGCGTGGTGGTGTCGCTCGTGCTAAGCCTGCCGGTCATTATTGGCTCGCTCACGGCCATCTTCCGCTCGATGCTGCTCGCCTACAACGGCAATATCGAGATCTACGTGCCCGCTTGGTCCATGGTCGCATGCGTCGGCATCGGCTTTGCGACTTACCTCGTCGTGGCGCTGCTACACACGCGTTCTATCAAGCGCGTCAGTCTGGCCGAGGCCCTCAAAGTCCAAGAGTAGTCATCGGGGACGTGCTTAAACGACTAGGTTTCGCGCTTGACTTTGACCCTACTTCAGCGGGTACCATCCTCTTATGTCTGTAACGCCATATAGACCGAGGGGATATATCTATGACCGCAACTGCACCCGCAGCACCCGCTAAGGTGTACTTCACCAACCTGCGCACGCATGCTCGCGAGAGCCAGCTCGACAAACTCAAGCGCCTCATCCGTCACGCCGGAATTGAACAGATCGACTTTGAGAACAAGTTCGTCGCCATCAAGATTCACTTTGGCGAGCTGGGCAATCTGAGCTTTTTGCGCCCCAACTACGCCCGCGCCGTCGCGGATGTCGTGAAGGAGCTGGGCGGCAAGCCCTTCCTCACCGACTGCAACACGCTCTATGTGGGTAGCCGCAAAAACGCGCTCGAGCACATCGACACCGCCTACCAGAACGGCTTTACCCCGTATGCCACGGGTTGCCAGATCATCATCGCCGACGGCCTCAAGGGCACCGACGAGGCGCTCGTCCCGGTCGAGGGCGGCGAGTACGTGCACGAGGCCAAGATCGGTCAGGCACTCATGGACGCCGATATCGTGATCAGTCTCACCCACTTTAAGGGTCATGAGCAGGCCGGCTTTGGCGGCGCCATGAAGAACCTGGGCATGGGCGGCGGCAGTCGCGCCGGCAAGATGGAGCAGCATGCCGCCGGCAAGCCGAACGTCGCGACCGAGCACTGCGTTGGCTGCCGTGCCTGCGAAAAGATCTGCGCGCACAACGCCATCTCGTTTGACGATACCCGCGAGCGCGAGCTTGCCAACGGCAACGCCCGCACGGTGCACGTGGCCGCCATCGACCACGATCGCTGCGTGGGTTGCGGACGCTGCATTGCGGCATGTAATCAGGACTGCATCAAGCCCGGCTATGACGCTGCGGCCGACGTGCTCAACTGCAAGATCGCCGAGTACACCAAGGCCGTTGTCGACGGCCGTCCGAGCTTCCATATCTCGCTTGCCATGGATATCAGCCCCAACTGCGATTGCCATCCCGAAAACGACACGCCTATCGTCAACGATATCGGCATGTTCGCGAGCTTCGACCCGGTCGCCATCGACCAGGCCTGTGCCGATGCCGTCATGGCGTCCGAGCCGCTGCCCAACACCGAGCTCACCGATAGTGCGGCCAAGATGGAGCACAGCCACGAGCATCTGGAGGGCGAGCAGGCCAAGGACCCCTTCTGCATCACGCATCCCGACACCGACTGGCGCACCTGTATCGCACACGCCGAGAAGATCGGCCTGGGCACGAGCAAGTACGAGCTCATCGAGGTCAAATAGCGCCTATCTATTGGACATATCAAGCACTTTTGTAGCGCAACGTTAGCAAAAGCCGCCCGTGGGCACGGCGTCCACGGGCGGCTTTTCGGAAGTGCGGTGAAAAATCGAATACCGTCGACCACAAACCGTTTTTTGGCAACAAAACCCCTGATAAATTGTTGGTAAAACCGCGCTCTGGACGGGCTTCCCGCGATTTTCCCCGCACTTCCGAAAACAGGGAGGGGTCAGATAGACCAGTAAACCGTACTATTTGCCTAAAAATACTCGTCGAGGAAGCCGTCGACCGTATTCCAGTAGAGCTCGGGGTCAACTTGCGCACTCTTGGCGTGGGTGGCGCCATGGATGGTGAGCTTTTGCTTGACCTTGCTGGCGCACGCGTCGTAGTTTTGGTCGACCATGCTGTACGGCACAAAGGTGTCCTGGTCACCGTGGATAAACAGCATGGGAACCGTCGCGTGTTTGAGTTGCTCCACGCTGCTCGCCTTATGAAAGTCGTAGCCCGCGCGCACGTTGCACACCAAGTTTGCTACATCGAGCAAAGGAAAGCTGGGCAGGCCGAACACGTCCTTGAGCTGCAGGGAAAACTCGTCCCAAACGCTTGTATATCCGCAGTCCTCGATAATGCATTTCACGTTTGCGGGCAGAGATTCCCCCGCGACGTTCATGGCGGTTGCCGCACCCATCGACTCGCCAAAGACCAGGATGCGCGCCTCGGGGTCAGCCTGAACGATTTGGTCGATCCATGCGACGATGTCGAGGCGCTCGGGCCAGCCCATGCCGATATAGTCGCCGCCGGAGCGCTCGTGGGCGCGGGCGGCGGGTGCGAGTACGTTCATGCCGCGGTCATGGAATCGTTTGGCGTATCGGGCCATGCCGATGGGCTCGTTGGTATATCCATGCAGGCAGACGGCGTAATCGTGGGTGTTCTCCGAGGCGGCAAAATACCAAGCGGCAAGCTCGGTTCCGTCATCTGCGGTGAGGCTGCTGCTCTTGCGGTTCTCCTTAAACCACGCCCGCGCCTCGGTGTCCTCGGCATCCGGCTGCTCACCTTCTTTGTCGTTCTTGCTGTCCTGCATCATCTTCATGGTGTACGGCGCGCGGGGATTCAGCGCGAAGTCAAACAAAAAGTTGCCGGCAAATCCGAGCAGTGCGACAGCGAGCGCCAGCGCAACAACGATGGTTATCTTAAGCTTTCGATGGGAACGTGCGTTTTGAGCCATGCGGTATTCTCCTATAAGATGTTAATACATCAACATTTAATGCAAGCGCATTATGGACGTTCGCCGTTGATGCGTCAACAGGCAAAGAATGGGTAAACAAAAGGTCGCGTATGGTGCAAATTTCGCACGTACCCAAACGCTTTGATATAGTGTTGAGAACTCTTTACGTTGGAGGATGTAACCGGCATGTCCGATTCGAGCGACAGTTCTAAGCCGCGACCCAAGACCGCGGCCGTTCCACACTACACGGTGGGCGAGGAGATCATGAACTCCGTCACCCATGGTGTCGGCTGTCTGCTGGGTATCGCGGGTCTGGTGCTCCTGATCGTATTCGCTGCCCTGCGCGGCGGAGCCCCGGCCCACATGGCCGCGGTGATTGTCTATGGCGTCAGCATTATTCTCGAATACCTAGCCTCCACGCTCTACCACGCGATTCAGCCCGCGCGCGCCAAGCGCGTGTTCCGCATCATCGACCACAGCTGCATCTACTTGCTCATAGCCGGCAGCTATACCCCGTTTTGCCTCATCACGCTCGCAAACGACGGCGGCCCTGCGCTGTTCTTTGCCGTATGGGCCATTGCCATTATCGGCATTGCCCTCGAGTGCTTTATGCGTGAGCGTCAACCGCACTGGGTAAGCGGCCTGGTCTACCTGCTGATGGGCTGGCTCGTTGTCTTTAAGCTGCCCGAGCTCGTGTCGCTGCTCAACCCCGTGGCACTTGCCCTGCTCGCCGTCGGCGGCGTGTGCTACACCGTGGGCGTGCCGTTCTATATCGCCAAAAACGTGCGCTATCTGCACAGCGTGTTTCACCTGTGGGTGCTCGCCGGTAGCATCTTCCAGTTCATGGCGGTGATCCTCTTCGTAATCTAGCGACCATGCCTGCGCGCCCGCGTCCTCGTTTGGACGCCGGCGCAATTGCCGTATCCGCCACCAACGTTTTACCCTAACGTCCCGAATCTTGGAGGTTCGAGAAACTCCCGATGGACATAGCCATCTCCCTTATCACCACCCTCGTTTTGACCCTCATCAACGGCTACTTCTCTATGTCCGAGATGGCTCTCACCACGGCTAAGCGCGCCGTGCTGGAGCACGATGCCGAGGAAGGCGACAAGCGCGCCGAGCGCGCCATTAAGCTGGCCGCCGATTCCGACCAGCTGCTTGCCACCATCCAGGTCGCCATCACGCTCGTGGGCTTTGCCTCGTCCGCCGTCGCCTCGACGAGCCTGTCCGACCCGCTTGCCACGTGGCTCATGAGCTTTGGCATCACGCCGCTCTCTGCCATCGCGCGCGGCCTGGCACCAGTCGTCATAACCGTAGCGGTCGCCTTCGTGTCTATCGTGATTGGCGAGCTCGTGCCCAAGCGCATCGGCCTGGCCAATGCCGAAGGCGTGTCCAAGCAGGTCGTGGGGCCGCTTTCGGTGTTTCAAAAGATCGCCCGTCCGCTCGTGTGGCTGACCGGCGCTTGCTCCGATGGCCTGGCCCGCATCCTGCGCATTAAAAGCGCCGACGACCGCCAAAACGTCTCGGAGGAAGAGATCAAGTACATGGTCTCGGAGCAGGACGACCTGCTCGACGAGGAAAAGCGCATGATCCACGAGATCTTCGACCTGGGCGACACCGTTGCCCGCGAGGTCATGGTGCCGCGCGTGGACACCACCATGTGCGAGGACGACGAGACGGTCGCCGACGTGCTGTCCACCATGCGCCAGACCGGCTTTAGCCGCATCCCCGTCTATCACGAGGATCCCGACAACGTCGCCGGCATCGCGCACATTAAGGACCTGATCCAGCCTTCGCTCGACGGCAAGGGCGACCAGCCCATCGCCGACTTTTTGCGCGACGCTACTTTTGTGCCCGACACCAAGGACATCCTGCCGTTGCTGTCCGAGATGCAGACCTCGCACGACCAGATCGTAGTGGTCGTGGACGAGTACGGCGGCACGGCCGGCATCATCACCATCGAGGACATCGTCGAGGAGATCGTGGGCGAGATCGAGGACGAGTTCGACCCCGACAACAAGTACCTCACGCGCCTTTCGCGCCGCGAGTGGCTCGTCGATGGGCGTTTTTCGTGCGATGACGCGATTGAGCTTGGTTGGCCGCTCGAGGAAAGCGATGATTATGAGACCATCGCCGGCTGGATTTTGGAGCTTTGCGACTCGGTGCCCGACATCGGAGAGGTGTTTGAGGTTGCGGGGTACAAGTTTAAGGTGCAGTCGATGCGTGGGCAGCGCATCTCGCTCATTCGCGTGATCGCTCCGACCGAAACCGATAAGAAGGATTCCGAGCCCTCGGCAGATAAGCCGGCGGCGTCGGGCGCGGGTTCTGCGGACCCGCACGATGGCGACGAGTAGGGCAAGGAAGAGTAGAGGAGAGTTATGGCAGGCCTGTTCAACATCCTTAAGGTCACCGTCAGCGAGGACAAGATCTGCGCGCATGTGCTGGTGAACCCCGGCATGCCGCTCATGACCTCGGAGGACATCGAGGCCACGGCGCGCGTGTACTACCTGGTGCCCGCGATTGCCAAGCATCTGTGCCTGGGCGATTCCGGTCGCGAATTCCAGGACTGCATGGGCCAGACCGAGCTTTGCCATCTGCTGGAGCACGTGACAGTCGAGCTCATGAACGAGACCGGGCTTGCCGGCAGCATTTCGTGCGGCCGCACTCGCGTGAGCGAGCACGACGAGCGTGTCTTTGAGGTTGAGCTTTCGTGTCCCGACGACGCGCTGGCCATCGGCGCGCTGTCTTCGGCGACCTTTATGATGGATTGGGCCTATCTGCATGCCGACCAGCCCGCTCCCGATGTGGACGGTACGGTTGCGGGTTTGCGCAACCTGGTGCTGGGCATGCGCGCCGAGGCCGAGGGCAAGGACCCGCACGAGGCCGTCGCCGCCGCGAATGCCGAGGGCGAGGCCGGGGACGCGACCGAGGGCGAGGCTCCTGCCGAGGCTGCCGTCGATCCTGTCGACGAGGCTCCTGCCGAGGCGGCTTCCGAGCCCGAGCCCGAGCCCGCGGAGCCCCAGGGCGTCCCGAGCTTTGACGACGAGCCGCAGGAGGCAATCGACACCGAGGGCGCGACCGCCGAGAGCCACGAGGCCCCCGCTGCCGTTTACGGTGGCGCCGCGATGGCTCCGGTTGCCCCCGCGCACGAGGGAGTACTGCCGCTCGTTGACGGTGCCGGCGAGGACCCGGCCGCCACGGTGGCCATGCCTGCCATGCCGCAGGAGTAGACTCACCCGCTTATCACCATCATGTACCTGCGCCTTTACCGTACGCAGATGAGCAAGACGGCAAGCGCTGTGCTGCGGGTATAATGGACAGCATTCAAACGGTGGGCGCCGAGGTGCCCGCAGGAGAGGAATGAACATGGGTAAGACTTTCAACTTTATCTCGGGTGCGCTCTTCGGTGCTGCCGCCGGCGCCATCATCGGCGTTGCTCTGGCTCCGCGCTCGGGTGCCGAGACCCGCGCCATGGCTGCCGATATCGCCAACGACGCCTGGGATAACATGCGCGACACCTACGAGCACGGTGCCGAGGGGGCCCGCGCCGCGGTCAACGATTTTGGCCCGATGGTCGACGCCAAGACCGATGACCTGCGTGCCAAGGTCGACCTTGCCCGCGAGCGCATGGACCAGCTGCGTGAGCAGCTCAACGACGCCATCTCGGGCGGTAACGTGACGCCCGCCGCCGATGTCGTGGTCGAGAACGCCGTCGAGGCCGACGCCGAGGCCGCGGAGCCTTCGACCGAGGCATAATGCGCGCCGGGGATTTTGTCGGCGCCAAGATCTATCGCAAGCCTACCGAGGATAAGCGCACCAAAAAAGACGGCACGCCGCGCAGCCCTAAAAAGCTCGGCAAGATTCACTTTCCGGTCTTTACTCCGGGCGGCACGCGCGTGGTGGGCTTTATGGTTCGCCAGTCCGATATCGCGGGTATGATCGAGCGCCCCGACCGTTTTGTGGCGCTCGATGCCATTGGCGTCTACGAGGGCGCCATCGCAGTTGACGACGTCAAGGGCACCTACGATGCCGCTGCGGCCAAACGTCTCGACATCAACCTGGACGACTGCATTATCTGGGTTGGCATGGACGTGCGCACGGAGTCGGGCGATGTCGTGGGCTATTGCTCGGATGTGGAGTTCAAGCCGCGTTCGGGTGTCGTGCAGACGTTCTATGTGACCACTGGCACTGCCTCGAGTGTGCTGGTGGGCGACACGCAGATGCCGCCGACGATGCTGCGCGGCTATGCGGACGGCGCGATGATCGTTTCGGACGATGTCAAGTCGCTTGGGTATTCGGGCGGCGCCGCCGCAAAGGCTGCCGAGGCAAGCGTCGTGGTGGGCGATAAGGTCAAGAAGGGCGCCAAGGTGCTCGATGACAAGGGCTCGGTCGCCGTGGACAAGGGCAGTCGCGCGCTGGGCAAGCAGCTCGGCAAGACGCGCGGTATGTTCAAGGCCTTTAAGGACGAATACCAAAAGGCGAGCGGGGGCTCGTCAAAAGCTAGCAAATAGCGACGTACCAAATGATGGGAGGCAAGCCGGAGACCTGTTGCTCCGGCTTGCTGCGTTTATGGGGGAGGGCACATGCGCCAAAACGGATCATATTCACACGGACGCTCGGGCGCGCGTCCGACGGCGCGCCGCGATCTGGGGCAGTTGCCCAGCGGTCAGCGCAAGCGTCACCGTAAGCCCGGCGCGATGTATCTCAACCATAGTCGCGGCTTTAGCGACCGTAGCGCTCGCATCGGCAACGGCCGCACACCCCGTCGTCCGTCTCGCCTGCCCTATGCGCTCATCGCCGTGGGTTGCGCGCTCGTGCTGTTTATCGCTGCCGTCGTGGGCTACGTCAACCGCAGCGTGGATGTCGTCCTCAACGGCCAGGAGACTGCGGTGCGCGTCGGCTCTACGCTGCAAAATCTCATCGACGACCAGGAACTGACCGATGCCTACGACGCCGGGGATCTGCTGGCTGTTGACGACAGCGTGCTGACCCGCCATGGCGGCGAAAAGCTGTCGGTAAAGGTGGACGGCAAGCGCATAAAACAGGGCAAGTGGAAAAGCCGCGAGCTTACGGGCGGCGAGAAGGTGACGGTCAAAGACGGCCGCGACACGTACGAGAAGCACGAGGTCCAGGCGACGGTTATCGAGCCCAAGCTCAAGGTCGAGGGCACGGGTGCCATCGAGTACGTTAAGACGTGGGGTATCCAGGGTCGCTCTGAGGTGTGGGTCGGCGAGCAGTCGGGCAAGACACAGGACCGCGGCGAGGTCGTGCCCGCCACCGATTGCGTGGTCGAGTGCGCGAGCGTGGCGCCCAAGGGCAACGAAAAGTACGTGGCGCTGACGTTTGATGAGGGCCCGAGCGGAACGACCAAGCAGATCTTGCAGGTGCTCAAGGAAAAGGGCGTCACCGCGACGTTCTTCCTGTCGGGCGATGCGGCCGAGGCCTCGCCCGCCACGGCCAAGGCGATCGTCGATGCCGGCTGCGAGGTCGGCTCCAACAGTTACCGCGACGAATCGCTCAAGGGCCAGGACCGCGATGCAGTGCGTGAGCAGGTTTCGAAGGGCACTGAGGCAATCAAGTCCGCGACCGGAACGTCGACGATGCTTTTGCGCGCTCCCTACGCAGCCTTTGACGAGCAAAACTGGATTGATGCGATGGACCTGGTGTCTGCCGTGGTCTCGTGGAATATCGATTCGGGCGACTGGCTGCTCAACGGTGCCGACGAGCAGGTCTCGACGGTGCTCGATTCGGTGACGCCGGGCAACATTGTGCTGCTGACCGACAACGATGAATGTGCCGAGCAGACGCTCGAGGCGCTGCCGCAGATTATCGACGGGCTTATTGCCGGCGGCTACAAAATCGTGACGTTGAGCGATCTGGTCAAGACGGATACATCGCTGAGCAAAAAGCTCACCTCGCTGACGAAGGTCACCATGCCCGAAAACGCCGTGTTCCCCCAACTCGCCGAGGATGATGACACCACAGACTAGTCATGTAAGAACGTCCCCAATGACTATGTCACGGATGCATCAGCGTTTGATATGCCTGCGATGTTTGGAGCATAATTTTGGCGCCACGGCGTGATGCTGATGCTATAGTTACTGCGGATAACAAGGGTCAAGAGAAAGGTTGCAGGTGAAATCCAAACCTCGACCATACAGTCGATGACCCCATGCAGGTGCTTCTTGCGCATGCACGGGGGGTGAGCGCCGAGCGGCGTGCCGCCCGCGCATGCGTATACATATCTAAAAGTCCACGGACGGCGTGCCGACATGGCCGCAGTCCGAAGGGATAATGATGGGGAGCACCAGTGAATTATCTGAGTGAGATGCTCAAACTGCCGGTCTTGGACGTCGATGGCGAAAAGCTCGGCGTTGTGAACGATTTTGGCATTGCTACCGGCGAAGTTTTTCCACACGTGACGTCGCTTGCGTTCCGCGGACCCGGCAAGACGCCGTTTATGATCAGCTGGCGCAAATGGGTCGACCGTATCGACGAGACGGGTGTGCATCTTAAGTCGCCAGCCACCGAAATCCGTTTTTCGTACCTGCAGCCGACCGAACTCTTGCTCGCGCGCGACGTGCTCAACAAACAGATTGTCGACACGCAGGGCATGAAGGTCGTGCGCGTAAACGACATCAAGTTTTCCATGTCGGGCGAAAATCAGCTGCGTCTGCTGGGTGCCGAAGTTGGCGCCCGCGGTCTGCTGCGCGCGATCAGCCCCGCCCTCGAGCATGTCGTCGAAAGCTTTATGAAGCACCTGGGCAAACCGCTCGGCGAGGATATCATCGCCTGGTCCTACATGGACCTGCTCGACCGTTCGACTAAAAACATCCAGCTGTCGGTGTCGCATAAGACGCTTGGCGAACTGCACCCTGCTGACATTGCCGACATTATCGAGCAGCTCGACCCGCGCCTGCGTGCGCAGGTGTTCGCGCAGCTCGACACTGCCCAGGCCGCCGAGGCCATCTCGGAGTTCGATGATGACGAGCTTATGACCGAGATGCTCGAGGGTCTGTCCGACACGGACGCATCGTCGATGCTGGCCATGATGGACCCGGATGACGCCGCCGACCTGATCGACGAGCTCGATTACGAGAAGGCCGAGAAGCTTCTGCGCCTGATGGGCGTTCAGGAGGAGAAGGCGATTCGTAACCTGCTGGGCTATGAGGACAACACCGCCGGCCGTATCATGACCTCGGAGTTTGTCTCCCTGCCTGCCACGGCGACGGTCGCTGACGCCATCGAGGCGATCCGCAAGCTCGACGAGGACTTCGAGAGCGTCTACTACGTCTATACCGAGGATCCGAGTGGCATGCTCACCGGCGTCCTTTCGCTGCGCACGCTCATCGTGGCCGACCGCGACGCCACGCTGGGCCAGCTGGCCTATCGCGACCTGGTTTATGTGTCGCCCGACGATGACCAGGAAGACGTAACGGACGAGATGACCAAGTACGACCTGGTCGCCATCCCCGTTTGCGACGAGAACCGTCACATCTTGGGTATCGTGACCTTTGATGACGCCATGGACGTTATCGCCGAGGAGCACCAGGAGGACCTGCAGATCGCAGGCGTCGGCTCGGGCGATAGCGCGTCCGACGACTCGACGAATGTGCTCAGCTGGTTTGTGCATCGCCAGTACTGGGTTGTCGTGTGGGGCATTGCCTCGTGCATCATGGCAACAGTGCTGGGGACGGCGCTTGGCTCCGCGCATCTGGTGGTGTTCCCCATGTGCGCCATGCCGCTCGTGTTGCTGGCTGCCTCGCGCATGGTGTCGTTCGTCAAGAACTACTTCCTGGAGTACGACGGTCATGACGATGAGCCCAAGCCGTATTTGGGATTTTTCTTCCAGAGCACGGGCATGGGCCTGATTCTGTCGCTCGTGACCTACCTGTGCGCCCAGCTGGTGCGCACCGCCGCATTCCTCGATGCGCCCATGTTTGAAGAGCAGCTCTTTACCGGCTGCTTTAACATTGCGGCCATCGTTTGCCTGATTGGCAACATGAGCGCCGTGATTTACCTGATGGTGTTGTTCTGGCGTGACGAGCACGACCTCAATACGTCGGGCACCGCCATGAACGTCATTGCCGTCATGATTTCATGCGTGGCGTACTGTATCGCTGCAGTGCTGCTCACCATGTCGGTCATGGGGTAGGTGGTCGCGTGCAAAACACGAAACAAAAGGCGAGCACCAAGCAAAAGCTGACCATCGCGGCCATCTTTGGCGCCATGGGCCCTGGCCTTCTGGCGGCGCTTTCGGGTAATGACGCCGGCGGCATCGCCACGTATTCCAGCGCCGGTGCCAGTTATGGCTACAAGATGCTGTGGATGCTTCCCGTCATGACCGTGCTGCTCATCGTGACACAGGAGACTGCGGCGCGTTGCGGCTGCGTCACAGGCAAGGGCCTGGCGTCGCTCATTCGCGAGCGCTTTGGCGTGCGCAGGAGCGTGCTGGCCATGGCGGCGCTGCTGATCGCCAATACGGCCGTGACCATTTCGGAGTTTGCGGGTATCGCGAGCGGTCTTGCCCTCTTCGGCGTGCCGGCGAGCATCTCGGTGCCGCTGGTGGCACTGCTGGTTTGGATGCTTACCATGTCGGGCAGCTTCCAGCGCATCGAGAAGATTCTGCTGCTGGTGAGTTGCGTGTTTGTGACCTACATTGTCGCTGCATTTATGGCTGGTCCCAGCTGGGGCGATGTGGCGGTCGACCTGGTTGTGCCCAACATCCAAAACGACCCCAGTTACGTGTCGCTTGTGGTCGCAACGATTGGTACCACCATCGCACCGTGGATGATCTTCTTGGCGCAGAACAACGTGGTCGATAAGAATGCGGGCGAGGACGATATCGTGCTGCAGCGTATCGACACCGTGAGCGGCTCGATTGCCGCCGATGTCATTGCCGGCTTTATTATCATCACGACCGGTACGGTGTTGTTCCCGGCGGGTATTCAGATTAGCGATGCCGCCGATGCTGCCCGCGCGTTGGAGCCTATTGCGGGTCAGTGGTCCACGGTACTGTTTGCCTCGGGCCTGGTCGCGGCGAGCTTCTTGGCCGCCTGTGTGCTGCCGGGTGTTACGTCGAGTGCTATCTGCGAGGCATTTGGCTGGGAGCGCGGTGCCGATCGCAGCTGGGACGAGGCCCCGGTCTATCGCGGCATTATTACGGCCATCATTGGCATCTCTGCCATGCTGGTGCTCATGCCCGGCGTCGACCTGTTCCAGATTATGATGACCTCGCAGGTCATCAACGGCGTGCTGTTGCCCGTGGTTTTGGTGTTCCAGGTGGTTATTGCCGCCGATCGACACATTATGGGCGCCAACCGCAACGGCCGCGTGTGGAATGTGCTCACGTGGGCGACTATCGGTGTGATTACGGTGCTGACGGTCGTCATGTTTGTCCTGCAAGCGATGGGCTACAGCGCTTAACGCCCACTTTTGCTTCCGAACAGGCCGCAGCGATGGGGCGCGGCCTGTTTTTTGTCTGCTATAGGGTGTTAGTTATATAGCAATGGACAAAAAATGCCAAATATGAGTACTGTTGCTAAGTGAATAGCATTTACATCCTAAAAGATAATGAACATAGCCTATAGTATGTTCATTAAAATTTGCTTCAATACGCCTTAAACCAGTCAGGTTGGCTGCTTTAGGGGGTTGTAGGGGTCGCTCGGACGTCATTTTGGGTGGTTTTGCCTGCTACTAAAATGGTAACAGTACTCATATTTGCCCTTTTTTGCCCACAGACCTTTGAGGGTGCGGCGAAAAGGGCTTGTTTTGATTGTTTGGGGCAGGCACGAGGCGCGGAAACGATGTCTGGAGCGACGGAGCGGCCTGGAATTCATCCGTAGAGGTCTTCATTGGCTGCGCCAGGAGTGTCCCTAACTGCCGGAGGGGGTGTCTGCCGTGGCAGACACCCCCTCCGGATGTGGGAAGTTTGCGCTGCAGGTTACTTGTCGGTGCCCAGCTTGTGCGGCTTGAGAGCGAGCGCATTGACGAGTGCGTCGGTGGCAGACTTGACGGCTGCCGGCTGCGGATCGTTGACGTGATCCTCGGGGTGTACGGGCAGGTCCTTCTTGACGGCATCGTGGATCAAGTTGAGGTACTCAGTCACGCCAGTGGTCGATAGGTGCGTGCCATCGCCATCGAACAGGTCGTTGCGGTTGGCACTGTATCCGTACCAATCGATAACGCGCACGTTCTTGTAGCGCGTAGCGGCGTTGGCGATGGCCTGGTTGGTAGAGCCAACCCACGGCTGCGGGCTGCGCGTGTTCACAAACACCACAATACGCTTATCTCCTGCATCGGCCATGATGGCGTCGATCTGGTCGTCGGTTACCAAGCCGTTGGTGCCCAGGGCAAAGACCACGATCTTGCCGGCAAGGTTCTGCTGGATATAGCCCTCAAATGTCGCGCGCCCCGCATCAAACTGGCGGCCCTTTTCGGCATCGATATGGCTGTGCGGGAACACGCCGTCAAAGGTGTCTACGGCACGCAGCGACACGGAGTCGCCGATCATAAGCAGATCGTAGGAGCCATCGGGGAAGCCGTCGTTGTCCTTGTCGGTGTCGTCGGCCGCCTGCTGGTCGGTGGGCGCGGTGTTCTTGGCTTCCTTGTTCAGAACTTCGGCGCCCTCGCCGCTCAGCGCAGACGTCTCGGGCACAAAGATCAGGCCGCCCAGTGCAACGACCAACACGACAGCGCAGGCTGCGCAGACAGGGATGTGCGTGCGTGCCCAGTTGGCGGGCGTGGTGGTGCCATCGCGGAATTCGGCGACGGTGCGCCCAAAGGCGCCCTTCCTAAACGGAGTCTCGATAAAGCGATAGCAGCACTCTGCCACGGCGACCACCAACAACACCTGCAAAATGTACTGCCACCACGGCGTATCGTTGATGTTGGCAACCGGGTTCATGAGGAGCAGCAGCGGATAGTGCCACAGGTAGATGCTGTAGGAGCGCTTGCCAACCCACACGAGTGGCTCGGCGGATAGCGCGCGGGCAACCATTCCCTGGGGCTGCACGCAGGCCGCGATGACCATGAGCGTGAGGATCGAGCACAGCAGCGTGCCTCCGCGATACTGGAAGGCGGTGTAGCCGTTGGTGAGCGCGACCATGGCGGCAAGGCCAACCAGACCCACGACGCCCAACACATCGATGGATGCGGGCGAGGACCAAAAACGCACGAGGGCGCTCGGCTGTGCCGGGGCGGTCTCGGCTGCTTCGTCGGCCTTCTCGCCAGGTTTGCCCTCGGCGTTCTTGCCGTGCTTGGCGGCGCCAGCCAGGCGATTGAGCCCCAAACGATGAGCGAGACGCACCGGCGCCAGGTCGCGATCGGGGATAAAGGCCATCCAGGCACCCAGCAGCAGCGAGAACACGCGGGTGTCGGTGCCGTAGTACACGCGGCTGGGGTCGGCGGCAGGGTTGTAAAGCACCATCATGGCTAGGGCAGATACCACGGCAAGGCCCAGAACCACGCGGCGCGTGTTGGGCTTGCTCACATGCATGGATACCATGGCAAACAGCAGTGGCGGCCAAATCAGGTAGAACTGTTCCTCGATGGCAAGCGACCAAAAGTGCGTGAGCGGCGAGGGGTCGCCCAGAGCATTGAAGTACGAGACGTTTTGGGCAATCTGCCACCAGTTGTTGAAGAACAGCAGCGACGGCAGGATGTCGGGGCGCATCTTGGTGAGCATCACGTGGTTAAAGATAGTGCACAGCGCGCAGGTTACAAACACTACCGTTACCACGGCGGGGACCAGGCGACGGATGCGGCGAATCCAGAAGCTCTTGAGGTCGATGCGTCCGGTCTTAGCGACTTCGTTGAGCAGCAAGCGCGTGATCAGATAGCCCGAAAGCACAAAGAAGATCGTGACGCCGAGCAGACCGCCCTGCGCCCACGTGAGGTTGAGGTGATAGAGCACCACCGCGACGACGGCAAGCGTGCGCAGGCCGTCAAGGGCAGGGATGTAGCGGGACTTAGGGCGAGCAGGCGTCTGCTCCTCGGCGGGAGTGTTGGCGCGGCCCGCGTTGTTGGCAGAAGCACGATGGGGGCTCACGGTGCGTCGCGGTTCGTTGGCACGGCGTTCGCCCTTCACGCGTTCGTGCGGCGCCGGCTCGTTGCCCGTGCGGCGTCGACCGCGCGAGCCCGATTGCGAGAGTTGTTCCATAAAACATCATCCAATGACGAGAATAATCAGCACGCCTTCATTGTAGCTGCCTGCTCCTGTGAATGCTTGCTGCTGGCGCAAGCTCAAGCGCGCGTCCACATCAAAGTGAACTAAAGTTATAGGGGGTGCGAGAGTGCACGATCGACGGCTGCGGTGGGCATAAGGCCCGCAGATGAGGAGGTTTCCATGGCAGATCGCGGCATCGTTGCGGTGTTCGGCAGCATGAACATGGACCTTTCGGTGGCGTGCGAGCGCATACCGCGTGCGGGCGAGACCGTCGGCGGCAGCGGGTTTATCACCAACGCCGGCGGCAAGGGCGCCAATCAGGCCGTAGCTGCCGCGCGTATGGGCGCTTGCACGCACATGATCGGCGCGGTCGGTCGCGACGCGTTCGGCGCGTCGCTCGTGGCGGGGCTCCAAGACGCCGGCGTGGACTGTGACTTTGTAGTGCATCGCGATGATGTGGAGACGGGAACGGCGACCATCATTCGCTGCGAGGGAGACAACCGCATCGTGCTGTCGCCGGGCGCCAACCATGCGCTTGCGGGCGAGGACGTTGCCCGCGCGCTGAGGCGTCTGGTGGCCGATGAACTCGATAGTGACGCCAGCAAGATTGCCCCGGCTGCCGGAAGCGTCTTTATCGCCCAGGGTGAATGTGACCTTGTAGCGACGGCCGAGGCGCTTGTTTGCGCTCACGAGCTCGGGTTCTATACAGTCTTTAATCCGGCGCCTGCCTGCGATGTGCCTGCGGAGGCCTGGTCCGCGGTCGACCTGGTCTGCCCCAACGAGACCGAGTGCCAGGTGCTGACGGGCATTCTGCCCACGGATGATGCGAGTTGCGTCGCCGCGCTCAATGCGCTGCTCGACAAGGGTGCCGGAGCTGCGGTCATCACGTTGGGCGGCGCCGGGTCGGTTACGCTCGGCGATGACGGCGAGCTGCTGCGCATGCCGGCACTTTCGAGTACGGTAGTCGATACCACGGCCGCCGGCGATACGTTTATCGGCGCGTTGGCGGCGGCTCGCCTAGAGGGCTTGCCGCTCTTTGAGTGCATGGCTGCGGGTGCTCGCGCCTCGGCAGTGACGGTGTCGCGCCTGGGCGCTCAGCAATCGATTCCCACGCGCGCCGAAGTTGAACATTGGTTTGGTTAAACGATAAAGACGGAGAAGCGGAGTAGAACAATGGCAATCAAGAAGCTGATCCTTGATCTGGATATGGGTGTTGACGATGCGATGGCGCTGGCCTATGCCATCGCGAGCCCCGAGGTTGAGCTCGTGGGCATTACCACGTGTTTTGGCAACGTGCGCGTCGACCAGTCGGCGCATAACTGCCTGGCGGTGCTCGACCTGTTGGGTCGTCCCGAGGTGCCGGTGTACCTGGGTGCCGACCGTCCTCTGCAGGCGACTGAGCCCTATACGCCGCCGGCGTCCACCGCGCTCATTCACGGCAAGAACGGCATCGGTGGCGCGAGCGTGCCCGCGTCGCCCTACGAGCCGGTGGGGGCGACGTCGGCCGATGGCAACGCTGCAGTCGATTATCTGATCGATGCCGCGCGCACCTATGGTCCCGATTTGGTCTACGTAGCGACCGGCCCGCTCTCCAACTTGGCCCTTGCCCTGGAGCGCGATGCGGCGGCGGTGATGTCTATTGGCCGCGTGGTGGTAATGGGCGGCGCCCTGACCGTGCCCGGTAACGTGAGTGCGGGCGCCGAGGCCAACATGGCAAGCGATCCCGAGGCGGCCGATGCCGTGCTGCGCTCGGGCCGCAAGCTCACCATGGTGGGCCTGGACGTGACGCATCGCGTGGTGCTTACGCGCCGCGACATTGCCGGCTGGACGGGCTCGGGCACCATGGCGGGCTGCGCATTTGCGAGCATGGTCGAGCACTACATTGGCTCGTACGAGATGAACGCACCCTACCTGGGTGGCTGTGCGCTGCACGATCCTCTGGCCGTTGCCGTGGCGATCGACCCCACGCTCGTGGGTGCGCTCGGCTGCAACCTGCGTGTTGATCTGCTGGGCGAGTATCGCGGTCGCACCATCTGCGACGAGCACCGCCTGTCCGATCCGGACAAGAGCGCGCTTGTGGCGCTGACCGTGGATGCCCCGCGCTTCCTGTCCGAGTTCAAGACGCGTATGGCCCGTGTCCTTGGCTAAATGATTTCCCTGCCCCGTCCTAAATTGGCTACCGAGTAAATGCGCCCGTTGGGGGAATAGTCATGCCACTTTGCTTGACAACAGGCTAAACTAGCCAATAAACATTTACTACTCTGTTTAGATTGAATTTGCGGTCGTTTATTTGCCGAGCCATCGAGTCACGATGCTCCGCCACGGCCGTTGCTAGGGGGAACAATGGCCAAAGCAAGTGTTCGCGAGATCAGCCGCATCACCGGTTTTTCGCCTGCGACCGTGTCCAACGCGCTCAACCGCAAGCGCAGCGTAAGCGAGGAGACCGCCAAGGTCATCCTGGAGTGCGCGCAATCGCTTGGCTACCAGCAGTCGACGCAGCTCGAGAGCATTCAGTTTGTGCTCGCGCGCAAGACGGGCGCCATCTTGGACGAGAGCACCTTCCATCCCGCGGTCATCGAGGGCGTGGAGCGCCAGGCGCGCCGTCACGGCATGAGCACGAGCTTTGTTTCACTCGACTTTAGCGATCTTGACGCCGTGCGCCCGCAGGTCGAGGGCCTGATCGCCGATCCGTCCGCCGCTATCGTGCTGATGGGCACCGAGTTGGGTGAGGAGGACTATGCCCTGTTCGCCAACGCTGCCGCCCACTTGATCGTGCTCGATGGCTGGAGCGATCGTCAGTACTTCGATGCCGTAGTCATTGCCAATACCGATTCGGTGCTGCGCGCCGTGGACTACCTTATCGAGAAGGGTCACAAGCAGATCGGCTATCTGGCAGGTGACCTTCGTATCCGCAACTTTAAGGATCGCGAACGCGGCTATCGCCAGGCGCTTGAGGATGCGGGCCTTGAGGCCAACCCGACATGGCGCGTCACGCTGGGCACCACGCTCGAGGGCGCTTATCGCGACATGGGCGCATGGCTCGACAGCGTCTCGCGCGACGACCTGCCGACGGCCTTCTTTGCCGAAAACGACGTGCTCGCCGTAGGCGCCATGCGCGCGTTGAACGAGCACGGCATACGCGTGCCCGAGGATGTCTCGATCATCGGCTTTGACGATCTGTCTTTGGGCGCCTTCTCCAACCCGCCGCTCACTACGGTGCACGTTCCCAAGCACGAGGTGGGCGAGATCGCGGTGCGCCGCCTGGTGGGTAACATCCGCAATCCCAAGAGCTATACCTGCAAGACGGCCGTATCGACCTATTTTGTCGAGCGCCAGAGCGTGCGCGAGATCTAGACAAAAGCAACGCCGGGCCGCAGGGCGGCAAAGCTCGCAAGGCAACCATACATAACGCTACCAAGAGAGGGTCCTTTGGGGTCCTCTTTTTTGTTCCCCTTATATGTTCAGACTGTTTACATACCGTTTAGGCTGATTTCTCTACCGTCTACGGGTATTTCGCGTTAAACTTCTAAACAGTAGAGTAAAACATTTAGTAAACAGAACAAAACGAAACATGCGTCTGTTTACTGAACATGTGATTAGGGGAGGACGTACATGGATAAGATCAAGCTCGGCTTTGTGCCCACGCGCCGCAGTATCTTTAGCGCGCCGGACGCAATCAAGTATCGCGGCCTGACGGCTGATCGCCTGCGCGAGATCGGCGTCGACATCGTGGATATCGACGACATCAATGAAGAGGGCCTGCTGTTCGACGACAGCCATATCGAGCCCATCGTCAAGAAATTCCGTGCTGAGGGCGTCGATGGCATTATGCTGTGCCACGCCAACTTTGGCACCGAGTACGTTTGCGCTCGCCTTGCCCGCGAGCTCGGTCTACCCGTACTGCTATGGGGCCCGCGCGACGAGCGCCCCGAGCCCGACGGCACACGCCTGCGCGATAGCCAGTGCGGCCTGTTCGCCACCGGCAAGGTCCTGCGCCGCTTCCAGGTTCCCTTCACCTACATGACCAACTGCCGCCTGACCGATCCCGAGTTCGAGCGCGGCGTTTGGGACTTCTTGGCCGTGTGCAACGTGGTCAAGACCTTCAAGCACACCAGCATCCTGCAGATGGCTACCCGTCCGTTCGACTTCTGGTCGACCATGTGCAACGAGGGTGAGCTGCTCGAGAAGTTCAACATCCAGCTTTCGCCTATCCCCATGACCGAGCTTGTCCAGGCTGTGCGCGACGCCCAGGCCGACGAGCAGGCCATGGCCGCCATGCTTGCCCACATTAACGACAGCTTTGAGATCTGCATCCCCGAGGACAAGGTTCCCGCTGTCGCCGGTCTTGCCATCGCCATGAAGCGCCTGGTCGAGAAGTACGGCTGCAACGCCGGTGCCATTCAGTGCTGGAACGCTCTGCAGGACGAGCTGGGCATTATGCCCTGCGCTGCCAACGCCATCCTCAACGAGATGGGCATTCCTATCGTATGCGAGACCGATATCCACGGTGCCATCACCGCGCTGATGGTCGAGGCTGCCGACCTGGGCCGTCATCGCGGCATGTTCGCCGACTGGACCGTGCGCCATCCCGATAACGAGAACGGCGAGCTGCTGCAGCATTGCGGCCCCTGGCCCTGCAGCTGCGCGGCCGTCAAGCCCAAGCTCACCTACCCGCTGGCTTTCGATCATCCCGGCGCGCTGACGGCCGAGGCCAAGCACGGCGACCTCACCCTTGCCCGCTTTGACGGCGACAACGGCGAGTACTCGCTGCTGCTGGGCAACGCCCGCGGCATCGACGGCCCGGCCGGCATGGGCACCTATCTGTGGGTCGAGGTCGACAACCTCAAGCGCCTCGAGGCCAAGATCGTTGAGGGTCCCTACATCCACCACTGCGTCGCCATTCATGCCAACGTGGTGCCGGTGCTCTACGAGGCGTGCAAGTACATCGGCATTGCCCCCGACCTGTACGACCCCATCGAAGAAGACGTTAAAGCCTACCTGCGAGGAGAGTAGAAATGGCAACTATCGAAGAGCTTGAGTCCCTGCGTTGGGACCTTCGCCGCGATTGCGTCGATATCATCATGGCTGGCGCCGGCGGTCACATCGGCGGCGACATGTCGGTGATCGACGCCCTCATGACCCTCTACGCCAACCACCTCAACATTTCGCCCGAGACCGTCGACGATCCCAATCGCGACCGCTTCGTGCTCTCCAAGGGCCACGCCATGGAGGCTTACTACGCGGTGCTTTGCCACGAGGGCTATCTCGATCTCGACGACGTCAAGGCCCGCTTCTCCAAGTTCGGCAGCCCCTACATCGGCCACCCCAACAACAAGCTCAAGGGCATCGAGATGAACTCGGGCTCGCTGGGTCACGGCCTGCCCGTGGCCGTGGGCATGGCGCTCGCCGGCAAGATGGACGGCCGCGACTATCGCGTCTACACCATCATGGGCGACGGCGAGCTTGCCGAGGGCTCGGTCTGGGAGGGCGCCATGAGCGGCGGCAACTACCAGCTCGATAACCTGTGCGCGCTCGTGGACCGCAACCGCCTGCAGATCAGCGGTTGCACCGAGGACGTCATGAAGCAGGATTCGCAGGAGGAGCGCTGGGCCGCCTTCGGCTGGAACGTGCTCTCCATTCCGGGCAACGACGTCCGGGCCATCGACGCCGCGCTGACGCTTGCGGCCGAGACCTGCGGCAAGCCCACGGTCATCATCCTCAACACGGTGAAGGGCCATGGCTCGCCCGTTATGGAGGACAAGGCCGCCTGGCATCATCACCTGCCCAACGATGAGGAATATGCCCAGATCATCGCCGATTTCGCTGCCCACAAGGAGGCCATCAATGGCTAACAAGATCGCCAACCGCAAGGTTATCTGCGACACGCTGCTCGAGGCCGCCGCAACCGACAAGGACATCGTTGTCCTGTGCTCCGACTCCCGCGGCTCTGCATCGCTCACGCCGTTCTTCGATCAGTATCCCCAGCAGTCCGTCGAGGTCGGCATTGCCGAGCAGGACCTGGTGAGCATCGCCGCCGGCATGGCTTCGTGCGGCAAGAAGGCCTGGGCCGCCTCGCCGGCGTCCTTTGTGACCACGCGCTCGTATGAGCAGTGCAAGGTCGACGTCTCGTACTCCAACACCAACGTCAAGCTCATCGGCATTTCGGGCGGCGTGTCCTACGGCGCCTTAGGCATGAGCCATCACTCCGCGCAGGATATCGCCGCCATGAGCGCGATTCCCAACATGCGCGTGTATCTGCCGAGCGACCGCTTCCAGACCGCCGAGCTCGTGCGCGCCCTGGTCGCCGACAACAAGCCGGCCTACATTCGCGTGGGCCGCAACCCGGTCGAGGACGTGTACACCGAGGACGAGTGCCCGTTCCAGATGGATCGCGCCACCTGGGTGCGCCGCGGTACCGATGTGACGCTCGTCGCCACCGGCGAGATGGTCCGCCATGCCGTGGACGCTGCCGACCTGCTGGCCGAGCAGGGCATCTCGGCAACGGTGCTCGACATGTATTGCGTCAAGCCGCTCGACGCCGAGGCCGTGATTGAGGCCGCCGGCGCCACGCGTGCCGTCGTGACCGTCGAGGAGCATAGCCCCTTCGGCGGCCTGGGCTCTATGGTCGCGCAGGTGGTGGGCGAGCATTGCCCGCGTCCGGTCAAGTGTCTCTCCCTGCCCGACGCGCCGGTCATCACTGGCACGAGCCCCGAGGTCTTTGCGCACTACGGTCTGACGGGTGTCGGAATCGCCAAGACCGTTGCCGAGTTCCTGCCCGCAGAGTAACTGGAATGTGACAAAGGGACCGTCCCTTTGTCACATTCGTTTTGAAAGGGGTGGCCATGGGCCGCTACATCATCGGAATCGATCAATCCACGCAGGGCACCAAGGCGCTGCTGGTGGACGAGGGCGGCCATTTGATTCACCGTGCCGACCGCTCGCATCGCCAGATCGTCAACGAGGCCGGCTGGGTGAGCCATGATCCGGCCGAGATTGCCACCAATGTGCTGGCCGTGGCGCGTGCCGTGGTGGAGGAGACCGGGGTCGATCCGGCCGACGTCGCCGGCATCGGCATCTCCAACCAGCGCGAGACCACCGTTGCCTGGAACCGCACGACGGGCGAGCCGCTGTGCGACGCCGTGGTGTGGCAGTGCGCCCGCGCCCGCGAGCTGTGCGACAAGCTGGCCGCGCGCGAGGGTGTGGCCGAGCTGGTGCGTGACACGACGGGCCTGGTGCTCTCGCCCTACTACCCGGCGGGCAAGATGGCTTGGATCCTCGCGAACGTTCCCGCTGCTGCCGAGGCCGCGGCGGCGGGCGAACTGTGCCTGGGCACCATCGATGCCTGGGTGGTCTGGACGCTCACGGGCGGCGCGGAGTTCCGCTGCGACTGGTCCAACGCCAGCCGTACGCAGCTCTTTGACCTGCGTCGCGGCTGCTGGAGCGAGCCGGTGTGCGAGGCCTTTGGTGTCGATATGGCCTGCCTGCCGCAGGTGACCGACTCTGACGGTCTGTTCGGCATGACCGACCTGGGCGGCTTTTTGCCGGCGCTCGTGCCCATTCACGGCGTGCTCGGCGACAGCCACGCGGCCCTGTTTGCGCAGGGCTGCCACAGCCGCGGCATGGCCAAGGCGACCTGTGGCACCGGTAGTTCGGTCATGATGAACGTCGGTGACGAGTTCGTTGCCAGCTCGCACGGGCTTTCGAGCTCGCTCGCATGGCGTATGGACGGCGTGACCGAGTACGTGCTCGAGGGTAACGTGAGCTACGCCGGCGCCGTCAAGACGTGGCTGCGCGACGATTTGGAGCTCATCAATAACCCCGAGGAAGTTACCGACCTGTGCTACGTCGCCAATCCGGCGAGCCGCGTCTACTTTGTGCCGGCGTTTACCGGTTTGGGCGCGCCGCACTGGGCGAGTGACGCCGAGGGCTGCGTCTTTGGCATGACGCGCACCACGGGTCGCGCGGAGTTCGTGAAGGCCGCCGACGAGTCGATTGCCTATCAAATCTTCGATGTGATCGATGCGATGGTCGAGGATTCGGGCGCGGCGTTGGCTGAGCTTCGCGTTGACGGCGGTCCTACGCGCGACGCGTACCTGATGCAGTTTGAGAGCGACTTGGTTGGCTCTCCCATCCGCATCGCGAGCAACGACGAGATGAGCGGCCTGGGTGCGGCCTGGGCCTGCGGCATTGCGCTGGGCATGTACACGCGCGATGTGGTCGACGTCTACGGCGCCCGCGGCATCGTGGAGCCGTCGATGCCCGCCGACGAGCGAGCCAAAAAGATCGCCGGCTGGCGCCACGCTGTCAAATCAACAATTGCATACACTGCCTAGCATGATTTTTCTGGGACGGGGATTAAAAACTCATTGATCCCCGTCCCAGGTAGCTTATTTGGGACGGGGCTTTTTTGACTGGTATGATTGGTGCGACCATTCGAACCAGCTAAAAGAGCCCCGTCCCAAATTGACTACCGAGAGGATCTGCTATGGAGCGCATCGCGAGCTTTTCCGTTGACCATCTGCTGCTTGAGCCCGGCGTGTATGTGAGCAGCATCGACCGCGATCCGGCGACCGGCGCCGCCGTCACCACCTTTGACCTGCGCCTGACCACGCCCAACAAGGAGCCGGTCATGAACACGGCCGAGTGCCACACCATCGAGCACTTGGGCGCGACGTTCCTCCGCAATCATGCCGAGTGGTCGAGCCGCATTGTCTACTTTGGCCCCATGGGCTGCCGCACGGGCTTTTACCTGGTTGTGTTTGGCGAGGTAACGAGCGAGGAGATCCTGCCGCTCGTGCGCGAGCTGTTCGAGTTCGTCGCCGGCTTTGAGGGCGATGTCCCCGGTGCCGCTCCCGAGGAGTGCGGCAACTACCTGGACCAGAACCTCCCCATGGCAAACTGGCTCGCGCGCCGCTACCTCGACCGCGACCTGGCCGATATCGACGAGAAGCACCTGCACTATCAGCAGGCGTAAGGCCCTCGCAGGAATAGCGTTTGTACTAGAAGCGCTCTCGCTCTTGCGGGGGCGCTTTTTCATGCCAAGCGCTCAAAACAGAACGAGATTGTTCTAGAATGTTCGTATAGTCACATTTGCGAACAGGAGTGAACATGCATATCTACTCTGTCAACGATCCCGAGTTCAAGTCCTATGGCCGCGTGTGGGATGACGTTCCGTCCAGTCTGACCGCTCCACTCGTCGAGGCGCTCGCGGCTACGCCCATCCCCGAGGGCAGCAAATACGTGGCCTCCACGCCCGAGCTCGAGCAGGTTGAGGGCGCCGACACGCTCGGCCTGCTCATGTACGGCGGCCGCCCCTTCCAGCTCGGCTGGTGCAACGGCCACAACACACGCCTCAACTGCCTGGAGTATCACCGCGCCAGCGAGTTTAACCTGGGCGCTCGCGACTTTATCCTGCTCGTGGCGCATCGCTGGGAGATCGAGGACGGCAAGCTCGACACCGCATGCGTCAAGGCGTTCCGCGTGCCGGCCGGCAAGGTCGTCGAGGTTTTCAACACCACGCTGCACTACACGCCGTGCATGGTCGATGAAGGCAGCTTCCAGGTGATGGTCGCGCTTCCCGCCGGCACCAACGGCTCGCGCCCCGAGGCCGCAGCCGACATGCCTGCCGCCGGCGACAGCTACTGCTACTGGAAGGCCGACAAGTGGGTCCTCTGCCACGCCGACAGCCCCAAAGCTGCCGAGGGAGGCTACGTAGGCCTCATCGGTAAAAACCTCGACATCGCCTGCGACTAGAATCTTCTGTCTCGATCTGTAACATCTGGCGGGCTAAATCGTCTCTACCTGTTACAGATTTAGACAAACTGCAGGGGACAGGCCGAACAATCTCGATCTGTAACACCAAGCCCGGTTTTGGTGGCCTAACTGTTACAGATCGAGACAAACCGGGCCCAAGCCACCACAAAGGTGCCTGTCCCCTTTGCGGTGGTTGGGGCAGGCGGGTATCAAAAAGTGTCAGACGGGACGGTTGCCGGGCACCTGCGCGCGAAAAGAAGTATCGACCTGTTCCGTTGCCGTTGAGCGACGCGTTGTTTGCAGGGATACTAAGCCTATGACAACAGCGTGCGAAAGGATTGATGCATGGCTTTCCGTAATGACTTCCTGTGGGGCGGCGCGACGGCTGCCAACCAGTGCGAGGGCGCCTACAACGTGGACGGCCGCGGCCTTGCCAACGTGGACGTGGCTCCGCACGGCCCCGAGCGCTATGCGGTGGTCTCCGGCCAGCGCAAGATGCTCGACTTCGAGGACGGCTATTACTATCCTGCGCAGACCGGCATCGATTTCTATCACCATTACAAGGAGGACATCGCCCTCTTTGCTGAGATGGGCTTTAAGACCTTCCGCATGAGCCTGGCCTGGACCCGCATCTTCCCCAACGGCGACGAGACCGAGCCCAACGAGGCTGGCCTGGCCTTCTACGAGGACGTATTCCGCGAGTGTCAGGCGCACGGTATCGAGCCGCTCGTGACCATCACACATTTCGACTGCCCGATTCACCTCATCAAGGAGTACGGCGGCTGGCGCAACCGCAAGCTCATCGACTTCTACAAAAACCTCGCGACCACGATCTTCACCCGCTACAAGGGTCTGGTGAAGTACTGGCTTACCTTTAACGAGATCAATATGATCCTGCACTTGCCGTTTATGGGTGCCGGTCTGGTCTTTGAGGAGGGCGAGAACAAGGAGGCCGTCGAGTACCTGGCCGCCCACAACGAGCTCGTCGCCAGCGCGTGGGCAACCAAGATCGCCCACGAGATCGACCCCGAGATCAAGATCGGCTGCATGCTCGCCGCAGGTAGCTACTACCCCTACAGCTGCCGTCCGGGCGATGTGCGCCAGGCGCAGCTCGATAACCAGGACAACTATTTCTTCGTCGACGTCCAGAGCCGCGGCTACTACCCGGCATATGCCGTCAAGAAGCTCGAACGCCTGGGCATCGATGTAGGCATGACCGACGAGGACCGCGAGATCCTGGCCGACAACACCGTCGACTTCATCAGCTTTAGCTATTACAGCACCCGTTGCTCCGCCGGTGCCGATAACCCCGATGTCGAGCGCACCCAGGGCAACGCCTTCGCCGGCGCCAAGAACCCCTATCTGCAGGAGAGCCAGTGGGGCTGGGCCATCGATCCGCTGGGCTTCCGCATCACCCTCAACGACCTGTACGACCGTTATCAGAAGCCGCTGTTTGTGGTCGAGAACGGCCTGGGCGCCAAGGATGTTGTCGAGGAGGATGGTTCCATCAACGATGACTACCGTATCGACTACCTGCGCCAGCATATTGCCGCGATGCGCGACGCGGTGACCGAGGACGGCGTTGACCTGCTGGGCTACACCACCTGGGGCCCGATTGACCTGGTCTCGGCTGGCACGGGCGAGATGTCCAAGCGCTACGGCTTTATCTATGTGGATCGCGACGACGCCGGCAACGGCACCCTCAAGCGTTCCAAGAAGAAGAGCTTCGACTGGTACAAGAAGGTTATTGCTTCTAATGGTGAGGACCTTTCCTAAGGGCACTGAGGCGCTCAACCTTGGGGCTCCAACCCTCCTCGCGTACCTAAGTACGCTTCGTCGGGCTTGTCGCTCCCAATCTTGAGCACCTCAGGCCCTTAGGGGGGGGGCGGGCCTGACCGCTGTGAATTTCGCGTGCTCATCCTCATAGCCTCCTGACCAAGGCGCCCGGCGAGTAGTTAATGCTCGCCGGGCGCCTTGCCGTCTGCGGATTTTGGGACATGCGGCTCGCTTTTTCGGCCCATCTGTCGGTACACTAAAGGGACTATGGGTACCCGCGAGCGACATATCGGCCACGCGGCCGCCCGGACCGCGCCGGTTGCGGATCCCAGGGGTGGCAGGCTCTTCGCCATGCCGCGATTCCTTGTTGGCATAACACATCAGGTATACCGTCACCGCGTCTTTGCTATCGCCGGCGCTATCACCGCGCTGTTCCTCATGCTTTTGGCAGTCTTGCCGGCGTTGTTCGCCTTCGACCCCAAACTTTCCAACGCCGTGCCCGCCTATAGCGAGGTGTCCGAAGAGGTCGTGGATGCGCTCGTCCATTCGAGCTCTCTCCCGCTGCTTGTCGCCGCAATTGCATTTTCGATCTGGGGCGTATCGGTCTATCTGCGCTGTTTGGACTATGTGTTGCGCCGCCGCCTTGTTGCCGTCGCCACCATCTGCGCCCTGTGGATGATCGAAGTCATTCTCAAGTACAAGTCGTTCACGCCGTTCTATGCCACCGTGCTGTGGTACCTGTACTACGTGCCCATGACGCTCATTCCACTGCTCTACCAGTTGTGTGGTCTGCGCCTTGCGGGCCTGGAGCAACACCGCCCGGGTCGCCGCTACTGCGCTGCGCTGTGGATCGTGGCCATCCTGCTTATCGGATTTGTGCTCACCAACGATTTTCACCAGCAGGTCTTCCACTTTGACCGTACAAGCGACACCTGGAGCAACGATTACACGTACGGCTGGGGTTATTTCGCCGTCCTCGTGTGGACGGCCTTTGACTTCGTGGCCTTTTTTATTCTGGTTGGTCGGTCCTCGTCCTTTCGCATCCAGCGTTTCTCGGGCACGGCGGCGCTCGTGCTGCTGGGTGGCGCATTCTTTGCCATCTCGTATGCGCTGCGCGTGCCCTGGGCATGGAGGCTCAACTTTTCGCTCGTCTATTGCGTCCTGTGCGTGGTGGCGATGGAAATCTGTCTCGATTGCGGTGTCATTCCGTCGTATCACGACATCGCCGGCATCTTCGACACCTTGCCGCTTGACCTCAAAGTTCTAACGCGCGACCTGCAGGAAGTCTATGCCACGCCAGTGTCAAAGCCAATGCCGGTAGGCGTGCGCGAGGAGTTGCGGAACCAGGAGCACGGCCGCGCCCATGCCTTTGCCGTGGCGTCCGATCCCGATGTAATGTACCGTGCCTTTCCACTGCTAGGCGGATCGGCCCTGCTTGCCCAAGACGTGTCGGAGCTCAACGAGCTCAATCGCGAACTGGCGCATCGTCGCATGGAGCTGCAGCGCCAAAACGAACTGCTCACGGCCGACTACGACCTTAAGACGCACCTGGCAGATCAAGAGGCCGAGACCTTGCTGGTCCAAGACGTGGACCAGGCGCTCGCCCGCGCGCTCGAAGAGATGTACGACCTGCTGAGCTCGCTGCCGCCGTTGACCGACGAAGCGTCTTCGCATGAGCGTTACCGCATGCTGCAGCGCGCCAAGATGCTCGTCGCCTATTGCAAGCGCAAGGGGTCGCTCACGTTGGCACAGCACGGGGAGAGCGGTTTTGATCGCGACCGCATTCAGCTCATCGCCAACGAGCTTGCAAGTGACCTGCGCACGATCGATGTCGATTGCGCCTCGATTATCGCCATACGGCGCCCGTTGCACGCCAGTACGGTAAGCGCCCTGTACGACTGCGTGTATGACTTTGCGTTTTTTGCCTACACCACCGACCATCCGGCGCTTATGTATCATCTGAGTGATCACGATCGGTGCAGCGTCGAGTTGCGTGCCACGCTTTTCTCCAATGACGACGAGGATCTTTCGCAGACACCCGCTGCGCAAGAGCTCGAAAGTGCTTTGCAAGGGCGCAACGTGGCATATCGTCTTGAGGGCGAGCCCGGCCAGCTGCGCATGATCGTGTTGATGCCGCGGACGGGTGAGTGACGATGCAGATCCCGCTCATTCTCCCCCAAATCGTTGCGCTCGATATTGTCTTTGCCCTGGCTGCTTGTCTGCAGACGATCCACGTTCCGCTCGTCGTATCGCGCCGCTCGCCCTATAACCGTAAGGTGATTTGCGCCTACGAGGCGAGTCTCGTGGTTCACCTGGTGGTTTCGGCGCTTATCCTGTTCGCGTCGTCTGGCTCGTATCTGGTGGCGCCGCTTGGCGTTTGCGCCAGGGCAATGGGCGGAGCGCTGTGGCTCAATGCCGCGATCTTTGCCTATGGCGTGGTGCTTATGGTGCACTATCGTCGTCCCATCATGCTGACCGAGCTGCTGCTCGTTGCCGCCGTAACGCCGCCAATGGTTGTTGTTATGGGCTCGGCGTGGACCGTTGTCCTTATCGCGGAGGGAGCGTTCTTCCTGTTCCGTTCCATCGCGGCGCTCTTGATGGACGTCCGTAACCGCCAAGAGGATATCACCGCGTTCTCGACGATCGAAACCATCAACGTGATTCCCGTGGGCATCTTGTATCTGGACCCGAGGGGCCGTCCGCTGCTCATGAACCGCTGCATGCGCAAAAACCTGGTGGAACTTCATATGCCCACCGATCTGCGTGACATGAGCAGCACATGGAACGACCTGCGCAAACTTAGCATGCAAATGCCTGAAAGCAGTAGGAACCGTGTGCGGATTAATCTGGACCGCTTTGGTGAGGCGCGTGCGGTGGTCGAGGTCTCTCCTGCCGAGATTCGCCTATTTGTGTGTGATCGCGTTATGGTTTCGGGCCGTTCGTTCGAGCGTATTATCGGTCTTGATGTGACAGAGTACGCGCATGCTCATGACCGCCTGGCGCAAGCCAATCACCTGCTTGAGCTTGCGGGCAAAGAGCTCCAGGCCCAGATCGAAGAAGTTAAAAAGGTTGCCGACAATGCGGCCTACCTGCGTATGCGTGCCCGCGTGCACGACGTGATCGGGCAGCGCCTGTCCATCCTCCATCGCTATTTGGAGGAGGGGCGCCTGGACGACGAGTCGCTCGAGCAGATCGACCCATTGCTGCGCTCGATCGCCGCCGACCTGCGCAGTGGCGGTGCCAGTGAGCCTGCAGAGCAGCTGGGTGATATCGTCCATGCTTTTGGCCTGGTGAGTGTGCAGATCGATGTTGAGGGCGCGCTGCCTGAGGACGCGCGTGTCGCCGTCGCATTTTTGCAGATTATTCGCGAGGCCTCGACCAATGCCACCAAGCATGCGCAGGCGCATCGGGTCCACGTGCGTCTGTGGCAGGAGGGGGCGGATGCTGGCGCCGTCGCGCGCATGACGATTTCTAACGACGGGTCCCCGGCCCCCGTATCGTATCGCGAGGGAACGGGTATCCCAGGTATGAGGCATGTCGTGCAAGATCTGGGTGGCAGCCTAGAGGTCCACGCCGCCCCGCCCTTTACGCTTGCGGTATCCATTCCGCTTAACGCCAACGACACGTCCCAAAGGAGAAACTCATGATCCGCGTCCTTATAGTCGAAGATCAGGCCATCCTGCGCGAAAGCCTGGCGCGCTCCGTTGGCGACCAGCCCGATATGACCGTCGTCGCCGCCATCGCCGATGCCTCCGAGGCCTTGGGTGTCGCGCTCAAGGAGCGCCCGGACATGATACTGATGGACGTATGTACCGAGCATGATTCCAACGGCATCGTGGCGGCGGCACGCATCAAGGAGCAGCTGCCCGAGTGTCGCATCATTATCATGACCGGCATGCCCGAGATTACCTTTGTCGATCAGGCTCGCGAGGCGGGTGTCGATAGCTTTGTGTACAAGAACGTCGGTATCGACGAGCTGTTCGCCGTGATGCGCTCCACGCTGGCGGGCTATTGCACGTTTCCCAAGCCACCCGAGAGCATTTTTTCGGGCACGGCGGCACTCGACGATGTCGAGCTGTCGATTTTGCGCCTTGCCTGCGAGGGCAAGAGCCGCCGCGAGATCGCGGCCGAGCTGTTTATGAGCGAGGGCACCATCAAGCGCCGTATTTCGGAGATTCTGAGCAAGACCGGCTACGACAACATCATGCGTCTTGCCGTGCATGCGGTGACCGAGGGCAGCATCGTTCCCAATATGGAGCGCCCGTAGTCGGTGCGCCGCCCGTGCTCCAACGCCATAGATAGGCCGCCCGCCGTTTTGCATCTAAAAACGGCGGGCGGCCTGCTTGTATGGGCAGTGCTGTCGGCATAAAGCGACGGGGCCGCAGGATTATCTCCTGCGGTCCCGCCTGGCAAGTGCGCGGATGTGTCCGCCAATCCGCGGCCATCGATGTCTGTCGCTACGCGATGGTTGCGCTGTAGGAGGCGACGTCCTCGTAGGAATCGGTCAGGTAGGCGTCGATGCCGATGGTCGTATTGACGAGGTCGTCAAGGCTGTCAAGCTCGCCGCTCGAGAACGTGAATTCCTCGGTGGCGCTGGTGCCGGGCATCAGGTTAGCCGAGAACCAGGGTTCCTTCATGGTGCCGTTGACGTTGGTCTTGCCGGAAGGAGCGTAGAAGGTCAGGTCCTTGTCGCTCTTGTTGGTGATGTTGACGACAAAGCCGATGTCGCCCCAGTCGTCCTTGAACTTCTCGGTGATGGTGATGGTGCACAGATCGTCATCGGCGACGGTGACGGCAGGGGAGATTTCGACGTTCTGGACATCGTTGTCTTCGACGGCCTCATCGATCTCCTCTTCCTTCTCGGCCGCCTCGCGATCCTTCTTCACCGTACCGGACAGGTCCTTGTCGGACTTGGTAAAGACAAGATTGCCGTCATCTTCTTCGAGGATGAGTTTGCCGTCCTTGAGCTTCATGTCGTGCGACTCGTCTTCGGCGGTGATGGTTACGGTGGTGGCGTCCTTTGCCTCCCATTTAAGGTCGACGACTTCAAGGAACAGGTCGAGGGCGCCTGTGCCGTCCTCATCGAGAATCAGGACGCAGTGGACACCCCAATCCTCGAGCATCTTCATGTACTCATCGGTCAGCTCTTCGCCCTCCAGGGTTCCACCTGAGAGTTCCCAGCTGCCGACGAAGTTGGCCTTGGGGTCTTTGCCGCCGCCGCTGCAGCCCGTCAGGGCAAAGGCGAGCGCCAGGACGCATGTCAGAAATGCGAGTACGGACTTTTTGAACGTTGTCTTCATGGTGTCCTCCTTTATCGAACGAAACCCATAGAAGCAAATGCGGGGGTGGCGGACCCCCCGCCAATTACCAGATAGAGGGGTTAGGGCCTGGGCGTTCCGCAGTTGCTGCAGAACTTGCCGCCGTTTTCGCTGCCGCAGTTGGGGCAGAACCACTTGGCCGGCGCCGGGGCAGGTGCGGGACTGCCGCACTCGGAGCAGAACTTGCCGGTGTTGGTGGCGCCGCAGCTGCAGGTCCATGTGCCAGCCGCAGATGCGGCGGCAGGAGCCGGGGCGGGTGCCGGAGCCGGCTGCGGGGCAGCCTGCTGCTGTGCCTGGCCGGCGGCGAACAGCTGGCTGGCGTTCATGCCGCCCATGCCGCCCGCCATGCCCATGCCCATAAAGCCGGCCATCGCGCCGTTGGGGTTGGCGGCTGCCGCGCGCATCGCATCGCTCTGGGCGCTGGCGATATTAGCGGCTGCCATGGTGGGATCGCGCATGACTGCGGCCTTCTGCAGGTCTTTGATCATCTGCTCGTCTTCTTGCGAGGCGGCGATGGAGTTGACGCCAAAGCTCACGATCTCGACGCCGCGCAGGTCACGCCAGTCGGCAGAGAGGACCTCGTTGAGTGCGCGGGCGAGCTCGGTGGTGTGGCCGGGAATGGCGCTGTAGCGAATGCCCATCTCCGAGATCTTGGCAAAGGCGGGCTGCAGGGCGGTGAGCAGCTCGGACTTAAGCTGGCTGTCGATTTTGTCGCGCGTGTAGCTGTCGGTCACGTTGCCGCACACATTGGTGTAGAACAGCAGCGGGTTGGTGATGCGGTACGAATACTCGCCGTTGCAACGAACGGAAATGTCGACGTCCAGACCGATATTGTTATCGACCACGCGGAAGGGCACAGGCGAGGCGGTGCCGTACTTGTTGCCGATGATCTCCTTGGTGTTGATGAAGTAGACACGCTGGTCTTTGCCCGCGTCGCCGCCAAAGGTAAAGCGGCTGCCGATATTGGCGAACGTCTCCTTGATGGAGTCGCCCAGGTTGCCGCTAAAGACGCTCGGCTCGCTGCCGGTGTCGAAGACAAACTCGCCAGGCTCCAGCGCGACCTCGATGATCTTGCCGTTTTGCACCACGAGCATGCCCTGGCCGTCGTTGACGGCGATGACGGAGCCGTTGGAGATGACGTTGTCCTCGCCGCGCGTGTTGGAGCTGCGGCCGCCGGTGCGCTTGCTGCCCTTGCAGGCCAAGACGTCAGCGGGCATCGATTCGCAATAGATAAATTCCTTCCACTGGTCGGCCATGACGCCGCCGGCAGCACCCAATCCAGCTTTCAAGAGTCCCATGGTGATCTTCCTTTCTCGTCAAAGGCCGGGTGGTATTGGTCAGAATGGCTAATCGTCCTTGTTGTCCTTCATGACAACGGTGGTCTCGGTGTGGCTGAAGGTGTCGTGCTTCTCGGTCAGGTCGAGCTCGCCGCAGTAACAATCGGCGTGGGTGGCCTCGTTGGCCGTCTTGAGCTGGCCCACCAGCAGCACGTCCGCGATGATCACGATGATCAGCGGCGCGACGATGTTGATGAGGATGCCCTCGACATCAAAGGCGAGGTAGTCCGGATCGAAGGCGTTCTCGCCCATAAAGAGAATCTGGGAGAGGACAAACCCGATCACAAAGAGCAGCACCGAGGCGATGGCGAGCTTGGGCTTGGAGCAGGGGAGCTCGCCGACCATGCGACCGGTCTGTCCGTTCATGGCAAACAGATAGCTCTTGCCGTTCCACGAGGTGGAAAGCATCCACACGGGGAACAGGGCGTAGTCGCTGTCTTCCCAGGTGTAGTCGAGCTGCTTGCTTTCGACCGTGGCGTCGTCATATTCGTCGACGACGGTCTCGCGCAGGGCCGAGATCGTACTTTCTTCCATACGACGCTCGGCGCGCGCCTTGCAGGTTTCGCAATCCTCGTCATAGCGGTTGGCGATGTAGCCGGGCATATACGCGACCGAGAACGGGCGCAGCGCGTCGTAGTCAAACGGCTCGATGGCGTCCATGTGGCCGTCGGGCATCTTGGACGATCCGTCGACGGGCACGCGCTTAAACGAGATATTTCCCTTGCGGTAGGCATCGTAGTGGTCGGTGGTCGTGACGGTGCGGTCGGATTCCTCGGTCACGGTCTCGTTGGTCGCGTCAAAGTACACTTCGCCGTCAACGCGGGCGCCGTAGAGCCAAAACGGTACGTAGACACCTTGGACCTCGTCGATGTGGTTGCCGGTGACAAAGCTCTTGGGCAGCAGGATTTTGCCCTTGTAGTGGTCTTTGAGCGCGGCCATAACGTCATCGCGCCCGAGCTTAAACGGAATCACCAGGTCGGGTGAGAAGTCGCCCGAGAGCTGGCCGGGTGCCACGGCGGAGTTGCCGCAGTATGGGCAGGTGGTAACGGCGACGGTGCCGTCCGAGACCAGCTCGGCACCGCACGACGAGCAGATGTAGCCGGCGTTTTGAGCCAGCTCCTGCACGGCGTCGTCGACAGCAGGCTTGGGGGCCGCGGCTGCGGCATCGGCTTTGGCATCTGCCTTGTCCTGGCGCTCGCGATAGAGGGCCTCGACTTCTTCGACTTCAAAACGCGAATCGCAGTAGTCGCAGACGAGCTTTTGCTCGGCGCTGGCAAAGTGAAGGGGGCCGCCACATGCGGGGCACTGATAGTTGACGCTTTCGAAGGCCATGATCGGTCCTTTCGCTGCCGGAGGCTATGCGCCGATGGCGCCGCCGCAGTATTCGCAGCGCCCGCTGGCATCGGGAATGGTGGTTGCACCGCAGAAGGGGCAGGTGACCGCGGTCTTGGGGGCCTTAGCGGCCACGACGCTGTCGCGCGTCTCCTGACGCAGCTGCACCAGCGCGTCGCGGACCTCGGTTGCCTGGCGCTTGGCCTCGCGGTATTCGATGGAACCGCGCTGGTCGATGGTGGAGTCGTTCACGCGCAGGTTGATCTCGGTAAAGTACGGCGTGTTGACGTGGATGGTCAGATTAAAGTCGTAATCCAGGTCATAGCGCGGCGGGTTGTAGCTCTCGCGCTCGCCGTCCTTGGTCTCGCGATAGATCTCGGTGCGATGCTCGTCGATATCCATATCGCAGCCGAGTACCTGCGAGAACTCGATGATGTCGGGATTGGCGTCGCGCCAGCGGCTCTGCGAAGTAATGATCAGCAGCCCCGCGTCCTCATCGAGCATGATGTTGGTTCGCCCGGCAGAGAGCGTGCGCGTGGGGTTGAACGACGCCAGGCGTTCGGCATTGGCCTCGCGGTAGGCGAGCTGCTCACGGATATCGTCCGCGGTGCTGGAGCGATAGCCGTGGAAGTAGGGGGAGAGCTTTCCGGCGCACTCTTTGCACAGGTAGCCTTCGTTGATCTTGGTCTTGCCGAGAAGTCCCAGCTCGGTACCGCAAATCGCGCACTCTTTCTTCTCGAACATCTTGTCAAAGAAGCCCATGACTGCCTCCCATCAACAGGTAGCGTGTGTCACTTTTGATGATGGGGGAGTGCGCGATTTTTCACGATACCCAGACGGCTCAAGGAGTCTCCACAACTGGGACACATGGCCCATTTTTGACTAGTCATTAGGGACGTTCTTAAACGACTAGTCAGCAAAGCGCCCAGCGAGCATTAGCAGCTCGCTGGGCGCCAATAATCTGCTGCCGACACAGGCAATCGACGAAAAGGCCATTTAGTCGGTATCGAGACCCTCCTCCAAGTATTCCTTAAAATACGGAAGGTCAAAGCCAACCCTTCCTCGACCACGTTCCCCGATAATCCCCTGCTCAATCAGGCGAGCGCGGTATTGCGACGCATAATTGCTCTTTACGCCCATTCGCTGCGCAACATCCGCAATCTTACTCTCGCCCTCATCTACAAGCATTGCCTCCAAAAATGCCTTATCGCCTTCGGAAAGCTCGTAATACATCGGCGCCAGCACGCGCTGTTCCATGTCAGAACGCGCAAGAGCAATGCCCTCCGCAGCATCTTGGGCTGTAATTTCTTCTGCTTGGGGTCGCACATCCCAGGAGCGGAATCCTACCAGCTGCATAAGAAACGGAAAACCGCCGATGGCATCCACCATCTTCTGAAGGCCGTTGGCACTCACGCGCCTGCCGCCACCCTCTATGGTCCCGTTCAATGCAGCGGCAATTTCTTTGTCGCTAATATTCCCCAAGTGATGCTGGACCGATCGACGTAAAAACGAAACGGACTGGTTGCGCAGCAACATTGAAACCTGATGAGGCAGCCCCGCCATCAGCACGCCCACGCGTCGGCCTTCGCGCACAAACATTTGGTACGTAGAGGCAAAGCTAATCATTTCATCGAACGAAGCCGACACCTCATCGATCGTGAACAGCAAACCGATGTCATATTTGTCCAAAGCCCTTATAAGGCGAGTCATCCGCGTGCGCCAGTTTGCCGAAGGAGCTTGCTCCGGCTCCCATTCCACGCTAAATAACTGGCCCACACTTAGGCCCCTTAGTCTCGGATTTAAGCCGCTATCGATATACTCAGCCGCAACTTCACGCGTTTGCTCGTAAATGTCTTCCAGCATTCCAGGAGCAGCAGCCACGCCGACCGAAATCCAACCATGCCTTTGCGCCTCGGAGCTAAGGTACGAAAGCAGGGCGGTTTTGCCCGTTCCACGTGCGCCAACATAAATCGTTGCTAGGTTGTGATCGCCGGGGCCACGGTCGAGCGCCCGCACAACATCGTCAATAAGATACGTGCGGCCGGCCATAATTGGCGGAACGATGCCAAATGTCGGCGTAAACGGATTGCTGGACACATTCATGGAACACTCCCCCGTCAGCTTCTATCCTGCTTTCACTAGTTTTGCAAGCTTTAATTTCTTTTGCTTTCTTTCACCTCTTTTAACAAAACGCCAAGCGGGCATTAACTGCTCGCCTGGCGTTTTGGTTAGGAGGCTACGATTATTGGGAAAGCCTAGGCTAGGTCCTCGCCATTAGAAGCGATAACCTTCTTCACTCATTGGGGACGTACTTAAATGAGTGGCAGTTGGGGACACTCCTTGCCGAATGTGGGGTCTGTCGCTCGCTATGCCACGGTCACGGCAACTTGGGCGTAGCGGCTGCAGGGGCGCTCGGCGCGCGTCTGCACGGTAAGGGTGAGCACGAAGCGGTCGCCGGTCTGCGCGTCGGCGGGCACGATGAAAGTGGTGCTCGCCGTGCATTCCTGCCACAGCGAAAGATCCTGCGCGCCTGCATAGCTCGACGGGTCCACGGCGACATTCCAATGTGCATCAAAGCCCTTGTCGTCGGGGTCGACGATGGTCGTTGTAAGGGTGACGCGCTCGCCGACTGTAGCGCTGCGGTCGGCCGTGACCTCGACAACATGCGCCGGATGCGAGCAAGCTGCCGGATCATGGGCGCACCATTGCGCGCGGGCGGCAAAGTCTTCCTGATAGGCGCGCAGGTAAGGATTGGGGTTGTCGCCTGCGGGTGTGCCGATGGCGGCAAAACCGGCGGGTGCGTCCGCATCGGGATGTTCATCAAGAAACATGCGGCCGAGCAGCGTGTCGAAGTCGCGGTCATCGATGCCGCGCAGGCCAAACGGCAGCAGCGGAATATAGGTCATGCTGTCGCCTTCGGCCATAAAGTCGCCGCGCTCAAACTGCATCGCGGGCATGCCTTCTAGACCCCAATCCAGACGGGCATGCTTGCCAAACTGAAAGCGCTCGGGCTCGTTTTCGTAGACCTTACCATCGCCATAGAGCATATAGCGTGCCATGAGGGGGCCGTTGTCCTGCGTGAGATTCTGCTCGGGCCAAGGAGCCTTAAACAGCGGCAGCGTATCGGGCTGAGCCATCTTGGAGTCGACATAGCCGCCATACATATAGGGCACGCGCCAAAAGATGAGCTCGGGAAAGAGCTCACGCCCATGGTCGAGCCATGAGTTGTCCTGCCCTATGCCATCGGCGACTCCCATCACGCGTACCTTGCGATAGACCCGCTGCTGTACGACGGGCCATTCGGGCGTGGCGCGATAACGCTCTGCAATACTCATGAGGGCGCGAACGATGGTGTTCATGCCACCCCAGCTGAGCAGCCATAACGTACGCGGATCATCATCCAAAATTGCCTGAGCAATTACGCGAGACCCCTCAGTTTCCTCAGTCACATCACCCTCAAAGGCAACATTTCCCACAAAGGTGCGCTCGATCATCTGGGTAGGCGTGGGAAACGGCGGCTCACCGGCAGCGCCCGCATTCGCTTGCAACTGCGGCCAAGCCTGGGCATATTCATTACTCCAGAGACTCTCAATCCAATGCTCGGGAAACGGTCGATATTCACGAAGCTCGCCGGCCAGCGGATCGGGCTCATGAGGCACAACAGCCCACTCATAAGAGCGACGCCCTTTGGTCCGCCAATGCGAATTCACCTCGCCCAGCGTATGAACCCCATCCCCAAGAAAGTGATACTGCGAAGCCGTATACACCACAGCCTGAACATCAAGTAAGTTGAGATACAGAGCCAAATGAACGAGCGAGTTCATATCGTCGACTTCCATATCGGTAGTAACAATCACCCGAGTCAACTTCTGGGACATAGGAACAGCTCCAATCAAAATCAATTTAGCCAGTTACGCGCAAGGCAAGACGGGACCCACGCCCCCATTGCCACCGACCCGGCGCGCCGCCGGGAGCGCCCGGCCAGGGCCAACGACAATGGCAACGCAGCGGGGACCGGGGCTTAGTTTTGCAAACATTCCGCAGGGGGCATGGGCCGGCGCAGCGCGAAGCGCAAGGCGCCGACCCATGCATGCCCGAGGACGTTTGCAAAACTAAGCCCCGGTCCCCGCGCCGGGATGGATTACCTATCGACCCTGGCCGACCACTCCCAGCAGCCCACCGGTTCGCCGTCGATGAGTACGTTGCCCCCGTCGAAGTCTTGATAACACAGGTCGTTGAATTGGTGGATCCACACGCCGTGGTTGAACGTCTTCTTGGGCGAGCCGTCGGCCTCGCGATAGCGACCGGTCAGGTCTTCGACATGACTAAAGTAGGTAAGGTGCACGTTGGCTCCGGCGTCACGTAGGCGCGCCGTGAGCGGCAGCACGGTCTGTTGCGGAGACACGAGTTCGTCGCCCTTGGAGTGCGTAAACCACAGCGGCGTCTTGGCGAGCGCGACGACGTCCTCGTCCGTGGCGTTGTACCACGGGGCACAGCAGGGAAGGCCCGCGGCGAAGAAATCGGGGTAGTCGGCGCACAAGCGCAGGGTCATAAAGCCGCCGTTGGAAAGGCCGGCGACCACGATGCGGTCGGTGTCGATGCGCTCGGCATGCTCGGCGACAAACTCGTCGATGAGCGCCTTGAGCACGGGGGAGTAGATGCTCTGGTTGGAGCGGCCGAGCTGCTCGACGCCGTTGTCCATCCAAAACGTGGGAGACTGCGGCACGAGCACCCAGGCAAAGCCGCCAAAGTAGCGCTGGATTTGCGCCTGGCTAATGGCTGTCACGCGGTTGCCGACATAGGCGCGCGTGGCGCCTTCGCCCTGTGTGGCGCCCTTGCCTTCGCCAGCGCCGTGCAGGTACACCACGAGCGGGGCCTTTTGGGGCACGACCGTGACCTCGGGCGCGAAGGGATTGAAGCAGGCCGAGTCCTCTGTCTTAAAGCTGGGCTCAAAGAAGCCGTACTCGAGCGCGATGCCATCAACGGCGGTCTTTTGCACGGCATTGCTCCAGCCCTTGAGCGCGGGGCAGATGTCGCCGCGACGGGTATCGAAGACCAGGCCGCAGGTGGGGTCGTCGCCGTCGTCGCCGGGAAGAGCCGCGAGCTGCGTGACGTGCAGCTGGTCATCGAGCATGCGCGAGCCCATGACGCCGCCTTCGATCTTTTTGGTCAGGCGCTGCTCGGCGACCTCGAGTGCCACATGGGTGCCCACGGCGAGCTTGCGGCCGTTCTCGTCGCACGGATACGCGGCAAGAATGTCGATGTAACCCACGGAGGGTGCGGCATGGTCGGCACCGTGCTCCTTGCGCATCAGGATCTCGCCCGTGCGCTCGTGACGCTCTACATATATATGGAAAGTGTTTGCATCGACATCGTTGGCGCGCACGGTGCAGGGTAGGTCGAGAACGACCTTGCTGATCCAGGGGCCAAAGTCGCCCAGGGTGGTGACGGTTGCGTAAGTACACGATCTGAGTTCCATGAGCTGCCTCCCTTGCGCCGCGCGTGCTAAACAATCGCGGCAATACAATCTAAACATGTTTAGTTTAATGCAGAGTTGTGGAACAAGCAGATGAACTCGGTAAACGGCATAATCGAACACGCAGTGAACTACTAAACATATGTTTAGTAGTTTCTATCTGGGGTTTTCTTGATGAGCTAACAGGCTATTGAGAGGCCACTCAAAGTAAAATCCCACGTAAATAGCCATATATCAATACATAGGCAAAGAGACGATTTACTGCCGTTCAGATACGCTCACCCCCGATTTCCTACCGTTCACCGGACTGCAAACGGCAAAACTGCCACAAATTCAACGCTGCGTGTAAACTAAGTGCTGTAAACGTTCAGTAAACAGATTGTTTACGACAGCGTATCCAAGGGCTCGGCAGCCGTAAGGGGTTATAGTCGCCGGGTCAAAGGCGTGCTTACGTCCAAACGGGTAGGCACACGATGATATGGGGAGGGGTCCCATGGCAGTAGATAATAAGCAGATTGCCACCGATGTCCTCGAGCTCGTGGGCGGTGCGGAGAATGTTGCCGTCGCCACCAACTGCATGACGCGTCTGCGTCTGACGCTCAAGGATAACAGCAAGGCCGACGTGGAGAAGATCAAGAAGGTCAAGGGTGTTCTGGGTTGCCAGTTCGCCGGCAGCCAGCTCCAGGTCATCATCGGCCAGAACGTGCCCAAGGTGCTCGCCGAGTTCGTCGCCATGTCCGGCGTCAAGCAGGGTGCCGCGGTCGACGAGAACCTCGACGCTCCTAAGGAGAAGTTCGAGCTCAAGAACCTGCCCAACATCATCCTCGACTATCTGTCGGGCTCCATGACCCAGCTGATCCCGCTGCTCATGGCCGGCGGTCTGTTCCGCACCATCGCCGCGGTCCTCGGTCCCACCATGCTCGGCGTTCTCTCCGATACCGATCCGACCTACACGTTCCTCTACACCACCCTGTACGAGGCCACGTTTACCTTTATCCCCATCTACCTGGGCTATGCCGCTGCTAAGAAGCTCGGCGCCTCTCCGGTTCTGGGCATGCTCCTCGGCGGCGCCCTCATGGCCCCGTCCGTCGTGAGTGTCGCGACTCAGGAGGGTGGCGGAATCATCTCCGTCTACGGCATCCAGATCGCCGCTGCCAACTACCAGCAGTCCGTCCTGCCGATCATCCTCTCGGTGCCGGTCCTGTACTTTGTCGAGAAGTTCTTTAAGAAGGTCATGCCCGACGTGCTGTCCACGGTCTTCACGCCGTTCTGCACCATGATCGTCACCATCCCCATCGCCTTCATCGTCCTTGCCCCGATCGGCAACGAGATCGGCAGCCTCATCGCCAACGCCCTCTTTGGTCTTGCTGACCTTGGCGGTATCGGTATCCTGATCGTCATGGCCATCCTCGGCGCCTTCTGGCAGCTCTTCGTGGTCTGCGGCATGCACATGCCCGTCATCCTGCTCGCTCAGGTTCAGATCATCGCCGCCGGCTACGATCCCTTCGTCTTCGTTTCCACCAACTGCGCTATGGCCGCTGTCTGGGGCTGCGCCTTCGGTGCCTTCCTCAAGATGAAGAACCCCGACGAGAAGGGTCTTGCTCTGGGTTACGTCATCTCCGCCATCGCCGGCGGCGTCACCGAGCCCGCACTCTTCGGTATCCTCATGCGCTTCCGTCGCACCATGCTCGGCATGTTTATCGGCGGTGCCATCGGCGCTGTGTTCTCCGGCCTCATGGGTGTTACCTACTACCTGGCCGGCGGTGCCTCTAACTTCCTGGTCTTCACCAACTACCTGCAGGGTGGCCAGATGAACACCGTCTGGGCTATCGCCGGTATGGCAATCTCCTTTGTCATCGCCGCTGCCGTCGTCTTTGCCACTGGCTTCTCCAAGGAGGAGCTCGCCGAGATGGAGGCCTAAGGCCAAACCATTCGGACGCATACGACCTTACCTACACGACAGGGCCCCGTCAGGCGCAAGCCCGGCGGGGCCCTTCTTACAAGGTAGACTGATTGGGGGCGCGTGGCGCCTACTCGCCGGGGTTTGCTAAGCGCCAGGGGCTTTCGCGCGGGGTTACCGCGAAAGAATCTGCCGGTTCGCAACTCCTTTATCAAACGAAAGGACATGCAGATGAGTTTGGGAAAGCTGACCGTTAACGGTCGCCAGGACGGCTTTTTGTGCGAGGGCAAACCGTTCTTTTGGTTTGCCGATACGTGCTGGAGCGCGTTTACGAGCATTGCCGAGGCCGATTGGGACTACTATCTGACCCGTCGCGCCGAGCAGGGCATGAACGTGCTGCAGATCAACACGCTGCCGCAGTGGGATCGCTGCTGCCCCGATCTGGGTATTTGGCCCTATGCCAGCGAGGACGGCGTGCATTTTGATTGGTCCCGTCCCAACCAGGCGTACTGGGATCGCGCTGCTGCCATGTGCCGCGCTGCCGTCGAGCACGGCATTCGTCCGGCGCTCGTGCTTATGTGGTGCAACTACGTGCCCGGTACCTGGGGCGCCAAGATTGCTGAGCGTTGTGGTGCCGAGGTTATGCCGCGCGAGGAGGTCCGCGCCCACGTTGCCCGCGTCGTCGAGAACCTGGGCGAGTTCGACCCCGTCTATGTGGTGACGGGCGATACCGACTTTACCAGCGACGAGGCGATCGCCTATTACGAGGATGCCCTCGACGAAGCTGTCAAGCACGCGCCCGAAGCGTTGCGCACCATGCATATCAACCGCGGCAACCGCACCATTCCGTTGCAGTACCTGGACCGCCTGGACTTCTACATGTTCCAGCCCGGCCACAACTACGAGGGCCAGCCCGAGGCCTGGCGCCTGCCGCAGGACTTTATCGCCAACTATCCCAAAAAGCCGATGGTCAACTCCGAGCCCTGTTACGAGCAGATGGGTGCGTCGCGCAATGTGTACTGGCGCTTCACCGCGCAGGACTGCCGCGCGAGCGTGTGGTCGTCGATCCTTGCCGGCGCCAGTGCAGGTGTGACCTATGGCGCGCACGGCGTTTGGAACTGGCAGACCAGCAAGAGCCAGGGCTCGGTGCTGGGCGAGGGCTTCGATATGCCGTTCCGCTGGCAGGAGTGTCTGCAGTTTGCGGGCGTTTGGGACTTTGGCGCGGTCGAGCACGTGCTTGCCGGCCTGGGCGCTACGGCTGGCGACGACGCACTTGCCGTGGTTCCGGCGCAGGAGCTGCTCGATGACGCGCGCGAGGCCATTCGTGTGGCGCGCGTTGGCGATCGCGTCGTCACGTACCTGCCGCGTACCACGGCGCTCAAGTTTAAGCTCGACGGCACGCGCGGCTGGACGGCAACGGTCCTCGACATGGAGGACGAGCGCATCGCCAAGCTGCCCGTCCGCGACAACGGTGACGGCACCGTGCGCGTGGCCCAGCATCCCTTTGAGCACGACGCCCTGGTGATCCTGGCCCCCGGGCGCTAACGGCTCTTCTCCAACATTTACAACCCAGCCCCTTTCATGAGGTTGCGACGGAATGGTTCCTGCATGACAGCTTTAAGCTGCCAAGGGGGAGCCATTCCGTCGCACTCATTGGGGACGTACTTAAATGAGTAGTAATTGGGGACGTTCTATGGGAGGGCGGTTTGCGTGGCGGTTATGTGACCCACGGTGAGACCTACGTCGACGATATGTTGCTTCGTCTGACCAAAGTAGAGGCGTAAAACAGAGAGATAATCGGCTCCGGGCGCGATTTGCCGCATGGCCATCATAAGGGGGCAGCTCCTGTGGTGGTCGCGTCGATGCGCATCCGGGACCATGGCGCGTGAGGGGCGAATATGCAGGAGTTCTTTGGAATTGATGTGGGCGGTACGGCCGTTAAATGGGCTGTGCTGGGCGATGATTTTTCCATCCGCGAGCGCGGGAGCCTGCCGACGGGCTTTACCACGGCTGAGGAGACGGTTTCGGCGTTGATCGGGCTCGTCGAGCCGCATCGTGAGCGCGTGAGCGCTGTAGGCGTGAGCGCACCCGGCGGTATCTACGAGGGAGACGTCACGGGAACGATCCATCGCGGCGGTGCGCTCACGTTTATGGACGGCTGCCCGCTGGGAAAGCTCATGCGCGAGGCGCTGGGGGTGCCGGTTGCCGTCAATAACGACGGTAAGTGCTGTGCACTCGGTGAGTATGCGGCTGGCGCCCTGCGCGGGACGCGTTTTGGCGTGGTGCTCGCTATCGGCACGGGCATCGGCGGCGGTATCGTCATCGACGGCAAGGTCCTGCGCGGCTCGCACTGCTTTGCGGGCGAGTTCAGCTTCTTGCGCAACGATGTCACGACTGCCGCGGGCATGGAAAACTCCTTTGCGGGTTCGGGCGGTTGGCGTGCGCTCCGTGATGCCGTCGTTGCCGAGAAGGGCCTGCCTGCGGATTCTCCGGTGGACGGCCGCCGCGTCATTGAGTGGATCGCGGATGGCGACATGGCGGCGCAGCGTGCGCTCGACCGCTACGCTCGCTCATTTGACGGACAGCTTATCAACCTGCAGGCCGTGCTCGACCCCGAGGTCTTTGTGATCGCAGGCGGCATCTCGTGCCATCCCGAGCTCATCGATGCCCTGCGTGCGCAGATGCCGCTGGCCCTCGCGAGTTACAAAGGGACCCTTGCCGGCATTCCTGTGCCGCAGATAAAGGCGGCCGAGCTCGGCAACGACGCCAACCTTTACGGCGCTGTCCAGGAGGCCATGCGCCTGGTGTAGCGCGAGCCAAACGAGGCTGTCGAAAAAGATAAAGCCCGGTGTGAACCGCCCGCATCGACGCTTCGCCTGCGCTAAACTGGAAGGCACGTACGCGATTACGAGAGGAGCCCGCATGGAGGCTTACAAGCAAGAGTTCATCAAGTTTATGGTCGAGTCCGACGTCCTTAAGTTCGGCAGCTTTACGCTCAAGAGCGGCCGTCAGTCCCCGTTCTTTATGAACGCCGGCGCTTACGTGACGGGCTATCAGCTCAAGAAGCTGGGAGAGTATTACGCCCAGGCCATCCACGATAACTTTGGCGACGACTTTGATGTGCTGTTTGGACCGGCCTACAAGGGTATTCCGCTGGCCGTCGTGACCGCAATTGCCTACCACGAGCTGTACGGCAAAGAGGTCAAGTACTGCTGCGACCGCAAGGAGGCCAAGGATCACGGCGCCGACAAGGGCAACCTGCTGGGCTATGAGCCCCAGGACGGCGACCGCGTGGTCATGGTCGAGGACGTCACCACCAGCGGTAAGTCCATCGACGAGACCTATCCCAAGGTTAAGGCTGCTGCCGACGTCGAAATCAAGGGCCTCATCGTGTCTCTCAACCGCATGGAGGTCGGCAAGGGCGGCGTGACTACCGCGCAGAAGGAGATCGAGGCCAAGTACGGTTTCCCCGTCGCGAGCATCGTTTCCATGGCCGAGGTCGTCGAGACCCTCTACAACCATGAGATCGACGGCAAGGTCGTCATCGATGACGAGCTCAAGGCCGCCATCGACGCTTACTACGAGCAGTACGGAGCTCGGGAGTAGGTAGTTACGCGGGTTTACCAACCCGCGTAACGGCTCGACGCTGCGCGCCGCCCAGGGCGACAATTTGTCATTCAAAAGGCGAGGCATGACCAGAAGGTCTATGCCTTGCCTTTTTCATGCCAACTTGTTCGCCCTGGACGTCGCTCGCTGTCCGTCCTCTACTTGCGGCGTTGTCTTGCTCCGGATGGGTAGTCATTGGGGACGTTCTTAAATGACTAGTCGTGAATGAGCATGGATAAGCGTCCAAAAATCCACGCTCGTCGCTACTTGAGCCCGGGCAGGCGGGTGTAGGGGAACGAGTGCTCCAGGAATTCGGAGCAGTGGTCGTAGTCTTTGGCGAAGTAGCTGCTGTAGAGCGAATCGAGCACGTATTGCACGGCGATGTGGCTCGCGAACTGCGTGATGCGATGCGTCATGCTCTCGTGGTCACTCACCGTAAGGTAGGCGGCAAAGCCAGGGTGAATGCGCGCGCAATAAGGCGTGCCGATGACGATGACCGGGACATGTCGACTGCTGAGGATCGGCAAGATGTCCTTGAGGTTGGGGGCAAGGCCGCTGTAGGAGATGACGATTGCCGCATGGTCGGGACCCGAGGCGAGTGCCGTTCGCACCTGGGCCTCGACACCGTCGTGGCACGTCGCGCTTTTACCGGCGGAGAGCAGGCGGTCGCGGAACATTCCCGCTGGATAGAGGTTGTGCGAGCCCGTGTAGATGTCGACCTGTCGGGCGTTCGCGATGAGTTTGGCGGCGTGGTCAAGCTGCGTGGGGTCGAGCAGCTCCTGCGTTTCGGCCAGCGTGGTCTGGTAGAGCCCCTCCATGCGCTCCATAACCTGCGCGGGGCTGGACGTAGCATCAAAGGGAAAGTTGATGTCCACGTTGCGCCGATTGCCCGCCTCGGTTGCCAAGCGAATAAGCTCGACCTTGAGGTCCTTGAAACCCTCGAGGTCGAGCTTTTTGCAAAAACGGTGCACGCTCGCGACCGAAACGTTGGCGCGCGCGGCAAATTCCTTAATCGAAAGCCCGCGGATGTCCTCGCCGATGGCAAGGGCTGCAATGCCGAGCTGTTGCTCGGTGGGGGTGAGGCCCTGCGCCTCGGTGATCTTGCGTTTGATATCCATGCGAACTCCCACACTCGCCAAACCTGCCAAAAAGGGACAGGTTTATTTTGGCAGGTTTTGCCCGCAAAGGGTAACGGGGCCGAGGATGCCGCTGGGGGCGACGGGCTCGGTGAGAGCGAAGATGTCGGGGATCGCATGGTCGAGCGTGTTGATGATGTCGATCGTGAGCTCATGCGCACCGGTGGAAAGTGCGCCGGCGGCAAAACGGTAGGGCGGGCAGATGCGTGTGCCGAGCGGGCGCCCATCGAGCGCGAGCGTCGCGGTTTCGTAGACGTCTCCCAGGTCGATCATGGCGTCGGCGCAATCGTTGGCCAGCTCAAACGACGCATGATATCGGTAGGTGCCGCAGGTGCCGGTGAACAGGTCGGCCGTAAGGTCGCCCAGGTGTTTGAGTTCTTGTGCTTCACCAAAGGCGCCATTGCCACCGACAGGGGAGAGGGCAACGGTCCATGGGCCTTCGATGCGCAGACCGAGCGATGTATCAGCGTCGATTGCGCCGTCTCCGGGCGCATCCTCGCTGCCCGCTTCCAAAACAACGATGCAGCTCTCGAAGGGTGCGAGCTCCAACACACCGTCAAACGCAACGGGCTCGGTGCCGTTTAGCAGGTCGAGCCGCGTGCCGCAAAGGCGCTCACCTGTCGCAAGTGCAACCGTGCAGTCGATGCGCTCGCGGGGGTGCTCGTTGACGAGCATAACGTAGGTCTCGCCTGCCCGCTCGTAGCGAAGTGCGCGTAGCCAGGGCTGCGGTGTGTCAGACACAACGGTCTGTAGTCCCGCGCTTGCAAGCGCGCGGGCGACATCGGCGAGCGGCGTTGCGACGAGCCCTCCCAGCTCGACTGCGCCATCGGTATCGTAGAATGCACCGGGCACCTCGTCGACGGCGAGCACCATAACGCCTGCATCCGTCATGCGTCTCGCTGCCTTTGCCGTCTTCGCGCCAATAAACGTAGCACTGGGCATAACAAATGCCTGGTAGCGGCAGCTGTTAACACCAAGCAATCCATCGGCAATCGAAACCTTGTAGCGGCTCTTGTCCTCAAAAGCCTCGGCGGGCACAAAATCAAAGTCGATCTGCGCGCGCGTGAGCTCTGCCGCCACGCGCTCGATAGGCATGGCGCTACCGGCCCATTCGGCATCGGCATGGTACAGGATGGCGACGGGGCGCGTGGCACAGCCTCCCGAAAGCAGCGTTGCCGTACGGTTCATATAGCTCATGAGCTGGCCAAAGTGCGGCCACTGCGGGTTGTTGCCGTGCGCGTAAAAGTGCGGCGGGCAGTCCCAATCGGGGAAGGGTGCCATGCTAAACGCGTGCGGCGTAAACCAATTGACGCCGCGGACGAGCATGTGGTCGGCAATCCACTTCATCTCGCGCAAGCCCTCGTGCCAGCCAAAGGCGCCAAAAACCTCGGCCATGCAGCGCCCCTGCTTTTTGGGGTCGAGGCGCGCGGCTGAAGAGCCCAGTTTGGCAAGCGCGTAGGTAAAGAACTCCATGTTCCATGCGCCATGGAAGTAGCTGTAAGGGCCGTGGTCGATGCCGGGGGCGAGCTGGTTAATAACCACATCGATGCCCGCCATGTCCTGACCGGCGACAGCGCGGAAATAGTGCCCAGCGCCCTGGCCCAGGCGTGTGTGGCAGCTCTTGTCCTCGATTACATGGCCAATGTGCATAACGCCGCGCTCGCGGCACCAGTCACCGATCTGCTCGTCAAAGCAGGTGCGGTAGAGTTGCGTGGCAATGTCCATGTAGGTGTGACGGACTCGGGCGCCATCTGCCTCGCGTGTCCAAAGGCCGTGTAGCTTGGTGAGCCAGTCCTCGCCAAGTGCATTGCGCAGGCGGCTGGCAAGCTCGTCCGACCAAGGTAGTGCCATATCGCCGCGTCCAATAAAGCTGCTGGTAGAAGCATCGTCGAGAGCCGTGCCCTTCTCGTTCATAAAGCCCGGCTCATCGGTAAAGAACCCCAGGATGGTGCAGCCGAACTCGTCGCCCAGATGCTCAAACGTGGGCTCGTAGACGGCATCGATGAGCGCGCGGCACGAATCGGCGTCGACCATGTTGATGTATTCATCGCGAAAGCCGGTCTTTTGGCTGGTGACGTAGAGCTCGAGGGTGGTGACACCGGCGGGAGCGTCAAAGCGCAGGCAGGCGGGAGTGCCTCCCTCGGTTTGCTCGGCGGCGAGCTCAAGGTCGAGCGGCACGCCGGTAGCGTCAAAACCCGCCGCGCCCACAAAGTGCTCCGTGGGATCCATGAGGTTGCCGAGCTTGATGGTCGTGGACGGCTGGGGTCCAACGACCGTTACCGTGTGATGCTTAAGCACAGTCTTCTTGAGCGCGGGGTCTACATCCTCGCCTGCAAGCGCGCCGTTGGCGTAGCCCGTGGGAAAGTGGGCATCATCGAGCAGCCAGATCTTAAGGCCCAGGCGCTTGCACTCGCCAATGATAAAACGCAGGTCGGACCACCAGCCGTCGCGGCAAAACTCGGGATGCGTGCGCGATTCAAGGCAGACTTCGCGGATGTCCGCCCCGGCAATCTGCTCTAAGTATTCGGTAATCGTCTCGCGTTTTTCGCCCTTGAGCCACAAGAACGGAAGCACATGGTTGTCGTATGCCGCCATATCCACTCCTCCAAAACCTGCCAAAAAGGGACAGGTTTATTTTGGTCGGTTTTATCTGGGCAAACGTCACCCCACAGTTGCCTGGCGAAGCGCTGGGACGCGTGCCGCATGTCAGAACCAACCTTTTAAATCGATTGAAGTCAGGGTACGTCGCCCGTGCTGCCCTGCTAATATCAAAACCACGGCAGAATATGACTAAATCAACGATGGTGGCGCTATGGATATCGCACGTTTGGACAATCTTTTGCTCGAGCTGACCGATAGCGAGCGCGCTTACTGCGCGGGCGCCCGCTATGACTGGAACGATGCATTTAGACAGGGGCAACAGGCAGATATCGATGGCAGGCATGTCCGTAAAATCGGTAACGCGGCGTACGCCCTGCACCAAGAAGGCATGCCCGAGGGCCTGTCGATTGTGCGCAACTCGCGCTTTAACCCCGTGCCGGAGCACGTGCACGATTATGTCGAAATCAGCTATGTCTATCGAGGGAGCGCACCACAGGTTGTCAATGGTACGCAACTCACGCTCGCCCAAAACGAGGTACTTCTGCTCGATGCCGCCTGCCCGCATGCCGTAGGCGAGCTCGGCGAGCACGACCTGATGTTGAGCATTGTCATTTCACGGCCGATGCTGCGCCGCAGCCTGGAGCAAAGCCTTTCGTCCACAAGCGCTGTCTCACAGTTCCTGCTCAACGCACTTAACGACGAGACCGATCATCGCGGGCATGTGCATTTCCGCACGGGCGCTAGCCGTCGGGTGCGCCGGTATATACAGGAGATGTTGTGCGAGCTCCTGGAGCCGACGGCAGCGAGCGCCCAGATCGTGTCGAGGCTGTTTGAGCTGCTGCTGGTCGAGCTCATGCAAAGCTACGAGGCCGCGCTGCTGCAAACGGACGGCCCCGCGCTTCCCTCGGCGCAGGTTGCGGCGGCGATGAGCTACATCGAGCGGCACGCTTGCGATTGCACACTCGACGACTTGGCCCACCACCTGCATCTGAGCCCCAACTACGCAAGCGCGCTGCTCAAGCGGCAGACGGGACGCGCGTTTATGCAACTCGTGCAGGAGAGCCGCCTGACACGCGCTGCGGCGCTACTCGATACCGGTGCTACTGCGGAGGCCGCAGCGCGCGAGGTGGGCTATGCCAATATGAGCTTCTTCTACAAAAAATTTGCCGAGCGCTATGGCTGCACGCCGGCCGCCTACCGCCGGCGTTTGCTCAGATAAAACCTTCCAAAATAAACCTGTCCCTTTTTTGGTCGGTATCAGGAAGTGTCAGGGACGGGGCGGCGGCGGTCCGTGGGCGCGAAAAGAAGTGTCGGGTTTGGCGCGCCCGCTTCTGCCCGTCCCGTGCGCAGGCGATACTCGGATTATCGACCCGCGATGCAAAGGAGATGCTCATGGCAAACATCAAGTTCCCCAAGGGTTTCTATTGGGGTGGCGCCACCGCCGCCAACCAGTTTGAGGGCGCTTGGAACGTGGACGGCCGCGGTCCTTCTGTCGACGACCATTTCTTGGGCGGCAGCTACAAGGAGCCACGTCAGATTACGATCGACATCGACCCCAACCGCTTCTACCCCAATCATGACGGTATCGATTTCTACCATCACTACGAGGAGGACATCGCGCTGTTCGCCGAGATGGGCTTCAATATGTTCCGCATGTCCATCTCCTGGAGCCGTATCTTCCCCAACGGCGACGACGCTGAGCCCAATGAGGCCGGTCTCGCCTTCTACGACCGCGTCTTCGACTGCCTGCGCGCCCACAATATCGAGCCGCTCGTGACCCTCTCGCACTACGAGATGCCCTATCACCTGGTCGAGAAATACAACGGCTGGGCGAGCCGCGAGCTCATCAGCTTCTTTGAGAAGTACTGCCAGACCGTCTTCGACCGCTATCAGGACAAGGTCAAGTTCTGGCTCACCTTCAACGAGATCAACTGCGGTACTCAGGACATGGGGAACCTCTTTGAGACCAGCATGATTCAGGGCTTTGAGGGTCCGGCATCGGCGGTCCACACCACGCCGCAGGCTCGTATGCAGGCGCTGCATCACCAGTTTGTCGCCAGCGGCCGCGTCGTGCGTTATGCCCACGAGCATTACCCGCAGTTTAAGATGGGCAACATGGACTGCTTCATCCTCTCCTATGCCGCCACGTGCGATCCGGCCGACGTGTTCGCCACGCAGCAGGAGATGAACACCATGAACTGGTATTGCTCCGACGTGCAGGTGCGCGGCAAGTACCCGTTCTATGCCAAGCGCTTCTGGGCCGAGAACGATGTTGAGCTCGTGATGGAGGACGGCGACCTGCAGGATATCGCCGACGGCAAGGTTGATTTCTACACTTTTAGCTACTACATGTCCGGCACTGTGGGCACCCATAAGGATCACGAGATGACCGAGGGCAACATGACCTTCGGCGGCAAGAACCCCTATCTGGAGTCCACCGACTGGGGCTGGCAGATCGATCCGCTGGGTCTGCGCATCGCCCTCAACGAGATTTACGCCCGCTACGAGATTCCGCTGATGGTGGTCGAGAACGGCATGGGTGCCTACGACGAGGTCGAGGAGGACGGCTCCATCCATGACCCGTATCGCATCGCCTACTTGCAGAGCCACATCAAGGCCATGGGCGAGGCCATTGCCGATGGCGTTGACCTGATTGCCTACACCTGGTGGGGTCCCATCGACCTGGTTTCCGCCGGCACTGGCGAGATGCGCAAGCGCTACGGCTTCATCCACGTCGATAAGTACGACGACGGCACCGGTACCTACGAGCGCCGCCGCAAGGACAGCTTCTTCGCATACCAGAAGATCATCAAGTCCAACGGTACCGAGGGCTTGGATTAATCGACAATATGAGTGCCACTGGGGAAAAGGTTTTGGGAAGGGCTTGGAAGGGCTTGCGATTCGAGCCCTCACCTTAGCAATTTGATCATTTGGCACTATAATCACCATAGGCATGCGCATAACGTTGCGCTTAATCAAGAGGAGAAAACAAATGGGTCTGTTTGATATGTTCAAGAAGAAGGCTGAGCCCGCGGCAGCTGCTGCTCCGGCCTCCATCTCTGCTTCTGCCGGCGCCGACGTGCTGTGCTCGCCCGTCAAGGGCAAGGTCATCAAGATGGCCGACGTGCCCGATCCCGTCTTTGGTGGCGAGGTTCTGGGCAAGGGCTGCGCCGTGTGGCCCGAGGACGACCTGGTCTATGCTCCCTGCGACGGCAAGGTGACCGTCACCATGGGTCACGCCGTGGGCCTGCAGTCCGATAGCGGCATCGAGGTTCTGGTGCACGTTGGCGTCGATACCGTCAACATGAACGGTGACGGCTTCGAGGGCTTCGTCAAGGCCGACGACGTCGTGAAGGCCGGCCAGCCCATACTCAAGATCGACCGCGCCAAGATCGCCGCTGCCGGTTACAAGGACTGCGTCGTCGTGGCCGTTTCCAACACCGCCGAGTTTGCCGATGTCGAGCTCGCCGTTGAGGCCGAGTCTGCCGTCGCCGCCGGTGACGCCATCGTCAAGGTCGTCCGCAAGTAGTCTGCGGCATCCAGAAGATGCAAAAGGGTGGTCGGGTTGTCCGGCCACCCTTTTTTAATAGGCTGAGTAGGTGCATTTTATTGCAGAGGGGCTTGCTTTACGGGCCATTCGTTCGTCAAATTGAGCCGCCCGCGCTTTTGCGACGCAGGGGGTTGGGCTGGGCCGCTAATATGGACTTACTGTTACGACGTGCGCTGCGCGGGGAACGCAGCGCCGCTTGTTTGGAGGAATGTCATGAAAAAGAAGCTGCTGCTTGCGCCCCTGATGGCTGCCCTGGTCGCGTGCGTGGTTTTGCTTTCCGGCTGCGGAGGGCCTTCGGTGGAGGAGCTCATCACCAACGACCTTACGAGCCAGTTTGACGAGATCAAGAATGGCGGCGATGACTTCCTTGCTGGCCTGGAAGAGGCTTCGGGCGACGAGTTTGAGCAGCTGGGCATCGATCCCAAGGAGTACGCCAAGAGCTATCTCGAGGGTTTTGATTACAAGATCGGTGATGTGACGGTCGATGAGGACAAGGGCACCGCGACCGTCGAGGTCACCATCACCTGCAAGTCCATGAACAAGATCGTCGAAGATTTCGCCACCCAGTATCAGGAGAAGGTCGCAGCGCTCGACGAGCTGCCGTCCGAGGACGACCTGTACAAGATGGCCGGCCAGGTCATGGTCGACGTGACCAAGGCCGCTAAGACCAAGGACACCAAGGTCACCTTTAAGTATTCCGCCAACGAGGATAACGAGTGGTCTGCCGACGATTCCGCAACCACCGAGATGATGAATGCGATGATGAGCTAACTAGTTACGCGGTTCTACGAACCGCGTAACGACTCGACGCTGCAAACCCGCCAGAGCGGCAATCTGCCTTTCAATCGTCGGGCATGACCAGAAGGTCAATGCCCTCCTCTTTCAAGACACCTTGCTCGCTCTGGCGGGTTTTCGCTGTCCGTCCTCTACCTGCGACGTTGCCGTGGTAGTCATTGGGGACGTTCTTGTTTGACCAGTCGTTTAAGAATGTCCCCAACGACTATGCTCTGGAGCGTCAAAGCGGGTCGCGCTTTTCGCTCGGCAGCATTGCCGCGGCCGCGTTGGGCGGCGGCTTCGTTACTCGCCCAGCACCAGCGCTGCGAGCTCTGCTTGGGTGTCCACTACGTAGTCGGCGCCGGCGGCTTCCAGCTCTGCGCGGCCGCGGAAGCCCCAGCTGACGCCCGCGCTCTTAAGGCCGGCGTTGTGGCCGGTCAGGATATCGACATTGGAATCGCCCACATAGAGTGTGGTTGCCGGATCGGCACCCAGCTCCTCCATCACATGCAGTGTGACGGGTGCTTCGGGCTTAGGCGGAAACGCATCGACACGGCCCTGTACCAGCGCAAAGCGCTCGGAACCAAAATACTTCTCGATAAGCGGAGCCGCCGAGACGTGGTCCTTGTTAGTGAGCACGGCAAGCTGCACACCCGCGGCACGCAGGCGGTCGAGCATCTCGATCGTGCCGGCATAGGGAGCGGTGTGGTCCTCCTTGTGTTCGCCGTAGTAAGCCCTAAACTCGGCAAGCGTCTGCTCAAACATGCGGCTGTCTCCCGCGTACTCGGCGGGCATAAAGCGTTCAACCAGCTTGAGCATGCCGTTTCCCACCTTGTAGCGGTACTCGTCTACGGCAAACGTGGGCCAGCCGTGCAACTCACAGGTATGGTTACCGGCGGCTGCCAGGTCCTCGAGCGTGTTGAGGATGGTGCCGTCCAGGTCAAAGATCACATGGGAAAAAGCTGCTGCCATGAAAGCTCCCGTCATTGGGTTTCAAAACGCACCTCATAATACTGGGCTTCCGTGTTGGGCGTGTTTGGAATCTGAACATCTCCAGGGATATCAAGCCGCATCGCGCCAACCGTGCGGTTCCGCCCTAGCAAATCCTTGGCAGCTGTTCTCCCACGAGCATGTCGAGGATGCGGGTCGAGCCCCAGCCGGTGCGCACGCGCACGGCGGGACGGGCGCCCTCGGCAAGTGGCAGCACGCGACCGATGACGGCGGCATTCTCGCCGTAGCGGGCGGCGCGCATGGCGCTCAGCGCGGCATCGGCTTGCTCGGCCGGCACGACGGCAACCATCTTGCCCTCGTTTGCCACCTGCAGCACATCGTAGCCGAGCATCTCGCAGGCTGCCTGCACGTCGGGGCGCACGGGCACATCGTCCTCGTCGATCTCCATGGCAACGTCGCTGGCCTGGGCAAACTCGTTGAGTGTGGACGCCAGGCCACCGCGCGTGGGGTCGCGAAAGCAACGCGTGCCGGGCGCTGCGGAAAGCACATCGGCAATCAGGTGGTTGAGCGGCGCGGCGTCGCTTTCGATGGTGCTCGAAAACGCCAGACCCTCGCGTTGGCTCATGATGGCGATGCCGTGGTCGCCCAGCGTACCCGATACCAGAATGACATCGCCGGGCTGACAGTTGGTGCCGCTGAGCGCTACGCCCGCGGGTACCTCGCCCACGCCGGCGGTATTGATATAGACGCCGTCGGCCCCGCCGCGCTCGACCACCTTAGTGTCGCCCGTGATTATGGACACGCCCGCCTCATGCGCCGTTTCGGCCATCGTCTGCACAATCTGGCGGAGCTTATCCATGGGATAGCCCTCTTCAAGGATAAAGCCGCACGACAGGTAGCGCACGTTGGCGCCCGAGGTCGCGACGTCGTTAACGGTTCCGCACACGGCGAGGCGGCCGATGTTGCCACCGGGGAAGAACTGCGGCGAGACCACAAAGCTGTCGGTCGACATGGCTATGCGCGCGCTCGCGGGCAGCGCGGCGACGCCGGCATCGTTGCCTTCGAGCAGCTCGGGCGACCCAAACGCATCCAAAAAGACCTCATCGATGATGCGTTTCATCATCTGGCCGCCAGAGCCGTGGCCCAGCAGGACGGTGCTATCGGTGGCAGTACGGGACATATCGAAAACTCCAATCGTGGGTGGTGCCGGTGTGCGGGTGCGTCCGGACTAGTCGCGGTAGCGGTAGTACGCCGCGCAGCTGCCCTCGGAGCTCACCATGCACGGGCCGACGGGGTGCTCGGGCGTGCAGGTACGGCCAAAGAGCGGACAGCTGCTCGGTGTAATGGCCCCGCGCAGCACGTCGCCGCAGCGGCACCCGCGCGGCTCGACCGTCTCCTCGACGGGCACGTCAAAGCGGGTACGGGCATCAAAGCGCGAGAACTCGGGGCGGATGGAAAGGCCCGAGTTGGCAATCGGCCCCAGCCCGCGCCACGTGGTATCGCACGGCTCAAACACCTGCTCGACCAGCTGGCGCGCCACGGGGTTGCCGTCTGCGTTGACGCCACGGCGGTAGGCGTTGCCAATCGTGGGTCTGCCCTCGACAACCATCTGGACCAGCATGCAGATGCCCTGCAGGATATCGACCGGTTCAAATCCCGTGACCACACCCGGGGTATCGAACTCGTCGACCAAAAAGCTAAAGGGCGCCAACCCCGTGATGGTGGCGACATGGCCTGGCAGGATAAAGCCGTCGATGGTGGTCTCGGGATCGTTGGCGATGGCGCGCAACGCCGGCGGCGTGGTCTTGTGGGCGCAATAGACCGAAAAGTTCAAAAGCCCGCGCGCCTCGGCCTCCAAGATGGCGGCGGCGATGGTGGGCGTCGTAGTCTCAAAGCCCACGCCCATAAAAATGACCGGGCGATCGGGGTTTTGCTCGGCAATGTCGAGCGCGTCGAGCGGGGAGTAGACGATGCGGATGTCGCGCCCGGCCGCCTTTTGCGCAGCGAGCGAGGTAGACGATCCGGGCACGCGCATCATGTCGCCAAAGGTGGTGATGATGGCGCCGTCTATGTTGGCGAGCGCGATTGCGTGGTCGATGTCACGGTTGGCGGTAACGCAGACGGGGCAGCCCGGGCCGCTCAGCAGCTTGAGCCCTGCCGGCATAATGGAGCGAAAGCCATAGCGCCCGATGCTCACGGTATGCGTGCCGCAGACTTCCATAAGGTTGATGGTGCGGTCGCCGACAAGACCGCGAATGCGCTCGATGAGCTCGCGAGCCAGCTTGGGATTGCGGAATGCCGAGAAGTCGATACCGGAGCGAGCCGGTTGTTCGGGCGCCACTAGTAAGCCTCCGCCGGGTTGGTGGCAAGCTGGTCTTCTTCGACCAGCTCGGACATGGCATTAACAAGCTCGAGCGTTTCCTGTGCTTCCTGCTCGTCGACAATCTGGATGCCAAAGCCGGCATGTACGAGAATATAGTCGCCAACCTGCGCCGTCGGCACGAGTCTTAGCGAAACAGGGCGCTCGATGCCCATCATGTCGACGGTGGCCTTGAGGTCGTCGTCGCGTTTGACTACTTTACCGGGAACGGCAAGGCACATATTGTTCCCCTTTTATACGCTTTGCGCTGGACGGGCGCTCAATAATCCATCAGTTGATGGTAGCGCTCGCGGGCGCTGCGGGCAAACGCGCTACACCTGTGAGACGGCGGCTTGCGGGCTGGCCGAACAGCCTATTGCGGTGCGACCTGTGCGAGGCGAGTGCGCGCGACCGCCGTCTGACCGTAGGCGATGCAGCCGTCGTTGACGGGTACGGTGTGGGGGACCAAGATAGCAAGGCCCGCGCTTTTGAGCTCGCGGGTGAGGAGCTGGAGCAAAAGTCGGTTCATGAACACGCCGCCCGAGAGCGCGACGGTGTCGATGCCCTCGTGCACGCAGATATCGCTGGCGATGCGCGCCGAGGAGCGCGCGATGCCGACATGGAAGTCGAGTGCGAGCCTGTTGGCGGGCGCTCCGGCTTCAATTCCTCCCAAAAGTGCCTCAAAGAGTGCTTTCTGGTCCAGAACATAGGGGCCGTCCAGCCACGATGGGTCAGATGCGGAGTAGCCGGCGTTGTCGTCGGGAAAATGGGCGATTTCGCTGTCGAGTGCGCGCCAGGCGGCGGCTTCGAGCTCGATGGCGGGTTCGCCCTCGTAGGTTGCCTGGCCGCAAATGCCCAAAATCGCGGCTGCGGCATCAAACAGGCGACCCATGCTGCTGGTACGCGGGCTGTTGATGCCGCGTTCGATCATGGTGGCTGTCACGCTGCGCGTTTGCTCGTCGAGGCTGTCCAAAAGTCGAGCGGCACCTGGGTGCTCGAGCAGGCCGAGCTCACTGAGCAGGGCAAAGGCGTTGCGGCGGGCGTCGCGCACGGAGGCCGCCCCACCGGGGAGCGCCCAGGTGCACAAATGCGCGGCGCGTTCAAAGCCGCCAAGGCTGGCAACAAGAAACTCGCCGCCCCAAATGGCCCCATCGGTGCCGGCGCCGGTGCCGTCAAAGGCGATGCCAAGGACGCGCGCGTCGGTTGTAAGCTGGCCCGCGGCGATGGCCTCGGCCATTACGCTCGCGATATGCGCATGATGGTGCTGCACCTCGACGAGCGGCAGATTGCATTTTCGCGCCTGCTCGCGCGCCCACTGGCCCGATAGATAGCTGGGGTGTAAATCGCAGGCCAAGGCAGTGGGCGCCAAGTCAAAGAGATCTTCCAAGCGCGTGCGCGCGGCGTTCCAGGCATCGAAGGTCCCGCCGTTTTCAACATCGCCGATATGCTGCGACACAAAACAGGTTGCCTCGCCGTTCGTCCCTTCACGCGTGAGCGCAATCGTGGCCTTTTGTTGTGGCCCGCAGGCGAGCATGCAGGACGGAGCGCCGTCGAGCGCCGGCAACGGCAGCGGCTGGGGTGCATATCCGCGGGCACGGCGCACGGGCATAACGGCGCCGTCGACCACGCGCACTACAGAGTCGTCGTAGCGCGAGAGGATCGCGCGGTCGTTACCGAGCAACGCGTCGGCAATGCCGGCGGCAACGAGGCGCTCCCAGGCAAGATCGTCATCGGTCTCGATGGGCTCTTCGCTCAGGTTGCCGCTGGTCATGACGAGCGCGTGCATACCGCAGGCTTCTGCCGCGGCAAGCAACAGATGTTGAAGCGGCGCATAGGGGAGCATGACGCCGAGCTCGGGCAAGTCGTGCGCGACAGATGGCGCGAGGGCGAGGATGTCGGGGGAACCGCCGTTGCCCTCGCCAACAGTGCGCTGGCGCAGCAGCACAATGGGGCGGATGCTGCCGGCGAGCAGATCGCGTTCAGCATCGTCGATATGACACAGGCGCCCGGCATCGGCAAGACTGCGCACCATGACGGCAAGCGGCTTATTGCTGCGGCGCTTGCGACGGCGCAGCTCGGCCACCGCCTGCTCGTTGGAGGCGTCGCATGCCAAGTGAAATCCGCCCAGTCCCTTGATAGCGACGATACCGCCGTTGGCCAGTAGCTCAACACAGCGGTCGATAATGGCGTCGCTGGTCTCGCGTGTGGTGCCGACGGCCGGTATCGCGGACGAATTCCCGTACGCATCGCCGTTCACAGCCTCGCGCCACGTAATATGCGGCCCGCAATCAAAGCAGGCATCGGGCTGTGCGTGAAAGCGACGGTCGAGTGGATCGGCATACTCTGCGGCGCAGGCGGGGCACATGGGGAAACGGTCCATCGATGTGGCCGCTCGGTCATAAGGCAGCGATCGGATGATGGTAAAGCGTGGGCCGCAGTTAGTGCAGTTGATAAAGGGGTAGTGATAGCGTCGGTCGGCGGGATCGAACAACTCGCGCAGGCAATCGTCACAGGTGGCGATATCGGGCGAAACGAGCGTCGTGTGCGCGGTCTGGTCCTGCGACGCCACAATGCGAAAGCCCTGCTCGTTAGCGGCATCCCAGTTGCCGGGTGCTAGGTCTACAACCTCGACATGCTCCACGCGAGACGCCGCAGGCGCATGCTCGGAAAGTGCGTCAACAAATTCGTCGAGCGACTCGCTTAGGGCGTGCGCCTCGATATGCACGCCGTCGCCCGCGTTGAGCACCCAGCCGCAAATGCCGTGCGCCATGGCCTCGCGATACACAAACGGCCGCATGCCGACGCCCTGCACAATGCCCGTTACATGGATATGCGCATGCCGCATGCGACCCTCCTTCGTTGAAATGTGTGCTGTTACAGCCCCAGGCTCTGCTTGGTGGCGGCGCACGTGAGCTCGCCGTGCTTAACGCCGCGCAGGCCCAGCAGGCGGTCGGCTAGTTCGTAGACGCGCTCGCCGCGACCCTTGAGCGCCAGAATCTCCAAGCAGTTGTGGTGATCCAGATGCACGTGCATGGTCGATACGATCTCGTCGGTATAGTCGTGCTGCACTTCGTCCAGACGGCGCGTCAGGTCGCCGGTATGGTGGTCGTAGATCATGGTGAGCGACCCGATAACATGCTCATCGGGCGTGCGCATCTGCTCCTTGGCGATCGAGGCGCGAATCAGGTCGCGCACGGCCTCGGAGCGGTTGGCCACGTCGCCGCGGCGCGCGATCTGTTCGTCAAAACGACGCAGCAGGTCGTCGGGCGCGGTGACCGAAAAGCGGACCAGCTCGGAGCCGGAGCCACTACAGTGGCAGCCTGCGTCACCGTCCGCCCCGTGCGGATGCTCGTGCTCGTACCCGCAGCCGTGCTCATGTTCGGCCACGTTACACCAGCTTCACGGAGCCGACGGAGTTGTGGTCGGCCTCGATGGCTTCCTCGTAGCCCTCGAGCGCGTCATGCGCCTCGTGCAGCGCGGCCATGGCGGCCTCGAGCTTGGCGCCAATGCGCTCCATATCAAAGTTCTCGGTCGCATGCAGCAGTTGATGGCTCCACTCGTGAGCAAGCTCGATGGTGTCGTCGACCTGCTTGACGCTCATGGCAAGCTGGCTCATGTTCATTCCAACATCATGCATGGAAAATCTCCTTTTGTATGGGGCAGTTCAGTGGTTCAGATTTTACTACGCCCGCTCTGTGCGCAGCTGCATAAGAAAACGGGTGCGAGTCTGTGTGACTCGCACCCGTTCACTGGGGGCTGTTTGTAACTACCATACTATCCGTGGTCGTCCGCGCCGCGCCCGGCAGTCCGGCGAGCGGTGCAAAAGCGCTCATAGACGGCGAGTAAGTAACAAGCGTATTACAGATGCTTCTCCAGCAGCGCCTGCAGCCTCGCCTTGGGCAGAGCGCCAACCGAGCGGTCAATCTCCTCGCCGTTCTTAAACACAATCAGCGTGGGGATGCTCATGACGCCATACTTCATGGCCAGGTCCTGGTTGTCGTCGACGTTGCATTTGGCAACGGCAAGCTTGCCCGCCAGCTCATCGGCAACCTCGTCAACGATGGGCGAGAGGGATCGACAGGGCCCGCACCACGGTGCCCAAAAATCGACCAGCACGGGCAGGCTGTCGTTAACGATGGAATCGAAGTTCTCGGGGGTAATCTGATTAATGTCAGCCATGGTGACCTCCATAATGCGACGCGGCTTGGCCGCGTAAAACTCAGTACGACCGTGCTTATACCCAGCCGCCCGCAAAGCAACCACTCGCGGGCAGCTCTTTTATATAATGGTGGGCACGCAAACGATTGGAGAGCGCATGTCCACGTCACAAAGCCAGAAAAAAGAAGCCATCGCCCAGGCGGCCGAGCAGGAGCTCACATCGCTTGCGGTCCGTGGTGTGCGTATCGCGGGCAACGCGTGCTCGCCGATCGTTCTGGTCAAAGGCGATTTGGACGAGGCCGAGCGTTCGGGCGGCGAGCTTGCTGCCGGCCCGGATGGCGCGGCGTTGCGCAAGGCGCTTGGGGCCATCGGCTACGCGCCCGAGGATTTTTGCGTGCTGGCAAGCGTCGCCGGCGTGGGTGACGGAGCGGTCGCGGTGGGCGAGACTCTGCCGTGCGAGCTGTTCCGTGAGGCGCTTGAGGCTTTGGACCCCGAGGCGGTGCTGCTGCTCGACAACAACGCGGCTGACGCCATGCGCGAGACCTACGCCGATATGCTCGTGGCGATCGATGACTTCGACACCGCCATGCTCAAGCCCGGCTTGATCGCCCATGTGCAGGGTCGCCGCGTGCTCGCGCTCGACGGTTTTGAGGCGGCGCTCACTGACAAAGCCGCCAAGCAGCGCATGTGGGCATACATCAAGCAGCTGACCCCGGCGGCCGCCCCGCTGTAGCGAGCCCGCGTCGACAAACGACCCCGAGCGGGCGAGCCGTACCCGCGGAACGCAAATCCGTCGCGCCCGCGCCCTTACATCACAGCGCGCAGCTCAAACCGATCGCCGTTAATGCGGAACTGGCAGTTGCCGTTCATGCGTTCGACGGCAAGCTTAATGCTCTTGGTTCCAAAGCCGTGTCCGGTGTACCCGGCTACGGGCATGCCGTCGACCATGCGCGGCGCGCGGTCAAACGTATTGGAAACTAACAGCAGCAGCTGGCCGTCCTCTAATCGCAGGTCAAGGTCGACGAATCGCTTTCCTTGGGGTGCGGCGCTTGCGGCGGTGATAGCGTTTTCCAAGGCATTTGAGAGCACGCTAAACAGGTCGGCGTCACCTACGTGGATGGTTTCGGGTACGGCGGCGCGCAGGTTGGCGGTAATGCCGTTTCTATTGATATCCGAGTTAAATGACGAAAGCGCGATGTTTACGGTCTCGTTGGCGCAGAAGCGGCGTACGGCGGTGCGGTCGCCGGCTTCGCAGAGTTCGTCGATGCGATCGAGCGCCTCGTCGGTGTGGCCCTCCTCAATTAAAGCGGCCAGGCCGCGTAGGAAGTGGCGCATGTCGTGGCGCAGAATCGACAGCTCGCGCCCAGATTGACGCCAAGCCTCGAGCTCTTTGATGGCGGCGCTGTCGCGGGTTTCGAGCATCCAGCGCTCTCGCTCGGCGGTTTCCTTTTCTTCGTATTCACGCAGGTAGACGGCGAGGAACATAAGGTAGAACGCGCAGAGTGCAAAGGCCAAAAACTCAACCGTCACCACCGAGCCCGAGTGGAACAGCGTGGTGTAGACGTTGGTGGCATAGTCAAAGACGTAATAGACGAGCGGCAGGATTAAAAGGATGCCCAGCTCGGTGGTGCTTTTAATCGCCAAGCGCGGACCGATGTCGCCGGCCCAATGCAGCAGGACGGCAAAGACGGCGAGTGTGGTCGCGATGCGCGCCAGATAGTACGCGATCTGAGAATCGGTTGCGGCAAATGCGGCGATGCCCATCCAATTGCTGAACTGGCAGCTCAGATAGGCACTCGTAATGCCGAGCACGGCAAGCAGCGGGCTCAGGCGGTAGCGCGCGCACAAATAGATGATGAGCGGCAGATGCACGACGAGCGGATATACCTGGCGGGCGAAAAGCTCTCCGCCGACGGCATTGGCGAGGCCAAATGCGCATCCGGTTACGGCGCCGACCAGCACCAGTTCAAGCGCATGACGCCGGTTGATCTCGATACCGCACAGCGCCGCCGAGGCAAAGACGCCAAAGAGCAACGTCGTGGCGTGGTGGATTGCCCAAAGGATCATTTCGACCGAGGAGACCATCAGTGTCTTCCACCCTCAAAGCGCACCGCAAAGTAGGCGTCTTGGAATCCCTGCTTGCAGCTGCGCGAAAGCGGGATGCAAGCGCCCGAGCGCATGACGATGTCCGTGCGGTCAAAGTGATCGATATTGCGCAGGTTGACCTGGTAGCTGCGGTGGCATTTAAAGAAGACCGCGTTTTGCTCCAAGCGGTCCTCGACGCTGCGGAACGACTCGAGTGCCTCGATATCGCGTCCGTCGCGCAGGTGGAAGACCACGTGCTTGTTGCGCGCCTCGGCATATTCGATGTCGGACAGGCGCAGGGCGTGGTAGCCAAAGGACGTTTTGATCACGAGCTCGTCGGTTGCCGCCGGGCGCATGCTCGAAAGCTCGTCGAGTAACTGCGCCAGGCGTTCGTAAGTCCCGGGCTTGAGCAGATAGTCGAAGGCACGGACCTCGTAGGACTCCAGTGCGAACTCGGGCGACGAGGTGAGGAACACCAGGCGCACGGCGGTATCGGCCTGGCGCAATTCGCGTGCGGTGTCCATGCCGTTGACGAGCGGCATGATCATGTCGAGCAGAATGATGTCGGCGCGCGATGCGGCATGGCGGGCCAGTAGGTCCTCGCCGCGCGTGACGAGCGCAACATCGACCGCCGTGCCCGTCTCGGTCGACCAACGATCGATCATTCGGTGCAGTCTATCTAGAAAAGCGACGTCATCGTCGCAGGCAATAATCTTGAGCATTCGGCCCCCTTAAGTAGTTCGATTTTGCCACATCGGGCACGCGCCGCTTGCGGAGGTGCGGACCGTTTGCGCCCCACGGCGTGCAACTCGCGCCAAGCGGTATTGCGGTGGCGAAAGATGCCTCCTGCGCTATCGAGAGCTCGGCTAGCCTCAGCTTGCCAGTTCAAAAATGGACCTGCCACATGATTGAATCTTTATTTCAACTTTACACCTAGGTTTACAGCTGTCTTGTCAGCTGTAAACCTAGGTGTCATACTAAAGCCCCAAGATTCGCCAAAAGAGAGGGGCCTTGATGGCACAGAGCGCGAACATGGATGCGTCGGAGCTTGCACGCGATATCGCGGCCGGCCTGGCATCGGCAACGACGGCAACGGAGCGCGTGGCACTGGTGCCCGCAGAACTCGTCGAGGCCATTCAGCAACTAAAAACCCAACGTGACGCGGTAATCCTGGCGCACTACTACGTGGCGCCCGAGGTCCAAGCCGTTGCCGATTACGTCGGCGACAGCTTCTACCTGGCCAAGCTCGCCAAGAGCCTGCCACAGCGGACCATCGTGCTGTGCGGCGTGGAGTTTATGGGCGAGAGCGCCAAGCTGCTCAATCCCACTAAGACCGTGCTGCTGCCCGAGCCGGGCGCGGACTGCCCCATGGCTCACATGGTCAAGCGCGAGACGGTCGACGCGGCGCGCGCCGAGTACGGCGACGACCTGGCCGTGGTGTGCTACGTCAACTCCACGGTCGAGATCAAGAGCTGGAGCGACGTGTGCGTCACCAGCTCCAACGCCGTTAAGATCGTGTCCGAGCTGCCGCAGCAGCATATCCTGTTCATTCCCGACCAAAACCTGGGCCGCTTCGTAGCCGAGCAGGTGCCGCAAAAGCACATCATCCTCAACAACGGCTACTGCCCGCGCCATCACATTATCACCGTCGAGCAGATCGTCGACGCGACGGAGCCCCACCCCGACGCGCTCGTGCTGGCGCATCCTGAGTGCAAGGCCGACGTCCTGGCCGAGGCCGACTACATCGGCTCCACCGCCGGCATCATCAAGTACGCCGAGGAGTCCGACGCGAGCGAGTTCATTATCGTGACGGTCCGCGGCGTGCTCTACGAGCTCGAGCGCCGCTGCCAGGGCACCGGCAAGAAGTTCTACTTCCCCGCGGTGCAGCCCACCTGCGTCAACATGGATCTCATCACGCTCGAAAAGCTCGTGCGCTGCCTGGAGACGGGCGAGGGCGAGGTGCAGATCGGTGTGTCGGACGAGGCTGCCGACCAGGCAAAACTTACGCTCGACCGTATGCTCGAGTACGCAGCGCGCTAGAACAATGTGACATGAGGGGCAGTCCCTTATGCCACATTACAAGGGAGAGGATTCCTGTGAAAACCAAACAATACCCCGACATGGAGTGCGACGTCGTTATTGCCGGCTGCGGCGTGGCGGGCCTGTACGCAGCTCTCAACCTGCCGACGAGCACGCGCGTGATCATGCTCTCCAAGGGCTCGGTCGATGAGTGCGATTCGATGCTCGCGCAGGGCGGCATTTGCGTGCTGCCCGAAGGCTCGGACTACGATGCCTTCTTTGAGGACACCATGCACGCCGGTCATTACGAGAACCGCCGCGAGAGCGTCGACATCATGATCCGCTCGAGCCGCTCGGTCATCAACGACCTGCTGGCCATGGGCGTGGATTTTGAGCGCAAGGCCGACGGCAGCCTCAACTTTACCCGCGAGGGCGCGCACAGCCGTCCGCGCATCGCCTTCCATGCCGATATTACCGGCAAGGAGATCACGACCAAGCTGCTCCAGGCCGTTCGCAAGCTGGATAACGTGCAGATTTTGGAGCACGTGGCCATGACCGACATCCTAACGGGCGAGCGTGACGGTGCCACGGTGTGCACCGGCGTCGTCGCCGTTCCCGTGGACGAGAACAACTCGGTTCGTCCCGCCGACGAGCTGGTAAATTCCGCCGAGGGCGCGCATGCCGGCGAGCCGTTTAAGATCCATGCCCGCCACACGCTGTGGGCAACGGGCGGCATCGGCGGCGTATACGACCATTCGACCAACTACCCGCAGCTCACGGGCGATGCCTGCTACATCGCTCAGGAGCATGGCATTAAGATGGAGCATCTGGACTACGTGCAGATTCACCCCACGGGACTGTTCTCGCCGCAGCCGGGTCGCACCTTCCTGATCAGCGAGAGTTGCCGCGGCGAGGGCGCGATTTTGCTCAACGCCGCCGGCGAGCGCTTTACCGATGAGCTTCAGCCGCGCGATGTGGTCGCCGCCGCTATTCGCGAGCAGATGAAGCAGGACGGTGCCGAGCACGAGTGGCTGAGTTTTGCCCCCGTCGAGCGCGATGTGGTGACCGGGCACTTTGCCAACATTCGCGCGCGCTGCCTGGAGGACGGTCGCGACATCTTGGACGAGCCCATTCCCGTTACGCCCACGCAGCACTACTTTATGGGCGGCGTATGGGTCGATAAGGACGGCCGCACTTCGATGCCAGAGCTCTACGCCGCGGGCGAGACGGCTTGCAATGGCGTTCACGGCAAGAATCGCCTTGCATCAAACAGCCTGCTCGAGGCGCTGGTCTGGGGTCGTCGCGCCGCGTGGTGCATGCGTACCGGCGAGTCGCTGGCCGTGGAGCAGGCGGGCGATCCCGCGCTCGATGGCCGTCATCGCGCTCTGAGCGCCGATACCCTGGCAATCGATGATTTGGCCCGTGCTGCCGGCACGCAGGCCGTGGAGGAGTAGACCATGAATCCCATTACCATGAAGCTCGTCGCCGATGATCTGATTCTGCAGGCCCTGCGCGAGGACATCACGTTCGAGGACGTGAGCACGGCGAGCGTGTGTCCCACGGCGCGCCCCGCCACGGTGGAGCTTATCGCCAAGGCCGACGGCATCATCGCCGGCTTGGATGTGTTTGCCCGCACCTTTGAGTTGCTGGATCCGCAGAGCTCGGTGCCGCTCGACGTTGCCGATGGCGACGAGGTGCACGCCGGCGACCATGTGGGTCAGGTGCGCGGCGACGCGCGCGTGCTGCTTTCGGGCGAGCGTGTGGCGCTCAACTACCTGCAGCGCATGAGCGGCATCGCTACCTATACGCACCAGATGGCTGCAGCGCTCGAGGGCACCAAGACTGTGCTCGTCGACACGCGCAAGACCACGCCGGGTATGCGCGTGTTTGAGAAGGCGGCGGTCGAGATCGGCGGCGGCAGCAACCACCGCTACAACCTGTCGACGGCCGTCATGCTCAAGGACAACCACATCGATGCCGCCGGTGGCGTGGCGCGCGCGATCGAGATGGCGCGCGCCCATGCGTCGTTTACCACGACGGTCGAGATTGAGTGCGAGAACCTGGACATGGTGCGCGAGGCTGTGGAGGCCGGCGCCGACATCATCATGTTCGACAACATGACCCACGACGATATGGCTGCCGCGATTGAGCTTATCGCCGGCCGCGCCAAGACCGAGTGCTCGGGCAACGTGGACGCCAGCAATATCCGCGCGCTCGCCGACCTGGGCGTTGACTTTATTAGCTCGGGGGCGCTGACTCACTCTGCGCCGATTCTCGACCTCTCGCTCAAGCACCTGCGTCTGTTGGACGGTAAATAATGGACGCCCGCGAGCGTCGCCGTGCCATCATGGCCGTGCTCGAGGGAGCCAAGGGACCCGTTTCGGGCAGCGCACTTGCCCGCGAGGTGGGTGTGAGCCGCCAGATTGTCGTGCAAGACATCGCTCTGCTGCGCGCCGACGGGCACGATATCGTGGCGACCAACCGTGGTTATGTGCTGCAGGAGGCCCCCAGCAGCCCCGCTGTGCCCACGCGCTTGGTCAAGGTTCGCCACAGCGTGGAGCAGGCGGGCGATGAGCTCACGAGTATCGTCGACGCCGGCGGCTCCGTGCTCAATGTGATCGTCAATCACCGCGTATACGGTAAGATCACGGCTGATCTGGACATCCGCAATCGCCGCGATGTCGAGCGCTATCTGCGCGATATCGAGAGCGGCAAGAGCTTTCCGCTGCTAACGGTGACCAGCGGCTACCACTTCCATCGCATCGCCGCGGAGGATGAGCAAACCCTCGACGAGATCGAGGCCATGCTCAAAGAGAAAGGCTACCTAGCCGATTTAATGCCCTACGAGGATGATTTGTCCTAGCCCGACACCGTCCCCAATTAGCTGCCCACATATGCAAAAGGAGGCCTCCGCGGCGATGCGGAGGCCTCCTTTTTGTGCACGGTGTACTTGTGAGTGTGCAAGTGGGGGAGTTGTTACTCCTCGACGATCTCGGTGATCGCGCCGGCGGGGCAAGCGTCCTGGCAAGCGCCACAGGCGACGCAGGAGTCCTCGTCAGCGACGGTAGCGACGTCCTGGAGCTCCAGAACGCCAGCGGGGCAGGAGTCGACGCAAACGCCACAAGCGATGCACTCGTCGGCATCAATTACGGGATGAGCCATGGTAGTTTCCTCTCTGTTGACCGACGCTACAGGCGATGCGCGCCGGTTTGATTCGGGCAAAAACATACCACGGGAGCGACCGTTTGCAATACCCTCTGGCCGGCATCTTCATACCGTTCGCCGAGTATGCCAAGGTTTACTAAAAAATGCGCAGGTGGGGCCGTTGAGCTGCGCAAATGTTAGCTAAAGGTGACTTGAAATATTGAGCTATTGAGCGCGTCTGCGGAAAGGGCATCCCGTTATTTGGCCGAAAACCGGGTCGCAGTTTCCGGTTAGGCCCGCTAGCGGAAAATGCGAGCCGGTATCAGCTCTCAAAACGGGATACGGTTTTCGGTTGAGCCTTCAGACGGAAACTGCGACCCGGAATCCACGCTCAAACTGGGATGAGCTTTCCGCAAGACGGCCCCCAGGCACCCCCGGACGCAAACCTCAGCCATCTCTACATAGATCTCGATAGATTTGCCGAGAACTCAATCAGCGCATCTACCTGCGCATTTAAGAACCTAAACTCTCAGCAATAAGAAATCTTATATGAATTGACTTAGATTTTGTATATTCCGGCCCATAAGGGGATACACTACATCCTGAAAGACAAGCCGAAACACCGCTCGGCAGACCGCCGAGTCGGTGCAAACGCACAAGAGAGAGGGAATTTCTAATGGGCAAGATTCTTGGTATCGACCTTGGTACTACTAACTCCGCAATGGCCGTTCTCGAGGGCGGTTCTCCGACCATTATCGTGAACGCCGAGGGCGACCGCACCACCCCGTCCGTCGTGGGCTTCCGTGCCGACGGCGACCGCGTCGTGGGTAAGGCCGCTAAGAACCAGGCTGTCACCAACCCCAAGAACACCGTGTTCTCCATCAAGCGCTTCATGGGCCGCAAGTACTCCGAGTGCACCTCCGAGATCAAGACCGTGCCGTACGAGGTCAAGGAGGGCCAGGGTGGCCGTGCCGTCGTCGACATCGAGGGCAAGGACTACACCGCCGAGCAGGTGAGCGCCATGACGCTCGCGAAGATGAAGGCTGACGCCGAGAAGTATCTGGGCGAGACCGTCACCGACGCCGTCATCACCGTCCCGGCCTACTTCAACGACGCCCAGCGTCAGGCCACCAAGGACGCCGGTAAGATCGCCGGCCTCAACGTCAAGCGTATCGTCAACGAGCCGACCGCTGCTGCTCTTGCCTATGGCCTGGACAAGCAGGGCACCGACCAGCGCATCCTGGTCTTCGACCTGGGCGGCGGCACCTTCGATGTCTCCATCCTCGACCTCGCCGACGGCGTGTTTGAGGTTCTGTCCACCTCGGGCGACAACCACCTGGGCGGCGACGACTGGGATCAGCGCGTCATCGACTGGATGGCCGATAAGTTCCAGCAGGAGAACGGTGTCGACCTGCGTCAGGACCCCATGGCCCTGCAGCGTCTGAAGGAGGCCGCCGAGAACGCCAAGAAGGAGCTCTCCGCCGCCCAGCAGACCACCATCAACCTGCCGTTCATTACCATGAACCAGTCCGGCCCGCTGCACCTCAACTACACGCTGACCCGCGCCGAGTTCGAGAAGATCACCCGCGACCTGCTCGAGCGCTGCAAGCAGCCTGTCACCAACGCCCTGCGCGACGCCAAGCTTAAGCTCTCCGATCTGACCGAGGTCATCCTCGTCGGCGGCTCCACCCGTATGCCCGCCGTCCAGGAGCTCGTCAAGACTATGACCGGCAAGCAGCCCAACATGTCCGTGAACCCCGACGAGGTCGTTGCCGACGGCGCTGCCGTCCAGGGCGGCGTGCTCACCGGCGACGTCGAGGGCATCCTGCTGCTCGACGTTACCCCGCTGTCGCTGGGCGTCGAGACCATGGGCGGCATCATGACCAAGATGATCGACCGCAACACCACGATCCCGACCTCCAAGACCGAGGTCTACTCCACCGCTGCCGACAACCAGACCAGCGTCGAGATCAACGTGCTCCAGGGCGAGCGTGAGCTTGCCCGCGACAACAAGTCGCTCGGTAAGTTCCAGCTGACCGGTATCCCGGCTGCCCGCCGCGGCGTGCCGCAGATCGAGGTCACCTTCGACATCGACGCCAACGGTATCGTCAAGGTCTCCGCTAAGGACAAGGGCACCGGCAAGGAGCAGCAGATCACCATCTCCGGCTCCACTGCTCTGTCCGACGACGAAGTCGATCGTATGGTCAAGGACGCCGAGGCTCATGCCGAGGAGGACAAGAAGCAGAAGGAAGAGGTCGAGGTCCGCAACCAGACCGACAGCCTGTGCTACTCCACCGAGCAGACCCTCAACGAGCTGGGCGACAAGGTTTCCGCTGACGTGAAGTCCAAGGCCGAGGCCGCTATCGCCGACGCCAAGAAGGCGCTCGAGGGCTCTGACGTCGAGGCCATCAAGGCCGCCGGCGAGTCCCTGCAGTCCGTGGCCTATGAGCTGGCCCAGGTTGTCTACGCCGACGCTCAGCAGCAGACCGACGGTGCCGCCGGCGCCCAGCCTGCCGACGATGACGTCGTCGATGCCGACTACGAGGTTGTGGACGACGAGGACAAGTAATCATGTCCGCCCGTAAAGCTCGCACGGAGGCGGCTGCCGCTGGCGCCGCCCCCGTTGACTCTGAGGAGAAGGACGTGAAGATTCCCGTAGAGGCCGTCGACGATACCGAGGCCAACGAGGCCGCGGCCGCCGAGGCTGCCGAGAACCAGGTAGAGGATTCCAACAAGGAGGCGACGATGACCGAGGACGAGATGGTGGAAGCTGCTATCCGCGCCGGTGAGGAAGCCGCCGACAACGACTTTAAGCTCAAGTTCGAGCAGGCCCAAAAGGAGCTCGCCGACGTGCGCAGCGAGCTCGATGCTGCGGCAGAGGCTCAGAAGGCCGCAGAGGACAAGGCAAAGGACGCCACCGAGCGCACCGCCCGTCTGCAGGCCGACTGGGAGAACTTCCGTCGCCGCACCGCCAATGAGCGTATCGCCGAGCGCGAGCGCGCGACCGAGAAGCTTGTCACCGCGCTGTTGCCGGTGATCGACGATATCGAGCGCGCGATTGACCATGCCCGCAGTCAAGAGCTTTCCGACGACTTTAAGCAGTTCGTCGATGGCGTTGACGCGGTACATGCCAAGCTGCTCGACGTGTTCGCGCACGAGGGCGTTGAGCCAATCGACCCCAAGGGCGAGGCGTTCGATCCGCTCGAGCACCAGGCCGTGGGTCGCGTCGAGGACGCGTCGCAGTACGACGAGACCGTCAACGATGTGTACCAGAAGGGCTACCGCATGGCGGATCGCATCCTGCGTTCCGCGATGGTGACGGTGACCTACGGTGGCGAGAAGCGCCCCGCACCGGAGCCCGAAGCGGCGCCCGAGGATGCTACGGCCGATACGGCCGAGGGCACCGAGGAGTAATTGAGAAGGGCCCCGGGGCAACACCCGGGGCCCTTTCTGGCCTAGTGCCATATGAAAGCATGAACCGTCGTCTGCATGGGCGGCGGACGTAACAGGAGAGGAGCTACGATGGCTGCAGGCAAAACCTTCTATGACATCCTGGGCGTATCCAAGAGCGCCTCCGACAAAGAGATCAAGAGCGCGTTTCGCAAGCTCGCGCAAAAATATCACCCCGATGCCGGCGGCGACGAGGCCAAGTTTAAGGAGATCAGCGAGGCCTATGAGACGCTTTCGGACGAGAAGAAGCGCAAAGAGTACGACCAGATGCTCATGTTTGGCGGTATGCCGGGCGCGGGCGGCGCGTATGGCGGCGGCTACGGTGCCGGCGCGGGTGCCAGCGGCTGGGGCGACATCTTCGACAGCATCTTTAGCGGCAACGGCGCCTGGGGCAGCGATTGGGGCTCGGGCTTTGCCGGGGCTGCGGGCGCTGCCGGTGCCGGCGCTGGCCGCAGCCGTGCTCGCAAGGGCGGCGACCTGTCGCTGACCGTCGATGTGACGGCCGAGGACGCGTTTCGCGGTGTGACGCACAAGGTCACCTATCGCATTCCCTCGACAGGTGAGCAGCAGACCATTACGGTCTCGGTGCCTGCGGGTGCGGTCGACGGCGGCAAGCTGCGCTACAAGCGTCGCGGCGAGTATGGCGTTGCGGGTGGCGAGCGCGGCGACCTGGTCGTGACCACGCATGTGGAGGAGCACCCGCTGTTTAAGCGCAAAGGTGCCGACGTGACCATGGAGGTACCGGTCTCGGTCTACGAGGCGGCGCTCGGCTGCACGGTGGACGTGCCGACGCCCGGCGGTGCGACGGTTCGTCTGAAGGTGCCCGCGGGTACCCAGACGGGCAAGAAGTTCCGCTTTAAGGAAATGGGGGCGCCCGACGTTAAGCACCGTGGCCGCACAGGCGCGCTGCTCGTCGAGATCAAGGTGCAGGTCCCCACGAACCTATCCGATGACGAGCGCGATGCCATGACCAAGCTGCGCGAGACCGACACACGCGACTATCGCGAGAAGGTCAACCGTTACAAGGCGACGTACTAGGGCGGTCGCGGCGCACGCCCGCGCCCACGGGCTTATGATGGACGATAACGAGACGGAAAGGGGTCAGGTAGCATGGCCGAAGACAATAGGAACAAACCGCTGTACATGATCAGCGTGGCGGCCGAGCTGACCGGCATGCACCCGCAGACTCTGCGCGTCTACGAGTCCAAAGGCTTGGTGAATCCCCAGCGCTCGGGCGGCAACACGCGTCTGTATTCGCGTGCCGATATCGAGCGCCTGGAGCTCATCAACCAACTGACCGACGAGGGCATCAACCTCGCCGGCGTGGTGCGCATCCTCGATATGAAGGAGCGTGCCGAGGAGCGCGAACGCGAGAACGAGAAGCTCCGCGCCCGCGTACGCCAGCTCGAGGACGAGCTGCACGAGTACAAGATGCAAAAGAAGATCACCGCCCTGGCCCCGCGCGACGGCTCAGTTAACCCCGAGCAAGTCATGCGCAAGCTGCTGGGCGCCGGCGGGGATTTGTAGTTACGCGGTTTTACCAAACCGCGTAACGGGCCGACGCTGCTCGACGTCCAGAGCGACAATTTGTCATTCAAAAGGCAAGGCATGACCAGAAGGTCTATGCCTTGCCTTTTTCATGCCAACTTGTTCGCTCTGGACGTCGCTCGCTGTCCGTCCTCTACCTGCGGCGTTGCCTTGCTCCGGATGCGGTAGTCATTGGGGACGTTCTTAAATGAGTGGTCAAGGGGGACACTCTTGCGGTATTTGGCACTTGGGGACGTTCCTTATGTGCCGGCACTTTGGGACACTCCTTGTCAAGAAGTTGGCGAAAGATGCTTGTCATATACTTTACCGAGATAAAGTGAACGTGCAGATTCGTAACCCACTTGCAACCGTTCTATGGCACGATATTGAACGAATGTATGCTATGCGCCCGAGCCTTTCGGGCAGAGTGGGAGACAGTATGGTTAAGCTGTACGAGGACGGCATCTACCTGCGTGGCGGCAGCGAGGTTGTGCCTGCGGCCGAGGCCGCTGAGCGCGGCATTACGCAGACGCCCGAGGATGCCAAGCGCGGCACCATCGCGTATTCGATCCTTCAGGCACACAATACGTCTGGCAACCCCGAGGCGCTTAAGATTCGCTTCGATGCCATGGCGAGCCACGACATCACCTTTGTCGGCATCATCCAGACGGCGCGCGCTTCGGGTATGGAGCAGTTCCCGCTGCCCTACGTGCTTACCAACTGCCATAACTCGCTGTGTGCCGTGGGTGGCACCATCAACGAGGACGACCACGTCTTTGGCCTCTCGGCTGCCAAAAAGTACGGCGGCATCTTCGTTCCGCCCCATATCGCGGTCATCCATTCCTTTATGCGTGAGAACTTCGCCGGCTGCGGCAAGATGATCTTGGGCTCCGACTCGCACACCCGCTACGGCGCTCTGGGCACCATGGCCGTGGGCGAGGGCGGTGGCGAGCTGGCAAAGCAGCTGCTGCGCGACACCTACGATGTCGCCTATCCCGGTGTCGTCGCCATCTACCTCACGGGCGCCCCGCGCCCCGGCGTCGGCCCGCACGATGTGGCACTCGCCATCATCCGTGCCGTCTTTGCCAAGGGTTACGTTAAGAACAAGGTTATGGAGTTCGTGGGCCCCGGTATCGCGAGCATGACGACCGACTACCGCAACGGCGTCGACGTCATGACCACCGAGACCACCTGCCTGTCGAGCATCTGGGCCACCGACGAGGACACGCACGCGTTTTTGACCATGCACGGTCGCGGCGAGGACTACCGCGAGCTCAAGCCCGCCGATGTTGCCTACTACGACGGCTGCGTCGAAGTCGATCTGTCGAGTATCAAGCCCATGATCGCGTTGCCGTTCCATCCTTCTAACGGCTTTGAGATCGACGAGCTCAACGAGAACCTCGAGGACATCCTGCATGAGGTGGAGCTCGAGGCCGCCAAGATCGGCGAGGGCAAGACGCACTTTAGCCTGCTCGACAAGATCGTCGACGGCAAGCTGCACGTGCAGCAGGGCGTTATCGCCGGCTGCTCGGGCGGCAACTACGACTCCGTGGTCCAGGCTGCCCGCGTGCTCAAGGGCGCCAACACCGGCTGCGGCGAGTTCTCGCTGTCGGTCTATCCCACGAGCCAGCCCGTGGCACTCGAGCTTACACGCCGCGGCTACATCTACGACCTCATGGAGGCCGGCGCGATCGTGCGCACGGCGTTCTGCGGCCCGTGCTTCGGCGCCGGCGACACGCCCGCCAACAACGGCCTTTCGATCCGCCACACTACGCGCAACTTCCCCAACCGCGAGGGTTCCAAGCCGGGCAATGGCCAGCTGAGCGCCGTGGCCCTGATGGACGCCCGCTCCATTGCGGCGACGGCTGCCAACGGCGGCGTCCTGACGCCGGCGACCGACCTGCCCGAGGAGACTTGGGACGAGGCCTGCGAGTACACCTTTGACGACGCGCCGTACAAAAAGCGCGTGTACTGGGGCTTTGGCAAGGCGGAGCCTGCCGACGAGCTGGTCGAGGGTCCCAACATCAAGCCGTGGCCCGCGATGGAGCCGCTCGGCGACGATATCCTGCTCAAGGTGTGCTCCAAGATCATGGATCCGGTCACCACGACCGACGAGCTCATTCCTTCGGGCGAGACGAGCTCCTTCCGCTCCAACCCGCTGGGCCTGGCCGAGTTTACGCTCAGCCGTCGCGATCCGGCCTACGTGGGTCGCTCCAAGGAGGTCGACGCCGTGGAGAAGCGCCGCGTTGCCGGCGAGGCAGCGGGCGACCTGGTGGCACTCGATGCCGAGCTTGCCAGCGTGTTTGAGGCGCTGACCGGCGCGGGTGTCGCGGCCGATGCCAAGGCGACTGAGTACGGCTCCATGCTCTATGCCAAGAAGCCCGGTGACGGTTCTGCCCGCGAGCAGGCCGCGAGCTGCCAGCGCGTAATTGGCGGCCTGGCCAACATCGTCCACGAGTACGCCACCAAGCGCTATCGCTCCAACGTGATGAACTGGGGCATGGTGCCCTTCCAGATGGAGGCCGAGCCCAGCTTTGAGGTGGGCGACTACGTCTTTGTGCCGGGTATCCGCGCCGCGCTCGATGGCGACCTGAAGGGCATCGCCGCCTACGTGGTGCGCGCCGATGGTGCGGTCGAGCAGATTGAGCTCTACATTGCCGATATGACGGCAGAGGAGCGTGCCATCGTCAAGGCTGGCTGCCTGATCAACTACAACAAGTTCAAGGCAGCTGCCGAGTAACGCACTTAATTGTCCGCCCGGGGCCACACCTTTCCCTCGTGCTCACGCGCTTCGCGAGGGTCGCCCGAGGGAAAGGTGTGGCCGGGGCTACCGCGACGTTCTCGTTGGGTCTTGAGGGGCGCTAATAATTGACCGGGACCACCACAAAGTTGCCTGCCCGGCGGGACCTTATTTCGATGGGGTCCAGGTTATTTCATCGTCAAATAGCCAAGTGCGTGACGAGCCACTGTTGCGCGCTGTCTGCGGATCGGGCTCGCAAGTTTGTTCGTAGGCATCTTCGGTACACCGATCCATAAAATCGACGACTGCCGTCTGGTCGCCCTCCATGACGTAGATTACGTCGCCATCCGAGATATAGACCCCCGGTCCTTCATTGTCCACGTAGCCGGGGTCGTATGAGACGTTGCACAATCTGCTCCCGTTTGCCGCATCGAGCTCAAGGGTCGAATAATACCCGCCAACCATTTGGCCATTCTTGGCTCGATATATTGCGGCGCCGTACCATCGCTTAAACGTCTTGCCTTTGAGTAAACTGGTTGCCTTGCCGATAAGCTGCTCATCTTGGGTATAGCGCGTGGCTCCAAGTTCGATTCGGGGATAGTTACTGACCCCAAGCGCTGCGGGCGTACCGTCGAAATCGACGGTGATTGAATCGGGTTTGATGATATCGGTGAGGATTTCGATGGGGTAGCTTACGGTTTCAACCGCCGCCTGCGTTGCCGAGGCAGGGAGAAATGCGAGATAGATAATGCCCACGCCGACTGCGGTAATTGCAAACGCTAAGACGAGCAGGCCGATATAGGTGGAGCGTTTCATGGCGGGTACCTCGCAAACAGTATGCATTCATTAAGATAAGTGATACCAGCTTACGACAATATTCAAAAGAAAGCGATCGGTCGAAATGACGGGGCGAAAAGGCCCTATTGGGCTTCGATTTGACCTCTAATAGAAGTATTTGCCCCACTCATTCTGGGCGCGAGGTCAATAATTGAGTCCACGAGTTTTGAGCGATACTCTTCTCACTAAACTCACTATTTTCACTATAAGCACTATAAATACGATAGGGGGACGACGAGAACAATGTGACGTGCGATAGCTAAGCCGTTTAAGCCGGACTTTGATCTTGAATCTCTGCCTCTATCTGTGCGAACGGGCTATTGTCGGTTCTCGATTCCATCGCTGCGTTCTCGTTGGGTCTTGAGGGACGCTAAGAAATGGACTTGCTTGATGCCGCCTCTGTTATCGGGGCGGCTTCTTTTTGTCGAAAACCGCCACAAAGGGGACAGGCGCCTTTGTGGCGGCTCGATTTGTCTAAATCTGTAACACCTTGGCCGCTAAAAGTGGGCCTGGTGTTACAGATTTAGATTTTCGATTCGGGTGTCTTCTGTTCGTCTCGATTTGTAACAGATAGAGCTCTATTTGCCGAGTAGATGTTACAGATTGAGACAAACGGGTGCCGCTGAACAATTCGTCTCGATTTGTAACATCTGGAGCCAGAAACGGTCGATAGATGTTACAGATTGAGACGGTAGCGCACCTGTGCGGCGGCGGGCCGACATCTTTACCCCTATCTTTCAATCACTCAGAAAATCTTATATATAGAGACTTAGATTTGTGTATAAGATCGCGCAAAGCTGGCAACAATACTTCTCGAACAACGTGAAGCCGCCCCGTAGGGCGGCCACCCCAAGAGAGGTGATTCCATGAGAATCGATAAGCTAGCAATGACGTCGCGCGAGGCGCTGCAGACCGCCATGAGCACGGCTGCCGACGCGCAGGCCGGCGCGGTGGAGCCGATTCACCTGCTGTCCGCCCTGCTCGGTGCCGGCGAGCGCAATATCTCCGTGATCATCGAGCGCATCGGTGCCGACCCGGCTCAGCTCGCACGCTCCACACAGGATGCCATCGACCACGCGCCCAAGGTTTCGGGCGAGGGCCAGCAGATGGGCCTGTCCAACGAGCTCGTCCGCGTCATCGAAAAGGCCGAGAAGAAGGCCACCAAGATGGGCGACAGCTTTGTGGTGACTGAGCATCTGCTGATGGCGCTTGCCGAGGACAAGGGCGAGGCGGGCCGCGTACTGCGCGACGCCGGCGTCACCAAGGAGCGCATCGAGCAAGTCTACGAGGAGCTGCGTGGCGATGACCGCGTGACGTCTGCCGAGGACAAGACTCAGTTTGAGGCACTGGAGCAGTACGGTCGCAACATCTGCGATCTGGCCCGAGCCGGCAAGCTCGACCCGGTCATCGGCCGTACCGATGAGATTCGCCGCACCATCCAGGTCCTGTCCCGTCGCACCAAGAACAACCCCGTGCTCATCGGTGAGCCGGGCGTCGGCAAGACGGCCATCGTCGAGGGCATCGCCCAGCGTATCGTGGCCGGCGACGTGCCGAGCACCCTGCGCGACCGCGACCTTATCGAGCTCGACATGAGCGCGCTGGTCGCCGGCGCCAAATACCGCGGCGAGTTCGAGGACCGCTTGAAGGCCGTGCTCAAGGAAGTGCAAAAGTCCGAGGGCAAGGTCATCCTGTTCATCGATGAGCTCCACACCATCGTGGGCGCGGGTGCCACCGAGGGCTCCATGGACGCCGGCAACATTCTCAAGCCGGCGCTTGCCCGTGGCGACTTGCACGCGATCGGCGCGACCACGCTCGACGAATACCGCAAGTACATCGAAAAGGACGCGGCGCTCGCGCGTCGTTTCCAGACCGTGATGGTGAGCGAGCCTACCGTCGAGGACACCATCTCGATCCTGCGTGGCCTCAAGGAGAAATACGAGATCTTCCACGGTGTGCATATCACCGATAGCGCGCTCGTGGCAGCTGCCGACCTCTCCGATCGCTACATCGCCGACCGCTTCCTGCCCGACAAGGCCATCGATTTGGTCGATGAGGCGGCAAGCCGCCTGCGCATGGAACTCGACAGCATGCCGGTCGAGATCGACGCCACCACGCGTCAGCTCACTCAGCTGCAGATCGAGGAACAGGCGCTCATGAAAGAGACCGATGACGCCTCCAAGGAGCGTCTGGAGGCCCTGCGCCAGGAGATTGCCGAGGTCCAGGAAAAACTCAACGTGCAAAAGGCCGGCTGGCTCAACCAGAAGAACGCCATCGACCACGTGCAGGAGCTTAAGAGCCAGCTTGACGAGGCCAAGAGCGAAGAGGAGCGCGCGACGCGTAACGGCGACCTGGGCCGTGCGTCCGAGCTGCGCTATTCCGTGATCCCGGGTCTGCAGCAACAGATTCAGGATTCCGAGGCTGCGCTCGAGGCACAAAAGCAGCAGGACGGCGAGGGCCTCAACGAACAGGTGACCTCCGATGAGATCGCCGAGGTCGTGAGTGCCTGGACCGGCGTGCCCGTGTCCAAGATGATGCAGGGCGAGCTCGACAAGTTGAAGGGCTTGGAGGGTGAGCTGCATAAGCGCGTCATCGGCCAGGACGAGGCCGTCTCCGCCGTCGCCGCAGCTGTGCGCCGCAGCCGTGCGGGCCTCTCCGATCCGGACAAGCCCATTGGCAGCTTCTTCTTCCTGGGCCCCACCGGCGTGGGTAAGACCGAGCTCGCCAAGGCTCTAGCCGAGTGCCTGTTCGATGACGAGCGCGCACTCGTGCGTATCGACATGTCCGAGTACATGGAGAAGTTCAGCGTCCAGCGTCTGATCGGTGCGCCCCCGGGATACGTGGGATACGACGAGGGCGGCCAGCTCACCGAGGCCGTGCGCCGTCGTCCGTATTCCGTGATCTTGCTCGACGAGATGGAGAAGGCTCACCCGGATGTCTTCAACGTGCTGCTGCAGGTGCTTGACGACGGCCGTCTGACCGACGGTCAGGGTCGCCAGGTATCCTTCAAGAACACGATCATCATCATGACGTCTAACGTGGGCTCCAAGGCTATCGCTGAGCTTTCCGGCAAGGACGAGGAGGAGATGCGCCATCAGGTCGACGCGGCCATGGCTCAGACCTTCCGCCCCGAGTTCCTCAACCGTATCGATGATATCGTGGTGTTCCATCCGCTTGGCATGGCGCAGATCGAGAAGATCGTCGACATCCAGCTCGCCGACGTCCGCGCGCGTCTGGCCAAGGAGCGCATGACGCTTGCCATCACCCCGGCGGCCAAGCAGATGCTCGCCGTGGGCGGCCTGGACCCGGTCTTTGGCGCCCGTCCGCTCAAGCGTCTGGTTCAGCGCGAGGTCGTGGATGCCATCGCCGCCGCTATCATCGACGGCACGGTGCGCGAGGGCGATCAGGTGACGGTCGATGCCGACAAGGACGGCGGCTTTACCGTCGTGTGCGACAACACGCCGGCGGCCACCTATGAGGTCCCCGACGCCGAATAGATTTATGGGACATGCCTTAAAATCTGCCAGCCGTCTCTAAACGCCAAGGGCGGCGGATCCAATTGGGTCCGCCGCCCTTTTTCGTGCGACAATCGATAATGTTGAACGGATGCGATGCAAGGAGCTATGCAGATGAAAGACGAGAACAAGACGAACGCACCGGCGGCTGAGATAGCGTCCGCCGCACCAAGGCCCGCGCCGAAACCGGCGCCCAAGCCGTGCGACCCCTGCATCCGTGCCGAGAACGAGGACGATGACGGCTACGATCCCTACAGCGATCGCCGCCCCGAGCGCGAGCCGCTGTTCGAAGCCGACCCCTGGCGCTAGTTGCATCAAGTAGCTAATTTGGCGATGATTTTCTGGGACGGGTAGTCAAAAAAGTCCCGTCCCAAATCGACTGTCCAGGGAGTCGCATTCGAGCTTGGTTGTCCTCTCAGCCACTCGGCATCCTTCGAGCAGTAATAGTGAAAAAACTTGCCTAAGTGTTAATCAAGTAAGACACAATCTTGCTCTTCAATTAATCAAGAATAGGTATAATTTTGATTAGCTAGAGAGCAAGATTGGAGAATTATGGCATTCAACGACTTGGTCGCCCGGAAAATAAAGGACTTTGAACAGCAGGGGGTTCCGCGGGTCTTTGAGCGAGACCTTGATCTAGGAAATCCACAGGAGCCAAAGCGCGACAACATCGTAAATGTGATTGTGGGGGCCCGCCGTTGTGGAAAGACGTATCGCCTGTATCAGGAGATGCGGCGGCTTCAGAGCCGGGGCGTCGAGCTTGACCGGATGCTTTACTTCAATTTTGAGGATGAGCGCTTGCGCCCGTATGAGCCATCGCTGCTGGCGGACGTGCTCGACACGTTCTATGCGCTGTATCCTGCTGCTCGAACCGAGGGCGCTTATATTTTCTTTGACGAGATCCAGGAAATTCCCGAATGGGGTGCGTTTCTGCGGCGTGTAGTCGATACGGAGAAAGCGACCGTCTATGTGACGGGATCTTCTTCTAAGATGCTGTCCTCAGAACTTAAGAGCGAGTTCAGGGGTCGTTCTCTTGTGCGAGAGCTTTTTCCATTGAGCTTTTCGGAATACGTTCGATATAAGACGGGGAACGTTCCCGAGCCAGATGTGACCTTTTCCCCGAGCGATGCGGCGCTGCTTCGACATCATCTGATCGGATATCTTGAACGAGGGGGATTCATCGCGACACTTGGGCAGACGCCCGCAGACGCGATTCAGCTGCTACAGGAATATGCTTCGCGAACGGTCGCCCTGGACGTCGTTGAACGCTACGACGTCAAGAACCCTCGCCTGGCATCGCTGTTCCTGACGCGGTGTATGGCATCTTCGGGACGAGAGCTGTCGGTGAACAAAGTGTATAACGAGTTCAAGAGCAGGCAGATACCCGTCAGTCGTAATTCGCTCAGCGACTTACTTGAGTATTATGAGGACGCCTACCTGTTGTTTTCTGTGCCGGAGTTCACGCGTTCACTGGCAAATAACATGCGGTCTGCGTCTAAGGTCTACGCTGTCGATCCTGCGATGTTTGGAGCATTCTCTCCCGCATCGGCATTGGACCAGGGCCAGAGGCTCGAGACCGCAGTGTTCAATGCGCTAAGAAGAAGGACTCCCGCGGTGAGGACCGGCTCGGTCTGCCGTCTGCTGATCAAAGAGAAGAGTAAAAGCCATGAGGTGGACTTTGTTGCTGGGGACGCACTTCTCATGCGGGCTTATAGCCTGATTCAGGTGAGCGCGGATATGGCAAGTGAGAAAACGCGCGAGCGCGAAATTGCCGCGCTTGATGCCTCGATGGCCCAGTTCGATCTTGGCGAGTCGGCAATCGTTACCATGGATGAACAGACCGATATTCCATGCGAGCACGGTGTGGTACACGTTATGCCCGCATGGAAGTGGCTCCTTGCCTAATCATCTATGGGCCTGTGGGGTCAGGACCTCCTGGCTCCTTCATCACGGTTGGGGAGCACCTTGCTGTGCCAGGCTAGTCCTGGGCTTTGATGCTCGGCAGGAGAATCTGGGCGAGGTAGTCGGTCTCGAGTTTGGTCGCGGCGTCGGCCTTGCCGTCTTTACCGACCAGGTCGTTTTTGATCTGGCTGTATGTGTAGCGGTTGCCGGTCGTGAGCTCGACAAGCTCAATGGCCGTGTCCATGGGGTAGGTCGACACGGGATTCTGGGTGCGCCCGTTGATAGTCTGGGGCACCACGTACGGATAGACGGGGCCGCTGGCATAGACGGTATAACCGTTGCCTAGATTGGCCGCACCCAAAACCGTATCGCCCTCATCGGGCGTAAAGCTCTCGCCCTCGCGCACCGCGACGAGCGTCACGATCGGCGTATCGCTGTCGCCGGCAAGATAGATGCATAGTGTGCTGCCATTCTGCCAAGTCTCGACCTTGCCATACCACTCGACGGGGATATCGAGCTGGTAGAGGTCGGTTGCCTTGTGGCGAGCGTCAGCATCACGGGATGCCTGTGCCTTTTGCGCGCTCACGGCATTGACGGCGGCGTCGCGCCGCGCGGTTGCTGCCTGCTGGAGCACTTTGGCAGCCGCGGCGGAGCTCGCACCGCCCTCTTCGGCATACTTGGCGGCGGCATCGATCTGGTCGTCAGTCACTGTGTCGGCCGAAGGCGTCTTGAGCTTAAAGGTGGCCTGGGCACTTAAATCCTGTCCATCGCTCTTAACGGTGACCTGCGTCTTGGTGGTCGGGACGGTATAGATGGTGCCGTCGGCCGCGATGGGGGAGGCGGCGATGGAGAGCGTGTAATCGCCGGGCAGCAGTTTGATGCCGCGGCCGTGCTCGTCAACATAGAGCGTTTCGCTCACGGAGGAGCCATCAGCGTCCTGACCGCTTACCTGTACGGGAATCTTGGAGCCGGTGGAACAGTCGAGGCCCGCGGCATGCACGCCAATCTGCACTGACATCATCGTGTGGGCATTGGCGGCGACAGCGGCAGCCTGCTCTTGCTGATATCCGTTCCAGGCAGCATAGCCTGCACCGCCGGCGACGAGCGCGACGGCCACGACACCGGCGACCATCAGATTGCGGCGCTTGGGCGACATCTTGCGATGGCGAACCTCGGCCTCGCGTGCCGAGGGAACGGACGGCAGGGGAATATCGCCCATGGCGATGGTCTCGTCCACGGCAGGTGCGGAACCCAGGCCAGGAAGCTCGCGGGTCAGCGAATCCTCGGCCGGCAAGCTGTCGAGCAAGACGGTTTCCTCGCCCGTGTCGGATTCGGGCTGGTTGTCGGCCTCGCTTTCGGCGTCTTTGGCTTCGTCAGGAGCGTCTTTGGCGTCGCTGTCTTCGTCCTCAGTGCCTTCGTGCACCTCGTCCTGCGCGTCGACGGCCGAATCGCTAAACGAGAGCTCGTCTAGCGCGATCCGGTCAAGGCTCTCCAGGGCTTCGGCACATGCTTCCGCATCCTGGGCCGCATCCTCGCGGCCATACGTCTCATCGCTCATATATCCCCCAATGCAATATCGGCTCAACACTGTACCCAAAAATGGAGCCATATAAAGCGCATACGAAATATAAGATCCGATTTAACTCGAGCGCATCGTTCGGCCGCATCCTCGCGGCAGCAAAAGGCCCCCGGAACGCGAACGAATCACATTCCGGGGGCTCTGCAATGCGCTGGGTTGCGCGGAGCCGGCTATGCTGCTTCGCGTCCAAGCGATGTTTGCGCCGGGCATGTTACTCGGCGTGAGCGTAATCAACCTTGGCGCGGCGAGCGGTGGCCTTCTCCCAATCGCTGGTGCCCTCAAAGACATCCTGCTTGTAGGGATTGCGGCCGAGCTTCTTGGCACGGTAGGCGATGTAGATGATCGCGGCGACGTTGGCGACCAGTGCGGCGATCGAGACCGCGGTGGCGGCGCCGGGGTCGAGCGTGGAGTGGGTCACAAAGATGGACTTCTCCTGGAAGTACGGGAACACCTGAGCAAACATGCACCAAATGGCCAGCGTAAAGGCGCGGTTCTGGATCCAGCCGCCCTTGTTCCAGATAAAGGCGGCGACGGTGGGCGCCAGCAGCAGCGCAAAGCCGCAGAACCAGGAGTGGGTGGGCAGGCAGTTGTAGGTGTAGCAGAAGTTCCAGATATCGTAGGCGATGATGTAGACCCAGGTCATGTCGGGCCACAGCATGTCGGTTTGATCCTCGGAGGCGTAGACGCTCCACCAACCGGTCATGCAGAAGATGTTGATGATACCGGCGATGCCGTTGAACACGTTGTTCCAGCCGGCCAGCTGTGTGGCGCCCTCGGAGGTGACCCAGGTGGACTCGCCCAGGACAAAGAAGTGATAGGCACTCTCGAAGTCGGACACGACGGCAATCATGATGTTGATGGCGACGATCACAAACGGCCATGCGCGGAACCAATGCGCCTTGCCGATCTTTCCCCACTGGTACTTAATGGCAATGAAGCCCCAGCAACCGGCGAGCGCCGCGTATACCTTGGCGTAGTGGAACCAGCTGTTCTGGTACACATGGGTGGGGTTGGTGAGCGCCCACTCGGCACCCTGCGAAACGCCCACGGCGATGGCGACGCAGTAGATGGTCATGGCCAGCGGAGCCACGCCAAAGATGATTGCCGCGCCGAGCTTGGTGCGGCGGCCGACCTCGTTGAGCACGATCAGGCCGATAAAGACCATGGCCCAGCTGGCCCAGTGGATAAGGGTATCGCTACCCCAAACATCGAACAGCATGCTGCTCTCCTTTCACACGCCCGCGGCCCCTCTTCTGATCGCGGGCAGTTTGGCCAAATGTCGTCAGTTCTGGGGCTTGCGCTCCGGATACTTGGCGGTATAGCCCTCGATGTGGAGTGTCGAGGCGATGATTTCCTTGACCGTCTCGTCGGGCACATCGGGGTGCGTGCGGATATACATCAACAACCCCATGATGAGGGTGTAGAACGTCTCGTAGACATGGTCGATGCGTAGCTCATGATGGGCGACAAAGTCCACCACGGTGGTGTCGCAGATATACTGCGCCACGCGCTGGACCACGTTGTGCAAAAAGCCGCCGTAGAGCGCGCCGCTGCTTGAAGTGAGCGTGCTCGGCAGCTCGTGGCCGCTGGCGACCAGGCGCTTAAAGAGCGGGGCGACGGTGTCGAGCGCGCCCTCGATATCACCGACGGTGCGGTCGGCGTTCCACTGCTCGAGCTCGGAGATAAAGCCGTCGATCGCCTCGTCCATAACAGCGGTGACGGCGGCGTCCATGTCGGCGAAGTAGTGGTAGAACAATGAACGCGTGCAGCCGGCTCGCTTGGTCACGGCCGATACCGATAGGTGGGACACGCCCAGCTCGGAGCTTACGGTGCGCACGGCATCGAGGATCTCGCGACGGCGTTCGTCGCCCGTCAGGCGCTTTGCCGCGCTATCGGATGCGGGAACGGTATCGACCACAGAGGTATCTGCTGTGTTGTTGCCCATGTTTTTGCCGCCTTTCATCCTCTTTTGCCTGACCGTTCGCCTAACAGTCTTGAATATTGTTGACGGTTCGTCAATACTATTTTTGACACAATGTCAACAATGGCGGGTGAACGGCATGGGGGCATGCCCGGCCTGCAAAAAAAGAGGGGCGCCGCGGTCCCGCCGGGCTGTGGCAAGAGAAGGGACAACCATGATTCTCAACGGACCGGGGATTAGCTACACCGAGCCCGACATCGGTTCGGAGTTCGTGCCGCCGCTGCCGGAGCATCCGCGCGAGGCCATCGTCAAGCTGTGCGAGCACTGCACCAACCGTCTGCTGCATCGCGATGAGCTGCTGGGCTACGAGTACTGGTCGTTTGCCGAGGCCGCGACTGACGAGCAGGCCGAAGTGCTCTGCAAGATGAAGATGCGCCGTCCCTATACGCTGCCCGAGATGGTCAAGCTCACCGGCATGCCCGAAGCCGATATCGAGAAGATGCTCGACGACATGAGCTACACGGGTCTGCTCGAGTACAACTGGGAAAACCCCGAGCGCGCCAAGCAGTGGGTGCTGCCCATGCTGGTGCCGGGTTCCGCCGAGTTCCTCAACATGCGCGTGAGCCAGCTCGAGGAGCACCCGGTCTATGCCAAGTTCTTTGAGCAGGCGTCCAAGGGACCGCTGTCCAAGGCCACGCCGATGGTGCCGCCCGGTGGTGCCGGCATCGGCATGCATGTCATTCCGGTCGAGAAGGCTATCGATGCCGCGAGCACGTCGGTGCCTATTGAGCATATCGAGCACTGGCTCGACAAATACGAGGGTAAGTATGCCGCCAGCACCTGCAGCTGCCGCGCGAGCCGTCGCGTGATGGGTGAGGGCTGCGCCGACGACCCGGCCGATTGGTGCATCGCCGTGGGCGATATGGCCGACTACGTGGTCGAGACCGATCGTGGCCATTACGTGACCCGCGACGAGGTCTACGACATCCTGCGCCAGGCCGAGGACAACGGCTTTGTGCACCAGATCACCAACATCGACGGCGAGAACAAGATCTTCGCCATCTGCAACTGCAACGTCAACGTGTGCTACGCCCTGCGCACCTCGCAGCTGTTCAACACGCCCAACCTGTCGCGCTCGGCCTATGTCGCCAAGGTCGAGAAGGACAAGTGCGTGGCCTGCGGTCGCTGCGTTGAGGTGTGTCCGGCCGGCGCCGCCAAACTGGGCCAGAAGCTCTGTAGCAAAAAGGCCGGTGGACAGGTGCCCGAGTATCCGCGCCAGGAGCTGCCCGATGCCACCAAGTGGGACCACACCAAGTGGTCGCCCAACTACCGCAACGACAACCGCATCGAGACGCACGAGTCCGGCACCGCTCCCTGCAAGACGGCCTGCCCCGCGCACGTTGCCGTTCAGGGCTATTTGAAGCTCGCGGCGCAGGGTCGCTATGACGAGGCCCTAGCACTCATTAAGCGCGAGAACCCGCTGCCCGCTATCTGCGGCCGTGTGTGCAACCGCCGCTGTGAGGATGCCTGCACCCGCGGCCGTGTGGACGCCGCCGTGGCCATCGACGAGGTCAAGAAGTTCATCGCCCAGCGCGATCTGGATGCCGCGACCCGCTATGTCCCACCTGTGGTGACCCCGACGCGTGCCGGCGGCTTCGACCAGAAGATCGCCATCATCGGCGCCGGTCCGGCCGGTCTGTCCTGCGCCTTTTATCTGGCCGAGAAGGGCTACAGGCCCGTCGTGTTCGAGAAGAACGAGCACCCGGGCGGCATGCTTACCTACGGCATTCCCAGCTTTAAGCTGCAGAAGGATGTTATCGAGGCCGAGGTCGAGGTCATTCGCCTGATGGGTGCCGAGTTCCGCTATGGCGTGGAAGTCGGTCGCGACGTGACGCTCGACGAGCTGCGCGCGCAGGGCTTTAAGGCCTTCTACGTTGCCATTGGCTGCCAGGGCGGCCGCCTTGCCGGCATTCCGGGCGAGGATGCCGAGGACGTGACCGTAGCCGTCGACTTCCTTCGCGAGGTCAACAGTGGCAAGATCGACGCGTTGCCCGGCCGCACCGTTGTGGTGGGCGGCGGCAACGTGGCTATCGACGTTGCCCGCAACGCCTGCCGTCTGGGCTCTGAGCATGTTGAGATGTTCTGCCTGGAGAGCGAGGCTCAGATGCCCGCCAGCGAGGAGGAGCGTCGCGAGGCCGTTGAGGACGGCGCGCACATCAGCTGCGGCTGGGGCCCCAAGGAGATTCACTTGGACGAGGCCGGTCGTGTCTGCGGTATCACCTTCAAGCGCTGCACGCGTGTCTTTGACGACGAGGGCCGTTTTGCGCCCGAGTACGACGAGAACGACCTGCGCCGTGTCGATGCCGACCGTGTCGTCATGTCGATTGGCCAGTCCATTGTGTGGGGCGACCTGCTGGCTGGCTCCAAAGTGGAGCTCGGCCGCGGCCAGGGTGCCCTTGCCGATCCCCAGACCTATCAGACTGCCGAGCCCGACATCTTTGTGGGCGGCGACGTCTACACCGGCCCCAGCTTTGCCATCGACGCCATCGCCGCCGGCCACGAGGCCGCGGTGTCCATCCATCGCTTTGTGCAGCCGGGCTCCACGCTCACCATCGGCCGCAACCAGCGCCGCTACACCTCGCTCGACCGCGACGACGTTGTGCTCGAGAGCTACGACAACGCGAGCCGCGAGGTTGCCCACGTGGACCGCGAGCGCGAGAAGGCTGCACCGTTTAGCGAGTATGTTGAGACCTTTTCCGAGGAGCAGGTGCGCGCCGAGACCGCCCGCTGCCTGGGCTGCGGCGCCTCGATCGTCGACCCCAACAAGTGCATCGGCTGTGGCCTGTGCACCACCAAGTGCGCGTTCGACGCCATCCATCTGGATCGCGACCGCCCCGAGTGCTCCACGATGGTCAAATACGAGCAAAAGCTCCCAAGCCTCGGCAAGTACGCGCTCAAGCGCGCCATCAAGATCAAATTCGGGAAGAAGTAAGAAACGCAACAAGCAGGAGAACGGCGCAGAGAGCGGTTGGACAGCGAGCGAGTCCCAGGCGTGGCGAGGTGCCTTGAAAGAGGAGGGCATAGGGCTTTTGCCCATGCCCGACGATTGAAAGGCAGATCGCCCGTCTGGGGCTCGCGCAGCGTCAAGCCGACCGCCGTTCGGTAGAACGGCGGAAGGAATTAAAAGTGCACGAGCTCGGAATCGTCTATCACATCATTCGCGATGTTGAGAATGTGGCGCGCGCTCATGGCGTGCGTCGCGTTTCGAGCGTCACGCTGCTGCTGGGCGAGGTCTCGGGCGTCGTTCCCGACTTGCTGCTCGACGCTTGGCGCTGGGCGGCGGATAAAAAGCCTATCACGCAGGGCGCGGAGCTTATCGTGGAGCCTGTCGAGGCCGTGACGCATTGCGAGGCGTGCGGCCGCGACTACGCGACGGTCGAGCACGGCAAGACTTGCCCCCATTGCGGCAGCGGTGAAACATACCTGCTGCAGGGCCAGGAGGTCATGATCAAACAGATCGAGACCCCCGACGAGGACCCGGCAGACGCTGCTCCTGACGGCCTCTCCGACGCCCCCGATGCCGTTGACGCCGCCAACCCTCTCCACATCGCCTAACATCTAATGTCTACATGGGCTAGAGTTCTAAACATATTTGCTTCGGTTAGTCAAGTCATGTCTGTTTAAACAAAATGGTGGCACGCAGACGCATTGGGATTCACCTAAAAGCGGTCTTAACGAACGGTGCACCTTTATATGTCTTTGAAAACAATCAGCAAATCACGTTTTAGCAGGCAATGAGCTGTAAACCAGCAACGTAACCAATTTGTAACAAACTTAGACGTTTAAACAAATAATCCAACCTTTTGCGAATTTAGCTATAATTCCACAATCCAAACAGGTATACTCCTTTCATGTCGTGTAGGAAATACGTAGACAAAAAGGAGGTTATGTGATGGTAAGTATTGTTCTTGCTAGCCACGGGGACTTGGCAGCTGGAATCAAGCAGACGGGCTCGATGGTCTTTGGCGATCAGCCGTCTGTTGCCGTGGTCTCGCTCGAGCCGAGCATGGGCCCCGACGACTTCCGTGCCAAGGTCGAGGAAGCAGTCGCTTCCTTCGAGGACCAGGAGCAGGTGCTCTTCCTCGTTGATCTGTGGGGCGGCACGCCGTTCAACCAGATCAGCGGGCTCATCGAGGGCCACGATTCCTGGGCTATCGTCACCGGTGTCAACCTGCCTATGCTCATCGAGGCATATTCGCAGCGCTTTGACGCAAAGAACACTGCACATGCGATCGCAAAACATCTCGTGACTGAGGCTAAGGCTGGCGTGCGCGTCAAGCCCGAGTCTCTGGAGCCCGAGGAGAAGAAGCCGGCTGCGGCCGCCGCTGCTCCTGCAGGCGCCATTCCTCCGGGAACGGTCATCGGCGACGGGCACATCAAGATTGCCCACGTCCGTATCGACACCCGTCTGCTTCATGGTCAGGTGGCCACCACGTGGACCAAGCAGATCAACCCCAACCGCATCATCGTGGTTTCCGACGGCGTTGCTCACGACGAGCTCCGCAAGACCATGATCGAGCAGGCTGCCCCTCCGGGAGTCCATGCCAACGTCGTGCCCATCAAGAAGATGGCCGAGGTCGTCAAGGACACGCGCTTTGGTGACACCAAGGCCATGCTGCTCTTCGAGAACCCGCAGGATCTGCTCAAGGCCATCGAGGCCGGCGTCGACATCAAGGAAGTCAACATCGGTTCCATGGCTCACTCCAAGGGCAAGGTCGTCGTCACCAACGCCGTCGCCATGGGCGATGACGACGTCAAGACTCTCGAGGCTCTCAAGGCCAAGGGCGTCAAGTTCGAGGTTCGCAAGGTTCCTTCGGATTCCTCCGAGGATCTCGACGCCATGTTGAAGAAAGCTAAGGCCGAACTGGCCGCTCAAGCATAGTAAAGGAGGGTCCGATACATGTCTGCAATCACTATTCTGCTTGTTGCGATTGTCGCGTTGCTTGCCGGTATGGAAGGCATTCTGGATGAGTTCCAGTTCCATCAGCCGCTCGTGGCATGCACGCTTATCGGTCTCGTAACCGGTCACCTTCAGGAGGGCATCCTCCTGGGCGGTTCGCTCCAGATGATGGCCCTTGGCTGGGCTAACGTCGGCGCCGCTGTCGCGCCTGACGCCGCTCTGGCCTCGGTCGCTTCTTCGATCATCATGGTGCTCGCCCTCAACGGCGGCGCCACTGATTCGGCCAAGGCCGTTACCGCGGCCATCGCCGTCGCCGTCCCGCTGTCGGTCGCTGGTCTGTTCCTGACCATGATCTGCCGTACCATTGCTACCGCTATCGCTCACGCCATGGACGGTTGCGCCGAGAAGGGCGACTTCTCCGGCATCGAGCGCTGGCAGTACGCTGCCATCCTCATGCAGGGCCTTCGTATCGCCATCCCGGCAGTGCTTCTGTGCGTCATCCCGGCCGAGGCCGTTACCAACGCGCTTAACGCTATGCCCGACTGGCTGTCCGGCGGCATGGCTGTCGGCGGCGGCATGGTCGCTTCCGTCGGTTACGCCATGGTCATCAACATGATGGCCACCAAGGAGACCTGGCCGTTCTTCGTCCTCGGCTTTGTCCTTGCTGCCATCCCTCAGCTCACGCTGATCGCCCTTGGTCTCATCGGCATCTCCCTTGCCCTCATCTACCTTGGCCTTAAGGATCTGGCCAAGCAGGGTGGCGGTATGGGCGGTGGCTCCGGCGACCCGCTCGGCGACATTCTGAACGATTACGAGTAGGAGGGGAGTGATACATATGGCAGAGAACAAGATTCAGCTCACCAAGGCTGACCGCAAGAAGGTTTGCTTCCGTCATCAGTTCCTTCAGGGCTCGTGGAACTACGAGCGTATGCAGAACGGCGGCTGGTGCTTCGCAATGATCCCTGCGATCAAGAAGCTCTACACCAGCAAGGATGACCAGATTGCCGCTCTTAAGCGCCACCTGGAGTTCTATAACACCCACCCCTATGTTTCCGCCCCCGTCATTGGCGTTACCCTCGCCCTCGAGGAGGAGCGCGCCAACGGTGCTCCGATCGATGACGTCGCCATTCAGGGCGTCAAGGTCGGTATGATGGGCCCGCTCGCCGGTGTCGGCGACCCCGTCTTCTGGTTCACCCTTCGCCCGATTCTGGGTGCTCTGGGCGCTTCCCTGGCCCTGTCCGGTAGCATCGCCGGTCCGCTGCTGTTCTTCTTCGCGTGGAACATCATCCGTTACGCCTTCCTGTGGTACACGCAGGAGTTTGGCTACAAGGTCGGCTCCTCCATCGCCAAGGACCTCTCCGGCGGTCTGATGGGCAAGGTTACCGAGGGCGCTTCCATCCTGGGTATGTTCATCATCGGCGCCCTGGTCGAGCGCTGGGTGTCCATTTCCTTCACCCCGATCGTCTCCACGGTCAAGCAGTCTGCTGGCGCCTTTATCGACTGGGCTAGCCTGCCCTCCGGTTCCGAGGGTATCAAGGAAGCGCTGACGATGTATAACTCCATCGGTGCTACCGCCCTTGATCAGATGAAGGTCACCACGCTTCAGGCCAACCTCGATCAGCTCATCCCCGGCCTTGCTGCCGTGTGCCTGACCCTGCTGGTCTGCAAGCTCCTCAAGAAGAAGGTCAGCCCGATCGTCATCATCCTGGCTCTCTTCGCCGTCGGCATCATCGGTCGCTTCTGCGGCTTCATGTAAGCATGTTTCGGCTTAAGACCGAGAGTTGCTAGGTAAGGGCTTTTGAGCCATTGAAACGGACCGCACCCGGTGGGTACACTGGATGCGGTCCGATTGTTTTATTTGGAGGGCGAGGCGCGCATGGCGCAATCTCAGAACAGCACGGTCGATCTGGCAACGCCGGCAACCTGCCTGATGGGGCTTACCAGCCACGGTAACGTGATGGTGGGCAATAAGGCGTTTGAGTACTATAACGAGCGCAATCCCGAGGATTATATTCAGATCCCGTGGGACGAGGTCGACTATATTGCCGCCGAGGTTTTGCGCGGCACCAAGAAGATTACGCGTTTTGCCATCTTCACCAAGGATAACGGTCACTTTACGTTTTCGACGCGCGACGACAAAGAGACGCTTCGTGCGGTCCGCAAGTACGTCGGCGAGGATAAGCTCGTGCGTTCGCCCGACTTTATCGATGTGACTGCCAAGGGCGCCAAGAGCATCCCGTCCGTTATCAAAAACCTCTTCCACAAAGGTAACTAGCTCCTCATAAGTTGCGGTGAAATAGTTCCTAAATACGGCTTTAGATGCTTCAAACAGGAACTATTCCACCGCAACTTCGAAGTCTAGTCATGCGACGTATTGCGATGCAGTAAATCTGCTACACTAGTACAACATGCCTCCGTAGCTCAGGGGATAGAGCACCGCTCTCCTAAAGCGGGTGTCGACGGTTCGAATCCGCCCGGGGGCACCAGAAGATTATGACGGCGTCGCGAGAGCGGCGTCGTTTCTGGTTTGTGGGAGCTGCCGGCGGATTCGAACCGTCGACACCCGCGTCACTCATTTCCCCGCGGGGGAGTTTTCGAATCCGCCCGGGGGCACCAGAGGAATATCGAGCCCGGTACCGTTACGGTGCCGGGCTCTTTTGGTTTAAGGCATGCCGTAGTATTCGCTGCTTCAGATAAAGAAAGCGCCCGCTTACTGGGGGAGCAAGCGGGCGCCTGTGAGCGAATATGTTTGCGGCGAGAGCCGTAATGAGCGGTGAGGTGGCGACTAGTTGGTCGTACCGGAATCGTCGCCCGTGCCCGTGCCCGTGCCCGAGCCCGAGCCAGAAAGTGCGACCGTCAGCGTAATCGTGCTGTCGGTGGACTGCTTGCCGGTGGGGGAGACGCCCGTAACGGTGGCATCCTCGTTACCGCTTACGGGATTGCCGTTCTGGTCACAGAAGCCGATGTTATAGAAACCGGCGTTGTTGAGCGCGGTGACGGCGGCGGAGATGCTCTTGCCGTACAGGTTGCCCGGAACACTGGCCTTGCCGGACTTCTTGGCAATGACGACGGTAATCGTGGCGCCGGGCTTCTGCTTGCCGCTGGGGTTCCAGCTGATCACGGTGCCCTCGGTAACCGAGTCGTTCTCCTGGTAGCTCACGTCGACGCCAAAGCCTGCCATATCGAGGGCGTTGCGCGCCTGGGCCTCGGTCATGTCGGTCAGATCGGGGACGGACGTGGTATCCGGGCCGCCCGAGACCTTGTACGAGATGGTCGTGCCTTTCTCGACTTCCTTACCGGCTCCGGTGCCCTGCTCAAAGACCTGGCCCTCATCGGCCTCATTGGCCTCCTCGGAGGCGTTGCCCTTCAGGCCAACGCTTGCCAGCGCGGCCTCGGCCTGGTCTTTGGTCAGGCCGACAAGCTGGGGAACCTCAACCTTCTCGGAGGGCTTGGGGCCCTTGGAGATTACCAGGTTCACCTTGGTTCCCTTGGCCTTCTTGGTGTTGCCGTTGGGCGTCTGCTCGGCGACCTTGCCCTCGTCGACATCGTCGTTGTAGCTTTGGTCGATGGTGCCGACCTCGAGGCCGGCTTCCTTGATCAGCTCGACGGCAGTCTGCTGGTCCTTGCCCAGCACATCGGGCACGGTGACCTGCTCGCCGCCAAAGAGTCCTGTGGCAAAGGCCACCACGATGCCGATGACGGCAACGGCTGCCACCACGGCGGCGATGATCTTGTTCTTGTTGGATTTGGGCTTTTCGACCTCGTAGGAGCCGGTGGAGCCCGAAACCGAGCTACGGGCGGTATTTTGGCCGCTCACGCCCGAGACGGGACGCACCATGGCGCGCGTCTGATCGGAAAGCTCGCGAGTCTTGGTGGCGCCCAGCTCACCGGGGGCACCGATGATGCGCGTGGGCTCCGAGACGTTGACGGCACGGCCCGACAGGTAGCTGTTGAGCACCTGACGCAGCTCGTCGGCGGTCTGGAAGCGGTTTGCCGGGTCTTTCTCCATGCACTTGAGGATGATGCGCTCAAGGTCGGCGTCGACACCGGAGTTGATCTGGCTCGGCGGAATAGGCAGCTCGTTGACCTGCTTGAGTGCGACCGAGATAGCGTCGTCACCGTCAAAGGGAACGCGGCCGGTGGCGCACTCGTACATCACGACGCCCAGCGAGTAGATATCCGAGGTGGGGCCGAGGTCCTGACCGCGGGTCTGCTCGGGGCTGACGTAGTGAGCGGTTCCCAGCACGTTGTTGTCTTGCGTGAGGTGGCTGTTCTTGGCGCGCGCGATGCCAAAGTCCATCACCTTGATGTTGCCGTCGGGCAGCACCATGATGTTCTGCGGCTTAATGTCGCGGTGGATGATCTCGTGCTTGTGGGCGACCGAAAGCGCGGAGCTAATCTGCGAGCCGATCTGGGCGACCTTCTTGGGGTCGAGGGCGCCGTGGCTCTTGATGCCGCTCTTAAGGTCGGTGCCGCGCAGGTACTCCATGACGATGTAATAGGTGTCGCCGTCCTTGCCCCAATCGTAGACGCCCACGATATAGGGGGAGGAGAGACCGGCTGCTGCCTGGGCCTCCTGCTTAAAGCGTGCGGCGAAGGTTGCGTCGCCAGCATACTGCGGCAGCATAATCTTGACGGCTACCGTGCGGTCGAGGACCTGGTCCTGTGCACGGTAGACGGTCGCCATGCCGCCTGTCCCCACCTTATCCTTGAGGAGGTATCTTCCCCCGAGGACCCTCTGTTCCATTCCTGCTCCTATCATAACTATTCGCTCAACGATGTGTGTAGTACCTACGATGTGGCCGCTGGGGCCGTGTGGCGCGTTGCCGCTAACTCTTCGGCCGCGGCGCGCCTCGGGTGTCCGATTCGATCATGGGCATCACGCTCCCTGTGCGGCAAGCGCCGCGGTCAGGACGATGCCGGCGATCTTGGCGGCCTTGACGTCATGCTTGTCGTAATCCTCTAAGGCCACCGAGATGGCGACTGTGGGTGAATCGTAAGGTGCAAAGCCAACGAACATCGAATTGACGTTGGTGCCGCCAATCTCGGCCGAGCCGGTCTTGCCGGCGACCTTGACGCCGGGGATCTGGGCATCGGTGCCGGTGCCGGACTGGACGACGGCAAGCATGGCCTGCTTGACCTGGTCGGCCGTGGCGGAGCTGACGGCCTGACCCAGCGAGCGGGACTGCGTGGTCTTGACCACGGTTCCGTCCGGGGCGAGTACCTGGGCTACAAAGTACGGGTCCATGACCACGCCGCTGTTAGCGATGGCGGCGGCAATCACGGCGTTTTGCATGACGGTGGTCTGCGGGCCGGGCGTGTGGTCCATGCCGACAGGCTGGCCGGCGCCGGCCCAGGCGGTCTCCCACTCGGTCATGAGCGACGGGTCGGCCATGATGGAGGCCGCGGAGGTCAGGTCCTGGCCGAGCTTTTGGCCATAGCCAAAGGCGTTGGCAAACTGCACGAGCGTGTTTGCGCCAACTTCGTTTGCCACCTGGCCAAAGACGACGTTGGAGGACACGGCAAAGGCCTGCTGCAGGCTGATGGTGCCGTAGCTCTCGTTGGCATAGTTGGTGACCGGTGCGTTGCCGATGTCCATGGAGCCGGGCGCCTGGTAGGTGCTGGTAAGGCTGGCGGTACCGGTCTCGAGTGCCGCGGAAAGCGTAACGACCTTAAACGTTGAGCCCGGCGTGTACAGCGCGTCCATGGCGCGATTGTACATGGAGCCGTCCTCGCCGCCGCCCGTCTGCAGCAGAGCATCGATGTTGGTGTTGTCGTATGTGGGCGAGCTGGCACATGCGAGAACCGCGCCGGTACGCGGGTCGATGACCACTACAGCGCCCTTAAAGCCCTTGAGTGCCTGCTCGGCCGCCGTCTGGATGCGCGAGTCGATGGTGAGCTTGGCGGTGTTGCCCGGCTGGGTCTGGCCCGCGAGCGACGCGATGGCGTTGTTCCAGCTGGAGTAGTCCTTAGAACCGGTGAGCGTGTCGTTCATGACGCTCTCGATGGCGGTGGTGCCATACTGCTGGCTCACGTAGCCAACCACGTGTGCTGCCAGGTTACCGTTGGGGTAGGAGCGTACGTAGGTGCCGTCCTCCTGCTGCAGCGACTCGGCCAGCGTCACGCCGTCGGACGTGATGATGGAGCCGCGCTGGATGTACTTGGAGCGGGCGATGGTGTGGTTGTTGGTCGGCATGTCTTGATAGTCCTTGGCCTTAATGACCTGGACATAGGTGAGGTTGCCGATAAGGATGGCGAACAGCGCCGTAAAGGCGAGCACCGCGCGGGTTAGACGGTTGGCGAGCGCCACGCGGCCGAGCACACCGGATTCAGGCGTGTCGAGCAGGCGACGGCGCATGCGCGAGCCGACGGAATGGCTGCCGCTGCCGTAGGAAGACGAGGTGGCAAAGCGCGTGCCCGTCGGGGCGGCGGCAGATGCGACCTGATCATCGGTGATGGCGGCCATGGTGCCGGTGCCGGTAAGCTCGGCCTCGCGTCCGGTCGCCTCGTCACCGGCGCGCAGCAGGAGCGCGACGATGATAAAGCTCGCCAGCAAAGAGGAGCCGCCCTGGCTCATAAAGGGCAGGGTGACGCCGGTCAGCGGGATTAGGCGGGTTACGCCGCCAACGATCAAGAAGGCCTGGAAGCTGATGGCTGCCGTAAGACCGGTGGCGCTAAAGGCGGCAAGGTCGGACTTTGCGCGGGCAGCTGTGGTCAGGCCGCGAACGGCAAAGAGCATAAACAGGATGAGCACGGCGCCGCCGCCCAAAAGGCCCATCTCCTCGCCGATAGCCGAGAAGATAAAGTCGGACTCGACGACAGGGATGTTGTTGGCCATGCCGTTGCCGATGCCAACACCGACCAGACCGCCATCGGCAAGCGAGAAGAGCGACTGGACGATCTGGTAGCCCTGGCCCTGGGCGTCCTTAAACGGATCGAGCCAAACCTGGAAACGCACCTGAACGTGAGACAGGAACTTGTAGGCGCCCACGGCTCCAACGGCTAAGAGCGCAAGGCCGATAACGACATACGAAAAGCGCCCCGTGGCAACGTAGAGCATCAGCAAGAAGATGGTGTAGAACAGCACGGCCGAACCCAGGTCGCGTTCGAAGACGACGACGAGCAGGCACACACCCCACACGGCAAACAGCGGCAGCAGCAGTCGCAGGCGAGGGATCTTAAAGCCCAGGATCTTGCGGTTGGAGATGGAGAGCAGCTCGCGGTTCTCGGCCAGGTACCCGGCCAGGAACAGCACGATAAAGACCTTGGCGAACTCGCCGGGCTGGATGGTAAAGCCCGCGATGCGAATCCACAGCTTGGAGCCCGAGATCGTGGTGCCGATAAAGATAGGCAGCATCAGCAGAATGATGCCGATGATGCCAAAGGTGTACTTGTAGCGCATGACTACGTCGAGGTTTTTGACCAGTGCGAGCGTTCCCACCATGAGCGCCACCGAGACAAACAGGATGATGAGCTGTGAGATGGCGAGAGCGGGGGCGAGACGCGTCACGAACGTGATGCCGATGCCCGAAAGTATAAATACGATGGGTAGGATGGCGGGGTCGGCGCCGGGCGCCAAGATGCGCACGGCGATATGTGCCGCAGCGAAGGCGGCAAAGAGGCCGATCGGCACGGCGAGCGTCTCAAAGGAGATGGCGGCGCCCGCGGTGAGCACGTACATCGCATACAGCAGGATGACGGGGAACGCCGAGGCGATGAGCAAGAGCAGCTCGGTGTTGCGGCGACTCATAAGCGGCACTCCCTTTCTAATTCTTATCGGAGGCTTCGGCCTCGGCGGACTGTTCGGCGGTTTTCTCGGAATCTGATTCGGAGGTCGATCCCTGATTGGTGTTGTCGCGAATCGTTTGCGCGTCGATCACCTGGCGGGTCTGCTCCTCGTCGATCTGGTGGCGGTACTTGGATATCGTGTCCTGCGCATCGTCGACACTTGTTTGCGGAATACCCGCCTTGAGGCGGTTTTGCGTGTCTTCGGGCAGGTCGGATAGCTTGATGCTGGTTTCGCTTTCGAGCCAGTGGAGCTTGAGTCCGAGCGGCTTGCCGGGCAGGCCGCGCCAGACGGCGACATTGCCCTGGTAGGTACCCAGGTAGTACGAGCCGGTGACACCCGTGTAGGCCCAGATGCCAGCTGCCAGCACAAAGACGAGGGCCAGGATGGCGGCGATAGTAATGTTGCGGCGACGCACGCGCTGCGCCTCGCGCATAACGCCATCGTCAACCAGGTCAACGACTACTACGGTCACGTTGTCGTGGCCGCCGGCGGCAAGCGCCGCGTCCACTAGGTTGTCGACGCAGATTTGCGCGGTTGAGGACTGCGTGGCGATGTTCTCGATATCGCTATCGGGAATCATGCTCGAAAGGCCGTCGGAGCACAGGATCAGACGGTCGCCTTCCTCGATATGCAGAGTGAAGTGGTCGGCATACATAGCGGGGTCCGAGCCCAACGCGCGGGTGATGACCGAACGGTTGGGGTGGACGCGAGCCTCGTCTGCCGTGATCTCGCCGGCGTCCACGAGCTCCTCCACGTAGGAGTGGTCGCGGGTCACGCGGATGAGCGTGCCCTCGTGGAGCAGGTAGGCGCGAGAGTCACCCACGTGGGCGATGGCGAGCGTGTCGTTTTCGATATAGGCGCAAGTGGCTGTGCAGCCCATGCCGGGCTTGCCCAGGCCATTCAAGGCAGCCTCGATTACGGCGGCGTTGGCGGCCTCGACGGCTGCCGCCAGGCGTGCGGCGTCGGCAGACTGAGGAGCTGTCTTGGCGATGGTCTCGACAGCGATAGAAGAGGCCACCTCGCCGGCAGCGTGACCACCCATGCCGTCGCATACGCAAAAGAGCGGCGACTGCACCAGGTAGGAATCCTCATTGTGCGGGCGCACGCAGCCAACGTCGGAGCGGGCGCCCCACATGAGTTGCGTGGTGGTGCCGGCATCATAGGTCGAGTCGGTCTCGATGCGCTCCTCGGTTAGGGGTTCAAAGCTCATGGTCGAGCCGGGGTCTTTGAGCTTGGCCTCAACGGCGGCAACGTCGATCTCGGCAGTGTCACCGGGAGAGACGGTGTCGGTCTCGGCGTTTGATTCGGAATCGCCGGTGTCCGGGGAGTCGGGCTCCTCGGACACGCGGGCGGTCGACTCGTCATCTTGCGGGCTGACGTCTATAGGCTCGGGCGTCGCAAAGTGCGACGGCGCGGGCGTGTTTTGCGACTGGGCGGCGGGCTCGGCCACGGCATCGGACTCGCTTGCGGGCGCAGGCTGCGGGGTCTTGGGTGCAGGGCCGTCCTCGGGGGATGTCCCCGCCTCGGGGGATGTCCCCGCCTCGGGCGCCGGCGCAGACGCGGGCGCAACCTCGGATACCGGGGCTATGGGAAACGCCGGCGCGGCGGGCTCGGGTGCCGCAAACACCGCAGCGCTCTCGTTGATTGCCGCGGCGACGGGCTCTGCAAAGTGAGCCGGCACCGGGGTTGCTTCGGGCGCTGTGGGCTGTTCCGCAGCATGTGCGCCGATGGGCGCCGCTACGGCATCCTCTTCGTCCTCGTTATCGGCGAGATCCGAAATATCATGCGTTACATGCGAAAGAGGCAGGGAGAACACAGTGTCCTCGGGTTCCACGGGTGCGGAGCCCGCCGGAGCGGCGTGGGCCGGCGCAGCTGTGGCGGCAGCCGGTGCCTCGGTCATAGTTGCGGACTTGTTCTCCTCGTCGATCATCGACGGTTCACCTTCATGACCACATCGCCAATCTGGACTTCGTCGCCCTCGCGCAGCGTCGCGGGCTCCACGAGCTGGCGGCCGTTGACGAGCGTGCCGTTAAGCGAGTTGAGGTCCTCGATGATGAGCGCCGGGCCCTGCAGCGAAAAGCGCGCATGCGAGGCCGAGACGAACGGTTCATTGATGCAGATGTCCGAAGATGGCGAGCGACCGACGATGACGGGGCCGAGCATGTCTACGTGGATGCCGCGGATACCGCGCGGACCCTTGTCCACATCAATCGTCCAGATAGCCGAGTCGCGGCGCTGCCCGCGCACAAGTCCCACGCCGGTCTTCATGACGGCGAACAGGAAGATATAGAGCAGGGCGACCAGGACGATGCGGCCTGCAAAAAGGACGATATCGATGTTCATAAGCGACTATCCCCTAAATTCAAAGGTGCTCAGGCCAAACGTCAGCAGATCGCCGTTGCGCAGCGGGCAGCGCGTAATGCGGCGGTTGTTGACGAGCGTGCCGTTGGTGGAATTGAGGTCCTCGATCGACCAATCCGAGCCCGTAAAGGTGAGCTGGGCGTGGCGGCGCGACACGTTGGGGTCGCGCAGGGCAATGTCGGAAACTGAGCGCTCGCGACCGATGGTCACCTGTGCGGAGGTGATGCTATGGCTCTCGCCGCTCACGACGTCGACGAGCTGGGCGAGCGGGCGCTGCGGGGCGCGAGTGCTCGCCATGTTGGAGGCGATGCCGGCTGCGGCGCCTAGGCCCACGGCGGCACCGGTCGCGGCGGCTCCGCCCATGCCGGCAAGCGAGTCGCGCGAGACGGTCTGCGGCACCGGGATGGGTGCGGCGGCGGGGTCGGGGACGCTAGGCGCGAAGGGGTCTGCCACGGCAAGCGGGTCGGGAGCGGCGGCGCGAGGCGTCGGCTGCTGCTGGGGCATGGCGGCGGGGCGCTGCTGCTGCGGGGCAGCAAACTGCTGCTGGCCGGCGCGCGGGGCGCTGGCGGCACGGCTTGCCGCGGAGTTGTTCTGGCCCAGGCCGTTTTGATAGGCGCGCTCTTCTTCGTACAGGCGGCCGAGCGTGGGGGCATCGACGTTCTCGGCAAAGACCGAGAACTTGCCGGCGCGCAGCTGCGGATCGATCATAAAGCGCACGAGGGGCTCGCCGACAAAGACATAGCGGCGCTTTTCGGCCTGCGCCTTCACGAACTCGCGGACCTCGCGCGAAAGCTCGGGGTAGAACGGGGCGAGCATGGGATCGTCGTCGGCGGCGATAAGGATGGTATAGAGTGCCGGCGCCGTGTTGACGCCGTTAATCACCAGAGTCTGATCCTCCATGTCGCGAGCGGCCTGCTTAGCAAGCTTCTTAAAGGAGAACGGGGCACGGGTGGCACCGAAGATGCCGGCCACGTGGTCCTCGAAGATGTTCAGGAAGTTCACGAAAGATCACTCTCCGTATAGGTTCTTTGGTATCCGAGCAAATATAGGCATATCCCAACGATTATAGAGGATAGGGTTCCCGCAACCGCCGCCTTGGCGACGACCGCGGCTGCAAGGCTGGCAATTTCCATATGGTGTGCAAGACAGGACGCCGCTGCGCAGCCGATGCCGGTGACAGCGATGGCGGCGATTGCGGCAAGGTTTGAGCCCTGGTCGGCACGCTTGGCATGGGCATTGAGCAGCGCGGATGATGCTGCGGCAGTTGCCGCGATCAGCCCAAAGGCAGTCCAAAGGAGCGGATCTCCCAGCGCTGCGGCAACGTTACCGAGCCCCAGCACGCCTCCGGCTGAAAGCGCGACCGTGGCCAGACGGGCAAAAAGCGCGCCCATGCCCGTTGCCGCGGCGGCGCTTGCCGGGCCGAGCCAAAATGACGCGACGCCGGCGGCGACCCCAGCTGCCAGGAAGGTATTGCCGGTCAGACAGCCAAGCGCGAGTGCACAGGTGAGTGCGGCGCTCGCGGCAGCCTCGGTGCGACCCCAGGCGATCCACCAACCGGACATGGCGGCGGCAAAGATCACCGCGACGGGCAACATCGACAGGATGCCCTGCGCCTGCATGGTGGCGTTGGCCATGAGCACCAAAAAGCCCACAGCCGAGATGGCCGAGCCAATCTGGGGGGCCAGGCCAGCCGCCGCTCCGATTGCGATAGCCGCAATGACCAGGCCGGGAAGCGCCGCGACCCCGGCCGTTTGCATCAGCAAAAAGCTAAAGGTGCCGCACGTTAGCGTCGAGATAATGCGCATGGTGTAGTCGCGCGCATGGCTCCAGCGCGTGCCCGCCCAGCCGAGCGCGGGGTCGACCTCGATGGCGTCGTCCTCGTAGTGCGACGGCTCGATACCGTCGAGCTCCTGCTCGTCATCCGAAAGCTCGCCAACCATTTGCTCCAGGCTGCGACGGCCCTCGCGCACGCTGCCCAGACCGGCAAGGAGCTGGTCGCAAAATGCCTCGATGCTGTTGGGGCGGTCCTGCGGCATGGGGGAGAGCGCGCTCATGAGCGCGCTCTCGGCTCCCGGGGGAAAGTGTGGTATCAGCTCGCTGGGATAGGTGGCGCCGCCGATGATGCGGTCGAGCGAGTCGGCGGGCGTGGCCGCCATAAAGGGAGCGCTGCCGCACAGGCCCTCGTAGATCACACAGGCGAGGGCAAAGATATCGGCGCGCTCGTCGACCGTGCCGGTCTCGATATCGAGCTGCTCGGGCGGCATGTAGCCGATGGTGCCGCCGCGCGAGCCGCCAAAGCCACCGGCGGACGACAGCCGCGCCATGCCAAAGTCGGTGAGCTTTACATTGCCCGAGTGGTCGATGAGCACGTTGGCGGGCTTAATGTCCAGGTGGAGTACGCCATTACTATGGGCGAAGGTGAGCGCCTGGCCCAGGGCATCGGCAATGGCTGCGGCCTCGTCAAAGGTAAGTGAGTGGCCGTCCACGCGATGTAAAAACTCGGCCAGCGACATGCCATCGACATATTCCATAACCAGGTAGGCATAGGCTGTGTCGTGCGTAAAGTCGATGACCTGCACGATATTGGGATGTTGAAGCATGGCGGCAGTGTGCGCCTCGCGCAGGACATCCATGATGTCGCTGGCGGGCATGCCGGCACCGTTGATAAGGGGGATGCGTTTAATGGCGACGCGGCGGCGCAGGTGCGTGTCGCGGCAGATCTCGATGGAGCCAAAACCGCCGGTCGCAAGTGTCTCGAGCGGCTGGTACCGCTTGAGCAGCTCGCGAGAGCTGGTGCCCTCCAAAGGAACGTCCGGCGAGAACCGGGCGGTATGTTGCGAGAAAAGCGGCATGGCCAACCCTCGTGCGTTTAAAGTTCGTTTGCGAGTGGCGGGCGCGGAGCCGAGCCGTTCGCGGTGGCATAGATGCTGCTAGTGTAGCACGCTCGGGTGCATGGGGAGGATAGCGGGATGCGAGGCTGCCTGCCTGGCTTGGCCTTAGCGCTTTTTCTTGTTCTTCTTCTGCTTGCGCTTGGTCTCCTGGGGCTTGTCGCCCTGCTTGGCCTCGGCGGCGGCCTTCTCGGCCTTCATTTTCTTCTTCTTGGTCTCGATACGGAGTTTTTTGTTGATGCGCGCCTTAAGGAAGGGACCGAACTGCTCGGCATCGCCGCGGACAAAGGTGTCCTTAGGGATCGTCACGCCCTGGTCGGCGAACATGGCCACAAAGATGCGTTCGCCGTCGAGTACGTGGTCGAGCTTCTCAAACGGGAAGAACTGCGACTTGCCGCTCTTGCCCCAGACCATCAGGCCGTCCTCGTTGGCGGCGACGCGGCGGTAGCGGCCGCCCATGGACTCGTCTGCCTCGACGGCTTCGATAAAGTCGCGCGCGAGCGTATGGTGCAGATTTTTGCTCCACCAGGCCAAAAAGGCGCCGAATACGATCAGGACGACGCCGAACTTGATCCAGTTGCCGCCGGCCACCAGCATGCCGATGCCGATGAGCGCGGCAATCGCGGCGGCGACGTACAGGGAGCCGCGGCGCCTGGGCGAGGCAACCAAGCGGGCGAAATCGGTGACGAGGTCGTTTTCGTACTGATACTCGTTGAGGTACAGGATGCCGTCGTCGGCTGCGGCCTGCTTCTCGAGCGCGACCTCGACCTGGTCGGCTGCTTCGGAGGGAACGAGGTTGCTCTCTGCGTCTGCCATGCTCTTTGGACTCCTATCGCGGCGGGCTCGCCGTACGGGTTATTATGAATGCAGTATGCCGTGCGACCGCATGGCCGCCGCGGCAACAAGACTCAGTATACCCGGGGGAGCACCCATGGAATCGTTGTACCGAAAGTATCGCCCGCTCACCTTCGACTCCGTGGTGGGCCAGCAGCATATCGTCTCGACGCTCGAGCACGCTATCACCGAGGGGCGCCTGTCCCATGCGTACCTGTTTTGCGGTCCGCGTGGCACGGGCAAGACCACCATGGCGCGCATTCTTGCCAAGGCGCTGCTCTGCCGCAATGCCGAGGCGGCGCGCGCCGAGGGTGCGAGCGGCTGCATGCCCGACGGCACCTGTGAGGAATGCGAGCTCATCGCCGAGGGCAACCACCCAGACGTCTACGAGCTCGATGCCGCAAGCCGTACCGGCGTAGACAACGTGCGCGAGGAGATCATCAACTCCGTCAACTTTGCCCCGGTGCGCGGCAAGTACAAGATCTATATCATCGACGAGGTCCACATGCTCACGACGGCGGCGTTTAACGCGCTGCTCAAGACGCTCGAGGAGCCGCCGGCGCACGTGATCTTTGTGCTGTGCACCACCGACCCGCAAAAGATTCTGGAGACCATCCTCTCGCGCTGCCAGCGCTTCGATTTCCATCGCATCGGTAACGAGGATATCGAGCGCCGCCTGGCATACGTGTGCGGGCAGGAGGGCTTCGATTACGACGACGAGGCGCTGGCTATCGTGGCGCGCCATGCCAAGGGCGGCATGCGCGACGCGCTTTCCACGCTGGAGCAGCTGAGCGTCTTCGGCAACGGCACCGTGCATGCGGACGATGCCCGCTCGCTTTTGGGCGAAGTTTCGGACCAGATCCTGGGCGAGTTTGCCCGCGCCATTGCCGATCGTGATGTCGCCGATCTCTATGGGCTGATTCGCACGCAGGTCGAGGAAGGTAACGACCTGCTGGAACTGACGCGCGACCTGGTGGCGCACGTGCGCGACGTGTATGTTGCCTGCGTTGCTGGTGCCCGTGCCGAGTTGTTTGAGGGAGGCGCCGAGCAGGCCGAGGCGCTTGCAGCCGAGGCCGCTGCCTTTGGCGAGCATCCTGCCGACCGTCTGGCCCGTGTGCTGACGGTGCTCGACGATGCCGCGCTGGAGATGAGGGGTGCGAGCGACGTGCGCCTGGTGCTCGAGATCGCCTGTACCCGCCTGGCGCGTCCCGAGGCCGATTTAACGATTGAGGCTTTGGCCGAGCGCGTGGCTCGCTTGGAGGCCATGGTTGCCAACGCCGCCGTTCCGGCGAGCGTGGCTGCTGCTCGAGCGAGTGCGCCTGCGGCTGTCGCGGCTGCACCTGCGACGACACAGCAGCCGACGCTGATCTCGGGTGCCCGAGCTGCTACTCCTGCGGCGACCGCCGCCCCTGCTGCTACGCCCGCGCATCAGGGTGGCATGCCTTGGGACCGCGGCGCTGCTGTTCCGGCTGCCCAGCCTGCGCCCAAGTTCGCGGCTCCGGCTCCCGCGCCCAAACCTGTAACGCCTGCCCCCCAACCCGTTGCGGCTCCGGCTCCCGCGCCTGCTGCATCGACCGTGCCGGTGTCCAGGCCCAACAACGCCGCCCAGGTTGCCGCCGCCGGTGCTGCCGAGACCCCCGCGGTCGAGGACGCCGGTGAGCTCCAGCGCAAATGGGCCGAGGTCGTCGAGCGCGTCAAGGCCCGTCAGGCTTCCTATGCAGGGCTTTTGCTCAACGCCCGCGCCACGGCCGACGACGGCTCCAAGCTCACGGTCTCGTTCCCCGCGGGCTCGACCTTCGCCATCAAGATGCTCGGACGCGCCGACACGCAGTCGGTAGTCCTGCCGACGGTCTGCGCGGTCTTCGGTCGTCGCACCGTCGACTACGTCCTGGATGGAGGTGGCACGCCGGCTCCTCAACATGAGGAGCATTCTCCATCTGCACGGGCTGCGGTATCTGCGGACCTGCAACCCGTGTCCTCGGCGGCCCCTGCATCCTCGAGCGTCAGCGCGACGCAGCCAAAAGCGGCACCGGTAGCGGCACCGACTCCGTCGGCGCCTGAACCCGCTGCGCCCAAACCGGCTGCTCCGGTCCCCGCGCCCAAGCCCACTGCCGCGCCTGCGCCCAAGTCATCCGACCTGGCTAAGGCCCCCTGGCTGCGCTTCGACAACCCTGCCGGCGCTCCTGCCACGGGCAAGCTCCCGACCGAGCCCGCGCCCCGCGCGCCCGAGCGCGCGTCCGCTCCCAAGGCTCAGCCGTCTGCACAGGCTGCACCGTGGGAATCCGAGCAGGTTCCCTACGACGACGCCATGGTCGGCGGCTTTGCTGCCGATGCCGGCGGGGACGATTTGCCCCCGTTCGACGTGCCGGGTGCGGCGTCCGCGCCCAAGCCCGCTGCAGCTGCCCCCAAAGAGGAGGACGCTCCTGCAGCTCCCTGGGAGTCCAACCCTGGTGCCGGCAGCCCCTTCGGCCACCAGGGCGCAGCCCCGAGCATCCCGCAGACCGAGGATGAGGCCAAAGCCCTCATCCGCAACGTCTTTGGCCAGGCCACCATCTTCAAGCCGGTGGAGTAACCGTGCGGGCGGGTATACCGCTCAAGAAGAGGGCTCAATGTCCGGGCGCATCTGTATTTCGGACATGTGTAGTGTGGTGCCACGTATCTCGCATTCGAGCAGGCAGGTACGCGACGGTCGGTCTAGGATGCTGAGGTCGATACGATACGCCGCATAGCTGTCCGTGTGCTCGACTTGCTCGGCGTTGAGGGTTGCTCCGATTGTCAAGAAAGAGCCCGGTTCGGCATCGACAATCTTGGAGTCCTTTATCTTGACCTTGAACTCTTGGTAGAGGGACGGGCTGTTGTAGTAAATGGTTCGGGTTCCGTCGGTGCACTCATCGGTCGCTTCCCATTTGACGACGGGCTGGTCCGAGCTGGCTATCAGCAGTTCTGCTCCAAAGGCTATGGCATGGGTGATGACAACCAGCAATGCCCAGCCGACAAAGAGGTAGAGAACCACATATGCAACGGGGTGTTTTGAGCGGATGTTTTGGAGCGCGTCGGGGGCATTCATGGGGCACCTCCAAATTGCTATCTATGGCAATCAGATTATACCCCGCCGTCATGAGCGCCACCTCGAGTAGTGGCTCGGCATTTAGCCATTTAGTGGTACGCATTAAATGTCGGATTCCGGCTCTACAAGATTTAGCTTTCAATATTATGCAGATGCGAATTATTCAACTTTGCATAATCTTTGGGTGCGGCTTGCACTCCAGGACATGTATATCGACTGAGGTAGCGTGACCGCCCCGCTCGCTGGCCGCGCGCCGTGGTACGATTTTTGAGTTTGAAAGCCCCGCCGCGCTCCGGCTGCCCTTGCAGCTCGTTGCGTGGCCGCACGTAAAGGAGCCATCATGGCCGGTATGAACATGCAGCAGATGATGAAGCAGGCCCGTAAGATGCAGGAGCAGCTTGCCGCCGCGCAGGAGAACCTCAAGTCCCAGACCGTTGACGCCTCTGCCGGCGGCGGCATGGTCAAGGTGACCGTTAACGGCGAGATGGAGCTCGTCAACCTCACCATCGATCCCGATGCCCTCGATCCCGAGGACGTCGATATGCTGCAGGACATGATCATGGCTGCCGTCAACGAGGCCGTCCGCGGCGTCAACGAGCTCGCCAACAAGCAGATGGGCGCCATCACCGGCGGCCTCAACATCCCGGGCATGCCGTTCTAAGACACGCATATATATGAGTGCGAATCACAGCCTGCAAAAACTGCTCGATGAGCTGGGCCGTCTGCCGGGCATTGGTCCCAAGTCGGCCCAGCGCATCGCCTATTACCTGCTCGAGGCCGATGCCGAGGAGGCCCGCCGCCTGGCCGAGGCCATCCTGGAGGTCAAGCAGGAGGTCCACTTTTGCAGCCGCTGCTTTAACTACGCCACGGCCGACGAGTGCTCCATCTGCCAGGACCCGATGCGCGATACCACTCGCATTTGCGTGGTGGGCGAGCCGCGCGACGTCCAGGCGATCGAGCGCACGGGCAGCTACCACGGTCTCTACCACGTATTGGGCGGCGTGATCAGTCCCATGGACAAGATTGGTCCCGAGCAGTTGCACATCCGCGAGCTGCTGGCGCGTCTGGGCCACGAGGATATCCATGAGGTCATCATCGCCACCAACCCCAACATCGAGGGCGAGACCACGGCGAGCTACCTGGCCCGTACCATCAAGCCGTTGGGCGTCGAGGTGTCGCGTCTGGCAAGCGGCCTTCCCGTGGGCGGCGACCTGGAGTATGCCGACGAGCTTACGCTTGGCCGCGCCATCGAGGCCCGTCGCGCGATTTAGGTGGCGAGCCTGCTCCTGCCGTATGTTTTCCTCGCGACGCACGGGGTAGTCATAATTTCCCCGTGCGACTGTGGGTTTGTTGTGCAACAAAGATGCTTCGTATCCGCTTATCGCATGGATGCTTCCGCTCGCATCCTTAATTTGCCCATTCGTTGCGCAACCTTTTGGGTTCGCTGATACACTCAAATATGGATTTGAATGAATGCGCCGCTTCTGAGCGGCGTGTTTTTCTTGGAGGAGAACGCATGCGGCCCGGTGGCACTCAGACAAAGCGCGGCGCCGCGGTGCGCATGCGACGCCGACTGGGCTTGGCGCCGCGGGCGTACGCACTGCTATCGTGCTCGCTGGTGCTGGTCATGGCTGGCGTTACTGCCTATGGCATGACCGTGCCGCCCATGATGCAGGCGCATGCCGCACGCGAACCGCGCGTGGGACATGAGGTCAAAAGTGACCTGGGCACCACGACTGGATATGCTTGGGCAAGTGTGGTCGCGCATATTGTGTTTGGCACCGACGATGCGGACGGCGTCGAGGCCCCGGACAACGAAGTCAGGCTTGCCAATGGCAAAACCATCGTGCTCACCAACACCAAGATCATCGATCGGTTGTCCAACAATAGCGTGGCGGCAACGGTGAATAAGGTCGAGCAGCAGAAGGAGCAGGACGCCCAGCAGTCCGGAAAACCCGGTAGCTCGGATACCTCTGGCTCCGGCTCGGATTCATCGAGTTCGGGCGGCGGCTCTGGGTCGGGTTCCTCTACCGGAGGGTCTGGAAACGGCGGCTCGACGGGCGGCAACGCTGACAACGATGCAAACTCCGGTGGCCTTTCCGCTGCTGAGGAAGAGAGCATTCACAGTTGGCTTGTGACCAAGTACAACATGCTCGACGGCTATGTTTCTCGTGCCAATGACGTGGTCTCGACCTATAACTCTACGGGAGACCCCAGGCCGTGCGACAGCCTGGTCGGGGAGATGTTTGTCATTCGAGCCGAGTTCGGTCGTCAGACATTCTCGCCCCGGTCAAAGTGGTATCAGCAGTATGCCAATCTGTGGGGCTGTTACACCAACTTATGTCAATGGGTCGGCCATTACGGCGATGATGACGTCGCGCTCGGTAACTTCAACAATAACGTGGCGGCGCTTGCCCTATGATGACCGATCTTGCATCCACCACACCACAATCGCTCGGTCGCGATCCCATGGTCGGCCTGCGCCTGGCGCGTGTCGACGGGTTTGAGCCGGCCATTGCGCTCGGTCAGGACGAGCTGCCTGCCTATCTGCGTCGTTTTACGATGCTGTTTGCCGACGATGCCACCATGCGCCGTGGCGGCATCGGCCGCGTGACGCGTGCCGTCAACGCCCAGGGTGAGGCCGTGGCACTCAAGCAGCTTATCTTGCCGACGCGCGATGAGTTTGACGACGATGCCGCTCACGAGGCGCTGGTCGCCAAGTTCAAGGCGGCGTTTCGCGAGGAATACGAATGCCATCGCGCCCTTTCGGGCCTTAAGGGCTTTCCCCGCCTCTATGGCTGGGGCGAGGTCGACGGTGTGCCTGCAATTGTCATGGAATGGGTCGAGGGCGAGACACTTGCCCGCTTGCGTTCGCGACTCGCCGTGGACGATGCCGGACGCCTGTCGCCACTTGTGGCGGCGCGTCTGGGTCGCGACCTGTTCGATCTGCTCTGCCGTATGAGCCTGGTGGGTGAGGGCTTTGTCCATCGCGATATCTCGCCCGCTAATATTATGGTGCGTACGGCGCGTCTGCCGCTTGACCGGCAGCTTGCCGAGGGCACCTTTGACCTGTGCCTGATCGACTTTGGCTCGTCGCTGGCGCTCGAGCCTGCGTCGGCCGTGGCCGGTACCGGCGGCAAGGCGTCGTTTACGGAGCGCTATGCCACGCTGCGTCGCGCGACGGTTGCCTATGCCCCGCCCGAGATGCTCACCGACGATATTCCCGATCTGCGCGCTTTGCGTATGTCGCCGGCGATCGACGTCTATGCCGCGGCAAGCACGGTTTACGAGCTCATTGCCGGCGTCGCGCCATACGAAGCCGCGCCGAGCACTTCGGGCACCTCGGGTTCGCGCAAAAAGACGCGCGACATCGCGAGCCCCTACCGTCTCAAGATGGACTCGCGGCCCGACTATCCCATTGGTGCCCATGCGCCCGGTTGTGATTTGACTCAGCTGCTTCGTCGTGAGCCCGATGTGGCGCTCGCCGCGGCCGAGCAGGCCCAGCAGCTAGGGCTTGAGCCGGATTCCGAAGAGCTACGCGATGCGCTGGCGTTTGTCGATGCCCAGCTGTTCGACGTGGTGATGGCCTGTCTGTCCAGCCATCAAAAAGATCGTCCCGAGCCGGCGGCGGTCGAGGCGGCGCTCTCGGCGTTTTGTGACCACTATGCGCAAAATGTCGGTCGTTCGCTCCGCGGCGAGCCGCTCACGCCGTGTCCCATGGATGCGTCTGGCCGCGCGGTTCGTCGCACGGCGATGATCGGTGCGGCGGTCGTTTGCAGCGTGGTTTGGGCTGTGGTCGTGGTTTCGGCCGCGCTGCTGGCGTCGGGCGCCCGCGTGACGGCGACTTTGGGATCGCTCGTGTGGTCTGGGTCACTACCGGGTATTATTGCCGCACTGGCGTTGGCGCTGCCAGGCATAGCCGGCGTTGCCGCGGGGGCACTTGCGCGCGATCGGCGCTCGGGCTTCCTGCAGGGTGTGCTTGCGCTTTCTGCCTGCGAGGTTCCGGTGCTGGTTGTGGCTGCATGTAGCGTATTTTCCCAACGCGCCGTGATGGGCGGCCTTGTTGCCGCTCTGGTTGCAACCTATACGCTTACGTGTTTTTTGCTTGCGATGGGCTTTGCCTTTGAACTTCCCGTTTCGGCACCGCGACGCACAAAAGCCCAGATGGCGACTCCGCTTGCCGGTGGAGCCGCAGCTGCCCGTACTTTTGGCGGACCTGTCGAAGTATCGTCCGATTCTATTTCTACGACCAAGGAGGCTTAGGTCATGGCATCTCAAGTTGAGCTCACCCCATGCGGGGCCATGTTTGACATCTTTAAGCGCGCGGCGCATCTGAGCCATATCGAGCTGTGCGGCTTGGTGCTTTCGTCCCGTCCGCTCGCCGACGGCCGCAGCCCGCAGAGCCGAGCCGCCGATCGCTCCTGGGTTTCCCGCTTTATCGTTCGCGCGCCGGTCGGCACGCTTCAGCAGCGCTACTTTGCCGAATACGGTACCTCGGCTGCGCGTATTATGTCACAACTGGCTCTGCGCCAGCGCAATCCCATGGACTCCACGGCTGTGATCAATATGGTGTGCGGTCCTGCAGGTGAACCGATGGTACGCGCGCTCGAAGAGTGCCACCAGGACACGAATCTCTATCGCAACGCGCTCGATCGCCTGTCCCAGGCGGCGGAACTCATGCCCGCCGAGCGCGCCGAGGCCGTGCTGGTGCTGTTTGTCGCCGTCGGTTGTTCGGCGGATGTGCGGTCCTCGGTGAACTATGCCATCGACTACGCGCACGCGACCTGTGGCGGAGGCACCTCCACGCCGCGTTCGCTTGGCATGTCGATGACCGCGGGCGAACGCGAACCCGCCCCGGCGCACCCCTTGGGCTTGCTGCGCGTACAAAACAGTTTTGTCGTGAGCGCCCCGCGCTGGATTCAGCCGAGTGAGCAGGGTGTTGAGATTGGCGCGCTGGCCACTGGTGAGGGCGATATTACCGACGTCGGCGACGATGTCTCGGC